>JAFTIR010000038.1 GCA_017456765.1 Clostridia bacterium | reverse complement strand
TAAAAATTAAAAATTAAAAATAAGAAAAAGAGATGATTCTCATGAAAAACATAAGTATTATCATTCCCTCTCTTGACCCCGACACAAGGCTTTCGGGTGTTGTTGAAAGTGTAATGGAAGTTGGCTTTTCTGACATAATTCTGGTCGACGACGGAAGCAAAGAGGAAAACAAAAAGTATTTCCCTGTCGGCAACGGAATAACATTGCTTTCACATCCGAAGAATTTAGGCAAGGGACAGGCTCTCAAAACGGCAATCAAATACGTTATCCAAAACAGACCCGACACACAGGGTGTTATCACCTGCGACGGTGACGGACAGCATCTTGCGAAGGATGTTCTTGCAGTTGGCGAAAAAATGAAGCAAACGGGCAAATTCATTCTCGGTGTTCGTGATTTTTCCCTCCCCGATGTTCCGCCAAAGAGCAGAATCGGCAACAGAATAAGCTCGGTTGCCCTTGCAATCTGCAGCGGCTCATACATAAGCGACACGCAAACGGGGTTACGCGCAATTCCCTCAGACCTTCTTTCACAAATGGCAGAGATTGAAGGAGAGAGGTTCGAGTACGAAACAAACGTGCTTCTGTCTCTTCATTCGATGAAGGCAAAATACGAGGAAGTGAAAATCGAAACGGTTTATCTTGACGAAAACAAGGGTACTCATTTTCACCCAGTCAAGGATACTCTCAGAATATTCTCGCGTATTTTAAAGTATCTTGCCTCCTCTCTTGCAGCTTTTCTTACCGACATTATTCTTTTCAGCATATGCAACAAGGCACTTCTTTTTGGGGTTTTTGCTTCAACCACAATCGCACGAATCGTTTCATCTGCCGTAAACTTTATACTCAATAAAAAGGTTGTCTTTAACAGCCACGGCTCGGTAGTAAAATCACTTTTAAAATACTACGCCCTTGCCATTCCCGTAATGCTTATTTCGGCATTTGGCGTAAAGGGAATATGTCTTTTGCTTTCTGTTCCCGACAACTCAATTATTATTACGTTAATAAAGGTAATTGTTGACACCGTACTTTTTATTATAAACTACAACATCCAGAAAAAATGGATTTTTAAAAAATAACTCTTCCCCGAAAGGAAATTATCATGGCACTCGATTTTGAAGACGGCAAAAAACAAAAGCCGTTTGTCAGCAGGGCTGACAGAAACAAAACAAAAGAAAAAGGTTCATCTCTTGCCGCGAAGACTATAATCGGTAGAATCCTTCTTTCCTTTTTCACGCTTATTCTATGTATTTTAATTGCAGTATTCTCGTGTCTCTTTGTTGTTGTAAACGGAGAATGTACTCCGCTTCGTGACAGGCTCGTGTTATCTGCAATGCAGGCAAGCGCAACAAAGTGGCTGCCAGGACTTTTCATGTCAGGAGATACTGTTGAGGCTATTGTTGCCTCAAGCTATGTTGTAAACACCGACGTTATCTCACTTGACGAATATGCTGCTTCCTTGGGAAAAGATTCCGCAATCACCGCCGACAAGTGGGAAAATGCAGTTGACGGCATGATATTTGAAACAATAAAAGGAAGCACCTTCTCCGGATACGTCCTTCTCGTAAAAGACCCGTCAAGGCTTTATGTGGGTACTTCGAGCGACTACACAAAGGGACTCCCGGGAATCAACATTTTCGACATGGCTGAAAAAGAAGATGCCATTGCAATAATCAATGCAGGCGAATTTGCCGACCCCGGAGGACAAGGCACAGGCAACAACCCTATGGGCGTAACCTTCTCCAAAGGTGAATGTGTATGGAACGATTCGGCAAGACGTACGTTTATGGGCTTTGACAAAAACGACCGTCTTATCGTAACAGAGCCCATGACAAAGGCTCAGGCTGAGAACTTGGGTATTCGTGACGGTGTATGCTTCCAGACAGGAAATGCCCTTATTACAAATGAGGGCGGCAATGTCTCCATTCACTATGCCGACAACAACACAGGTACTGCCCAGAGAACCGCTATCGGTCAGGCGGCAGACGGAACTGTTATTCTTCTTGTAACCGACGGAAGAAGTGCAAGCAGTCTCGGTGCTACAAGAAACGATGTCATCGACGTTATGATTGGCTACGGTGCAATATCGGCAGGAATGCTTGACGGCGGTTCATCAAGTCTTATGTATTACGAGGACTACTATACAAAATTCGACTACGACACATCAAAGCTTGACCAGTACCAGAAAAAAGGTCTTGTCAACAAATACAAGGCTTTTACAACTCCAAGACGTATGCCTACATACTTCTGCGTTGCCAAACAAGCCCCCACTACAAGCGAAAGCCAGGAATAACATATGCTAAACAAAATAAAATCCCTTCCACTATTTTATAAAATTTATTTTTGCTGTATTATAGTATTTATTATACTTTTATCTGTTACACTGTTTCTTTTGAGTTCCTTCATAAGCGACTACAACAAAGGTATACCCGAAACCGTTTCAAAGCAGTTCTTTAACGACACCTTTGTAAAACTCGACACAGGCACATTACTTGAAATGTCGAAGATTGAGCCTTGCGAATTCGAAACAGCAGGCGATATTGAAAACTCACTTAAAAATATCCTTGCTTCAAACCTTACATACACAAGTGTTTCCTCTGATGGCAACGAAAAGAAGTATATTGTAAAAGCAGGCGACTACAAGTGTGCATCTTTTTCTCTTACACCCGACAAAAACGGAGATTATCACCCCGCCTCTCTCTCGCTTTTTCTTCCAAAAAAGGCTTCAAAGGTATATAAAATACTTGACACAAGCTCTCTTTATATCAACGGTAAAAAGGTCGGTGACGAATACATAATCTCACGTGAAGAGCATATCAGCGCAAAATATCTTCCCGAAAATGTAAAAAAGCCGGAGTGGGTGCTTTACTCTGTAGACGGACTTACAAAGGAACCGGAAGCTACGATTGTTGACAGAAACGGAAATGCCGCCTCATTTATTGAAGAGGACGGAATTCTTAAGGAGGACATAGTTTACGACCCGGAAGAAACCGAAATAATTGACAGAATCGTAAAAGGTGCCGAGCAGTATGCAATTTGTATGCAGGATGATGCTCCGAAATCCTCGGTTTACCCCTATTTTGAAAGGGGCACTGATTTATACAGCAGTATAAGCACGGTTCTTAACATATTTGTCTGGGACCATTCTTCGTATGCCATTGAAGATGAAAAGGTAACTGAATTTTTCAGATATGACGAAAACACAGTATCACTTCGCGTATCCTTTACTCATGTACTTAAAATGTACGGTCAGGAAGACTACCGTGACATCACCGACATTACCTACTATGCCAGAAATGTAGACGGAGTATATCTGATTTTTGCACGACACAACAATATTTAAAAGAAATAAAGGTGATTTTTTGACACGCAAAAGCGGTGTTTTGATGCACGTTTCCTCTCTCTTCGGCGATTATTCCTGCGGAAGTTTCGGCAAAGAGGCAAAATACTTTATAGATTTTCTTTCAGACTGCGGCTTTTCTCTCTGGCAGGTGCTTCCCTTCAACATGATTGACGAGCACAATTCCCCCTACAAGTCCTATTCCTCCTTTAGCGGCAACCCATACTTTGTTGACCTCGACACTCTTTTTGAAAAGGGACTTATTACAGAAGACGAAAAAGCGAACGCAAAGCAGGAAAGTCCGTGGCTATGCGAATTTGACAGGCTTCGAAGTGAGAGATTCTCTCTTTTACTGACCACCTCACAAAGAGTAGACAAAAAAGAAAGAGAAAAAATCAAAAAATTTATTGCTGACAACCCCTACATTGCTTCATTCTGCAAATTTATGGCTTTGAAAGAGGCAAACAACAAAGCTGAATGGTTAAACTGGACTTGCGACACTTGCGACGGGGACACTCTCTTTGCATGGCAGTTTATTCAGTATGAATTCTTTTCCCAGTGGGCGGAAATTAAAAAATATGCAAATGACAAGGGTATAAAAATCATCGGAGATATTCCGATATACGTTTCTCATGACAGCTCGGATGTATGGTCAAAGAAAGAATACTTCAAGCTTGACAAGGACGGCAGACCCACCCACGTTGCAGGCGTTCCTCCGGATTATTTCTGCGAGGACGGTCAGCTCTGGGGAAACCCTCTGTACAACTGGGATGTTATGAAAAAGGACGGCTACAAATGGTGGTGCGACAGACTTCGCCATATGTCACTTCTCTTTGACGGTGTACGCATCGACCATTTCAGGGGCATTGAATCATATTGGGCAGTACCGGCACAAGCTAAAACCGCCAAGGACGGAAAATGGGTAAAGGGTCCCGGAATGTCACTTATAAAGGCATTGAAAAAGGCATCAGGAGATGTTCAGATTATTGCCGAGGATTTGGGTGACATTACCCCTGAGGTCGACAAGCTCGTAAAAAGCAGTGGATTTCCCGGAATGAGGGTGTTCCAATTTGGTTTCATTTCCGATACCGAAAGCAATCATATGCCCCATAATTATCCCGAGAACTGTATTTGCTACACAGGCACACACGACAACAACACGCTTCTCGGCTATCTCTGGGAGCTTGATGATAACACAAGGACACGTATGCTTTCCTACTGCGGACATTCAGGCGACTGGAAAAACGGATGCGAAAGCATTATAAGAACAGTTTTCTCATCACATGCAGGAACGGTTATCATGCCGATACAGGACATTCTCGGCTTCGGTGCCGACACAAGAATCAACACTCCCGGCAGAGCCGAAGGCAACTGGGCTTACAGGGTGACTAAAGAGCAGATTGATTCTATCGACAGAGATTATTTCAGAAATCTCAATAGAAGGTATTTTAGATGACAAAAAAGCCTTGGCACATGCCAAGGCTTTTTACCTTTTATAAGTTGAAAAAATAAATATCGGGGCATTAGAAAAACATTTTTTGTCAATCTCAAAGCGTCCTAACATATTTAGTATACAACATTGATAATTATTTGTCAATAGTTTTTTGTGCATGAGGCACAACTTCTCACTTTATTACAAAAAGTTATTGTAAACTTTGCACATTTTGTCAATTGATTTTTATGCTCAAAGTGTGTTACAATATAGGCGAGGAAAGGAAGGTACAGTCCAATGAACAAGTAGCTTTTCAAAAAAGAAAGGAAAAGGTATAGTCCAATGGCAAGAACAAAATTCCTACCCAAAAAAGAAATCTAAGAAAGAAAGGTACAGTCCAATGAGAAAGTAACTTTCACCGGAAAGTTTTGATGGAATATCAAAGAAAGACGGCATTGAACATTTTTATAATTACACGGCGGTGTGACGCATAACATATATATTTGATGAAGTTTACAAGAATGGTTCACGAGTTTGTTTTTTGGTATTCGTAATTCAGAATTTTCGGTAATGTCCCCTGACCTTACAGGAAAAATGCAGGATAAAACACACATAACAATTGAATATTGAAAGGTTTTGACAACAAGTAATATTTTATAAGAAATCAATTTTTAAGAAGTATTTTAAGAAGTGAGTTTTAAGTGTGTTTTAAGAATTGCAGCGACTGTCTTTCAGGGAGGTTTGAAAGGAGAAGTTAAAAAATGACATTAGATTTCAAGAGTGAACAGAAGTGACCCTCGGTTGTGTGTAAAGAAACATAACTGAGGGTCACTTCTTTTTTTGTTGCTTCTTTCATTATTACATAGAAAAGCCCACCCTCTCGGGTGGGCAAAGTGTTTATTTTAATTGTAAAGAACACCAACATCAAAGCCAAGGTCAGGACTCATATCCTCTGCCTTTGAAATAATATCATCGATAACTGTCTTGTGTTCAACCGTCATATCAAGCCCCTTACTGATAAAAGCTATTTCGTAAGTGTTTGCAACAACGGGTTCGCCGTATACGGTATAAACGCTTTCACCAATCTTTATCCTTGTATAAGTTTTGGAAACGACAGTTTCATCGTAGCAGCTTTCGGGAATGTTAATCAGAACACCCGTTACAACTGCCCAGTTATCATCCGACGAATCAAAAACAATATCTGTTCCGTCCTCAGCGTTATAGGCAATACCGTGAACAATATTGGTTGCATTGAAATTAAGCTGTTCACCGAGATTTATAAGTCTTGACTCAAGACCGATAACAAAGCCATATTCAACGATTTCAAATTCTTCGCTTTCTCGCTTTGCGTCATTATTTACCTTCACCTTGAATCTCAGACCAATAGGATCAGCAACTCTGATTGACAGGTCATTCACATTATTTATAAATGTATTCATTGAAAGCTCTGTATAAGTACCCTCTGATACATCAACAAAGAAGTATCTTACAGATTCGGCAACAACCGCTTCCTTGCTTGCCTTTTCAGTAATTTCAACAAGCATATCCTCATTTGCAATCACGCCGTAGAGGTTATTGTTCTCACGAATTGTATACTGCTCGCCAAAAACCTCTGCATATCTTACATTTGTACTCTTTTGCTTATCGCCAAGGTTGATTTCTACATAACCCTCAGGCTTATTTTCGCCAGTAACGATTATATTTGCATTGGGAGATACTACAAGGCTTCCCTCGCCCTGAATCTCACCAAATACATACGAACCTCTGCCGAGAGTGAGAGTCACTCCGGAATTTACAGAAACAGCATCAACAACAAGAGCATTATCGCCTGCTATAATAGTTTCATCCTCGGAAATCACAAGTGCCTTGCCGATTGTAATATGTGCCGTACCTGCAACCGCACCGTTGACAGCGGATTTTGCCATTACTGTAAAGCCTGAGGCTGTTTCAAATCTATCAACCGTGAGAAGTCCGTTCTCGTCAATTGTTGTGCCGTCGGAAATATCCTCTGTCGCTTCGATTGACCAGAGAACCTTTGTTGAAGGATTATATTCGCCTTCAACATTTGCAGTAAGCTTGAGTGTTTCACCCTTATTCACTGTCGCAACCTCAGGAGAAACCGTAACAGAAGTTACATAAGGAACGGGAACATAAAGCTCGGGAAGAGAGGTGGTTGCATTATGTCTCCAATAGCAGATGTCATTTTCATCAAGTCCTGCGCTGGATGCAGCAGAATTTCTGCCGTCATTAAGTGTTGCCGCAAAAGTTGACTTTACATTCTCTTGTGTAACCGAGGTCACGCCTGTTGTCGTCTGTGTTGCACCGCAGGTGTCCACATAGTAGCAATTCTTAGCGGTACCGTTTACAGCCGCAACCGGATTCTTTGCACCGTTTATAATTGTACCGCCGAAGTAGCAGTTTTCAATCGTACCGTAAACCGACATTGCAAGGCCGCTTGCAGAGCCTGATGCGCCCGACAGGGTTGCAAAAGAGACGGAGTTTACAAGCTTTCCGTAAACCTTTCTTGCAATACTTGCCGCCATTCCGTCTGTACTGGTAAGCGTACCTGTAACGGTTACATTTACAACTGTTCCGTTAACTACACCAAAAACACCGACTTCCCCTGCCCTTGAAATGTTGACATTGATATTATATCCGTCACCATTATACACACCGTTAAAAGTATGGGAGCCGGTCATTCCGGTATAGCCTTCAATACCCGACATATCAATATCATTTCTCTGAAGGAAGTATTTACCGTCGTACTTTTCTCCGCCTATTACAGCATTTGTAAACTCAAGGAAGTTTTTTGCATTATCAATAAGATAAGGGTCATCCTGTGTACCTGTTCCCTGAATGCTGTCAGAATTTACGTAATCCCAGTCAGCCTCTTCAACCATATCGGCAGGAACATACATTTTTCCAGCCGAAAGAACAGCAACCTTACCGTCAAGGCTTATTTCAGTTCCGTCCTTATAATACTTATCCTGATTTCTGTAAACATACTTATTACCTCTGTTAAAGGTAAACTTATTTGTTTCAACATCAAATGTACCGATATCGGTTACATCCACGAAAAGCTCATCTGTAAGAGAGTCAAGGTCAACGCCTAAAAGATTTGCAATATAAGGAGCAAACGCTGTATTATCTATAACATGATCATTTCTGTTTGCTTCATTATCGCCAACATTTGGGTTAAGTCCCTTGATTGTATCAACGCCCTCGGGAATATATGCCCACACACCAACAAGCTCTTGTGTATGAGAGCCGGTTGTCCAGGAAATACTCGACGGGTCAGCGCCGTTCTGAATTGTTGCAACGGCAGCTGATGCCGCTTCGGGATTCTGTGAAAGAAGGTCATGATAGAGCATTCCTCCTGTATCATGGTCGGGCGTTGCGATAACAATTGTATCGTTTCTTCCCTTTGCAAATTCAACTGCCGCCGCGAATGCTGCATCAAAGGCAATATATTCGGAAGATGTTGCGAGAGCATCATTTGCATGACCACCCGTATCAACCTTTGAGCCCTCAACCATGAGGAAGAAGCCCTTTTCGTTACCCGAAAGTGCTGTGATTGCCGCCCTTGTCATCTGTTCAAGTGTCGGTTCATCTGCACCGAGGTTTATATCATAGGGTGAGCTTGGATTTGTAGCATTGCCCCAGAGTCTATCCCCGGGCCTTACTTTTTCAAGGTCTGCTCGATTCGAAACAATTGTATAGCCTCTGTCAACCGCGTTCTGGATTGTGGCATATTCCGAAACTGCACCGTAGCCTGAGCCAAGAACAACATCTATGCCCTGATTTTCCATCTGTTCATAAATACTCTTATAATCTGTTCTGTCGGTTACATGTGCTCCGTATGCCGCAGGTGTTGCATGCATCCATTCATATGTTGCGACAATGCCCGTTGACATACCAACCGACTGTGCCGCTTCAAGAACATTTGCCTTTGGCCTTCCGCGATAGTCGACACAAAGGTAACCGCCAAGAGTCTTGACACCTGTGGAAAGAGCTGTACCTGCGGCAGCCGAGTCGGTAAGCTGATTCATGTAATTGTCGGTTATACATGTTCCCGCCATATAGCTTTTGAGAAGCAGAGGCGATGAATCAACCTCTGTTTTATTGGGAAACTTTGTATCATCAAAGCCACCCGCAACCTTTACATCATTTGCAAGGTCGAAGGTATTCATGCCCGCACCGTCGGGAATCATGAATATAACATTCTTAATCTGTGCAGCAGAAACCGATGCGACTAAAGTGCAAAGGAGAACTGCAACGGCTATTATTGAAAATATTCTTTTTTTCATAACTTTTTCTCCTTTCGACTTATTCGTTTTCTACCTTATCTATTATTCTCTGAATATATGTCTGCTGTGCGGCACTGCATCCGGAAAATCCGCTTTCCTTAATTGCAAGGGCAACATCAAAAATGCTCTTTGCAAGAGGCTTTCCGTAATGTGTTACTCCGTCAATCACAGCGAAGGGTCTTGCAACAAGTACATCCTCATACATACCGGAAGGAATGTTGTAGAGCATCGCAGTAAAATATACATTTGCGTCATCTTCATTAAATATGAGTGCATCTTCTCTTCCCTCTCCAAAGTTTGTGCCTCTGAGCACTGCAACATTCTTTGCAGCCGCTCTTTCATAAGTAAACGAAAGGTTTGTAATTGACGCCTTTTTGAGCGAAGCTTCTCTTGCTATTATCCAACCATAAGAGGTAGCCTCGGACACAAGCTCCTTCGTGAGAGACGCCATGAAGCGATAGCCAACCGGCTTTGTTGTCTTAATAGCATCAACATCAACCTGTTCGGGTGCCTTTGAGGGTTCACCGATAAATCTTATATAGTCAATATCAATTATCATGCCGTGCCACATAGCGTTGGAAAAGTCAATTCGAATACCTGTGATTGTGTTTTCCTGGAAGTCGGCATTTGCAGAAAAATCATAATAGAGTGTGAACCAACCATCTTTATATGGCGACTGGGTAAGGTTTATTCTCTTATATGACGACTTTGAACTGCTGTAGCCGCTCATTTCGGGGGTTGTATAGAAGAGCTGCATATTATTGTCTTCGTTATTGTATGTTGCTTCATTATATGTGCCGCTCTTATAATACTTAAACTTGTGGGAATTTTCACTTTCTTTACAGTCACATATAAATGTGGGAATGTTTCTGTAACGCATCTTTATTGCTATTCCCTTGACAAGACCTGCAGGAACAGGATTATCACCCGTAACAGAACCCACGAGAATATTGGAATCATATACACCGGATTCACTGCCAGCGCCCTTGAAGGTGAACACGCCGTGTCCCTCGGGATTACGTGAATACAAACTTGGCAATGTAAGGGCTGTAGAAGAGCCTACATAGCCCTTATTTGACCAATAAACATCATTTCCGCTTGATTCATCATATTCAAATTCAACACTATACTCGTCAATTATGCTTCCCGTTTCCTCGGTCACTTCATTCTTCCATATCATATAGAGTGTTGTTTCCTCAGTGGGAATGAAAGTTCCTGAAAGAAGTGCACCTGCGGGAGTCTTTGCAAGACCGAGAAGTGTCCTCGTCGTTGAAGAAGTGCTGATTTTAGAAATAAGAGTTGATACATAAACGCCATTATTTATTGAAACATTTGTAACTGTCACATCAGTAACATCTGTATTACCATTTGCAGAAAGTGTTACCGTTACAGTGTTTTCATCGGGTGTTTCTTCTTCGTCCTCTTCGGGCGATTTATAGTAGAGCTTAATATTATCAAAGCTTACAGTGGCACCGGTGTCAACCACCATTCTCAGACGTATTGAACCGACGCCTTGCATTACCTTTGAAGCATCGAGTGTATAAGTAACATGATTCCACTGATCAACCGTGCCGGCATAGCTTGCGCTGTTATCAAATTCGTGGAATCTCGGATTCATGCTTATTGAACCGACGCCCGTAACTTTATAGTCGTATTCGATGGTATACGTACCTATATCAGCGAATGCAGGGGTATAATTGGCTCTTCCGCCTCCATTTGAGCCTTCTATATAGAAGCTTGCGTTAGCGCTTGCTGTCTTTGCAGTGAGGTACGAGCCGTGGTCAGTATCAGTGCCGAGAGCTGCAGTACCCGACTCCATTGTATAGCCGAACAATGACCAGGTATCGGTGCTCGGAGCATATGCGGGGTTAATCTTACCCACAGAGGAAAGCAGCACCTTATTTGCCGCATCCGTGCCTGAAATCACACCGACTGTACTGCTTGCAACAGCAGAGCCTGCATTATTCTTATCAAAGTCAAGGTCGAAAATTAAGTTACCGTAGGTTTCGTGTGTCCATTCATTGTCGGTTTCGTCATCATTTCCGCCCTCTTCCTCGGGAGCTGTCCAGCCATTGGGCTTATAGTATACTGCAAAGTTATCGAAGTAGAATTCTTCATTACCTGTAAAAGCAGAATCACCATAGAACACATATCTTAAAAAGGTGAGGCTGTTTGTAGTATTATGACTGACACTGACAACATCACCATTACTAAGCGTACCATAGTCTGTGCCAAGTGTATGCAAATACAGGCGACTATGATTTACACTGCTACCGTTTTTCGAATATTTATAATCAAAATCGAAGGTGTATGTACCTTCGCCGTCATTGAAGCCGCGAAGGAACATGGAAAAATAACCCGTGTCTTCCTTGACGGACAGATAGCCGTTACCATTATCATCAGCAACCGTTACCGAATATGGCTCGTCAGACGAGCCGTAGAAACTCATTCTGTAATCTGATGTCACACTTTCAGCAAGTTCCGGATTTATTCTGCCGATACTTGAAATGCTCACACCATAAGAATCACCGGAACTGAGTTTTCCGTTTCCGATACTTGAATAATCTGAGGCAGTAATTGCCGTACCGTCATTCTTGGTCTCAAAATCAACGACAAACAGCTTGATACCCTTTTCGGCATCCCACCATTTATCCTCTGAAAGTAATGACGCATCCTCCGCATAAGCCTTGGAGACAAATTCCTTTACTGAATCCTGCAATGTTACAGCACTTGGAAGTGCAAAGCTTGCGGCTGACAAAATCATCATTACAGAAAGCAGTACACAAAAGATTCTTTTCATAATTTTCTCTCCTTTTTATGATTTCAGGAAACCACTATTCAATTAGATTATAATACAGTTGTAACTCCTATTCAACAACTCAAAATTGCAAATTGTTCTGAAAAGTGGAATTTTTCTTACATTATTTTTTCTCAAAGCATTGACATGACAGAAATATACAGATATAATATAAATCAACAAAAGGTGCCACAGGGAGGTTATCATGCTTATCATAAACGATAATAACATGAGTAGAATTGAGGAGCTGTACGGCGTTGATGTCATTAACAAAATTCAGAATGCGCAAAGCCTTATGGATAGTAGCCCTCAAAAGCAAAAAAGCCTCGAAGGATATTTTGACACAGCAATTCACTTAAAACCCGTAAATGTTCATTTCGAATTTCTTTCAGACTCTCACACCCTGAATCACAATCATGATTTTTACAAGCTTATTTATGCTCTTGACGAACCCTTCATCATTTTCATTGACAACAAGGAATATCTTATCGAAATGGGCGAAGGAATTTTAATCTGCCCATTTATACCGCATATGACCAGCGTTTTTACCAAAACGGGAAGCATAGAGTTTTTCCTGAAAAAGGAATGGTTATTACACAAGCAGGCTGAGTTTGAAGCATATGACAGCGACAACTATCTTTCAAATCTCATTACAAGCGGAACATTTTCATACTTTTCAAAGAATGATTCGGATGAATTCAAAACAATAATCCAGAAGCTTGTTGAAATACACAGATCTGTTTACAGAAACGCGGCACTTGACAACAACCTGCGTTTTGAATACCTGTTTTCCCTTGCCCTTGTTTCTCTTACAAAATGCAGGCACACAATAAGCGATGAGATAAGCGCAATTCACGAAAGCAACAGCACCGCCGCAAGAATTATCGACTATATACACAACAACTACGCAACCACAAGTATTGATGACATTGCAGAGCATTTTGGGTATTCAAAAACACAGATTCACCGCATAATAAAATCAAGCACAGGTACTACCGTTTCTTTTCTTATTCTTAGCGAAAAAATGAGGCGTGCAAAACTGCTTCTTCTCAATTCAAGTATTCCCATTGATGCCATCGCTCTTGAACTTGGGTACGAAAACCCCGACTGTTTTTCAAAAACATTCAAAAGACTTCGCGGCATCACTCCCTATCAATACAGAAAACACCACCCTCATGTCGGAACAAAAAACAGCCTCAAAAGGTAGAAAAAAGAGCTGTCCCACTCGGGACAGCTCAAAGATTATTCTCTTGTATTTTCCTGATTTCTGTAGATTACAAATTTTGAGAAGAGAAATTCCAGCACAAAATTTGAAAGCATTGTTACAATCAGCACTACATAGTCATTTATTCCCGAGGACTCGGCAAGGTGTCCGAGATATGTAGACACGGGGGTGAAAACTGCGTAGAATGCAAACAGCTTTGCCATAGCAACGGGAACATTTGCGGCAGACTTGAAGGTATAGCGTCTGTTAAAGGTAAAGTTCCAGACTATCGACAGTATCAGCGAAACGAGATACGACGGCCAGTAAGGCATTTTGAAAACTTCCTCAAACAAAGCAAAGGAGCCTGCCTGTATAATTCCTGCCGAAATCGAGAAAAGAGTGAATTTTATCACCTGAAAAGCTGAGTTCTTATTCATATTATTTCCTTTCACAGAGAAAGCAATTGTTTTGCGTTCTCTGAAAAAATTAGTCTAAGGTCTTCATCGGAAAGACCGAGCTCAAGGAGCTTATTCCTTGAATGGTTTGCCCTTGCCCACGGCATATCGCTTCCGAAAAGTATATGGTCTATACCGACATTTGATATAATTTGTTTTGCTACGCTGTTATCAATAATTGCAACCGTATTGATAATTGAAGTATCGAGGTACATATTATCATGTCTCTTATACTTCTCTGCCGCATCCTCCCACATATCATAGCCGCCCATGTGTGCAAACACAAAGGTGGTTTTCGGGAACATATCACAAAGGGAATTTAGCCTTTCGGGGTCGGAGTGGAACGGAGGCTTAAAAGCAACATCGCCGCCAGCATGGAAGAGCACAACCATGCCAAGCTCTGCGCACTTTTCATAAGCAGGAAACACCTTTTCATCCATTACATCAAAGCACTGATATTCGGGATGAAATTTTATACCCTTTATTCCCGCCATTTTAAGCCTTTCAATCTCGGAAAGGGAGGTTTCGCTTCCCGGGTAAACCGAGCCGAACGGAATAAGACGGGGGTTTTCAAGAAGGGAAATCGCAAAGTTATTGACATTCGTCTCCTGCGAAGGCTTCGTTGCAATGGACAGAACAACCGACTTATCAACGCCGTCCTCGTCCATAATCTCAATCAAATCCGACACCTTTCCCTTTGCGTAGGGAGAAATCCCACCACCCTGTGAAAGTGAAGCAATTGCCCTTTCGGCAAGGGTGTCGGGAAATGCGTGCGAATGGAAATCTATGAGCATTTTTTACTTCCTTTCGGTGAGGGCTGTGCGGTTATAAAACTTAATGGAGTCATTGAGCTTTTTACACGAGCTGAAAACAAGAGCGGTCTTTGAATTTTTTTCACTGCTGTCTTTTGTATAAAGGCAGTACATATAATCGCTCTTTTTGGGAGATGCGTAAATTACTTTATCAGCCTTTAAGCTTTCAATCTGTGCGTCCTTAAAGCTGTCCACGGGAAAAACTCTATCTGCATCGGAAACACGGATTACTGCAAGTTTTCTTCTCCACTTTTTACCGTAAATTGCCTCGACAGTCAGCTCTCCCATGGCAACGGTATACTCAAATTCTCTGACAGTGCATCTGAAGAATATCACCTCAAGGGCGCAGATAAGTACAAGCCACACGGCAAAGACCTGAGGAATCTTACTTAAAAGTCCGAACAGCAAAACAAGAAGTGCAAGTCCGACAACAAGTGCCACGATTCTAAGTATTTTAATCTTAGTGCTTGCAAAGCCGGGCACAAGATATTCGCAATATCCGGGGCTGAAGCTATCGCTATTACTGTTTCTGTTCATAACAATCTCCTTTTTTTACAATTTATTCTACTTTAAACTCATATTTTTAACTCCAATTATACAAAAATACTCTTAATTGTTAAAACAGCGCTTCTTTCACTTGAAATAATTATCATTCTGGTGTATAATTAACTAAAACACGTGTTCAGAAAGGAAAGGTAAACATGAAAGCGGTAATTACAGTTACAGCAAAGGATACAAAGGGTATCATTGCAAAGGTTAGTGCAAAAATTTTCGAATATGACGCAAACGTTCTTGACATTTCACAGAGTCTTGTAGGCGAATACTTTGCTATGATTATGCTTATTGAAATGGACGAAAAGGAAAAGAAGTTCCTCGCCCTCTCCGAAGCATTAAAGGAACTTGGAAACAAGGAAAACTTAAAAATTCAGGCTATGCATGAGGACATTTTCAACTCCATGCACAGAATTTAAGCGAGGGTTTCTTACATGATTAACACAAAAGATATTTTAGAAACAATAAACATGATTGAAGAAGAGCATCTTGATGTCAGAACAATTACAATGGGCATCTCTCTTCTCGACTGTGCCGCAGGAACACCCGAGGAAACCTGCGAGAACATATACAACAAAATTACTACCTACGCAAAAGACCTTGTAAAAACGGGCGAGGACATTGAAAAGGAATACGGAATTCCGATTATCAACAAGAGAATTTCAATTACTCCAATTTCCCTTGTCGGCGGTCTCAAGACGAAAGAGGACTACATACTTGCGGCAAAAACTCTTGACAGAGCCGCAAAAACGGTAGGTGTCAACTTTCTAGGCGGCTTCTCTGCTTTGGTTCAAAAGGGCATGACAAAGAAGGATGTGGCGTTCCTCACCTCAATTCCCGAGGCTCTCTCAGAAACCGAGAGAGTTTGCTCATCCGTAAACGTCGGCTCAACGAGAACGGGTATTGACATGGATGCCGTCAACATGTGCGGACACATTATAAAGAAACTTGCATATCTTACACGTGACAATTATTCCATAGGCTGTGCAAAGTTTGTTGTTTTTGCCAATGTTCCCGAGGACAATCCATTCATGGCAGGCGCTTTTCACGGTGTCGGCGAGCCTGAGGTTGAGATAAACGTCGGCGTATCGGGTCCCGGTGTTGTAAGAGCAGCAATTGAAAAGGCAGGAAACTGCAACCTTTCTGAGCTTGCAGACATTATAAAGAAAACAGCATTCAAGGTAACACGTATGGGTCAGCTTGTTGCGTGCGAGGCTTCAAAGAGGCTTGGTGTGCCTTTCGGCATTGTTGACCTTTCCCTCGCCCCTACCCCTGCAATCGGCGACTCTGTTGCACAAATACTCGAGGCAATGGGTCTTGAAAGATGCGGAACACACGGCACAACGGCGGCTCTTGCCATGCTCAACGATGCCGTTAAAAAGGGCGGTGCCATGGCTTCAAGCCATGTAGGCGGCCTTTCGGGTGCATTTATTCCCGTCTCTGAGGACCAGGGCATGATTGATGCAGTAAAATTAGGTGCGCTCTCTATTGAAAAGCTCGAAGCCATGACCTGTGTTTGCTCTGTCGGTCTTGACATGATTGCAATTCCCGGTGACACAACCGAAGAAACAATCTCGGCAATCATCGCGGACGAGGCGGCAATTGGCATGATTAACAACAAGACAACGGCGGCGCGTCTTATCCCTGCCTACGGCAAAAAGGTGGGCGAAATGGTAGAGTTTGGCGGACTTTTGGGTTATGCCCCCGTTATGCCTGTGAACACCTTCAAATCTGACGGATTTATTCTTCGCGGCGGAAGAATTCCCGCTCCCATTCATTCACTAAAAAATTAGTTTTATACAAACAAAACAGCGGTCATCCGACCGCTGTTTTTCTTATGTAATTACTGATTATTTTTCTTGAGAATATCTCTGATTTCTGCAAGAAGCACTTCTTCCTTTGTAGGTTCGGGTTCGGGTGCAGGTGCTTCTTCGACAGCTGCTTCAGCTTCTTCTTGCTTCTTGAGTCTGACATTCTTTGCTTTTTCTACAACCTTTACAAATACAAATACAGACAGTGCAATAATAATAAAATCAATAATTGTCTGAATGAAATTGCCGTACATAATTGCAACCTCTGCAAATTCCGGAGCTTCAACAGTTCCTGTACCAATCACAGGATCCTTAAGAGTTGCTTTCATATCCTGGAGTGCTACGCCACCAGTGAGCATACCCACAACCGGCATGATTATGTCAGCAACAAGTGAGCTTGTAATCTTACCGAACGCCGTTGCAATAACAACACCGACTGCCATATCAACAACGTTGCCTCTGTTGATAAATTCTTTGAATTCCTTGAAAAACTTCATAATAAAATCTCCTTTTTTATATTAATTATTATAAACTTCGGGTTTAAGCACTCCGACATAAGGAAGGTTTCTGTAAAGATTATTATAGTCAAGACCATAGCCGACAATAAATTCGTCGGGAATAATGAAGCCCTGATAATCAATGTGTACATCCTTCTTACGTCTGTCGGGTTTATTAAAGAGTGCGCAGAGCTTTACGGAGTGTGCATTCATTTCATTCTTTACATGGTCAAGAAGCCATGAGAGAGTATTACCTGTATCAAGAATATCCTCAATTACAACAACATTATAGTCGGAAAGGTCTGTAAGGTCGGGGCCGGATTTTAATGAAATAACACCGGAGGATTCGGTACCCGATGCGTAGGAAGAAACCTTGATAAAATCAATTTCGGCAACCAAGTTAAATTCCTTCATAAGGTCCGCAAGGAACACAACCGCACCTTTGAGTGTACACAGAAACAAAACCTTTTTATCAGAATCTTTATAATCCTCAACCATTTGTTTTGCAATTCTTTTTACGGCGCCGGCAATTTCTTCTTCAGAAACAAGCACCTTTGCTATATCATTTTCGTAATTCATTCTTTTGTCATCCTTTCATTTCGTTCCCGTTCAGCCTGCGAAAGCCTTAAATATACGGGACTCAGCTTATCTGCAGGAACAGCGCCGTCAATATGCCTGATGGCGCATCTTGCAACAGATGAAGCATCCTGGAGAAGTCTATCGCTTCTTACGGTGGATATTTTCATGTTTTCAAATCCGTCATGAGCTGAAAACAGCCTTAGGGCAAGAAGTGCACCGTCACCGACAAGGACAATCTTTCTACCGCTGTATTTTTCACAAAGCTCCGCATAAAGCTCATCCTCGCCTACTGCCCTATCCTCGCAAAGTCTTTTAATACTGCCCTTTCCGTTAGCAGAAAAGAGAGCATTATAAAACTGATTGCGTCTTGCATCCATACATGCACAGATTACCGTACCTTTCGCTTCGTCACTGACATTTTCGCACAGTGCTTCAAGTGCCGAAACAGGAACACACTTCACATTATCGCTTCCGAAAGCAAGTCCCTTGACAGTCGAAATTCCGATTCTGACACCGGTAAAAGAGCCGGGGCATGCGCTGATGGCAAGCACATCTATTTCCGAAAGATGGACAGATGCGTTCTTTAAGCAAAACTCAATCATGGGAAGTATGCTTTCACTGTGAGTAAGCGTGCTGTTAAGGCGTGCATCACAAAGAGGAAACACCTCGCCGTCGCTCACCTTACTCACCGCAGCCGAGGCAGTTTTTGCCGTTGTATCAACTGATAAAATATACATTTTGGAAGTCTCCTTGCATAGAAATACGCAAAAGGTCTGTGCGACTAACACAGACCTTAAATTTTATTCTTCTGTGCTATCGACTTCGTCACCGTATGCAACAACTACTCTTCTGTCACCCTCGGTGCCGATGGAGTATGTATGCACACCCTTAATGTTCTGAACTTCAGAATGAATGATTCTTCTTTCATAACCGCTCATGGGTTCGAGAGTGTAATTTCTTCCGGAGGAAAGAACTCTGTCAGCCATTCTTCTTGCGAGAGCCTTGAGTGTATCTGCTCTCTTTCTGCGGTAATTCTCTACATCAACAATGATACGCACATATTCATGCTTTTCGCCGCTCTTGGGAAATCTGCCCGCAATAATATTGCAAAGGTACTGGATTGAATCAAGAACATCTCCGTGACGTCCGATAATCATTCCGAGTCCCTTACCCTCAATATCAACATAAATGTCCTTTTCGAGAGTACCATTTTCGCCGAGATTCTCTTCAATCTTAACCACCTTTGATTCGGCATCAACGCCCATATCCTTGATAAGAGTATTGAGGAATTCAACAATCTTATCCTGAATTGTGAGCTTTGAAATTACCTTTACGGTAGCTTCGGAAGAAAACATTCCGAGAAAACCTTTTTTCGCTTCTTCAACAACTTCGTAGTCGACCTCAGAAACAAGTTTGCCGAGCTGCTTTGCGCCCAGAGCAACTGCATCTTCAACGGTCTTTGCACTTACAATCACTTCCATTTCGTTCTCCTTTCTTCAAATCGAAACTCATTTAATATAAATAATCGGAAACCGCCCGAAAGTTTTACTTCAAGGCGGTGGTTCCTCAAATTTTCTTTCTTGCGTGAAGCTTTTTGCCGATAGCGTACATCTTCTTAACCTTGGGGCTTATACCTGCCTTACGGGAGGACATAATACCATCCTGCTTCTTCTGATGACTGCCGGACTTATCTTTTTCTACAGTTTTATCGTAGTCGTCAATAACATAATCATCAGCCGCCACAGCGTCCTTTTTCTTGCTGTGCTGCTTGCTCTTTCCCTTGAGCTGAAGCTCTGCTTCCCTTATCTGTTCCTCTGTAATTACAGGCACGGGATAAAGCTTATAAAGAAGTATCTGCTGAGCCGCAGAAAGGATATTCTGGAACATCCAGTAAACTGCAATTGCAGCTGCAAACTGGAAGGAAATGTATACCGAAAGAAGAGGCATCATCCAGTCCATCATGCCCATGCTTGCCTGGGTGGAAGCATCGCCTGTAGATGGCTGATACGTGAATTTACGGATAATCTTTGTGCTTGCAAACGCAAATACAAATGTTAAAATCGGGATTAAAACAAGAGGCCACGAGAAACTTGCTTCCTCGATAAGGTCAAGATTTCCGATTTTGAAGGACTTACCGATACTGGTAAGCTCTGTCTTAATCACGTCAAAGTTCGCACCCTTAAAATGTGCCGCAATTTTTTCGGGAGTTCTCGTAACAGCTCTGATTATATCAATCTGAGTACCTGTTCCGGAAATCTTTGCCGCCTTAAATGCTGCTGTAAGTTTCTGAACAGAAGATGCGTGTGAAGAAATATAGGTAATTGGGTTAATGATAACTCCGTAAAGAGCAAAGAGAATGGGAAGCTGGATAAGCATGGGAAGACAACCCGACATGGGGTTTACGTTTTCTTCTTGATAGAGCTTCATGATTTCTTCGCTCAGCTTCTGCTGAGTTGCCTTATCATTACGTCCCTTATACTTATTTCTGATTGCCATTTCCTTTGGACGCAGTCTTGCCTGTTTGATTGAGTTTTTCTGCTGCTTTATACCGAAAGGAAGAAGGAGTACCTTCATCACAAGGGCAAACAAAAACAGTGTTAAAAGATAATTCTGCTGGGACAAATCATAAAACTGTTTAAAAAGCCAGCCGAATATGTCAGATATTACAGGAATTGTCATATTTATTCTCCATTCATACTACTGTCCGTGGATTTATTTTTTCCGAATACAATTTTTTCCGGCACCTTATCAATGCCGCCTTTACAAAGCGGATTACATCTCACTATTCTTTTGAAAGTAAGATAGCTTCCGCCAAAAAATCCGTGCTTCTTATATGCATCAATTGCATAGCACGAGCAGGACGGATAAAACCTACAGGTCGGTTTTCTTTTCAGTGGGGATATATACTTTCTATAAAGCTCTATCAAAAAAATACAAACGTGCTTCATCACTCAAGCACCCCGAGCCTTGACATTGTCACAGACAGCTGTTTTTCAACGTCCGTACTCTTGACATTCTTTGAGAAAATTGCTGCCCTTGCCGCAATAATCACAATATATCCGTCACGAAGTTTATCAAGGTTTGCCCTGTAGGCTTCCCTTATTATTCTTTTCACCCTGCTTCGTTTGCACGCTTTGCCAAGCTTTGCGTTTATTGCAATGCCGAGCTTTGTGTGCATTGGGCTTCCGTCTTTATTTGTGCGGTAATTCTTCAGTACATAAACCGCAGTATATTTATTAACTCCGCTTGTGCCTTTTCTATATGCTTTAAGAAACATATGGTTCTCACACAGCGGATACAGTTTTCTGTTCATTTTCTCTCTACTTTTCCGTCAAACGTAAAAAAGGTGAAGTCCGCAGCGCTTAGTGGACTCCACCCTTTATGTTTTTGACTGCAATTAGTATGTGAGTCTCGCTCTTCCCTTAGCGCGTCTTCTCTTTAATACCTTTCTGCCGTTAGCAGTTTTCATACGCTTTCTGAAGCCGTGCTCAATCTTTCTTGTACGCTTCTTAGGCTGATATGTTCTTACCATTACGATTGCACCTCTCTTTCACCGCATCGAAACATATATTAACATTTCATTGCATACCTTTACAAATTACTATGATAGTATACACCACATTCCCCGTTTTGTCAATAGTTTTCTTTACTAAATGATTCCAAAAAAGTTTTAATTTTTTGTTAAAAGTATCAAACGAGTCCCATTCTGCGGAGCAAAAAGCTGAAAATGAATATGGTAAACATACTGGCAAGAGTTGAAAGCAGGACAATCTGGTTCGCAAGGGATGCATCTGCGTGCATATTCTTTGCCATAATATAGCTGCTTATTGCCGTGGGAGTGCCAAATACAATCAGTATTATTCCGAGGTGTACTCCCGAAAAGCCAAACACATAATGGGTAAACAGCATAAACAATGCGGGCAAAACAATGGTTTTAATTACCGTTGCAACAGACGCAAGACCGATTCTGCCGCGGAGGTCACTTATTTTGAAGGATGCACCTATTGTTACAAGTGCAAGGGTTGTGGAAGCCTTTGCAAAATAACTGAGCGAGCCTTCAATAAAGTCGGGAATTTTATCTCCAATTCCAAAAATGCCAAAGGGCAGAGCAAGAACTATTGCAATAATAAGGGGGTTTTTTACAATTCCTATCAGGATATTTTTTATCTGCTTACCAACTGAAATATTCTCATTTTCCTTTTCGGGATTGAAAATACAAAGCACCGTAACTGCATAAACATTATACGCAGGAACAATTACTGCAAGCACCATGGAAGCAAGAGCTCCCCCCTGCTCTCCGAAAAGATTTATTGCAAAGGGAATACCTAAAAATGCAACATTTGAACGAAACACGCCCTGTATAAATGAGCCGCATTTTGCCCTGTCTTTAACAAACACCGGAACTATAAGGCAAAGGGCAACAACAAGCAAAAGTGCCGAAAGAACAACAAAAGCCATAAGTGTCAAATCGTCCTCCGACACGCTTGACATATCTGTATACGCAACATTTGTAAACAAAAGGCAAGGAAGCATTACTCGGAAAACAAACCTGTCCGCAACCTTTACAAAGTCATCCGTCAAAAAGTTTTTCTGTCTCAATATGTAGCCGACAAGTGCCACAACAAATATAGGCATTACGCCGTTAAAGGCATACAAAAAATCATTAAGCATTATCCTTCACTCCACTTTTCTATTTTTTCTCCCTTTACGATAAAGGCACATTTTGCCGCCTCAATAAGAGGCATATCATTAAGGGAATCCGTATAGAAATTATCTATTTCCTTTCCGTAAAGCTCATCATAAAGAGTTTTTTTATTGCGTCTGAAGCAAAGTCTTTCTATTTCTCCTGTCTCAAGATTTACTTCCGAGCAAACAAGCTCATGAACACCAAGTCTTTTCATTACGGGTCTTAGCATAAAGCCGAAGGAGGCGGAAATTATAACATCGTCCTCTTTATGAAGCTCACCGTAGAATCCCTTGATTTTCTTAAAATTCCTTTGCCAGAATTTTTCGGCAAGTTCTTCACTGTCCGGGCAATCTTTAAGAAACGCCATTACATACTTTTCGCAAAGAGACATAAGCTCCTCTTCCGAAACGAGGCACAGCTTATATTTTACGAGCTCAAAGAGTATAATAAAAACAAATCTTATAAGTTTCGGGTGATGCTTTACGCAGAAAAAGTAATAGTCAAGAGTACTTTCTCCGCGGTATATTGTATTATCAAAGTCGTATACGTTCACCTTATCACCTCTGATTCTTAATAATACCACAAACATGCACTTTAATCAACAGGTTTTTAAAATTTATGGCAAAAAGAAATCACTATAAAAAAACTCTTGACATTTTTCGCTATATCAACTATAATATGTAGGTAAAATTTAACATCAGTACAAAGGGAGTAGCTACCGACTTTTGTCGGAGTGTGTTGCGTCAATACGACTTTTTGTCCGCACAGACTTTCAACGGCAAGACTTTTACTTAGAGCTTTTCGCTTTGGGTAAGGGTTTTCTTTTTTTGTGCTGAAATTTAAGAATCAAAGGAGACAAACACATGAACATTTTTTCAGATTTGTTCGGCAATGTACTCACCCTCCAGTGGCAGCAGGTAGTTATGTGGATTATCGGCGGTATTCTCATTTACCTTGCTATCAAAAAGGACATGGAGCCTACACTTCTTCTCCCTATGGGCTTTGGTACAATCCTTGTAAACATTCCCCTTTCGGGCGCAATTGACCAGCTTATCGGCGGAGAAATCGAACACGGTGCAATCACAACGCTCTTTGAAGCAGGTATTGCAAACGAGCTTTTCCCACTTATTCTTTTCATCGGTATCGGTGCCATGATTGACTTCGGTCCCGTACTTTCAAACCCCAAGCTTATGATTTTCGGTGCTGCTGCACAGTTCGGTATCTTCTTTACCTTCTGTCTTGCATCAATGTTCTTCCCCATCAACGACGCAGCTTCAATCGGTATCATCGGTGCTGCCGACGGACCTACTGCAATCGTTGTTGCAAACAAATTAGGTTCTCAGTATCAGGGTGCTATCATGGTTGCGGCATACTCCTACATGGCTCTTGTGCCTATCATTCAGCCCCCCGTTATCAAGGCTCTCACAACAAAGAATGAGAGAAGAATCCGCATGGACAATTCAAGCATTCAGGTTTCAAAGCTTACAAAGATTCTTTTCCCCATCATCATCACAATCGTAGCAGGCATCGTTGCTCCCTCTTCCGCATCTCTTATCGGTTTCCTTATGTTCGGTAACCTTATCCGTGAGTGCGGCGTGCTTGATTCTCTTTCGGATACAGCACAGCATGTTCTTGCAAACCTCATTACAATCTTCCTCGGCTTTACAATCGCAAACCAGATGGTTGCAGAAAAGTTCCTCCAGCCCGCAACGCTTCTCATTCTCGGTCTTGGTCTTTTCGCTTTCATCTTCGATACAGCAGGCGGCGTGCTCTTTGCAAAGCTTCTCAACGTATTCCTTCCCAAGGACAAGAAATTAAACCCCATGATTGGTGCTGCAGGTATTTCCGCATTCCCCATGTCGGGAAGAGTTGTTCACAAGCTTGGTCTTGCTGAGGACAATCAGAACTTCCTTCTCATGCATTCAATCGGTGTAAATGTATCGGGTCAGATTGCTTCTGTTATCGCAGGCGGTCTTATCCTCAACTTCTTTATGTAATCGAAAGGAGATAAATAATTATGGGAAACATGACATTCAATCCTATGGCTTTCATAGAAAACCTTAAGTACATGGGTCAGGGTATGCTCGGTATATTCATTGTTATCGGCATTATCATTCTTGCTGTTTATCTTCTTGCGAAAATCGGCAAATCGGGTGACAACAAGTAATTATCGGATTAGGATATAAATTAAGGCACAGCCGTCGGCTGTGCCTTTTATTATTGGCATTATGATTTCTGAAAAGCCTTCCTCCGAGAGGAAGGTGGCACGACAAGGTCGTGACGGAAGGAGCCTGCGTGTCCTTGGTATTTCAAATATCAAAAGTACCGCTTTCTCCCTCAGTCAGCATACGCTGACAGCTCCCTCCCGGAGGGAGCCACAATTCACACTTCAGTAACTTCGCCTTTTTCAATATCAACAATACAGGGTTTTGGGTTTTGTCCTCTATATTCATTTGAAACAAAGGTTTTAATCTTATTTCCGTCAACAGTAAACTGAGGTGCAAGTTTGAATTGGGGTGTTCCCTGATATACACCGAAATTTCCATGCGGTTTTAGTACGGTTTCGCCTTTGCGTATCTCAAGATTACCGTACACCGTGCCGACAAGTCCGTGATAACTCGTTGTCAGGGAAACGGTCAAGTCGTCTTTGATATAACAGGTGTGGTTTTCTTTCCAGCTTCTTACGAACACACCCTCGGTATATGTAATATTCTCAGTTTCATTGAGTGTGGTAAAATAATTATTCACACGAACATCCAGCCCGTTCTCAAAGTCAAAGCTCATAGTTCCGCCGAGAATCTCTGTCACAACATTCCATGTAAGAGGAAGATACCACATATTTCTGTAATACACAAGCGGATAGTCAAGAAGCTCATCAAGCTCTTTGCCATCAATTGTGATATTGACTCCAAGATGGTCAAAGTACCATCCACCATATGAATTTGCATTAAGACTCGGCTCATTCTTTTCGGATCTTGGGTAATGAACCTGATATATATTAGTGTCTCTGTCAGGCGTTTGTGCTTCAAGGGGGTCTTCGACAGCCTTTATAAGAATCTTTTTGAAAATCTGCTTTGGCTCTTCGGGATTACCTCTTGTAAAGGCAATGCTCAGTGGGTTTTCAGCATCATATTCGGGAATAAGATTTAGAAGCAAAGCGTTATTATAGGTCAGCGGAAAGTATGTCACACCGCCATTTACAAACAAAGGATATTCTTCGTACTCGTTATAATTATACTCCTGACCATTCACAGTCACGGGAAATTCAGGAAGAAAACCTACACCGAACATCCAACCTGTGATATTGTAGGCAAAGGTGCTTAAAGACACAAAAAGTGCTATGGCAACACCCATCAGGAAATAGCGGATTTTTTTCATAAACATACCTCCTTATCTTTTGTATTCTAATTATAACATAACATTTTGTCCGTTGCAACAAAAAAATCACCCGTGCCGTCGTTTGGTACGGGTGATTGATTGAATCGAGCACCTTAATCTATTAAGCAAGAGGCTTGAGAAGTGCTAAATTAAAAGGTCTTTGCCTACTTTCTCCTTAAGAAAGTAGGGCTTCCAATTCCGCACGTCTCTCATCATTTTCTTTACCGGGTTTACCTAAAAGTGCGAACATATTCTTCTTATACGCCTCAACACCGGGCTGGTTAAAGGGATTTACACCAAGAATGTATCCAGATGCCGCGCAGGCAAGCTCAAAGAAGTAAACCATATAACCGTAGTCATATTCGCTTCTTGAGGGAACTTCAAGAATAATATTGGGTACACCGCCGTCATTGTGTGCAAGAACTGTTGCAAGAAATGCCTTTTTATTAGCTTCATCAAGCTCATGTCCCGAGAGGAAATTGAGGTTATCAATATTCTGCGGGTCATCGGGGATAATTACGCTCGCGTTCTGCTTATCAATATTGACAACAGTTTCAAACATATTTCTCTGTCCCTCCTGAACAATCTGTCCGAGGGAGTGAAGGTCTGTGGAGTAGATTACGGATGCCGGGAAAATACCCTTACCGTCCTTGCCCTCGCTTTCGCCGAAGAGCTGCTTCCACCACTCGTTCATATACTGATATGCAGGCTCATAGCACGCCATAATTTCAAGGGACTTACCTTTATTATAAAGTACGTTTCTGATTACAGCATACTTATAAGCATCATTCTTTTCAATGTCACATATCGAAAGCTCATCGTATGCCGCCGCAGCTCCCTGCATAATCTTGTCAATATCGCATCCTGCCACAGCTATCGGAAGAAGTCCGCAGGCTGTAAGAACCGAGTATCTTCCGCCGACATCATCGGGGATTACGAATGTTTCATAGCCCATATCATCGGAGAATTCTTTAAGTGTTCCTCTTGCCTTATCGGTTGTTGCAAAGATTCTTTCCTTTGCTCCGTCCTTACCGTACTTTTCTTCGAGAAGTCCTCTGAAAATTCTGAATGCCACGGCAGGCTCTGTTGTTGTACCCGACTTTGAAATAACATTTACGCAGATGTCCTTACCTTCACAGAGTGCGAGGGTTTCGGAAAGAGCTGCAGGAGAAATGGAATTTCCTATAAAGTAAATTTCGGGTGTATTCTTTTTCAAAAGGTTATAGTTGGGGGATTTAATATATTCTATTGCGGCACGGGCACCAAGGTATGAGCCTCCGATACCGATAACGATAAGAACATCGCAAGAGCCTTGAATCTTTTTTGCCGCCTTCTTTATTCTCTCAAATTCTTCTTTATCATAATCAACAGGAAGCGTCTGCCAGCCAAGAAAATCATTTCCCTCGCCACTCTTATTTACAATTTTGTCATGTGCCGCCTCAAGTGCGGGAACAAGTGCACGAAGTTCAGCATCGGTTACAAAATTCTTTACAAATTTGTCATTACACTTAATTGCCATAGTTGTCTTCCTCCAAATTCATTTTATATTTAGATTATAAACCTGTGTGCGTTATAATTCTACATGAATTTGTAACAATTTTTTCAAAGACTCATATTACGGTTACAGTAGAAGCAAGTAGCTTTTTGAAAATACCGAAAAATGTGATTTTTTCGACACCTTCCGACGTAACTATGGGGTACTGCGCAATTTCCTCTTGTCCGATGCTGTAAACCACTCTGCCGACCTTAGTGTTTTTCTTAAAGGGTGCCTCGATACTTTCGTCAAGCTCTACTCTCACTTCGACCTTATTTTGTCTTCCCTTTTCTATAAGAATATCGCTACATTCTGTTTCGATTTCAACACTGTCACGAGTGCCTCCGAGAACCTTGAGGTTTTCGAGCTTTATCTGCTCCGGTCTATAAACGGCATAGTTTGCAAATCCGTATTCAAGAAGTTTCTTTGCATCGGCAAAACGTTTATCACTGCTTTCACTTTTCATAACAGCTGCAATAAGATTCATTCCGCCACGCTCAGCAGTTGCAGACATACAGTAAAGTGCAGACGAGGTATAGCCTGTTTTCATGCCGGTGGCTCCGTTATAAAATCTTATGAGCTTATTTGTATTTGTAATGCCGAACTCACCGCCTCGAAGCGTGTCCATCCATATTTTTGTATAATCATATACCCTCTTATGCTTATGAAGCTCACGTGTCATAATTGCAATATCGCGGGCAGTTGTATAGTGATTATCGGCAGGAAGTCCTGTGCAGTTGACAAAATGGGTATTTGTCATTCCAAGCTCATTTGCTCTTTCATTCATAAGTGCGGCAAAGCTCTCCTCCGAGCCTGCCACAAGCTCACCGAGTGCCACGGTGCAGTCATTGGCGGAGGCAACAACCACGGCTTTTAACATTTCATCAACGCTCATGGTTTCGCCGGGCTCCAGCCAGATTTGCGAGCCACCCATAGAGCAGGCATGTTCGCTTCCCGAAACGGGAGTATTCAGGTCAAATTTCCCTTCGTCCATGGCTTCAAACACCAAAAGAAGCGACATGATTTTTGTAACCGAGGCAGGCTCAAGCCGTTCATCGGCGTTTTTTTCATAAAGTATCTTTCCCGTCGAGGCTTCCATGAGGCAGGCAGAGGTGCTGTTCAGTTCGAGTTCTGCACCGCAGGCAAGTGTACAAAGTGCAATAGCTGACAGGACCAAAACTAATAGATATTTCATTCTTTTCATAACTTTTCCTCCATTTATTTTGTAAATTGAGTATTTGCAAATTCAGAAGAAATATACAAAAGAAAAAAGACAGCCTGAGCTGTCCTTTATTCCCTATTCATTTATATCTTTAGCCTATCTTAGCTGTTTTATATTCAGTTCCAGACAAGCTAACCTCATACAGGGCGGAATAATTCATATCTGTAAAATAAATCTTTCCACCGTACACACAAAGGCCGTTTATTGCAAAACTGCTTTCATGCAGGACTTTGGCGGTTTTTCCGACCAAATCATACTGCACTATTTTACATTTATCAAAGACACCGTTCTTTCCGTTTGGATACTCTACATAAAGCACGGATTTTTTTCCGCCTACGCTTCCGACATTCAGAAAGGTTCTGAGAGCACCGTTTTTACCGGCACTAAGCACTTCTATTCCGGTATCATGGTTTCTGCTGGATTTAATCAAATCGCCATTTACTATATCTACATAGTAATAATCCGTAGCATTCTGGCAATCAAATGCAAAGCTCTGCATAGGGGTAAAATTAACAATGTCACTCAAAACACCGCTCCAAGGGTTATTGACAAACACATTTATGTTATCTATGGAACGCATATCAATTGATGTAAGTCTGTATCCCTCATTAAAGTTCATAAAATACAGCTTATAGGTAGGAGAAACATAATAGTTCCATGCCTTGTCCTGTGTGATTTTTACGGTACACATTTCTTCATTTCCAACCCTGCACATATAAACGTGACCGCCCTCGCCGGCATTATCATATGCAACGAAGAAAAGGTTTCCGTCGTAAGAAGTGAGGTGTGTAATCATTTTTCCTTCAAGTGCTGCAGGAAGTTTAACGGGCTTATCCTTTACAATATCATCGGTTTCAAGTTTCAGTCTTCTAAGATTCTGTTTTTCTCTGTCTACGTAATAAATATATTTATTTGTTCCGTCGGTTGCATAGCAGAGCTGTCTTGCATTATCTCCGACCTTGCCAAACCATCCGTCTTTTTCAATGTTAAGATTGGGATAATAGTTTTTTCCGTTGTAGGGTTGAACCAAGCCTCCGTTCTGGCTGTTGAAGCATTCGGAGCTTTCTGTGAGGTAGCTATCCAAAACAGTTTTTAGACTTGACACATTTATAATGTTTGAAAAATGCTCATCAATTGAATACTGTCTTTCTTCAGCATTTGTAAGACCCATTATTCTTTCATATTTTTTTGTAAAGGAATCGGTATCTTCATAGCTGATATACGCAATACTGTTCTGAGAATCCCACTTTATAAGTGCACCGAATCTTTCAAGGTATCTTACGGGAATATATGTCATTCCGATATGTTTATAGATGTCAATTGCTTCTGTTGTTTCATGACCGTCTCCATGTACAAATGTGACACTTTGACCGTCAATCACGACGGAAATACACTTACTGAGTTTACCGTCAGCAAAATATACGGGCAATCTTGAGTTATCTTTAGTCAAAACAGTCGTTTTCGTATCTGAGTCATAACTGACAGTTATTCCCATTTTTTCCAGAACAAATCTGAGCGGGACATATGTACTCTCATTTATAACCACGGGAACACAAAACATATCCTCCATTTCCGTTCCGTCTGACAACGGCTCGAGTTTTGCAGAAAGTCCGTTTGAAACAACAACATTTCCACGTCCGACTACCACTGCCATATCCACAGAAACCACCGCAAGAGCCGTAACAGTCAACAAACATGAAACAACTGCAACCAACAACAATGTACGAATCATTTTTTTCATGTTACTCACCTCATTCTCCAAGTATTACGGGTTTTCCCACACTGTAATCCTGTGTATAGAGTCTTACCGTTCTGCTTCTTGGGTGCCATTCAACCTTAACGCCAAAGGTCTCTGCAACTACTCTTACCGGCACCATTGTTTTTCCGTTTATAATAGTAACAGATGTGTCAAGCAAAACATTTCTTGAAAGGGTGACACTATCACCGTTGACATCGTATATGGAAATCATGTTGACATTATTAACCATGGCTGCTGCCACATTATCTTTTATGATGGTAACTTTCTTTTCCTGCTGGTTCCAATTTACCCTTGCACCAAGCTTCTCGCTTATTTCTTTAACAGGCACCAATGTATAGCCGTTAATGATTACCGGGTCCTGCTGCCAGAAAACAAGAGGAACATCATTGATGGTTACGCTTATTTTTCTTTCTTCTGCAGCAAAAGCAAAGCTCTGCATAAGAAACAAAAGAGCAAACATCACAACAAAAAATTTCTTTACAAGCCTCATTTTCATACTCCTTGTCTTTCAAATATCATATATCTGCCGAAATTGCCGGATGAACTGCGTGGTCAGTCGAGCCGCAAATATTACACCTTGGATGTCCAGCCTCCGTGTGGTCATAGCTGCCGCAAATACTACACGTCGGATGCTGAGTATGACTGTAAGAGCCGCAATAGTTACATTTTGGATGAACCGTGTGGCTTGTCGAACCGCAGTAACTGCACTTGACAACTATAACCTCAAGCGCATCGATTTCCATCTTTAAAGCATCAATCTCGGGCATAATATCCTGTGACAACTCTATCTGCAGTTGATAAAGCTCCTGATTGTCAAGATTACTCAAATCAACATCCTCATAACCTTCAACAAAAGAACTGACTATTTCAATGCGTTCTTTAAGCATTGACAAATCCTTATTGGTGACAGCCGACATTTTTGATACTTCCGCCGAGGCCTCTGACATCAATTCCTGTATTTCGGACACAATTTCTTCTTTATCGGATACTGTTATTTTAACCTTACGTTTTACATTATCCATCGAAACCGTAATCACAGCATTTCCTGAAGATTTTGCAGTTAATGTTCCGTCTTCTGAAACTACCACAACAGACTCATCGGAGGAAGAATACGACACTTCATCATATTTAAAATCATCAGGAACAGGCTTTGGAGCAAATATATATGTATCGTTCTTTTCCAGCTTCAATGTTTTTGGCAAGCCGCTTATGCTTTTAAGCTCTGTTGACGCTTCTGTTTTCTCATCATCATTATCATTTTCTTCGGCGTCTTTGTCGCTGTCACTATCCTTATCCTTGTCCGAATCGGATTGCTTTTCATCCTGCTGTACAATCTCTGCTTCGTCCTCATTTTCACGAATGCCGGCACTGTTGTTTTCGCTGTTCATCCTTAACAGCATCACCACAGCTCCCGCTATCAAAGCAATAAATATGATAGACAAAGCAATTACAACAGGCACAACTATTTTTGATTTATCAGATTTCATTTTCATTTTAACCGAATCCGTACAGGTACGTAAAGCGGTCCTCCTCCATTCATACATTTACAAGAATTATATGTAAAAAAACACAAATTTATTTTAACACCAAAAGTTCAAAATGTCAACTAAATTGTCTTATTTTGTCAAATCAAAAACACAAAAGGACAGCCTGAGCCGTCCTTATATATTCTAAGTATTTGTAAGCTTCTTAACCCAGGTATACCTGTTTACCTTGATAAAACCGGGGATTCCTTTGAAAATCTGGTCAAGATTGAGGCAAAGCACAACCGCCACAGGCGACCATTTGAACACAAACGCCGCAAGGAATGAAAGCGGCAGCACAATGCAATATAGGCTGACAAAGTCGTTCTTGACAACAAACATTCCGTCTCCACCACCCTGAATAATTCCGACGATTGTCGGCATCTGATAAGCCATACCAAAGCCTGTAACACAAAGCACAAGCAGGAACGAATCGGCAAGGCGGTATGTTTCGGGAGAAAGGTCATAGAGCGAGAGAATGGGAGTTCTTACAAAGAACATGGTGGTGCTGATTACAACACCTATGCAGACGAACATAACCTGAAGTGTTTTTACATATTCCTTCAACTTCTTCATATCTCCCATACCTATTGTTTTTCCGACAATTACAGCGGTGGCACTTGATGCACCCACCGCGGCAACCTTAAGGGTTTGATAAAGAGTTGAAGCCATAGAATTTGCGGCTATTGCATTATCGCTCATATGACCGAGGATTACCGACTGCAGGGCAGTATTAACTCCAAACATTGCGCCGACAAGGATAATCGGGAATGCTGTTTTGGCATAGTCATGCAAAAGCTTTTTTTCAAAGCTGAAAAGGTCAACGACCTTGAGTCTCAGCTTTTTATCAACAAAGAAAACATACACGGCAACAATTACAAGCTCAAGTATTCTTGCCGCAAGTGTACCTATTGCCGCACCCCGCACGCCCATTTCGGGTGCGCCAAAGCGTCCCTCGATAAGAACAAAGTTTATCGAGCAGTTTGTAACAAGCGTCACGAGAGAAACATAAAAGCCTATTTTTACCGTCTCTACGCTACGGAGTGACGCAAGAAGAAGATTTGTAATTGCAAAAATCGGATAGGTAAACTTTATTATTTCTATATATCTTACACCCTCTGCAATAATATCAGTCGAAGGAGTAAAGATACCGACGATTTTTTCGGGTACAAAAAGTGCAAGTGTAAACAGAAGTACCGATGTCACAACACCTACTGACATTGCACAGGCAGACAGTATCTTAATTTCCTTTGTTCTTCCCTGCCCCCAGTACTGGCTTGAAAGTGCCACAAGACCCGAGCCTGCCGACATAACAATCTGCTGAAAAACAAACTGCACCTGATTTATTGCGCCTACTCCCGAAAGTGCTGTCTCGGAATAAGAGCCTATCATTATATTATCCGCAAGGTTTACGCCAAGAATTATTATGTTATGAAGGACAAGAACCCAATAGAGTGAAAAAAACTGTTTATAAAAGGATTTGTCGCGTGTAAGTATCATCTTTTCGCCTCATTTCGACAGATATTTTAGCACATCTCCTTACAAATGTCAAACCAAAATTTTCACAAAAAAATCACACTGACATGATTTTTCCAACACATTCATATGCAAAAATATAATCACAAAAACATTCAGGGAGAAACAACAATGTCAAAATTTTCAAAGACACTGGCACTTTTTGCGGCAACCTTTATTATTCTTACGGGCTGTGCAAAGAAAGACGATTTTTATGAAACCACAACATTTGTAAAGCTAAGCGGTGCTTCTGACTACACCATATCAAAGAGCGGCACATATGACCTTTCTGGAACACTCACCGGCGGCAAACTAAAGGTTGAAGCCGACGGCGATGTGACAATCATCCTTTCGGGAGTAGAAATAACAAACGAAAGTGATGAAGCTGTAAAGATTGAAAATGCAGGCATCACAACAATAAAAACCGCCGACAGAACACATAACACTCTTTCGGGCGGCGGGGATGCAGCGATAAATGCAAAAACCAGCATCATATTTGAGGGAAGCGGCACTCTCAATGTTTCAGGAACTCAAAAGCACGGCATTGAATGTGACGGTGACATTACAATAAAAAGTGGAACAATACAAGTCAATTCATACGAACACGGTATCAAATCCGAATCGGTTATAACAATTCTCTCCGGAGATATTGACATAACCGCAAAGACCGGTAAGGGCATCAAGGCTGAAAAGGAGTTTTTAGCTGAAGGCGGAAACGTTAAAATCAACTCCAT
>JAFTIR010000037.1 GCA_017456765.1 Clostridia bacterium | reverse complement strand
CTATAAGCGCAAGGGCGTGGGAAAGCATGGCGCATTCGGCAGAATGCTCCGTGAGATTTTCGCTTCTGAGGTTACGCATAAGACCCCAGCGGTTTATATATTTCATTCTCGATGCAAGTGCAAAAAAGGAATAAGCCATTTTAATTCTCCTGTGATTTTTAGTTATTACTCTATTTTTTCAACAAAGTAATACGGGTCGCTCTTTATTTTTTCCGATCCCACTTTCCACATTTCTTCGCAGTCTACAACAGCGCACTCTGCCTTCAGCACATTTCCTCTTTGAAAATTCATGATATTTTCAAGTCGGTCATAACGCTGAGCAAAGCCTCTCTGATGTATGTAGTGATAATAATAGTCTTTTTCGGTTCTGTTTCCGTCTTTATTTATGATGACATAGTGTCTTGTGTTTTCACTGAGAACATACGGGGCTTTTGCATATTCTTCAACACCATGCATGGATGTGTTGGATTTTGTCGAGCATCCGAGAAACAGTACCTTTCCCCCGAGTTTCCCAAGCTTGAAAAAGGGAGAGTTTTCTCCAACCGGCTCGTTATCAAGCTCGTGGTTCTGTATGTACTCTTTCTGTCTTGCGCCTAATGCCGCAACAGAGTGAGTAGGATGAAGGCTTCTTTCGACGCCCTCAAAATTCATAAACACATTTGACATGGCACCAACGCACGAAGGTGTATTCCTGACATCAAATACAGGGTTGTTTATTGGCGGTTCCGGATTTACTGTCGAAAAGCTCAGTGTGGGAAAAAGCAAAGTTCCGTTATCCCCTACCACAGACAAAAGAGCTTCAATAACAGTCTCAATTCCGCCCTCAACTCCACCGAGATTTTTGAAAGAAGAATGAACCAAAATATCATCGCCCGTTTTGATGCCCAAAAGCGAAAGGTCTTCTTTTATCTTAAAAAAATCGTTATTTTTCATATTTTTACTCCCTGTGCAAACTGTTCGAATTCCAACGTGAACTAATTTAAGCACATGTTTTTTTAATTTTCAACAACATTATATCTGTTTTTTGTAAAGCAACAAAAAGCACTGTCCGGCAGTGCTTTTTTGAGATTTTCTTTTACCAATCAAAATTCTTTTCAACTTCGGGATATGGGTTAACCTTTAGATGCTCTGCAAGAGATTCTCCCTTCCTTGCTCTGTCCATAAAATCAAGGAACTGTATGAAATCAGGGAGCTTCTGACGATGAAAACCGGGTCTGAACCATGCACCTGCATTATCTTCACAGCCAAGATATTTATAACACGCTTTTACGGCCGAGAAATTCTGCCAAGCACCGATTGGGTTTATCCAATAGTCCTGCATGCCCTCACACTGCAGATAATAACGTGGAGCAATGAGCGCACCAAAATAGTGCATATCGTAAGGCAATTGTTCTTCCTTATCAATGTAGTCCCAGAGCTTGGGTCCCATCCAAGAGGGAAACATTTCAACCATTGTGGCGATTCGTTCTGTGTCACCATGCCATCCAAGTCCTTTAACATAGCAGCGATGAGATACCGCACCATGACAACCACTGTTGTTGGGGCAAACATACTTGATTCTTTCATCCATAGCTGCAGCAAGCATAACAGTTTTTCCACCACGGGAATGACCTGTTATACCAACCTCTGTTTCATCAACATAATCTATTTTTTCAAAAACATCCATACATACGCTATAACCCCAAGCCCACGCGGAAATAGCCGTGAAATCAGGATATTCCGGATAAACATCATAAAGCGGGCCCTTGCGTTCTTTCATATCATATGCAAAGTCGAGTCTGTTAAAGGAAGCTGTAACATATCCCCTGTTGAATGCTTCAGTTACTGTGTCGCTTTCAAGATTACTGTAACATCCGTCACCTGTAAGAAGTACAGGATATTTATCTTTGCCTTTATTATTTGTTATAATCTGCAAATTAAAAGTTACATACTTATCGGGTTTACCTGCCTTTACTTTGTACCACATAGCGCAGCGTCCGGGAATGGGTTCATTGTTCATTTCTTCAAATTCAACAAATTCAGGTCTTGGAGGCATACCGCCATATTCAAAATCCACGATTTTTTGGCGTATCTCATCCTTCTTTTCAAACCATTCTTCTTTTGTCATTCTTGTGCCATCACTCTTAAGAAACGGGTCAGGCATCTTTCCACGAAAAATTATTTCTCTCATTCTTATCACACTCCCTATGTTGACTAATTATATCACAATAGCATTATAAAATCAATACTCATTTAATTTATTATATAAACTAAAATAATGTGTTAATTTAGATTGAAATTGCTTTACTTGATATTTGTTTTGGTGTATAATATTATGAATTAAAATGATTATAAGGAGAAGTATCACGATATGAAAAAGACACTTTGTGCAATCCTTGCAGTTGCAACAATAGGAATGGGACTCATTTCATGCGGCAAGAAGCCTGAAAACGGTTTCAAACCCGTCGAAAGTAAGACATGCGATTATACATTCAGCTGTCCCGAAAGCTGGACGGTTTCATACACAGACGGTATGCTTTCGGCATACAATCCCGATGATGTTTCAAAGGCAAACGTTACCGCCTTTTCATTCTCTCACGGTCAGGAAAAAACTCCTTCCGCCATGGAATACTGGGAAACTTATCAGAAGCAACTTTCCGACACCTTTGGCGGTTTTACACTAAATGATGTCAAAGAAACAGAACTCAGCAAAAGAAAGGTTGCTCACGCCGACTACTCCGTAACGATAGGCGACGAAGCATTTGAATGTGAGACTATTCTTGTCATTTACGAGGACAATGTATACACACTGACCCTTACACAGGGTGCGAAAACAGACCTTAACAGCGAAAACTACAACGACCATTCGGACGAATTTGCTGAAATTATTAAAACCTTCAGAATTAAGTAAAAATACGAGGTAAAAGAGATGTCACTTATTACGAAATTGTTCGGCACATCCAGCGAGAGAGCCGTAAAAAAGCTGTTACCCATAATTGACAGTATAGAAGCTCTTGACGAGAAGTTCTCGACAATGAGCGAAAAAGAACTTAAAGAAATGACAGGTGTTCTCAAAGGACGTCTTGCAAAGGGAGAGACCCTTGACGACATTCTCCCCGAGGCTTTTGCAACAGTAAGAGAGGCGGCATGGAGAGTTCTTGGCATGAAGCACTTCCGTGTCCAGCTCATAGGCGGTCTTATTATACATCAGGGAAGAATTGCCGAAATGAAAACGGGTGAAGGTAAAACCCTCATGGCAACGCTTCCTGCATACCTTAACGCACTTGCGGGCGAGGGTGTTCACATTGTCACAGTAAATGACTATCTTGCACGCCGCGACAGCGAATGGATGGGAAAGGTTTACACATATCTCGGCCTTTCTGTGGGTCTTATTGTTCACGGTCTTACCCAGGCAGAAAGACAAAAGGCATATAGGGCAGACATCACCTACGGAACAAACAATGAGTATGGCTTTGATTATCTGCGCGACAACATGGCAACCCATAAGGAACAGCTCACACAGCGTGGTCATGCCTTTGCAATTGTGGATGAGGTCGACTCAATCCTCATAGACGAAGCAAGAACTCCTCTTATCATTTCGGGTCAGGGCGACGAATCCAGTGAAATGTATAAGACTGCAGACAAATTCGCAGCAACCCTTACAGCCCACGTTATTAAAGAGCTTGACAACAAGGAAGACCACGACACAATTTCCGGCGACTACATTGTCGACGAAAAGAAAAAGACGGTTGTTCTTACGAGCGAGGGTATCAGAAAAGCAGAAAAATACTTTGGTATAGAAAACCTTTCGGATGCCGACAACATTACCATTTCAAATCACATTAACCTTGCAATCCGCGCAAGAGGAAGCATGAAAAACGATGTCGATTACATTGTCAAAGACGGCGAGGTTATAATTGTTGATACCTTTACAGGCCGTACCATGCCCGGCAGACGTTTTTCAAACGGTCTTCATCAGGCAATCGAAGCCAAGGAAGGCGTTAAAATCAAGAGTGAGTCCAAAACTCTTGCAACAATCACTTTCCAGAACTTCTTCAGACTTTACAAGAAGCTCTCCGGTATGACGGGTACAGCCCTTACGGAAGAAACAGAATTCCGTGAAATTTATGCCCTTGACGTTGTGGAAATCCCCACAAACCGTCCCATGATAAGAAAAGACCACTCCGACGTGGTTTACAGAACAGTCAGAGGTAAGTACAAGGCAATAGTTGAACAGATAAAAGAATGTCACGAAAAGGGACAGCCCGTTCTTGTGGGTACTGTTTCCATTGAAAAGAGTGAGCTTCTTTCGGAAATTCTCAAAAAGAACGGTATTCCTCACACGGTGCTTAATGCAAAGTATCATGAAAAGGAAGCCGAAATCGTAGCGCAGGCAGGTAAACTCGGCGCTGTCACAATCTCCACCAACATGGCAGGTAGAGGTACAGACATTATGCTCGGCGGTAATGCGGAATATCTGGCAAAGAACGAAATGAAAAAGCTTGGATACGAAAACGAGCAGATTAGCGTTTCCACAAGCTATTTTGATACGGAAGATGAAGAAATCCTCTCTCTTCGCAAGGTCTATTCCGACCTTTACGCAAAGTTCAAAGAGGAAATTGCCCCCGAAGCAAAGAAGGTTGCAGAGGCAGGCGGTCTTTACATTCTCGGCACAGAAAGACACGAATCACGCCGCATAGACAACCAGCTGCGTGGCCGTGCAGGACGTCAGGGTGACCCCGGCGCCTCCAAGTTCTTCCTCTCACTCCAGGATGACCTTTTAAGACTCTTCGGAAGCGAAAGAATAGAGGGCATAGTAGAAAGATTCGGACTTGACGAAGATACCCCCATTGATGCCTCCATTCTCTCAAACACAATAGAAAACGCACAGAAGCGTCTTGAAGAAACCAACTTCCAGAGACGTCAGAACGTCCTCATGTACGATGATGTCATGAATAAGCAGAGAGAAATTATGTACAAGCAGAGAAGCGAGGTTCTTGAGGGTGCCGACATTCACGAAAAGGTTTCGGCAATGATTGATGACTATGTTAAAAGTGCATGCGAAACATTCCTTGTCGGCGACAATCTCGAAGAATGGAACCTTGACGGTCTGAGAGGCTACTTCTTCGGCATTCTCACAACAGAAGATGATTTCGGATACGACGAAAAGGACATCGACAAGGTGAGTGCAGAAAGTATCCTTGAGGATTTACTCGAAAGAGCAAGAAGCAAGTATGCGGAAAAGGAAAATCTTTTCCCCGAAGGAGCTTTGCGTGAAATTGAAAGAATTGTGCTTCTCAGAAACGTTGACAGACATTGGATTGACCACATAGATGCAATGGACGACCTCGAGGACGGCATAGGTCTTCGCGCCTATGGTCAGCAGGACCCCTTCAAGGAATACAGACTTATTGCAGGCGATATGTTTGACGAGATGACACAAAGCATCAAAGAACAGACAGCAAAGACACTTCTCTCCGTTATGCCTGCAAGCACAATAAAGCACGCAGAAGCACCAAAAGCAACAAGCGAGGGACAAAAACAGATGCCCTCGGCAACTGCTGCTCCAAATTCAAGAGAAAATGTCTACGGCAGAGCAGCAAAACCCGAAAAGCAATCTGCCGAGCCATACGTAAAGCCCAAGAGCGAGCAGGTGGGCAGAAATGACCCCTGTCCCTGCGGAAGCGGACTTAAATACAAAAAGTGCTGTATGTTAAAGAACGAAAATTCATCTGACAAGTAAAGGCGGAGAAAAAATGGGATTCGGACTTATATTTTTAGGGTGGTCTACCCTGTTCTTCTTCAAGACTCTGCCACCCATCAACATTATAGGCTGTCTTCTTATGCTGAAGGGATTTGACAAGCTCTCAGACTACGGAGATAACTTCAGAAAAGCAAAAAACGCCAGTGTTGCATTTCTTGCATATTTCATCCTTTACAATGTTCTCTGGCTCCTTAGCCTTACGAATATATTCGACTACAGCAAAACCTTCTCTCTCGTGTACGCCGACCAGATTGCCTACCGCACAATTCTCGTTATCCTTTCGGTGTTTCTTTACAGAGCGCTCGGCGACATTTCGCGCGAAGTGGGATTCGAAAAAGGAGAAAAGAGAGAAAAGAGCTGTACATCGTTTGTCATTGTTTTTGTGATATTCTTGGCAGTTCAGCTTGTATGCTCGTTTGTCGGCATAGGCAAATACGAAGCATATCTCAATCTTGCCCTTGTAATTTTCGAGCTTGTATGGCTCTTACAAAGCGCAGTATATATCTATTCCTGTTACATGATGATTGCAACGCAAGACATCATCGATGAGGAAAACAAAAAAATGCGTGAATACGACGAAAAGTATTCATTTCGCAAGTTGAAGAAAAAATAATTCCTTTGGAGGATTTTTCAATGTTAAAGCAAGGACTTCTCGGCAAAGAACAGATAATCGTCAGCCACAGCAACTGCGCCCTTACAATGGGAAGCGGTTCGCTTGAGGTATATTCCACACCATCAATGGTTGCCCTTATGGAATGTGCCGCCGCAAACAGCGTAAAGAATCATCTTGAGCCCGGAAAAACAACGGTAGGCGTTTCAATTGAGGTAAAGCACGTTTCCGCCACCCCTCTCGGAATGACGGTTTCATGCGAAAGCGAGCTTATAGAGGTTGATGGAAAACGGCTCGTTTTCAAAATAACCGCATCTGACAAATGCGGTGTAATAGGCACAGCGAAGCACGAAAGAATGATTGTCGATGCAAAGCGTCTTATGGAAAAGGCGACAGCCAAAAAAGAAATATAAGGAAACAAAAGCATGAAAAAAGATGTTAAAACAAAAAAAGAAAGCGCATCTTCAAAGAAAACTAAAAAAGAAATGCTTTCGTCAATGAGCCAAAAGCAAAGAAAGATGTATTACCTGAAAAAAACATGTATAATCATTCTCATTGCTTTTGCCGTTCTTGCAGCAATACTTCTTGCAATAAAATTCCTGTTTGAAAAAGAGACTGAGGAAAAGTCAATTATCGCTCAAATACAAGAGCAGTATCCTACATATACCCCTTTTGAAGCCGAATGGGATGTGGACCTTTCACAGGATACGGAGTATCTTTCACGTTATCCGTATGTAATGTACGGTATAGATGAATCCGGAAGCTTGTATGCTCTTGAAGACGAGAATGCTTCAAACTTGCATGAGGGTCAGAAATTCTTTCTCGACTACTTTAAAATGTTGAAAGAAGGAAACTACGAAAAATACCCCTGTCTTTTCACCGAAACATACAAAAACACAGACCCGTCAAAAAGGTTTGAAAAAAATGTCGAAAGAGTATTCCCTCCTCAACGTGTTTATGATATTGAAGTTCGTGAACTCGGTCGCTTTAAGGACACAGACAAGAATGTACTTAACGGTGTTTACAAGGTTACCTACAAAATAAATAAAAAT
>JAFTIR010000036.1 GCA_017456765.1 Clostridia bacterium | reverse complement strand
TCATGTTCTTAACGTAGTCAGCGTGGCCGGGGCAGTCAACGTGAGCATAGTGTCTTGCTTCTGTTTCGTATTCAACGTGTCTTGTGTTGATCGTGATACCTCTTGCTCTTTCTTCGGGAGCGTTGTCGATCTGGTCATATGCCAAGAATTCGTTCGCACCGTTAGCGAGAGAAAGTGTCTTTGTGATAGCTGCTGTAAGAGTTGTCTTACCGTGGTCAACGTGACCGATAGTACCAATGTTTACATGGGGCTTGGTTCTTTCAAATTTAGCCTTTGCCATTTGAGTTTCCTCCTTAAAAAGAAAATTATTTTTTTAGTACAAATATGATTATACCAAATCGGGCGAAAGTGTCAATACAAATCCATATGAAATTTACACATTATTCATATTGAGCACCGTTTCGCTCGAAAAATTGCTTAGAACTTTAATTAGTCCTTCTTTGCTCTCTTAGCAATGATGTCATCTGCAACGTTCTTAGGAACCTGTTCGTAGTGGCTGGGTTCCATTACATAGGTACCACGGCCCTGAGTGTTGGAACGAAGATCTGTTGCGTAACCGAACATATTTGCAAGAGGAACGAAAGCACGAATCTGCTGACCGCCGGAGATAGGATCCATACCCTGGATCTGACCACGACGGGAGTTGATGTCGCCGATAACTACACCTGTGTAATCGTCGGGAGCAACAACAACAACCTTCATAACAGGTTCTGTAAGAACCGAGCCTGCTTTTCTGAGAGCTTCCTTAAGAGCCATAGAACCGGCAATCTTAAATGCCATTTCAGAAGAGTCGACTTCATGGTAAGAACCGTCATAAAGTGTAACCTTAAGGTCAACTACGTTATAGCCTGCGAGAACACCGTTTGTCATAGCGCCCTGGATACCTGCGTCAACAGCAGGAATGTATTCCTTGGGAATAGCACCGCCGACAACCTTGTTTTCAAAGACATAACCTGCACCGGGTTCGTTGGGTTCAACAGTAATCTTAACGTGACCGTACTGACCCTTACCACCCGACTGACGAGCATACTTCATATCAACATCAGCGCTCTTAGTAATTGCTTCCTTGTAGGAAACCTGAGGCTGACCAACGTTAGCTTCAACCTTAAATTCTCTAAGGAGTCTGTCAACGATGATTTCGAGGTGAAGTTCACCCATACCTGCGATAATTGTCTGACCTGTTTCTTCGTCTGTGTAAGCCTTGAATGTGGGGTCTTCTTCAGCGAGCTTCGCAAGAGCGATACCCATCTTTTCCTGACCTGCCTTAGTCTTAGGCTCGATAGCAACTCTGATAACGGGTTCGGGGAATGTCATAGATTCAAGAACTACGGGGTTGTTTTCATCACAGAGTGTATCACCGGTAGTAGTGTTCTTGATACCGATAACAGCTGCGATGTCACCTGCGTAAATTGTATCTACGTCTTCTCTGTGGTTAGCGTGCATAAGCACGATTCTTCCGAGTCTTTCACGGCTCTTCTTGTTTGTATTATAAACAGTAGAACCTGCTGTGATAGAACCGGAATATACTCTGATGAAGCAAAGACGACCGATGAAGGGGTCTGTTGCAATCTTGAATGCAAGAGCTGAGAAAGGTGCGCTATCATCAGATTCTCTTGTAATCTTGTTATCTTCTTCGTCCTCGGGAAGAGTAGGATCGATACCTTCTGCCGCCGGAACGTCGAGGGGTGAGGGCATGAAGTCAACGATAGCATCGAGGAGCATCTGAACGCCCTTATTCTTGTAAGAAGTACCGCAAACAACGGGAACCATTGTATTGTCGATAGTGGACTTTCTGATTGCGCCCTTGATTTCGTCGATTGTAAGCTCTTCACCGCCAAGATACTTTTCGAGCAATTCTTCGTCTGTTTCAGCAACATGCTCCAAAAGTGCAGCTCTGTATTCTTCTGCCTTTTCCTTCATGTCATCAGGAATATCTGTTTCCTGAATGTCTGTACCGAGGTCGTTAGTGAAGATGAAAGCTCTCATCTTAACGAGGTCAACGATTCCCTTGAACTTATCTTCAGCACCGATAGGAAGCTGAATCGGCACAGCGTTAGCGCGGAGTCTTTCGTGCATCATATCTACAACTCTGTAGAAATCTGCACCCATAATATCCATCTTGTTAACGTATGCCATACGGGGAACCTTATATTCGTCAGCCTGACGCCATACTGTTTCGGACTGAGGTTCAACACCGCCCTTTGCACAGAGAACTGTTACAGAGCCGTCGAGTACCTTAAGTGAACGCTGAACTTCTACTGTAAAGTCAACGTGACCGGGGGTATCGATGATGTTGATTCTATGAGGAAGGTACTGCTTGCCTTCGCCTTCCCAGAAGCAGGTTGTAGCAGCAGAGGTGATTGTAATACCTCTTTCCTGTTCCTGCTCCATCCAGTCCATTGTAGCGCCGCCGTCATGGGTTTCACCCATTTTATGAGTTTTACCGGTATAGTACAAAATACGTTCGGTAGTTGTAGTCTTACCGGCGTCGATATGAGCCATGATACCAATATTTCTGGTACGCTCAAGTGGACAACTTCTCGACATGGATTTTTCTCCTTATATTATTTAGAATGTGGACAATAGTTTGTCCGGTTTTACAGATGCTCTGCGCTGCCATATGCAGCACGAGCTTAATATCTGTAATGTGCGAAAGCCTTGTTAGCTTCTGCCATCTTATGAGTATCTTCTCTCTTCTTAACAGCAGAACCTACGCCGTTGCATGCATCCATGATTTCAGCTGCAAGACGTTCAGCCATCTTCTTTTCGCCTCTTGCTCTTGAATAAGTTGTGAGCCATCTGAGACCAAGTGTCTGTCTTCTTTCAGGTCTTACTTCGATCGGAACCTGGTAAGTAGAACCACCAACTCTACGAGCCTTAACTTCAAGAACGGGCATGATGTTTTCAAGAGCCTTCTGGAATGCTTCCAGAGGATCTCCAACCTTTTCATTTATGATTGCAAATGCATCATATACAATCTTCTGAGCGACACCCTTTTTACCGTCGTACATAATATTGTTGATAAGCTTTGTTACGAGCTTTGAATTGTACATAGGATCGGGCAATACGTCTCTCTTGGGTACGTTACCTCTTCTAGGCACTGTAATTCCCTCCTTCACATAAAATGAATTCACAGGTACTCGAAATGAGATTACCTATTCCGTCAGCACTAACGATGAGGTCGTACCACAATCTATAGATATGCGGTTACCTCTGTAATACTAACCAATTTTTTGCAGTTTTAATTTACTGCCAAAATGCTTAAAAAGCCGTGCTGTTATTTAGCAGCCTTCTTTTCACGCTTTGCGCCGTACTTAGAACGGGACTGATTTCTCTTAGCAACGCCCTGTGTATCGAGTGTACCACGGATAATATGGTAACGTACACCAGGCAAGTCCTTAACTCTACCGCCACGGATAAGAACAACAGAGTGTTCCTGGAGGTTATGGCCTATACCGGGGATATAGGATGTAACTTCGATACCGTTGGTAAGACGAACTCTTGCAATTTTTCTAAGAGCAGAGTTAGGCTTCTTAGGAGTCTTTGTCGAAACCTTTGTGCAAACGCCTCTCTTCTGAGGTGCGCTCTGGTCTGTTGCCTTCTTTGTAAGAGTGTTGAGACCCTTCTGAAGTGCAGGAGACTTAGACTTGTAAGTAACCTGTTCACGTCCTTTTCTGACTAACTGGTTAAATGTTGGCATACCGCAACTCCTTTCAATAAGTTTTTCCGAACACCGCAAAATGCGCATAAATACACACCTACAGTATTCAGTCAACGCTTATTATACAACTCTGTCAACAATTTGTCAAGGGTTTTTTTCAAATTTTTGCCCGAAAATTTTATGCAAATTTTACCAATCTATATATAGGGTTTTGGTTGTTTTGACATACAAGGGGTTGGGGAGTTTTGGGCTCTGCGGAGGCGAGTTTCTTTTGGCACACCCCAAAATAAACCAAAAACGCTACAATATGTATTCGAAAATCTCGCAAGCCATCATTTTTTGATTGACTGCAAACCTCGGGTTTGGGTAAACCTACGGAATGTTTGTCAAAGGCACAGGCTTTTAGTTATCGATAACCTTAAACATATACACCATCCTGCCGCAAGGCAGGCTTTTCACATGAGGTAGTGGAAGTTTCATTAAAAAATTCTCTGTTATTTCGTTGAGGACTAAAAAGAGCCGCCGCGGCTCGTTCGGGACCTCAAAAAGTCCCGAACATGAGCGGTCGCTTTGGGTTACTTTTCGCGAGTGAAAAGTAACGGAAAACGCCGTCCGCAGACGGCGGAATATCCCTTCAACCGCTTTTCTGTCACTTTCGCTTCGGCAAAAGCTACCAAACCACTACCAAACCACTACCAAACCTGTACCAAACTGCTACCAAACCGCTACCAAACTGCTACCAAACCTGTACCAAACCGCTACCAAACGCTACCAAACGCTACCAAACTGCTACCTAATGTATATGTATATGTAAATGATAATGATAATGATACTGATAATGCTAATGTTAATGTAAATGTATCTTTTGCGTAACAATCACGGCAGCATTATTGACAAAACAGAACATTTGTGCTATAATATAGGTGTGACAGGGTTCAGGAATACACACACAGAAAGAGAGCATGCTTTTACAAAAGGAAACAGAAAAGGCGGCTAAACAGCCGCCTTAAAAACATAAGTGTAAAAAACTATCTGATAACTCTCACTCTGATAACATTCTCAATAGAAGCAAGCTTTTCTTCAAGAGCAGCAGTAACATCGCCTGTTACCTCGAGAAGAGTATAAGCATTGTCTTTCTTTGAAGCATTTACAAGATTTTCAATGTTAATCTTTTCATCGGAAAGAGTTGTTGTAATCTGCGAAAGAACTGCAGGAACATTCTTGTGAAGAACGCACACTCTTGTTCCGCCGCCGCAAGGAAGACTCGCTGCAGGGAAGTTTACGCTGTTCTTGATATTGCCGCATTCAAGGTAATCCACAAGCTCGTTCGCCGCCATAACAGCACAGTTGTCCTCGGATTCGGGAGTGGAAGCTCCAAGGTGAGGAATTGCAACGATACCGGGAACATTTACAGTTTCTTCTGTGGGGAAGTCAACAACGTATGAACCAACCTTGCCGTCCTCCAATGCCTTCTTGATGTCGGCGTTGTTAACAAGGTCAGCGCGAGCGAGGTTGATGATTCTTACGCCGTCCTTCATGCAAGCGATTGCCGCTTCGTTAATCATACCCTTTGTGTCGGGAGTTGAAGGAACGTGAACAGAGATATAGTCACAGTTTGCATAGATTTCAGAAAGCTCTGTTGCGTGTTTAATCTCTTTTGAAAGTCTCCATGCAGCATCAACCGTGATATAGGGGTCATAGCCGTAAACCTTCATGCCAAGATGAACTGCCGCATTTGCAAGAAGTGCACCGATAGCACCAAGACCGATAACACCGAGAGTCTTGCCGTAAAGCTCAGGACCTACATATGCGCCCTTGCCCTTTTCAACAGCCTTTGCAACATCTTCTGTAAGAGTTGAAGCCCAGTTGATACCATCTACGATTTTTCTTGAGCCGAGAAGAAGCGCACAGATTGCAAGCTCCTTAACTGCGTTTGCGTTTGCACCGGGAGTATTGAATACCACAATACCCTCGTCAGAGCATTTGTCAAGGGGAATGTTATTTACACCCGCACCTGCTCTTGCGATAGCTAAAAGCTCCTTATCAAATTCCATGTCGTGCATTGCCGCACTTCTTACCATTATAGCTTCGGCATTCTGTACATCTTCGCCTACATTGTATGTACCCTTGTCGAAAATGTCTGTGCCGCACTTTGCGATTTTGTTAAGTAATTTTACGTTATACATTTTATTTTCACCTTTCCGGAAAACATCAAAAACTATCTGAGTTTGACCGCCTCGCTTTATAGCGGTCAAACGGGACTCCATTCGGGAATGGAACATTAAAATTTCTTTTCGAGAATACAGTCCCGAAATATTTTCTTTTTGCTTACTTTTTCTTTTTATCAAAGAAAAGGTAAGTTAAGAATTAGCTTCTTCAAAAGCCTTCATGAAAGCTACGAGCTTTTCAACGCCTTCTCTGGGCATTGCATTGTAGATAGAAGCTCTCATACCGCCGACACTTCTGTGACCCTTGAGGTTGGAAAGACCTGCCGCTTCTGCTTCCTTGCAGAACTTCTTGTCAAGGTCAGCATCGCCCGTAACGAAGCATACGTTCATCATGGAGCGGCACTTCTTATCTGCCGTAGGCTTAAAGAGCTTAGAATTGTCGAGGTAATCATAGAGAAGAGCCGCCTTTTCTTCGTTTCTCTTCTTCATTGCCTCAAGACCGCCGTTTTTAAGCGCCCACTTATACACAAGACCTGCAACATAAATTGCATAGCAGGGAGGTGTGTTGTACATGGAGTCATTATCTGCCATTTCCTTGTAATTGAGCATTACGGGAGTGAATTCCTTTTCTGTACCGAGAAGGTCTTCTCTGATGATAACAACAGTTAAACCCGCGGGAGCCATGTTCTTCTGTGCGCCTGCATAGATACAGCCAAACTTTGTTACATCAACAGGTTCGCTTGTAATGCAGGAGGACATATCGGCAACAAGCACCTTATCACCAACATTGGGAACTTCGGGGTACTTTGTACCGAAAATTGTGTTGTTGTAGCAAACATGAACATAGTCTGCATCTTCTCTCACCATATCGGGTGTGATTTCGGGAATATATGCGTATGTTCTGTCTTCGGAAGAAGCAATGCACTTTGCATCTCCGTATTTCTGTGCTTCCTTGTAAGCCTTCTTTGAGAACTGGCCGGAAACTACATAGTCTGCCTTGCCGGTCTTCATAAGATTGAGAGGAATTGCGGCGAACTGTGTGGATGCGCCGCCCTGAAGGAACAGAACCTTGTAGTTGTCGGGTATGTTCATGAGCTTACGAAGGTCAGCCTCGGTTTCCTTGATGATTGCATCATAAACAGGTGATCGGTGGCTCATCTCCATAACCGACATACCGCTGCCGTTATAGTCAAGCATTTCTGCCGCACACTGCTCCAGCACCTCTACGGGAAGCATGGAAGGACCTGCTGAAAAGTTGTAAATTCTGCTCATTGTTGTATACCTCCAACGAATTGTTAAAATTTTAATTTTTATAGATTTTAATTATACAACTCTTTTTTCAGAATGTCAACTGAATTTCAACTTTTTTCAAAATAATTTCGCACATTTGGAGATTTTTTACTTTTTGTATGATAATTTCATCAGTTTTATACACAAATTTGCCCGAATTTTCCGAGAAGCCTTTTACACAGATAAAAAGCGGGGATACAAAGAAACACCCATGCAACAAAAAACTGGGGACAAATCTGCCCGAAAAGGTTAAGGGGCATATCCGAATAGTCCCACACGCCCATTCCGAAAACCGTGTTAACCATAATCCCCGTAACAAGCTCAAGGCTTGTTATAAAAATTCCTCCCGATATGCACCTGAAAGCAAGAGGGAGAGAAGAAAATCTTCTCTCCAGCTCATAAAGTCCAAGCAGGCACACACCTCCGAGCAAAAACATTGTCGGGTGGGTGTAGCCCCTCCAAATCAATTCACACAATCCGTAGCCAAAGCCTCCAAGAGCAAAAACAGTAAGTGTCTCTGCCGTTCTCACTGTGCCCCCACCGCCATTCTCGCAACATGAAAAGCAACGGAGGCTCCTTCAGAAACATATGTCGCAAAAAAGTTTATCGCAGAGCCGATTATCTCCACCGCTCCTTTGCCGAACAAAACATCATTAAAGGACACAAGGCGGTAAAGCGATTGCGGAATTCTCTTGTCAAAAGCAAATCTTGTACCAAACAAGGAAAGACTTGCACTTTCCCTTTCCCAACTCACCGCGCCCTCAAAAAAGCTCTCTCCCGTAAGTGCCGCAATACTTAAAAGCACTATCGAAAAAGCGGCAAAAGCACATATAAAGTCCACTATTTTTCTTTTAGTCAGCATTTTATCATTCCTTTATTTAATATGTATCAGTACTGCGAAGAAACAACGCTTCTTGCAAGATTTTCTCCGAAAGCCCTTGCCGAACGCAGTGCTTCGTCAAGTGTGTTTGCACTCGTTCCTACCTCAAGCAGAAGATAACCGCTTGAAAGCTGTTGATTAAAGGGAACATTCCTCAAGTTTATGCTTCGGCAAAGCGACGGATATGTGTCCTCTATGCTTTTCTGAAGAGAGAGGGCAAGAGAAAGATTGTCCTGCCAGTCGGGGTGGTTGTGACCAAGCTCGTTTGTTCCCACCACAAACATAAGCTGTGCATAGTCCTGCCCTGCTATATTTGTCACAGCCTTTACGCTCTCCCCGTCATCACGGATTATGGCATCTCTGTGTACATCCACAACTATTTTAATTGAGGGGTACTGTTTCAGGTACTGTTTTACCGAGGATGCCGAGCCCGAATAGGCATTTATAAAGGATTCGCTGTCGTGCATGGTCGTGCAGTGAACGGAATTTACTCCGAAGTCCGAGAGAGTATCGGCTATCTCCTTTCCCACACGGACAACATTTTTGTCTGTGTCGGAGCTTCTTGTTGCTTCATCCTGCGGGTACATATCCATGTATTCTGTGTAGCACTCCTCGCCATGGGTATGTACAATAAGAACAAGCGGCTCGTCTGTCAGCTCGACATTTTCCAGTGCCTTTGGCGTTATCTCCGCGAGCTTTTGAGTGTCGGGAGAAAAGTTTGTGCCGTTTGACAGAACATACAGACTCTCTGCAGACAAATCAAGGCTTGTTATAGGATAAAATTTTGTGCCGTCAACAAAACCTCCCGACACATTGCTTGCCGCCGCCACAGTTTCTTGCGTTTCTTTTTTCGCTTCTTTGGCAAGCAAATCAAATTTTTGTGCGCCGCCTGCCTGTGCCATCGGATATTGCACGGTTCTGTCGTAGAGCAGGCGTGTGTAAAGAGTATTCTCTTTTTCAGCCGTGTTTTGGGCAACATTTTCAAGAGTGTATCTCGCGCCCTGTCTCAAGGCATTGCCTATCTCGGCTCTCATTCTGCCATGCAGCAGCTTTGCATCAAGCGTAAACACGCAAAAGGCAAGTGCAGCAAAGAATACCGCCGTGGCTTTAATTCCCTGTCTCAAGCGCCGTCTTCTTTTTATTCTTTGCACAATGCCCGGTTTCTGTCTTGTGATATATCCGACACTACTTACCGGCTGCGGTGGCTTGTGAGTGCTTTCCACAGCCACCGACCTTACATCTTTTACCGGCATATCCTCTCTCTTTACTGCCATGCCTGCGTCTCTTTTTTCATATATCATTACATCACAGCCTTTTTTGTTGTTTTTTAAATTTTATGCCACTCTTACGCCAAAAATTCATCCATTTCCGAAAGAGTCATGTCTTTATGAAGCACAAAATTGAGGGAATACCCCACAAGCTTTGACATACTTTTGATTATTTTGTCCGTTTCCTTGGGGCAGACGAAAAATCTTCCAACGTTCTGAGGCATTTTCTTTTCAACATAGTCAAGCACCTCCCTCTCGTTTTCCAGCACACCGGACAAAACATCAAGGCAAAGCGTCTGTACCTCCACCACCGTCGGAACTCCAATGGCCACCGTCGGCACACCGAGGGTGTTCTTGCTTATCTCCTGTCTTGCGTTTCCCACTCCCGAGCCGGGAGAAATTCCGCTGTCGCAAATCTGCACCGTTTTTGCAAGCCTTTCAACATTCCTTGATGCAAGAGCATCTATAACCACAACGCAGGACGGTTTCAGAGCATCCACCGCCCCCTTTACAAGCTCAAGTGCCTCCGCACCCGTATCTCCCATTACTCCGGGTGTAATACAGGCACATTCCCCGAGTCCGAGAGAATCGTAAAGGTCGCGGCTTTTTATTTTTATGTGGCGTGAAACAATTAAGTTATCCGCCGCAAGAGGCCCTATGGCGTCCGCTGTTATTTTGTCATTACCCAGTGCCGCCACAAGACAAAGCCCTTTCTCCTCCGGAAGCATTCCCTTAACGATGTCCGCTATCGTCTTTGCGATGTTTTCAAAGGTCTCCTTGTCGGTTTTCCATATTTCACCGGTTGTAACCGTTACATATTTCCCTATGGGCTTTCCCGTGATTCTCTCGGCTGTCTCGTTTTTTACCGTCACATTGTCCACCCTAACAGAGCGTATATACTCTGTTTCAAAGCCTATTCCGTCGCCCAAATCCCCCTTTTTGCCCCCGAGATTCTCTAAAGCCTCGTCCGCAAGGTCGGTTCTTACTGTGAATTTTGTACTAAAATCCATATTTTTTGCTCTCCGTTTCCGTAAAAATTGAAAAAGTTGTTAAAAATCTCACTTTGCTCTTGTATTTTTCAGAATATCGTGATAAAATACCTTAGAATAATAATAAATGTATCAGTATGCCTATAAGGCGTACCAAAACAGGAGGTGAACACTTTGCCGAACATTAAGTCCGCTAAGAAGCGCGTTAAGGTTACAGCAGCTAAGTCTCTTCAGAACCAGATGTTCAAGACAAATCTCAAGACTTCTCTCAAGAAGTTCGAAGCAGCAGTAGCAGCAGGTGACAAGGCAGCAGCACAGGAAGCATACACAGTTGCAGTAAGCAAGCTTGACAAGGCAGTTGCAAAAAACACAATGCACATCAACGCAGCAGCAAGAAAGAAGAGCCAGTTTACAGTTAAGCTCAACAACATGTAAGTCGAGAAGCTCAATATAAAAATCGGCACCGTTATTACGACGGTGCCAATTTTTATTTTTCAATCACAAAGCTCTCTCCCCTGTCATCGACGCCAAGATAAAACACGCCTTTTATACTTTTTATGTTTTTCTTCTGCAAAATCCTTTGCACATCCCTCTCGGAAAAGCCGAATTTTTGCATTTCGGTTTTGTTGAGCCTCCCGTCACAGACAAGCATATGCTGAAGTCCTGCTTCGTTTTCCTCCACTTCTGTTTCAGGGGTTTCTTTATAGGGTATTACACTTATATTTCCGTCAGGTTCCTGAATTGCATAATTGATTTTATCAAGGCTTGTAACGCCGTTCGACCTCATGGCACTGATAAGCTCGGAAAGACTTACGCCGGATTTTTTAAGCTCCCTTTTGTCGAGCTTTCCCGAAACTATCAAAAATCCCGGCTTTCCTATTACCACATGCTTGAAAAAAGGAAGTCTTAAGCTGAGATTTGTAAGTATTATCTCAAGAAGTATAACAGTGAGTGAGAAAACTATTGCATCCCAAAGCGGCACTTCGGGGTCGGTAATGGGCATACAGGCAATCTCCGACACCATAAAGGAGGTGACAAGCTCGCTCACCTCAAGCTGTGCAACCTCTCTTTTTCCTGCAAGACGCATGAGAATTATCGAAACAAAGTACATGACGGATATGCGATAGACGGTTTTAAGCATACAATCACCGTCTTTAGTATTTGCAAACACACTAAAATCATACAAAAAAGAGACGGAAAACCGTCTCTTTCTGTTTTATTCCAATCCAAGTGCGGATTTTATTTCAAGCCTTACCCTTTCAAGCCGCTTTTCCGCTTTTTCCCTGTCCTGCTCTTTGATGCTGTAATAAATCTTTATTTTCGGCTCTGTTCCCGAGGGTCTTACTGCCACCCAGGAAGTGTCTGAAAAAATGTATTTTAGAACGTCGGACTTGGGAAGCGTGCCAAAGCCCTCTTCGGCAGCAACACCAATGGAAAAATCCTGAACAAGCGCTTCTTCTTCAAAGGGCGAGCCGTCATTGCGGAGTTGTATCATCATGGACTTGATTTTTTCAAGTCCGTCTTTTCCCTTTAGAGTAAAGCTGTCAAGGGCATCCTTATAAAACCCAAACTTTTCGTACAGCTCATTCATTTTGTCGACAAGAGTCTTGCCCTGCGATTTACAGAGGGCAGCCATTTCGCATATGAGCATGGAGGAGACCACGGCGTCCTTATCCCTTGCGTGTGTTCCGCAAAGGTAGCCATAGGATTCTTCGTAGCCGAAAAGGTAGGAGTAGTCGCAAAGTTCATTCTTCTCTTTTCTTGCGCTTTCAAACTGGGTAATCTTCTCGCCTATGAATTTAAAGCCCGTAAGGGTCGTAAAAATGTTTGCACCGTAGCTTCTTGCAATTTCCGCACCGAGCTCGCTTGTTACAACCGTCTTTATAACCGCCGCCTTTTCAACAGAGGAAAGGTCGGTATTTGATAGAACATAATCAACAAGAAGCGCTCCCACCTGATTTCCCGTCATAAGGGTGTAGCCCTCATCTGTCTTTACGGCAATTCCCACTCTGTCGCAGTCGGGGTCTGTGCCGAATACAATATCGGCACCAGACTTTTGCGCAAGTTCAATACCCAGAGTAAGCGCCCGTCTATCCTCGGGGTTGGGAGAGGCAACAGTCGGGAAATTTCCGTCCTCGGCAAGCTGGCTTTCAACCGTTTGTATGTTTGTAAAGCCGTCTTTTTGAAGCGCCGCAAGGACAGGAACACGTCCCGTGCCGTGAAGCGGAGTGTAAACAATGTGAAGTTTTTCTTTGGCAGCCCCATTTTCAAGCCTTGACTGCTTCATAACCTCGTCCACAAACACGTCGGTATGGTCAACAATCTCGACAAGGCTTTCATCTCTGCCAAAGGGAACTGTCTTTATATCTGAAATGCCATTTATAACAGAGAGCAATTTTTTTGCAGGCTCGGTTGTCAGCTGACAGCCGTATTCATCATAAACCTTGTAGCCGTTATATTCTTTCGGGTTATGGCTTGCCGTGAGAACAATACCTGAAAGAGCGCCGACGTATTTTACCGAAAAGGATAGCATGGGGGTAGGTCTTGCACTTTGATGAAGATAAACCTTGATGCCGAGTCCCGAGAGAATATCGGCACAGACAGAAGCAAAAAACTTACTGTTATTTCTTGTGTCAAAGCCTATGCAGACTCCTTTTGTTTTGCACTTTTCTTTTCCGAAGGTATCAAGTAAATAAAGTCCGAGACCGTAGGTTGCCTTGCCGACGGTATACTTATTCATGCGGTTTGTACCCGCACCCATTACACCGCGAAGTCCCCCCGTACCAAACTCAAGGTCGCAGTAAAATCTGTCCTCTATTTCCTTTTTGTCCTTTTCCTCGTCGAGAAGAGAAAGCTCTTTTCTTGTATCCTCATCAAAAAACGAGTCGTGTTTCCATTCATTAAAGGATTCAAGATAATTTGCTGTCATAAAATTCTCCTTTTATTTTGCTTTAGTGTGCGCACTTACCGAAAACGGTAAAGCTTGTAACACCGGGCTCGATTCCCTCGGGGGCACCGAGAATACGCAGACGAACCTTCTTTGTGGTAACTGTATCAAACTGTCTGTAATCAACGCACAAATCTCTTGTGTTTTCCGCTTCATCAATGAGCATCTTCCATTCGCCCGTTTCAATGTCTTCATATTCAACGGTATACCGGAAAGCACCGGGGTTGATTCCGTCAAGGGTTTCCATGCCTATATCTCTCCAGATTAGGCGCATTGCTTCAATATGATAGCCCTTAATCGAACGCAAATCTACCGTGAGGAGCTTTTCCGGGTCATCCTTTGCAGGCTGCCACCATGTAAACACGCTGTCATCTGCCGCATAGAAGGGTTCTCTGCCGGGTGTGTGGCTTGTTGCAGATGTGGGCTGCAGGAATGTAAGGGGAAGAAGTCCCGCACCATTGCCGTTTTCGGGATTCTTGATTTCTCCCGGGGCAAACTGAGGTACTTCTGTTGTTTCGGGGCAGTAAAGCTCTCCGTTTTCGTCAATTCCGAGAACATCTACGCTTACTCGTCTTTCATAAACATTATTAAAGCAGAAAATATTGGTGTAGAACAGCCAGAGTGTGTTATCGGGACCTTCTGAGATAGAGCCGTGACCTGCACCGCGCAAAAGTCCGTGTCTCTTTTCGGAGAGCGGGTCGTGTCTTTCCTGGCGCTTAAAGCCTGTAAGAGGGCCTTCGTCGGAATACATGATACCGCAAGCATAGCTTGAGAACTGAGTTCCGCTTCCCGAGTAAAGAAGATAATATCTTGAACCAACCTTTATCATCCACTGACCCTCTGTCCAGCCGATGCGTTCGTTCTGGTTATATTCTCCGTGTCTTTCCCATTCCTTGTCGGGAGAGAATTTGTTAATCCATACAGGCTCGGAAATAAGCTTCCAGGGCTCGTCGGGGTCACATTCTGCACCCACTGTTCCGAGCACAAGCTCAACATCCTCACCATCCTTGGGGCGCCTGGACTGACACCAGTACATATAGAGGTGGTCTCCGTCTGCAAGATAACAAGCGTCGGGAACTGCAAACAGTCTGCCGTTTACATCAGTAAGCTTTCCGCAAAGTGTAAAGGGACCGAGGGGATTGTCTGCAACATATACTTCGGGAAGGCTGTGTCCGCTTAAATACCACTTGCCTCTGAAGTTTACAACAGCCGGGCTGTATCTTAAGTTATCAACGCCAATATCAACATGCTTCCATGTCACGAGGTCTTCCGACACATATGCCATCTTGTAGCTTGGGTACATAATCCACTTGCCTTCGTAATAAATTACGCTGGGGTCGGAAATTGAACGGTAGTCCTTGAACTTTCTTTCGTCCTGTTTTGTGATATCACAGTCAAGCCATCTTCCGCTTGATATGTTTTCAATGCTTAATGGGTTACAGTATGTTTTTTTCATTTGTTTTATCTACCTTTACTCATTTTTTCTTAATTATAAAGCACCCGTTTTGATATGTCAAGAAAAAAAGGATTTTTTCTACTTTTCAAGACACAATTTGAGCAAATCATCGACATGTGCCATTGCAACACACTCAACCGTATCAGCAGCACCGTAGTAAATTTTCACTTCACCGCTGTCCTCGAGTATCATTCCGCCGGGGAATATTACATTCTGTCTTATGCCCTCGTCAACTTCATATTCGGTTTCAGGACTCAGAAGCGGCTCTTTATACATGCCTATTATCTTTGACGGATCTTCTTTGTCAAGCAACATAATGCCTGCCGTATATCTTTTCTGCCATTTTTCCTCCCAGCCGTTCTTGCCTCTCGAATAGTCAATATCCACAGCATGGAAGGTTGTAAGCCAACCCTTTTCCGTCTTAACGGGAGGTGCCGCAGGTCCTACCTTGTCATTTGCAAAGGGTACATTCTCAACGCCCAGGACAAGCCTGCTTTCTCCCCAGAATTTAAGGTCAGGAGAAGCAGAAAACCATGTGTCAAATCGGTCTTTACCTCTCGAATATATGGGCATGGGTCTTTCCAGTCTCGCATACATTCCACCTATCTTTTCGGGAAAAAGCACCATGTTTCTGTTATCGGGCACTGTCATTGAAAGAATTTCAAGCCTGTCAAGGTCATGTATTTTACCAATTCCGCCGCGAAGTCCGTGTTTTGTATCAATGGCAAAGCACATATAAAGCTCACCGTCAATTACGGTAAGTCTCGGGTCATAAAATCTTTCGATTTCCTCTGTCTGCACCTGTTCCTGTGTTAAAAATGGCTTTGGACTTACATTCCAATGAATACCGTCATCGCTTGTCGCAAGACCAAGGTGTATTCCTTTAAGCTTTAGCTCACCATAAGCCGTTCTTACATCATCGCGGAAAATCATTACATATTTGCCCTCATATTTTGCAACACCGGCATTATAAACAAGTGTTGCCTCATATGGAACATCATGTCTTGAAAGTATGGGATTGTTTTCGTATCTTTTGATAATGGGAGATGATTTTAGTTCGGGAAATACTTTTGGCATAATTGTCGCACCTTTCTTTTTGTATATTTACATTATATATACAAAAACGCACCTTGTAAATTCAAAAAATCCTGTTATAATTAAGAAAATCCAATATTATGGGAGAATCACAGTGTCAACAAATGCTTATTCTACAGTAAAACAAATCGAAGACCATTTAGAAATTTCAACAAGATACCATCCAAAAGGTGTTTCAATTTCAAACCACTGGCACGACTACTTCGAATTTGAGCTTGTTCTTGACGGAGCCTATGAACACACTGTTTCAGGAGAAAAAAGAGTGGCTAAACGCGGCAGTGCATGGGTTATGTCACACCTTGGATATCACTCGCTCTATTGCCTTTCCGACGCAATTATTCTCAACATTAGCTTTACGGGCGATGATATAGATACCGAAATTACAAACATACTCTCCTCATCTGCAGGCTCTTTCCTCTGTGAATTTGACGAGGAAACTACACAAAACATCCTTCGCAGGTGTGAAAACGCACGCCGCGAAATGTCTGAAGCTCCGCCGTTTTGGAAATGCTCTGTCAAAGGAGCTGTCCATGAAATAATTATAACCGCCCTGCGAAACTCGCACATTACCTCAACTCCTTTCGACAAAGGCAGTCCTAAGATTTTGCAAAGCATCACCTCGTATCTTCACAAAAATTATAAAGACGATCTCACCCTTGCTGCTGTTGCAAAGAAATTCAATGTTTCTGCGGGGCATCTCGGGCTTTTATTCGGCAAAACCTTCAGCATATCTTTCAACAGCTATGTTTCAAAAATTCGCCTTCGACAAGCATGTAACATGCTGACAAATTCCGATTTGTCAACAAAGGAAATAGCCTCAGCTTGCGGATTTAATTCAAACGAATATTTTTTCTACTCATTCAAGAAAAACCTTGACATGACACCAAAAGAATACCGCAACAGTTCAAGACAGTAAAAAATCGGTGCTTTTGCACCGATTTTGCATTTTTGTTTTGTTTCAGCAGGGCAAATCTTCGGCAAAGATAAATTCAAAGCCGTTTTCTTTCATGACTTTTCCCATGGTATAAATTTTTTCTGCGTAGTCAGGCTGATAAGCATAATAATCAGAGTAATAATACTGCTCATGGTTGCCTATGCTGAGATATTCCTGACTCGTGAACTTTGCAAGCTCGTTTTCAAGTATGTCAAGGGGAATGAGGTTGAGCACCGCCTGCGCCGCCGTTGTATAACACATTCCCGTTTCCTTGTCCTTGATTGTCTTGAATTTACCCATGCAGTCCATGTACTGCTCTTCGGGAACATGGTTGTAGGAGCAAAGCGCTCTTGCAATGGCAAGGTCTCTTGTTACCTTGTTGTAAATGCCCGTTTCCTTTTTTCTGTTGTGGAGAAGTCTGAATTCATGACCGTAAGGAAGCCCCGCACCGTTTCCGTCATACTCTTCCTTTACGCCGTAGGTTGCGTATGCAACTCTTATTCCGTTATCATAAAGTGCCTGAATCCCCTCTCGGCTTATGGGCGCCCAGTGAGGAACAACGCTCTTTGCAAAGGAATTTTCGCCCGCAAAACGCACGATTTCCCCTTTTATGAGCTTGAAGTTTCTGTCAACAAGGTCATAGTCGGCATTTATGTATGGGTAGTCGGGCCATTCTTCTTTTGAGTGGAAGCCCATTTTCAGCCAATCGCTCGCCTCTTCCCATTCCTTTTTGTAGGCGTCTGTCATATCCGACAGAGAGAATTCGTCATCGCCGTACCAGAAAGAGGTTCTGTAAAACACATTGAGCTGTACCTTGACGCCGAACTCGTCGTGCGCCTTCTTTAGCATTGCCATGTATGCGTTATCAAACATAGACTTTGGCTTTTCTCTTGTCAGGTCTCTAAGAACCCACAGAACATCATCAATAAAAAACTGAACTTTCTTTTCCATTTTATTCTCCACTTCCTTTTATAAATCTGTTCCAGCGTCTTACAGACAAAAATGCAAAGATTGCCGCAAGAACCGCCATGCAATTCCACACAATAATCGTTACCGTCCAACCGAAATGGTCTGCAAGGTAGCCGTTGCCGAAGTTTGCCGCAACCGCACCAAAGGATGCTACGGCATTGAGTATTGAAGCAACGCCGCCCGTAAGATTGAACCGAGCAAACTTTGAGGGGATGATAACATTTATAAGCTGATGTCCCGAATACATAAAGGTTGTAAAGAGTGTCAGAAGAAGAACAACAACTCCTACGGGAATCTTTCCTATAAGAAGCAGCATGAGCATAAAGGGGAAAGCTACAACAAAGCAAAGTCCAAAGCATACAGCCTCGCTTTTTATGTACTTCGGATAAACTGCGTTTACTATATATATTCCGCTAAGGTTTACAAGAAGAAGAATTGTTGTCAGCATACTTGCAAAGCTGGGGGATACCGCATAGTTTTCGGTAATCATTGTGGGTACCCAGGATTTTACGCCCATGTCCATCATTGTACGCACAAGCGACGGAACAAGCAAAAATACGATTCCGCTTGCAAAGAACACCTTCCATGTACCCTGAGGCTTTTCCTTGACCTGCCCTGCATTCTTTTCCTCGAGCTTTGTCTGAGTCTCAAGAATCGGGAAGGTTTTTCTTGTAACAACAATCCACACAAGCATGGTAACAATTATAATGCCGAAGAATATGTAGAAAATCATTCTCCAATTTGCAACCTTAAGGATAACTGATGCCGAAGCGTAATTTAACAGCATACCCGTACAGTAGGCAAACGCCATGTATACCATAGCTTTGCTTCTGTGGTCGGGGAGCAGATACTGCGCAATAATTCTGATTACTGCAGGCCATATGGCAAATTGCAAAAGACCCGTTATGCTCCAAAGTACCAGCATTACCCAGAAATTGTCCGCAACCGCAAAGCCTGCCATTGAGATAAGCGCACCGATAAGTGCCGTGTTTATGAGCTTTACGGGTGAAATTTTATCCACAAGCCCCGCTAAGAGAAGCTGCGCTCCGCCGTAGAAAACATAGTATCCTGCATTGATTGTTCCTGCAAGGGATTTTGTGAAAAGTCCCTCCCCTACAATCGATGCAATTGATGCACCAAAGGCGTTTTTGGTCATACATACTATTGCATACACAAGCCAGCACACAACAAAGAGTGTATAACTCGCCTTTTCTTCCTTTGTAAGATTGATTTTCATGTCTTCGCCTCCAAAAGGAAACATTATTTTTTATCCGCATAGAATTTTAGCACAAATCCCCTTTATTGTCAATAAAAAAAGAAAATTTACATAGAATTTTATATCTCCGTATTCACACCTATTTCACAAGCAGGGTTTATACTTTAACTATAACATGAAGAGAGGGTGTCAGATTTTCATGAACAACACACCAAACGCAAACCGTTCCCATATCGGATTTTTCGGCTCGACAAACGCAGGCAAGTCAAGCCTTGTAAATGCTGTCACAAATCAGCCTCTGTCCATCGTCTCCCCCGTTTCGGGTACAACGACCGACCCTGTAATGAAAGCAATGGAGCTTTTGCCCTTCGGTCCTGTGGTGATAATAGACACTCCAGGTTTTGACGACTGCAGCATTTTAGGCGAGCAAAGAATAAAGAAAACAAAAGAAATAATTGCAAAGTGCGACCTTGCAGTGCTTGTATCAAGCGCAAAGGATGGGCTTTCCGACACCGACACCACACTTCTTGAGATGTTCAGAAACAGGGGCATACCTCACGTCATTGCCTACAACAAGGCAGACGGTGCTGACAAGGAAATTCCCCTTGAAGAAAATGCGGTTTATACAAGTGCTGTGGAAAACAAGGGAATTGACGAGCTTAAAGGTCTTATGGCAAAGGTGCTGTCAAAGACAGTCGCTCCCGAAAAGCCCATTATTTCAGATTTAGTAGAGGGAAATGACCTTGTAATTTTAGTTGTACCCATAGATTCCTCAGCTCCCAAGGGCAGAATTATCCTGCCGCAACAACAGGTTATCCGCGACGGGCTTGATGTGGGTGCAGAAATTATGGTAGTCAAGGAAACAAGTCTTGCACATACCCTTGAGAGCATTGGCAGAACACCAAAGCTTGTAATTACCGACAGCCAGGTTTTCGGCAAGGTTATGAAAATTGTCCCTCGTGAAATTCCACTTACATCTTTTTCGATTCTTATGGCAAGGTACAAAGGCTTTTTAGATACTGCTGTAAAAGGTGCAAAAACCCTTGACGCTCTTTGCGACGGAAGCAGAATTCTCATATCCGAGGGCTGCACTCACCACAGACAGTGCGAGGACATAGGTACGGTAAAGCTCCCCGGCTGGATAAAGAACTACTGCAAAAAAGATGTTGAATTTGTCTTTACACAAGGCTCGAACTTCCCCGAGGATTTGTCGGGATTTGACCTTGTTATCCACTGCGGCGGCTGTATGCTGACAGAGCGTGAGATTATCCGCAGAAGAAAGCAGGCTGAATATCAGAATGTGCCCTTTACAAATTATGGTACAACTATTGCACATATAAATGGGATACTCAGTAGAAGTATTGAGATGTTGTAAGAGTTTATCTGTGCTATAAAATTGAATTTGACGGAGAAATGCTATGAAATTGAAGAATATTCTGATTGTTGTTAAAGACATTGAAAAATCGAGAAAATTCTATCACGACTTGTTTGGTATAGAACTGGTGCTTGACAACGACGGCAATATGATTTTAACTGATGGTCTTGTTCTTCAAGACGAGAAAATATGGAAAAGATTTTTACACAAAGATATTATTCCAAAGAATCATTCATGTGAATTGTATTTTGAAGAACAAGATATTGAGGCGTTTATTGAAAAGTTAGAAAGATTATACCCCTCAATCGAATATGTAAATCGTCTTATGACACACAGTTGGGGACAACGAGTAATCCGATTCTACGATTTGGATGGGAACTTAATTGAAGTAGGAACACCGATGTAATCAACAAATTCCAATTTATCAAACAAATACAAGCAGAGTTCCTATATGTTTCTTTTCATATCAACAATTCTTTTCCATGCGTTTTATGGCTCCCTCCGGGAGGGAGCTGTCAGCGGAAGCTGACTGAGGGAGAGTGCGTCGTCTTTGGGTTATACACCATCGGTTACTACGCAGGCTCCCACCGTCTTTGCCTATGGCAAATCCACCTCCCTCTCGGAGGGAGGCTGTCAGGACAACATTGAAATAATACTAAAAGCACCCTTTCGGGTGCTTGTCGAGAGGCTCGACTCCCGATTCACGGGGCATAATATCATAAATTAAATAACATCAATCGCATAACAAACGGTCCCCGACTACCGCAAAAGGCAGTCGGGGATTTGTCATTCAAATAAATATATCAATTTTGTCGAGGATTTCCTCAATGCCCTTTGCATTGACCTCTCTCGGATTTGTCGCACTGCAAGCATCGGCAATGGCACTTTCAATAATGTGCTGCTTTGCCTTTTTATATTGGTCTATCGTAACTCCCGCTTCGCCGAGGGTTGTGGGGATATTCAGCCAGCGCTGATATTCCTTGATTTTATGAATCATGTTACGCACACCGACATCGGGGGAATTTCCGGGATAGCCGAGTCGTCTTGCAAGACCTTCAAGCTTGTCTGCTGTGGCATTTGCATTCTTTACACAGAATTTTATATCAAGCTCTGTGTTGTAACGAAGCACATGAGGGAGAAGCATGGCATTTGCTCTGCCGTGGGGTATATGGAAATGTGCACCGAGTGCGTGTGCAATGGAGTGGTTTACACCAAGACCTGCTTCATTGAAGGCAATACCTGCAAGGCAGGAAGCCGTGTGCATCTTTTCTCTTGCCACCATATCATTTCCGTTCTTGTATGCAGGCACAATATACTCTGCCCAAAGCTCTACCGCCTTTTCAGCCAAGGCATCGGAAAATTCATTGGCGTTCTTTGAAATATACGCTTCAAGGGCGTGTGTCAGAACATCAAAGCCTGTATCTGCCGTAACCATCGGGGGAACACTCGCTGTAAGCTCACAGGACAGAATTGCCATTTCGGGGAGCATTTCCTCATCAACAAGGGGTATCTTCTTTCCTGCCTGTCTGTCGGAAATTACGGCAAACTCAGTAACCTCAGAGCCCGTTCCGCTTGTTGTGGGAATGGCAATGAGTCTGATATTCTTTCCCGTATGCTTTCTTGCAACAAAAACGGTTCCTTTTGCCGCGTCTATTGCCGAGCCACCGCCAACTGCTACAACAAGGTCTATCTCATTTTCCATAAGGAACGAAAGTCCGCTTGCCACCGTTTCAACCGGCGGGTCGGGAATAACATCCGAATAGATGCTAACATTTTCGCAGGAGGTTAAAAGAGACTTTATTCTGTCGGCAGTTCCGTTTTCGGTTAAAAACTTATCGGTAAATACTACCACATTTTTTGCTTTTACCGTCTTGAGTGCCTCAAGCGCATTTTGTCCGAAAATAATATCTGTTTTTAGTTTAAATCTTTGCATTTTTAATAGTACAACTCCACATTACTGGAAATAAAATAGTTCTTCCACTCATCGTTAGGCTCTTTGTCGGTAACAACCGCATCCACCTCGCTGATATTTGCAAGTCTTACAAAGCTCGTCTTATCAAACTTTGTGTTGTCAACAGCAAGGAACACCTTTTTTGCCGAACGCATGAATGCCTTTTTGATTGTTGCGTTATAATCCCTTGTGTCTGTTATTCCCTTTTCCATGTCAAGTCCTTTACAGGAAATAACACAAAGGTCAACGTTGTATTCATCAATTATGGACTCAACCTGACGGCCTGCGAAATAAAGCGAGCTCTGCACAAATTCGCCTCCCGTACAGATAATACGCCAGTCATTGTTCTGGGGAAGCTCAAGAAGAACTTCAATAGAGTTTGTAAGTAACGTAATGTTATGTCTGTCGGCAATTTCCTTGACGGTAAAAAGGGCCGTTGTTGAAGCATCGAGAAGAATATAGTCGCCGTCGCTGATATGCTGTGCGATAATTTCTGCAATATACTTCTTTCCCTCAACGTTTGTCTGCTTTCTTACTGTAAGAGGAAGCTCTGTGTTAAGGTTTTCGTTCTTTACCGCACCGCCGTAGGTCTTTTTTGCAAGACCTTCCTTTTCGAGCTTATCAAGGTCACGTCTTATGGTTTCCTCTGTTACATCAAACTCTAAGGCAAGGTCGCTGACTATTACTTTTCCGTCTGCCATAAGGCGGGACAGAATCGTGTTTTTTCTTTCAATCGGAAGCAAGGAGTATCCCTCCCATTCGTTATATTGTGATATGGGCGACCACCTGGGCCGCCCGATTTTTTTCATATGGTTTTCTTATCATTCTGACGTCTGCCTTATTGACATCAGAATGAAGCCGCCTTGCGCGAGGAAAAACAAACAATTCCGTGTTTTATTCCCGCGAAAACTGCCGCGGGGCTTTCCCCGCTATAAGATGCTGTCCCAGATAGAGGGGTCGGGATTGGGAATTACCGACCAGTCAAGAAGAAGACCGTTTTCCCCTACTACCTTCTTTGCGTTCTCAATCGCCGCAGTAACAGAAGCGACTGTACCTGTCAGGAGCATATAGCTCTTTCCGCACATACCTCTGGCAATTCGAAGCTCAATAAGCTTTACCTCTGCCGCCTTTGCCGCAGTATCTGCCGCAACAATAATGGAGGGGGCAGTAAATGTTTCAAGAACACCGAGTGCCTTTGCGTTTTCTATGCTCGCACCGCCGTAGATTGCCGTGAAAATGTCCTCATGGGGATTACCGAGAACAAAGGAATCTGTCAGCTGTTCAGGATAAAGTGCCTTTGCCGAATCAACCGAGCTTCTTACAGCAGAAAGCTCGCCTGAAATAAGTACTATGTATTTACCGGGACATACGGTAGATGCCTGAAGGATTTCGACATTACTTGTCTTAACCATATTATCTGCCGCTGTCATACCCGTTGATACGGTTTTATATTCAACCATTCCGATTGCTTTACTCATCTGTAATCACCTCACTATGCTTTAATAATAATATACGCATCGGTAACTTCATCTACCGTGCCGGAAATTGATGCGTGAATGTTGACAGAAAGTCCGTCAGCCGCCTTTGCGATTACATCGCCGACCATTACCTTGTCCCCAACCTTGACGGCAGAGACTGCAGGCGCACCTATGTGCTGACCCAGCTTTATCTTCACGCTGTCCGCCTTTACAAGCGTGTCGTCAAGGGGACATTCCACATCGTATTTGACAAGTCCGAGGTGACGGACAAGCTTTGTAATGGGAACTGTTCTGAATTCTCTTTGCTTATGTACTTCTTTTGTTTCAATATCCTTTGGAATCTGAACACCTGCTTTTTTGAGCTTTCCCTTTGTCATGCCAAGTAGGGTTGTGGGAGAAAGTCCCTGGAAACAAGCATAATATTCACATATACCGCAGGAGCAACAGAAGAATGAATCAATATAAGGCTTTACATCCTTTGTAACGCCGCCGGTAACATTCATCATAAACTTCTGGGGGTCAATGGGATGACCGAGAAGATTACGGGAGCACAGGTCCGTACACATCATACAGTTGCAGCAAGCACTCATGGCACGCTTTAAGCTGATGGTCACGGGTGTTGTTCTCTTTTTTATAATATACTGATTTTCATCAAGAACTAAAATTGCATTGGAGGTCTTAGTAACAACATCTCTCTTTGAAGAGATAAAGCCTGTCATAGGACCGCCTGCGAAAATCACGGGGTTTTCGATGGTTGCACCGCCGCAAAGCTCAACGATTTCTCCGTATGTCATACCGAGAGGAACCTTGAGAGTGCAAGGCTTCTTAACCTCACCCGCAACTGTTATGTACTTATATGTAACGCCCTTATTCTCTTTGATTGCGTATGCGGCATTAAGCATTGTTTCAACATTATAAACAACACAGCCCACACTTATGGGAAGGCTTCCTGCCGGAACGACTCTGCCTGTGGTTTCATAAATTGTCACCACTTCGTCGCCTGCGGGATAAATTTCGGGAAGAAGTCCTATCGAAAAGCCCTCTTTTCCCTCTATCGCTTCTTTTGTCGCCTCAATTGCATCCTTGTAATGAGGCTTTACTGCAATGATAACTCTGTCTGCCTTCAAAACATTCTTTACTGTTTCAAGAGCAAAAACAATATCCTTTGCATGATACTCAAGCACCTGTCTGTGAAGTTTTAGAAGGGGCTCACATTCGGCACAGTTGAGTATTATTGTATCTGCCTTTTCATTGAGCTTTGCGTATGAGGGAAATCCCGCACCGCCGGCTCCTACTACTCCGGCATTTTTAAGAATCTCGGAAAGAGCCTTAAAATCCATTATTCGTCACACTCCAGATTACTTGCATCATCAACGATACCTACAATTGCCGCATCAACTGGGGCGTTTTCACAGCCGCAACCAATTCTTGCGGCACTTCCCTTTGCGACAAGCACTACTTCTCCTACACCTGCACCTACATTGTCAATGGCAACGAAACTTTCGCATTCGCCCGACACCTTCATGCAGGTAAGAGGTTTAACAATAAGAAGCTTATGTCCCACAAGGTTTTCATTCTTGCGCGTAGACACGATGCTTCCCGTTACTTTTCCTATTATCATAGTCTGTCCCCTTTCTTATAATAAAAAGGTGATATTTGCGTTTATCTACATTTACGAAACCCATTCATACCCATAAATAAGCGCAAGCGTCACCCTCGGGGCAAGAGGTTCTTGCCCCGAAATTGAACACTTTTTTGATTCTTTATCTCAATTCAAATATGTATTATTTTGCCGCTTTGATTTATGGCGGCAAAATAACGCCGTCACATCGCGGGCAACCACACTTGAAAAGCACTACACTGCCGCGAAATTTGCCGCGGTGCTTCGCCGCTTACTTAAGAGAGGGAAGAATCTTTTCAACGTCAGAGTGAGGTCTGGGAATTACGTGAGTTGCGATAATCTCTCCGAGCTTCTGAGCTGCTGCGAGACCAGCTTCAACTGCAGCCTTAACTGCACCAACGTCACCTCTAACCATTACGGATACGAGACCGCTACCGATCTTTTCTGTTCCAACGAGTTCAACGTTTGCTGCCTTGAGCATAGCATCTGCTGCTTCGATAGCTGCAACGAGACCTCTTGTTTCAACCATACCAAGTGCCTGCTGTACCATAGTCTTAATCTCCTTTGTTTCGGATTTTTTTGTTGTATTTGTTGTTTTTGTTTCTGTTTTTGCTTCCTCAGGCTTCTTTTCGATAACCTTTTCAACCACTTCGGGAGCGGGAGAAGCAATTACAGTCTTCTTGGCAGAACTTTTTCTTTCAGCCATTGTCTTTCCCTCCGTTTAAATCTTCTTTTCAGTTCAATTAGAACTTGGGAAGAATCTTTTCAACGTCTGCGTGGGGTCTGGGAATTACGTGAGTTGCGATGATTTCGCCGAGTCTTGAAGCTGCTGCTGTACCGGATTCAACTGCTGCCTTAACTGCACCAACATCGCCTCTAACCATTACAGATACGAGACCGCTACCGATCTTCTCTGTACCGATAAGAGTAACTTCTGCTGCCTTTACCATTGCATCTGCTGCTTCAACTGCTGCTGTGAGACCTCTGGTTTCAATCATACCAAGTGCTTCGTATGCCATGATTTTTTCCTCCTGATTAGTAAATATATTTTTTTATTTTTTAACTAAGTAATTATTTATTAACGATTGCAATCTTAAGACCCTGCATTGAGAGGTTCATTTCAAGTGCTTCGTTAATCTGTTCGAGCGGATACTTGTGAGTAATAAGCTCATTCAGCGGAATACCGATTGCCTTTGCACGCTTGAGGAAATCAAACGTTGTAGCATAATCTCTGAGAGTGTATACCCATGAGCCTACTGTTGTAATTTCCTTTGCACAAATATCAAAGTGGGGGTTAATCTGAGCGTCGCCGCCGTTAATGAAGAAGCCAAGCTCGCAAAGACCGCCGCCGCTGCGGATGAACTTGTAGATGTTTGCGTGCGCTACAGGTGAGCCTGTGCACTGGAATGCAAAGTCTGCAAGGTGACCGCCAAATGCCGCTTCAACACCCTTCGTAAGTTCTTCAACACCGTTATGGTTCTTGAAGTTAACGCTTGATGTTGCGCCCATCTTCTTTGCTGTTTCAAGTCTGAGTTCGTTTCCGTCAACAGCAACGATGTTTTCAATACCCATTGTTCTGAGGATTGCAATACAGATAAGACCGATAGGTCCGCAACCCTGAACAACAACTCTTGAGTTGAATCTTAAAATACCTGTTGTTTTTGCTCTTTCAACTGCGTGAATAAGAACTGCACAGGGTTCGATAAGAATTCTTGAATCGAGGTCGAGGTCGCTTACATTAAATACTGTAGAGCCGCCTTTTACAACGATGTAATCTGCGAACCATCCCTGGAAATGATTGTTTGCATCATCGGGAATGAGTCCGTAAACATCCGCACCGCCAACGTTCTGCTTATTGAGGTCGAACATTGTGATGTCGGGGTTATCCTTGAAAATCATACAGGTAACAACTTTATCACCGATGTTAAGGGGCTTACCTGCGCTGTCCTTCTTAACATTCTTACCCATGGCTACAATCTCACCTGTACCCTCATGTCCGAGAGCTACGGGGATAAGGCCAAAGGGGTCGCGCTTGAACTCGTGTGCGTCTGTTCCGCATACGCCGCAACCTTCAACCTTAACGAGAATGTCATCATCGCCAAGTGCAGGTACGGGGTATTCGTTAAGATCAAAATGTTCAAGCTTTGTCAGCATTGCAACTCTTGCTGTTGCAGGAACGCCTGCAGCCGCCTTTTTGGGAGCGGAAGCAGCTGCCGCTGCGGGAACAGCCTCGAGTGAGGGAACTGTTGCATTTCCGTCCTTTAATGAAGAGAGAACCTGTCTGACAATGGCTTCAATATCATTTGATTTTACGTCCAGTTGTTTTCTCCTTTTAGATTAGATTTTCGAAGAACTCCTTGCCGTATTCACCAAGGTAGGTGTCCTGTTCGGCTGTGCCTCCGCTTACGCCGAGACCTCCGATAATAGCACCGTCCTTGCCACATAACGGCTCGCCGCCTCCGAAAATTATGATTTTACCGTTGTTTGTAAACTGAATTCCGTAAAGAGAACCGCCGGGAGCTGCAAGGGTTGCAAGATTTTTGGTAGGCATCTTGAGAGATACTACCGTGAACGCCTTATTTACCGCTATATCATAGCTTGCAATAAATGCGTCATCCATACTCTCAACAGCTATGGGGTTTCCGCCTGCATCTGCAATCGCAGTGACTGCCTTTACTCCTATCTCCGCCGCCTTCTTTTCAACGGCTTCGATTGTTTTCTTAGCCGCCTCGAGAGTCATCTTGGTCATGGAGTTTTTAACCATCTTTGCAGGGGCTGCCTTTACGTCGGAGGCTTCAGCACCAAGAACCTGCTTTACTACATCATTTACAATTTTTTCAAGATCATGGCTCATTGGTTTCTCCTCCTTTTGTATGTATTATTTTCCTAACTGTGCGAGAACGTTCTTTGTGATCTGAGCGATGATGTCATCCTCGTTGGACTGACCGTGACCTGAGCAGTTGCCGGAGCAAGAACCGCCGCAAGAGTGACAGCTGGGCTTGCCTGCCTTGTTGTTGGGGCAGAGGTCTGCGGGATGCTTACCTGTCATGCCGAACTGACGTCTGATTTCGTAGAGTCTCTGTACCTGAGCCTCAGAAAGGTGCTTAGGACCACCGAGCATCTTAGACTGGTAGAGAAGCTGTGCATAGAATTCTACGGATTCCATCTTGTGATATGCTGCGAGAAGTGAATCGGAGAATGCAAGTGCACCGTGGTTTTCGAGAAGTACAGCATCAAAATACTGGAGGTACTTGGAAACTGCATCGGGAATTTCTTCTGTTGAAGGTGTGCCGTATTCAGCGATCGGAACACAACCGAGTGCGATTACTGCTTCGGGCATAATCGGTTCTGTAAGGGGAATACCTGCAATTGCAAAGCTTGTTGCATACATGGGATGAGCATGAACAACCGCCTTTACGTCAGGTCTTTCCTTATATACTCTCATGTGCATCTTGATTTCAGACGAGGGTCTGAAGCCTTCGTATGCCTGGATTACCTTACCTTCTGCGTCTACCTTACAGATGTATTCGGGTGTCATGAAGCCCTTGGATACGCCTGTGGGTGTGCAGAGAAATTCATTGTCGCTGAGCTTAACAGAGATGTTACCGTCGTTTGAAGCAACCATTCCTCTGTCATAGATACGCTTACCAATGTCGCAAATCTGTTTTTTGATTTCGTATTCTGTTGCCATTGTTTAAACTCTCCTTTGTGTTTATATGTTATTTTTTCTTTTTTCTGGGTTTAATCGCAAAGAAACATCATTCCACATTTCTTTACAGTAAAATTATAGCACTTTGATATATTGTTGTCAATGGTTTTGGCAAAAAAAGTGTTGTTTTTTGAGGAGTTTTTGTTGTTTTGTGTGGTTTTGGCTCTAAAAATCAGTGCCTGTTCACAAAATATTCATCTTCAGGCTCCTCGTCCAGCGCAAGATAGTCGAGTATATCCTGTATACCGTCGTCGTTGTAGCTACTGGTGTAAAAGATACGTTTACAGCCGCAGAGCTTAAGCCAGCCCCCTGCCCTTTTTGGATTTGCATACTCGTGGTCGCACTTTGTGACAATTCCTATAACGGGTCTTGTACACATACCCACGACATTCGGCGGAAACAGGCAAAAGGGTTCTGTTGCCGAAATAAGTATTCCGATTATATCCGCTTCGCAGGAATACACCGCAAGCGCGCCGCCAAGCTGTTTTGCCTCGATATACTCACCGGGGGTATCAATTATGCTTTCGCTGTAATCAATGTACTGGGTTTTGTGGTAGTGGATTTCCTCCCTGCGAAGCGCCTGGATAAGAGTGCTCTTTCCCGCCTCGCTTCTACCCATAAGTATAAGCTTTCGCATTTTATGTTCTTGTTACGGGGCAAACCTTAAAGCCAAGTACCTTTTCGGCATATTCGTTGACTGCATTAAGGGAAGCCTCAACCTCGGAAACGGTTCCGGTCACGATAAGTGTGCCTGAAAATCTGTCAACAAAGCCAAGTGTTGCCGCAGACTTTTTGATTGCAAGGTCGGCACCGATAATAGCATATTCGGCAGGTGACATTGTCACAAGACCTATTGCGCATTTATTCTGCGAGTAATCCACAGAGGGGTCAAGTCCCAGCTTGCGGTAGAGAATCTCGTCGGGGTTTGCAATTATATGCGAGAGCGTTATCTGTTTACCGGGAACGAGTTCCTGAATTATTCGTTGTTTGTTTTCGTATGTATTATCCATTTTTATCTCTTTTCCTTACAAATGAGTTTGGTCGCTTGCCTTTATGGCGACTAAGCGGGGTTTGTTAAGCGACGCAAAAGGCTTGTCAATCACGAACAATGCCTGTGGCTCTTTTCTCTTTGCTTACTTTATCTTTTCAGCAAAGAAAAAGTAAGTTATCCGCCGATTACGACCTTAAGGCCGCTGCATTCGGCACTCTTTTTAAGTTTTTCCATATGTTCTTTGCTCGGTGTCTGTAAATCTCCCATGAGATACTCTCTACCAAGACCTACATACTTGTCGTATCCGAGCCTGTGGTACGGAAGAAGATGTATTTCTTCTACACCGCGAAGATTTTTTGCAAACTTTGCAATTGAGAAAATTTCCTCCTCTGTATCATTAAATGTCGGGATTACAGGCACACGTACCGTAAGGCTCTTTGCTATCTGTGCAAGCTTATGTGCATTTTCAAGAATTCTTTCGTTTGAAACGCCCGTAAACTCCTTATGCTTCTTTGGGTCTGTGTGCTTTATATCCATTAAGATATAGTCAAGATTTTCTGCGAATTCCGCCACCGTTTCAAAAGGAAGCGCCGCGGTTGTTTCGATGCAGGTGTTTATACCCATGTGGTGCGCACCCTTTAAAAGTGCAAGTGCAAATTCCTTCTGGCACATTGCCTCGCCGCCCGAAAGTGTCAGTCCCCCGCCGCTTCTGCGGTAATAGGGCATGTCCTTTCCGACATCGGCAAGAACATCTTTTACGGTTGTATCATAGCCGATAATCTTGGTCTTCCCGTTCTGCACCATTTCCTGAATCTTGTATTCCTGCGATTCGGGATTACAGCACCAGCGGCATCTCAAAACGCATCCCTTTAAGAACACGATTGTGCGAATACCCGGACCGTCGTGGGTTGAGAACTTCTGGACGTCAAAAATTCTGCCGGTTGTATTCATTATTTGTTTGAGTGAATCCATTGTTCTCTCCCCCCCTTTTTTCTTTTCCTTTTTCTTTTTCTGTTACTTTTCTTGAAAGAAAAGTAACCAAAAGAACTTTAATTGAGCAACTTTCTTTTTGAGATTTCGTCGCCGCGTTTATTTCTCGATTGCCATTTCATTTTGCCTTTATGGCGACCAAAAGGAATTTCACTCGGGCATCTGACATTCCGTTTCAATACCGGAATACAGTCCCGAATTATTTTCTCTTTGCTTACTTTCTCTTTTTATCAAAGAGAAAGTAAGTTAAAACCTCGTTTGTTCTGTACGATTTATAATATCGTCCTGAAGCGACTTCGAGAGTGTTGTAAAGAGTGCGCTATAGCCAGCAACTCTTACTACAAGGCTCTTATACTTTTCGGGATGCTTCTGTGCATCTCTGAGGGTTTCACGGCTTACTACGTTAAACTGCATATGCATACCCTTCTGGTCAAAGAAGCCACGAATCAGAGCGACGAAGCTTTCAAGTCCTCCCTCACCTTCAAGCGCCGAGGGATGGAACTTCATGTTGAAAAGTGTGCCGTTGGAAGCAATACCGTGGTCGAGCTTTGCAACAGAGTTTGCAGAAGCTGTAGGACCGTGTGTGTCATAGCCTGCAGAGGGAGATACACCGTCAGCAACAGGCTTCTTTGCACATCTTCCGTCAGGGGTTGCACCTGTCTGTGCGCCAAGAGGAACATTTGCAGATACAGGATAAAGACCTGCATGGAATGTTCCGCCTCTTGTGTTCTTATAGGTTTCAAGAGGTCTTGTGTAGTAGTATGCCGCTTCTCTTGCAAGAGCGTCTACATCAGCAATATCGTTACCGAATTTGTCAAGTGCAAGAATATCTTCTCTTATCTTGTTATACTCTGCATTAACTACAACGCCTTCGGCTTTTATCTTATTATATATATCTGTAATTTGGTCCTGTGTTACATTCTGACCCTGTGCGCGTAAAACCTTTGCAGTTTCGTTTGCCGCAAGAAGTGCCTTATCATCGTCGATTTCAAGAATACCGAAGTTATTATCAAGGGCATCTTTAATCTGACGAAGTGTGTACTTCTTCTGTTCGTACACGAGCTTCTTGAGCGAATAGAGCGAGTCGGCAACGTTTGCAATACCAAAGCCCTGAGGACCCGAGAAGTTATAAACCGCACCGCCCTGTTCGGGAGTCTTACCTCTTGCGATACAGTCATCAATCATACTTGCAAGGTAAGGAAGAGGAGCTCTTTCTGCGTGAGCAAGGTCAATAGCATTGTTGGAGTTTACCATGAGTGCAATCATGTAATCCATCTGCTTCTGGTAAGCAACCTTGAAATCGTCAAACGTCTTCAAGGATTCAAGCTCGCCTGTTACAGGACCTACCTGCACGCCTTCGTCCTTACCATTCGAGAACACAAGCTCAAGAGGACGGCACATGTTGAAGAATGCCGCGTCGTGCCAGCCCCATGTCTTACCCGAACACTGAGGCTCAACACAGCCGATGATGTTATAGTTTCTTGCGTCACGAAGGGCTACGCCTCTTGACATAAGCGCAGGAATGATAACTTCATCATTATAGTAAGCAGGAAGACCTACGCCCGTTCGTGTAACGGTTGCCGCCTTGATAAGAAAATCGTGGGGAGAACCGTTCCATACTCTTACAGAGAGAGAAGGACCGGGGAGATTTGTATGTAATGTTGCCTCAAGGCACATATATGAAAGCTCATTTGTTGCATCAACACCGTCTTCGGTCTGACCGCCGGCAATAAGGTTCTGGAACATACTGTAGCCGGCAAAGCCTGCAGCACTTGCAGCATCACGACACTTAGAAAGGTCATTGAGCTTAATCCACAGACAGTCTATAAGTTCCTGAGCTTCCTCCTGTGTGATTGTGCCGTTTTCAATATCCTTCTTATAGAAAGGATACATATACTGGTCAAAACGTCCGGGAGAAATGGAGTGACCGCTGGACTCTGTCTGGAGAAGCATCTGTACAAACCAGAAGCTCTGGCATGCTTCATAGAAGGTCTCGGCACCGTTTTCGGGAACTCTCGAGCAATTATACGCAATAACTGCAAGCTCCTTCTTTCTGACAGGGTCTGTTTCCTTATCCATCATTTCAAGAGCAAGCTTTGCATATCTCTTTGCATAGTAAATTGCAGCTTCACAGCTTATTTCAACGGCTTCGAGGAAAGCAGTCTTTGTGTTATAGTCTGCATCGCCGAAGTTCATCTTTGCCTTTTCAGCTCTTACCTTTTCGAGTATACCCTTATAACCAATCTGAAGCACTTCGCCGTACTTTACGGTTACATGACCAACACCATTGTAGAAGTAGTTACCGGGAGTGAAGATATTATGCTCCATGGCAAGAAGTGTTTCGGGAGCCATGTAAGAGGACGCAAGCTCGCTTGTAGTCTTACCGCCCCAATACTTATACACCTCATGCAGAGTTCTCTTTGTCTCCTCGGAAATATGGAAAGGGTCAGCGCTTCTTGTTTCAACAGTATCAAACTCATCCTCAAGCCAGGAGAAAGAGAATTCAGGGAACACCTGACAGCTTCTCGGTCTCTTTGTTGCAGCACCTACCACAAGCTCATCGGGTCTTATTGTAATCGGAATATATTCAAGGATATTCTTAAAAGCCTTGGCGCGGCGAAGCACCATAGGCTCACCCTCAGTCGACATATACGACTGGGTAAGAAGCACAGCTCTGTCCGCCTCAATCTGAGGCATTTCTTTATAGAGATGCTCCTTGAGTCTCTCAATTCTATCGGATTTTTTAATGGATTTTGCCATATCTGTCATTGTCTTATCCTCCCATGTCAAGGAATGAATATGTAGATAGTGATACCTCTACATTTATACATATCCATTATATAATAGCAAGTGTTGCTTGTCAATAGGTTTTTGACAAATTTATGTGGTTTTTTGATAAATTGTTGTGGTTTTATGATGAATTTGTGCCTTTTTGAGCAAAACACCGCACCCAAATAGGTGCGGTGTTCGTTTTAGTCATCCTTAAGATTATCTTCCGACATTCTCTTGATTTTCTGTGTTGTTGTTTTATCAAACTCGCGGTGTCTGATTGTAATTTTATGCACCGCCTTATAACCGGGAAGATTTTTGTTTACCTTATTCTTTACAAATTCAAGGAAGAAGCTCTGCATCTTTTCCTCGATTTCGGGGTCATCCTTTGAAATTCCGACCTTTTCAAGCTCGTCATAGTTGGGGAATATCTTAACGGCAACTATCGTTTCATCAATATCATTGAGCGCTCCGTATGCCATACATTCCTTTATGCACTCGCACTTTTCAAGAAGAACTTCAATTTCCTCGGGGAAAATCTTCTTTCCGTTATCGGTAACAATCATGTTCTTGATTCTTCCGACAATCATATAATGTCCTGATTCGGGGTCAATCTTGGCTAAATCCCCTGTGAGGAAATAGCCTTCCTCATCAAATGCCGCCTTTGTTGCTTCTTCGTCATTATAATAGCCGAGCATAACATTGGGACCCTTGATAGCAAGCTCGCCGATGCCGTCGGAGTTGGGATTTACAATTTTTGCTTTATCCCCTGCAAGAGGAAGTCCGATTGTGTCAGCCTTTCTTTCCCTGTCATTATGCATAACACAGAGAGGTGCTGTTTCGGTAAGACCATAGCCTGTATAGACACGGAAGCCGAACTTTTCAAGGTCAAGGAAAATGTCCTTATCAACACTCGCCGCACCCACAAGAATTATTCTCAGCTTTCCGCCAAAGGCTTCATGTACCATTTTAAAAATTTTGGGGGCAACCTCGGGGTTAAATTTGTTTGTGAGAGTTGTGATTTTTTTACCTACCGAAATGAACGCCTTGCCGCCCTTGACAGCACTTACCTTTTTCATAATTCCGGAATGGAAAGCCTTAAGAAGCTGGGGAACACCCATGAAAATTGTAGGCTTATATTCCTTGAATTCAGAGAGAAGTTTTAACAGGCTTGACGCATAGCATATGCAGGCACCCGAATAGAGAATGGCACAAAGTCCGAGGGTACATTCATATGTGTGGTGAAGAGGAAGAACGCTTAATGTTCTGTCGGCAGGAGTTACTTCAACCGTCTTGAGAGTACCTACAACGTCGGAAGCAATATTGTACTGGCTGAGCATAACGCCCTTTGCTACGCCCGTTGTTCCCGATGTGTAGAGAAGTGCGCCGAGACCGTAAACATCAACCTTATGATTTTTGTAGCTCTCGTTTCCGTTTTCCATGAGCTTTTTGCCCTCTTCAACTGCCGAGGCAAGCTCTGTTTTGCACATTTTGAAGCCATCAAACTCACAAAGCTCAATCTTTTCTTTCATTTCCTTTGCATAGATTACCGCCTCTGCTCCCGAAAGCTCAAGGATATTCTTGATTTCAGGTGCTTTGAGTTCCTTGTCTATGGGAACAACAACACCCACGCCGCAGACAATTGCCATATAGGATAGCGCCCATTCATAGCTGTTTCTTCCGATAACGGCAACCTTTTTGTATTCAAGACCTTTTGAACAAAGGTATGTGGACAGTGCCTTTATCTCCCGCATAAATTCCGAGTAGGTTACACTGTATATTTCTCCCTCGTCGTTCTTCAACATAAAGGCAGGGTTTGACGAAAATTCATCGGCACTTGTTTCTATAAGCTCTCTTACCGAGCATACATTTCTTACGTTATAGGCAAATTTATTCAATGAAGTCTTCCTCCGTTAGTTTTTTTCCTTGCGTTTCACGGTATTGATTATATCAAGCGTCACATATACCGCCATTCCCAAAAGCACAAAAATCGAAATAAGTGTTTGTCTTATCTTTCTTGTCTTGAGTTTTCTTGAAAGAAGGGCATATTGCTGGTCAAGCTGTGATATGTCGGCCCCCACATCTCTCATTGTCTTTTCAAGCGACTTTTTCGAGACCTTTTCCGCCCTTTTGTCAGCCTTCTTGCAAGCCTCGCAATATCTTCTGCAATCCTCGCACTCCTGCAAGTGAATTTTTACCTGCTCTACCGTTTCGTCGGATGCAGTCTTATCAATATACATCGGTATTAAATCTCTGATTACTTCACAGGTCATTTCTTTCAAACAACTCCTCACTTATTATTTTCTTTGCTCTGTGGAAAATCACTTTTGCAGACGATGTGCTGATGCCCAGTGCATTTGCAATGTCGGGAAAGGCAAGGTCTGCATAGACCCTGAGCACCACAACATCCCGATAGTTCTGTGGCAACATATCAATTACCCGCCGTATTTCCTTTGACCACATCTTACGAAGACACGCTTCCTCAGGTGTATCTGCCGAATCCTGAAGCTCCTTTAGCAGTTCTATATCTATGTACTCAATATGTTTTTTTCTTACATACTTGTAATAAACATTCTTTGCTATGCTTGCAATAAAGGTAAACAGCTTACAGCTTCCGTTATATTTGTGCAAGGATTTATACAGTTCATAAAAAGTGTCCTGAGTCATTTCCTCGGTCATTTCACAGTCACGACAGAGCTTATAAAGAAAGGCATAAACTCTGGGATAATACTCTTTGTAGAGCTTTTCAAAATCGTCCAAGGTTCATGCCTCCTTTCTATTCTTTTATGTTAATACCCATTTGCAAGCAAAAAGTTACACTTCCTTTGAAATTCTTGAATCTTTGGGCAGTGTAATCGTCACGGTAGTTCCCTTGCCGTATTCGCTGTCCATTGTAATGGTTCCGCCGTGGGCATCAATAATGTCCTTTGCAATTGAAAGACCGAGTCCCGTTCCGCCCGCATCGGTTGAACGGGATTTATCAACCCTGTAAAACCTTTCAAATATATGCTCAAGGTCTTCTTTCGGAATACCGACGCCCGTATCAGAAACAGATATTACATATTCCGCAGCATCATTTTCAGACACCGCAACACTTATTTTTCCACCGTCGGGTGTATATTTTATTGCATTTCCGATGATGTTTGTAATTACCTGCTCAATTCTTTCCTTGTCGGCAAAAATCGGCATCGGAGCGCTTTCTTCCGGTTCAAGCGTAAGAGTGTGTCCGTGAGCCTTTGCCTCGGCTTCAAGTGCCGAGCACATACCGTCGGCTGCCGCAAACAAATCGAATTTTGTGGGTCTCCAGGTCATTCTTCTGTTGTCAAGACGGGAAAGCACCAGCAAATCCTGCACAATTCTTGTCATTCTGTCGGATTCGTTTATAACAATTCCGAGGAATCTCTGCTTTATGGATTCGGGCATATCCGGGTCTTCGATAATGGTTTCGGTTGCCCCCTTGACACTTGTCAGCGGTGTGCGAAGCTCGTGTGATACGTTTGCTATAAACTCGCGCCTGTTTTTTTCAAGAAGAGCATTCTGTGTAATGTTCTGGAACACCACAATAAAGCCCGACTTTGCCGCACCGTCATATCCGAAAACGCCTATGTCTATAGATACCACAAGCTCTCTTGTTGCCACCTCCGAAAGTGCCTGCTCCTCAACGTGCATACTGCCGAATTTGCGAAGGGATTCCATGGTTACCTCGGGAATACCGAGAGCGCATGTCAGCTCATCAAAGGAAGGCACATGATTTTCCGGAAGCGACAGCATTGAAAGCGCCGAGGGATTTATGTGTATAAGCTCTCCGTCCTCTTCAAACGCCGCAACGCCCGCATCAAGTCTGTCAAATACATTCTTTAATTTTTCCCTTTCGCCCGACACTTCCTCAAGGGTGTTTTCAATAACCTGCGCCATTCCGTTGAAGTTTTTGGCAAGTGTGCCGATTTCGTCCTTGGTTCTTATTTTAAGTCTGTGTGAATAATCACCCGACGAAATCTGCTTTGTTCCGCCCGTGATTGTCTGGATGGGTTTTGTAATTGCCTTTGCAAGAAAGAATGCCATTATCAGCGCAATTATAAGACCGATAATCAGCGCGCGTATAATGATTGAAAAGAGCATAAAAGACAAATTTTTGGTTTCTGTCATGTCATCAATGACATAAATAATGCAATTTTTATCACCCTTTTCAAGGTAGAGCGCGTAGTCAAGAAAATCTGCACCATAGGTATGCTTTGTTCCGTTTTCTCCGTTCATGGCACAAAGCAGATTCGGGGTTTTGGTAAGCTCGGAAACATCGTCAAGCGAGCTGTCAAGCACCTTTGCATTTTTATCGAGAATATAAAAATGTCTGTTGTTGTCAAACCCGAATGCACCCGAATAGGCAACGAGAATCTGTTTCTGCGCAGAAGACGGATTTTCATACTCCAGCGCCTTGGTAAGACGGTCAACGGTTGTTTGGTTGAAGCCCTCTTTCATCTGACGGGAAAAGTCATTTGTATAAAAGTCAAAAACGCTGTTCATAAGAAATATGCCCACCGTCGCCATGACTGCTATTATAAATACTATGAATATCAGTACAAGTTTTGAATTCAGGCTCTTATACACTGTCATTTCTCCTATCCGTCTTTTTCTTATCTCTTATCTTTTATCGTGGATTAAAAGCCCGACTTTTAATCCATATAATATCCCATGCCTCTTTTGTTCTTAATGAACTTGGGTTCAGAAGGATTGTCTTCAATCTGCTTTCTCAGACGCGCCACCGTAACGTCCACCGTTCGTATATCTCCGTAATAGTCGTCATATCCCCATACTGCTTCGAGAAGAGCATCCTGTCTGAACTTTTTGCCCCTGTTTTTGGCAAGGAAAACAAGAAGCTCATACTGCTGCTTTGAGAGGGAAATTTCCTCTCCGTTTTTCTTTACGCTATATGCCGACATATCTATTTCAAGCTCATCAATTATAATTTTGCCGTCATCATCATTCTGCTGTGCCTTGACAACCGTTTCGCCCGAATATCTTCTGATATTTGCCTTGATTCTTGAGATAAGCTCACCAAGGCTGAACGGCTTTGTCATATAATCGTCGGCTCCGAGGTCAAGTCCAAGGATTTTATCGTTTTCCTCTTCTCTTGCGGTAAGCATTATAATTGGGGTTTCAAGGCGGCTTCTGACTCTTCTGCAGATTTCAAAGCCGTCAACCTTCGGAAGCATAACATCGAGAAGTATCAAATCAAAACTTCCCGAAAGTCCGAGGGCAAGGCCCTTTTCGCCGTCACTTGCCACCTCTGCTTCATAACCCTGCTTTTCCACATTGTATTTTAAAATTTCGGCAATATCTCTTTCGTCCTCAACTATAAGTATTCTCTTTTTTCTCTGTTCCATTGCCCTATTCTCCTTAGCTGTTAACAAGCAAAGCTTCGTTCATAGAACAAAACTTATGCTGTTTGTATTTATTCATCAAATTTGCAACATCTGCAGTATAATACGCAGTCTTATCCGAACACCACACAAGTGCCGTGACCGTTGCTTTTTCGTCTTCTTCAAATCCGTCGATAATCTTGTTTTTTATCTTGGCTGAAATGCTGTACGCTCCGCCTGCGAAATTCGGGCCGTCGCCCGTATCCACATTGGGTCTCAGAATTACATACCCCGCATTTTCCACCACAGAAACAAAGTCCTCATGATTTGCAAATTCTTCACTTAGCTCAAAGGGAAGTGTACACATTCTTGTCTTTCTTCTGAGTGTTTTCACAAGTGCATCGTTTGCCCCATCAAGCCCCTCAACAAAACTCTGCGCACATTCCTTTGCAGTATTCCCATCGGCAGGTGCCGTAACAAGAAGGCTGTGTCCGGATACAAACATTTGCCTTACAAGATTTGTCCGGTCAAGAATATCCTCCTTTGTGACAGAGAAAGATGCCTTTACTTTATACCAGTCGAGTACCCCGAGAAGCGTTTCCATATCACCGTACGAAGCATTTGCATAGCATATCGAAACTCTTCTTTCGGCAATATCCTCAAGAGGGTCTACCTCGATAATCGGAGGCAGAGGCTCTATCAGTTCCTTGTTGCTCTCAATGTAAGGAGTTAAAAGCTGCGAGAGGGTCTTTTGGGATTTTCCGTCAGAAACTCTAAAGGCATATATGCCCGTTTGCGGGTCATCATAGGTTTCGCAGGAAAATCCGAGAACAACCGCCACTGTTCTTGCCGGTATATAACTTGTTTTATTGAATATTAAAACAGGAAGCTTCAACAAATCCCCGTCATGAGTGGATGCAACGCCCTCTTTTACATTGAAGGAAATATAATGATTGTTCTTGTTGTTTACAAGAAAGAAATTCTCACTTGTTTTGCTGTAACTGACTTCAACATCGGAATACAGAATGAACACCGACAACGGAACATACTCAACCCCGTTTTTCACAACAAGAGGAAATCTTTGTATATTGCTGTATACCCCATCCTGTCTGAAAAGATTCGGGATTGCGTATCCGTTTTCCACCGCATTTTTTCCCATGTTGACATAAGTGGAAAATCTTGCATCATTATCCGATGCACTCGGCATAAAAAAGGAAGAAAAAAGAAGCGTAAAGACACAGAAAAACGCAAGAAATCTCACATGTTTCATAAAAGCCTTACACCTCCTTAATTGTTTGACGGGAGGGTACACAAGACCCTCCCCGCTTATTTATTTGATTAGTTGGAAGATACGCTGTAGTTGGGAGCTTCCTTAGTGATGGAAATATCGTGAGGATGAGATTCACGAAGACCGGGAGCTGTAATGCGTACAAACTGCGCCTTTTCCTTGAGTGTTGCAATATCCTTAGAGCCACAGTAACCCATACCTGAGCGAAGACCGCCCATAAGCTGGAACACAGTATCTGCGAGTATTCCCTTATAAGGAACTCTACCTTCAACGCCTTCGGGAACAAGCTTCTTCTGGTCTGCCTGGAAGTATCTGTCCTTAGAGCCGTGTTCCATTGCCGCAAGAGAGCCCATGCCGCGATATACCTTAAACTGTCTTCCCTGATAGAGCTCTGTTTCTCCGGGGCTTTCTTCGCAGCCTGCCACAAGAGAACCAACCATTACAACGTCACCGCCAGCCGCAAGTGCCTTTGTAAGGTCGCCGGAATACTTAATACCACCGTCTGCGATAACGGGTGTGCCTGTCTTTGCTGCTTCCTCTGCACAGTCATAAACTGCTGTAATCTGGGGAACACCGATACCTGCAACAACTCTTGTTGTACAGATAGAACCGGGGCCGATACCAACCTTGACAGCATCCGCACCTGCCGAGATAAGGTCATGTGCCGCTGCCGCTGTTGCGATATTGCCTGCGATAAGCTGAATTTCGGGGAATGCGTTCTTAACCTTTTCAACACAGTCTAAAATATTCTTGGAGTGACCGTGAGCAGAGTCGAGAACAAGCGCGTCCGCACCTGCTTCAACAAGGAGCTTTGCTCTGTCAAGAACGTCTGCCGTAACTCCGATTGCCGCAGCACAGAGAAGTCTTCCCTTTTCGTCTTTGGCAGAGTTGGGGTACTTCTGAACCTTGAGAATATCCTTTGTTGTGATAAGACCGGAAAGGCAGCCGTTTTCATCAACGATGGGGAGCTTTTCAACTCTTGCGGAATAAAGGATTTCCTTTGCCTCTTCAAGGGTTGTGCCAACGGGCGCTGTTACAAGATTCTTCTTTGTCATAACATCGCCGATTTTATCGTTATAATCCTTTAAGAATCTCATATCTCTGTTTGTGATGATACCAACGAGCTTTTTGTTTTCATCACAAATCGGAACACCCGAAATTCTGTACTTTGCCATGAGAGCTTCTGCTTCATAGACATAGTTTTCAGGAGAAAGATAGAAGGGATTGAATATTACACCGTATTCGCTTCTCTTTACTCTGAGAACTTCCTCAGCCTGTCTTTCCATTGACATATTTTTGTGAATAACACCAATACCGCCCTCTCTTGCGATAGCAATAGCCATTCTGGATTCAGTAACTGTATCCATTGCGGCAGTCATAAGAGGAATATTGAGTTTGATTTTCTTTGTAAGATTGGTCGAAAGATCAATCATTTTGGGCATTACATCACTCTTCTGGGGTACAAGAAGCACATCGTCAAATGTAAGACCTTCTTTTGCAAACTTATCAGCGAATCCCATAATAATACCGTCCCTTTCTCTGTGTGCATATTTATTTTTGGTAATAGTATCGTATTTTCCTTATTATACAGCATTTCTCGGCGATAGTCAAGATGTTTTTTATGATATTTTAGTGGTTTTGAGGCAGTGTTTTTTTGTTAAGTTTATTTTTTCATGGAAAGTTTTGCCGTCCGCGGACAAAGGAATATAAATTCCCCGATGCCGGTGTTTGGCGTCGGGGAATGGTTGTTTTCGCGAATAATATTGTTTGTTTACGGATAAAACTGCCCGTGAAATTGCCGGCGGGTGCTACCCGCTCTTTTCAGCAAAGAGAAAGTAAGTCTGCCATGTCAAGAACAAGTCTTTCTGTCTTGTCCCAGCCGATGCAGGGGTCGGTGATGGACTTTCCGTAGATGCCCTCACCAATCTTCTGTGCACCGTCTTCGATATAGCTTTCAATCATGAAGCCCTTGACCATTTTCTTGATGTCTTCGTTATGACGGCAGGAGTGGAGAACTTCCTTTACAATTCTTACCTGTTCAAAAGGCTTTTTGCCCGAGTTTGCATGGTTTGCGTCAACGATAAGAGAAAGATTCTGAAGATTCTTTGCAGAGTATTCCTCATAAAGATGTGTAAGGTCCTCATAGTGATAGTTGGGAAGCGACTGACCGTGCTTGTTTACATAGCCTCTGAGAATTGCGTGGGCAAGAGGGTTGCCCTCGGAAACTACCTCCCAGCCACGGTAAAGGAATGTATGGGAATGCTGTGCTGCTGTAATGGAGTTTAGCATTACGGAAATATCGCCGCCCGTGGGGTTCTTCATACCTACAGGTATTGCCATGCCGCTGGCTGTCAGTCTGTGAAGCTGGTTTTCAACACTTCTTGCACCAACCGCAACATAGGAAAGAAGGTCGGACAAATATCTGTAGTTTTCGCAGTACAGCATTTCATCGGCGGTAAAGAAGCCTGTTTCTTCGATTACTCTTGTATGAAGACGTCTTATAGCGATAATACCCTCAAGCATATCTGCTTCCTTTTCGGGGTCAGGCTGGTGAAGCATACCCTTGTAGCCGTCGCCTGTTGTACGGGGCTTGTTTGTGTAAATTCTGGGGATAATTTTAATTTTATCCTTAACCTGTTCCTGAAGTTTCGCAAGTCTTGTGGTATAATCAAGAACACTGTCCTCATGGTCAGCCGAGCAAGGACCGATTATGAGAAGCAATCTGTCGTCTGCGCCCGTAAATATATCCTCTACTTCCTTATCAAATACCTTTTTGTTTTCTTCAAGCTCCGGTTTCAAAGGATATTGTGCTTTTATGTCCATTGGAATCGGGAGCTTTCTTACGAAATTCATTCTCATTTCATTACATCTCCCTTGTTAGTTTGTTGCTTTTCTTGTTACTTGTCTTGAAAGATAAAGTAACTAAAAGAACTTTAATATGGCAACTTTCTTTTTTGAGTTTGCCATTATGTTTTTTCTCTATTGGTGTTTCATTTTGACGCCAATAAGGCAGGCATCAAAATGAGCGCTAAATTCTCAAAGAGTTTGACCGCCCCGCTTTATGGCGGTCAAACGGGGTTTCATTCGGGCAAAAAGCAATAAATCAATTCCGAAATTTAGTCCCGAAATATTTTCTCTTTGCTTACTTTCTCTTTTTATCAAAGAGAAAGTAAGTCATGCTTCTGCGATAACTTCTACTTCACAAAGAACATTCTTGGGAAGAGTCTTTACCGCAACGCAGCTTCTTGCAGGCTTTGAGGTAAAATACTTGCCGTATACTTCGTTGAATGCGGCAAAATCGCCCATATCTGCGAGGAAGCACGTTGTCTTTACTGCCTTTTCAATACTTGTTCCTGCCGCTTCAAGAACAGCAGAGAGGTTTTTGCAAACCTGTTCTGTTTGACCTACTATGTCTGTAGCTTCAACAGCATTTGTTTCGGGGTTTATTGCAATCTGTCCCGAGGTAAACACAAGACCGCCTACTTTCATTGCCTGTGTGTAAGGACCGAGTGCTTCGGGGGCATTTTTTGTATATATCTTTTCCATAATTATCACCTTTTATTTTAATTAGTGTTCTACAATCTTAAATCCGTAGTCCTTGAGCGCCTTGACAATCTGCTCCATATGCTCCTGATTCTTGGTTTCAAGGGATACTCTTAAGAAGCAACCGTTGATGTCGGTAGTTTCGCTTGCTCTTTCGTGGTGAACGCCGGTGACATTACCGCCGCATTCGGCAATAATCCTCGAAACATTCTGAAGCTGACCGGGCTTGTCCATAAGCTCAATAACAAGATTACACAGACGTCCCGACTTCATAAGACCGCGCTTGATTACACGGGAAAGAATTGTAACGTCAATGTTGCCGCCCGAAACTACGCACACAACCTTTTTACCCTTTACAGGAACTTTGTTATGCATTACCGCCGCAACAGACACCGCTCCTGCACCCTCGGCAACCATCTTGTGCTGTTCGATAAGTGCAAGGATTGCCGAAGAAATTTCGTCCTCTGTTACTGTTACAATATCGTCAACATATTCCGAAACGAGCTTAAATGTATTTTCACCCGGCTGTTTAACAGCAATACCGTCGGCGATTGTGGAAACCTTGTCAAGCTTTTCAATCTTGCCGCTCTTTATGGAATTGAACATACTGGGAGCACCTGCCGCCTGTACGCCGTAAACCTTGATGTCGGGCTTTAACTTCTTTGCCGCAAAGGCAACACCCGAAATGAGTCCTCCGCCGCCTATGGGAACAATAATGGCATCAACATCGTCAATTTCATTCAATATTTCAAGACCGATTGTGCCCTGACCTGCGATAACATCAATATTGTCAAAGGGATGTACAAAAGTATAGCCCTCTTTGTCACGAAGCTCGATTGCCTTGTTATAAGCATCGTCATAAACACCGGGTACCATACAAACCTCGGCACCGTAGTTCTTTGTTGCCTCAACCTTGGAAATAGGAGCTCCATCGGGAAGACAGATAAGGCTCTTAATTCCGTATTTTGTTGCCGCAAGAGCAACACCCTGAGCATGGTTTCCTGCAGAGCAGGCAATAACGCCGTGGCTCTTTTCCTCATCTGAAAGCTGAGAAATCATATAACCCGAGCCTCTGAGCTTGAATGAGCCTGTAAGCTGAAGATTTTCGGGTTTTAGCCACACATCCGCCTCGGGATTTAATTTTTCCGAGTGAACAAGGTCTGTATGTCTGATTACATCCTTAAGTACAAAGGAAGCGTGGTAGATTTTATCAAGTGTAAGCATTGTTTAAAACCTCTGTTTTCTATCCTAAAAAAGATTATTGCAAAATATTATAAACCCACAAAATGAACTGCCTGCTAACAAATTGTAATTTAGTTTAGTAAATTGTTAAAATGTAGTTCATTTTCAACACAACAACGGGAGAGTTGTTAAAATGGGGTTAAAATCTTCTATCCTATGCACCTCGAACAAGGAGCGTATCCTTTCTCTTCTGCTTCGACATCTGTGTACTTTCGGCACTCTGACAAAGATCTTTGGATGTAAGAGCAATCGGGGAAGTGATATTTTTAGCCGCAGGGGGTTACATAAAAAAAGTTGTGTTCCGCCGTGTTCGCTTCTTTGTTGATTTCTTCGTTTTGTAAGTTTTCATTTGGTGAATCATAAATGTTCGATGAATTATCCATCAAATTGTGTTCTCCACAAGACACCAAAACAAACAAAGATAAAACAACCACTATTATTTTTCTCATAAACTTACCTCTTTTCTTCACAAAAAGCATTATATGACAAACGGTCATAATAGTCAATGGCTGTTTATGACATAATGTCATTGGGTGATATTGTGAAGAATAATTTGAAGAAATTAAGAAAAGAAAAGGGCTATACTCAAATAGCACTTCAGATGAAAACGGGTATTGAGCAAGCTCTCCTTTCAAAATTTGAAAACGAGGAACGCGTGCCGCCAACGGAAACGCTCGTTAAACTTGCGGATTTTTATAATGTCAGTATTGATTATATTCTCTGCCGAACCGAAAAAAAGGATTTGAATAAGTAAAATGTATACACTATACCCTCACCAGTAACCCAAAAAGAAAATCGAAAAAGTAAAAACAGATAACACATAGGTAAAAGTATGAAAAAATTCAAAATTCCATCCATTCCTCCAACAACAAACAAGTGTATTCGTTTTCCCAATGACATCATCGAAGATGTAGAAAAAGCCATTAGCGGAAAAAACTGCACATTTACCGCTTTTGTTGTAGAAGCTGTAAAGGTTGCTCTTGAAAATATTGAGGAAGAGAATAAATAATTAAGTATATGCAAAACAACTTAAAGTCACTGCGAAAAGAAAAAGGCTACACACAAATAGCCGTTCAGATGAAAACAGGCATTGAGCAGGCACTTCTTTCAAAATTTGAAAACGAAGAAAGAGTACCGCCAACAGAAACGCTGATTAAACTTGCAGAGTTTTATAATGTCAGTATCGATTATATTCTTTGCAGGACGGATAAAAGGGAAATAAATAGGTAAACGGACGCTTATCGCGTCCGTTTAGATTTATATTAACTATTTAACAAAAAACATATGATTATTACTCCGAATAATTTTTTGACACACAATCACTTCCTTACAGAAATTATACCACAAACTCGCAAACAAATCAAGGCGAAGCCTTGTATATCATCAATTCCGCAGGAATTGTATATCATCAAAACGAAGTTTTGTATATCATCATTGCGAAAGCCTATACACGCTATGCGTGATGATATACAGCCTTTCGGCTGATGAGATACAACAACGGCAACGCCGTTGTTGATGATATGCCATTGCTTTCGCAATGGATAAAAAATGACGAAGCCTTC
>JAFTIR010000035.1 GCA_017456765.1 Clostridia bacterium | reverse complement strand
GTTGTTATTATTGTTTGTTGAACAACCGCCGCAGCTGCTGCCGCAACCACTCGAATTACTCGTTGGGCGGTGCATAACATTGTAAGCGGCGGCACCGAGAATAATGTGATCAAAGGATAGAGCAACGGTAGAGGGCGCTTCTATAACCATGGCACTTTCAGTTTCACCGGATGCGTTTATAAAAGAAACCATTTCGGGTGTTACGGAAATCTTGTTTTTTTCGTTTTGACTGAGAAAATTATACATTTCTTCTATTTTTTCATCGGGTAAATTGGGAATGTATTTTTTAATTTCTAAACATCCTGAAAGGCGAACCGCCTCATTGTAAGTTTTTGGTTTGATATTAAGCATTTATATCTTCCTCCATATCATCTAAATTCAGATAATATAATTCAATGTTCTGGAATGGCAGGTTTATTGCATTTATGTGATAAAATCCGTTGTTCCTTTGCTTTGTGTAGTGATAATCTCTGAGCGCAGATGTTGTAAAGAATAAATTGTTTGCACTCGTCTTTGAGAGCATGTCACCGTATAAAGCTAAAAGTCCGGATAAATCAGCACAGTAAAATCCCTCTTTGTCGGAAGGTTCCTTCATAAGTGTACCTTTGAAAATTTGATGTGTCATAATATGCTCTTGTTTTTCTCTCTGCTCATCACCATATACAACTGTGTCACCACTTAAAAGTTGAATAAACAGTGAGTTGTTGATGGGATAGTCCGAAAGAGCATCCATTGTTTCGTGTTTTATGTAAAGTTTTATAACACTTTTTTTGCTGATGAATATAAAATCCCGCGTTCTTTTCAGGATTTGTGACTGGAGCTTGTATTCTTGTCCGTCAACACTAAGAATGAAGGCGTCCGGGTTATAAACCTGCTGCAATTTTTCGTCTTTTGCAATAAGATACTCAAGACTGTTTTCCTCCGGCTCATACTTTAAATGCTCTTGTGCAAGAGTCGGATGGTTTTTGAGCAAATAGTAATAAGCAAAATTGTCTGGAATTTCTTCATATTCGTTGTCCCTGTATATTTCCTTTTGTAATTTGCAGGTGTATGACTTACTGCTGCTGTATACATTTTTAACGAAGGGGCATCCTGTTTTGCATAAGTGCAGGTGTTCACAGGATATACATTCTTCACTTATTCCGTGGCGATTGTGGGCAAGGAATATTTTAGACTTTGCCGTGTTCAGTATCTTTTCAATCGAGTCTGTATAAATGTTGCCGTAGTAAAAGTCGGGGTTGCCCTGACCCCTTACACAGGAATAAATATCTCCGTTTTTCTCGAGTAAGAAGAATTTCTCACCGCAATTGTCGCAGTTGGTGCAGTATGCAGGCGTGAACTCCGCAAACCACGCATTTTTTAAGCCTTCTTCCAAATCGGTGCCGGCAAATTCCTTGTGCATTCTTTTGTACAACGCAACCTGATTTTCTTCGGAAAGAGCCGTGAGTTTCACTTCGCTTTCGAGTTGTGGCTCAAACCCAATCATAAAGTTGAAGTCGTTCATGTTAAGACAGGTGTTTTGTGAGAGCCACTTTATATCATTGACAATCTCATCAAGATGATCGAAATGTTCCTGGAATATTGTAGCCGACACTTTTTTTCTGTTGGGAAGTTCAGCCAATAACGAAACATTTTTCAGTATGGTTTCCAATGTTCCTTTTCCGCCTTTTGTAATGCGGTATTTGTCGTGAAGAGAGAAGGGAAGGTCAAGACTTCCGCTGATACTAACATCAAATTCTCTTATCGCATCAATATGTTTTTCGATATTAAAAAGATTAGTCTTTATGTGCGGCTTGTTTGTCTTAAATCCGTTTTCGGAAAGAATCTTGCCGTTAGCTTTGTAATAATTGCTTATGTACTCAACAATGTCCCTGAAATTGTCGGGAGAAAGGGTGGTGACCTCACCGCCGTGAAGAGAAATGTTGAACGGAATAACATCTGCATGTCTGAACTTGTTCACTGCAAATTCAAGAGTTTCCAAATATCCTTTGTCGCTTTTAAGCTCATTTGTATTTTCGCCAAGATAACAATATCTGCATTTCATGTTGCAGTTCATTGTAGGTACATACAAAATATGTATAAATTTGCTCATTATACTATTCCTCTTCGGCAGGTTCTATATTATTCATGAAATCGTCAATTTCCCATTCATCCACGAAAAAGTAGGGTCCATTCACATGCTCCGATATAGTTTCGCTGTATGCGTAAAATACTACCTTTTTTACACCGCTTTCCTTAGCTTTTTGAAGATAGTTGATAATGTCATCGTGTTCCTCAATCAAAAGAAGATCTAACTTGTCTGACACAATGTGTGCCTCTCTGAACTTTTCCGATGTTGTCAAAACAAGGGTGTCTTCAAAGTAGCAGAATATTTCATCCTCACCGCGTTTAACGCTGTAGAGCACATAGGTATCAAAATTTGTATACGCCATTGCCTGTGCCTCAAGCATTTCTTCGTCGGGGAGAATTTTTGTTAAAACGTTTGTCGGACTTTCCTTGAAGGCTCTCTCGTTTATTTCTACCCCATCAGGAAGTTCAATGCTCTCAAGGCTATCACATTTTCTGAATGCCGAGCTTCCGATTTCGGTTACTGTATCTGGAACAAAAACATACGAAAGGGAAGAACAACCGTAAAATGCGTGTGCCGCAATTCTTGTAACACCGCTTGGAATTTCAATGCTTTCTAAAGATGTGCAGTTCTCAAATGTATTACCCTTGATTTCCGTAATATTTTTTGGTAATACTACTTCCTTTAAAGAAGAACATCCCATAAAGGCTTCACCGCGAAGCTCTGTAAGACTGTCGGGTAATACAATGGAAGTTAATGACTTACAATCTTTAAAACATTCGCCGCCCATGAATAAAAGATTTTTGCTGAGAGTAACCGTTTCTAAATTCTCGCACTCTTTAAAGACCGATGCACCAAGCTCAGTTACTGTGTCGGGAATAGTAACTTTTTTAATTTTCGTGTTTTTGTAGAAGGCTTTGTCGTCGATAGCTACGACATTTTTACCCTCATATCTTGCAGGGACGGATATTTCTGTTGTGTTGTCGTCATATGCCTGCTTGTAAGAACGGAGTATGTAGCCGTCGCCATATTCCTTAAATTTCCATTCTGTTTTAAATGTAACAGTTTGAAATAAAACATATGTGAAGAAAACAATAAATGTGATGGCCGCTGCGATAAGAACGTTTCTCTTTTGGCGTTTTGTGCTACTCATTTTTTCATCTCCATTCTGATTAGATGTGAAATGTTTGTATCGGGAAACTTTTTTGCGATTTTTGTAATCTCTCTGACATTGTTAGTGTTGTACAACAGAATGAAATAAATCAACAAATCAATGAAAGCCCAAGTCCAAGCGTTCAATACAAGGAAACCTGCAAACAGTATGCCGAAAATAATGGTGTATGCAATTCGCTTTATATAAAGTATCCTTAGTCTTACCTTTTCGCCGCCTTGCTCAATGTTTGAAATTTCCTCCTCAATGAGCTCGTACATTATTGTTTTTAAATTCATAGTGATTTCCTCCCAAAGGTTGGTTAGTCGAATTTTGTCTTTATAAATCTCCCGCGGGTTTAAGTCGATTGTCATTTTTTGGTTGCTCGACCTCAAAGTATTCATTGCCGTCCAATTCGCAAAGTTTAATTACAATTTCTTCGGCTGACGGCCTTTTTTGTGGGTCAACATTTAGCATTGAAACAATCAGCTTTTCAATTTCCTCGGGGAGCATGGAAGAATCGGGCTTAAGAACCCCATTGTCCAATGCCGCCTCATAGGGATACTCGTACTCGTTTTCATCAAAGTACGGTAATTTGCCGCAATAATATTCGTGTAATAAGAGTCCCAACCCGAAAATATCTGACTTTTCATCAGGCGTTACATCTTCTCCTGCAATGGCAAGAAAAGTTTCGGGAGCCAGGTGTGCCAAATCGCCGCCCAATTCTTTGCCATCCAAAACCTCGCCCTTGAAAAATCCCGAATCAAAATCAATCAGCTTTGCCACATAATTGCCGGTATCGGTCTTTTTCACAAGTACGTTGGAGGGTTTTACATCGAAATGAACAATTCCTGCGGAATGTAAATCTTTAAAGCAATAGGCGGCAGTTTTTGCCAATAAGAGCTTTTTATCTTGGTCTAAAGAAGAGATTTCCTCTAAGGAGGCGGATTTTCCCTCTACTTTTTCAGTAATGAGATAATACCTGCTGCCGCCGCGAAAGAACTCGATAATTCTGACAAGGTTACCTCGGCTTGCATTGTTTATTTGTTCAAAGAACCTCTTGAATTTAGCTTCATATTGATAACAGAATTCTCTGCGCTGTCTGAACATTTCCTCAGGCATAATAGTGTCGTCGATAGGGTAGACAGGGTTAATCAACTCTTTAATAAAGTATTCTTTTCCGTTTTTTGTCGCAAATCCCCATTTTGAAAATCCACTGTTTGCATTTTTGAGTTCTGCTTTTAATTCGTATCCGTTTATGTTCATTTGCTTTTCACCGTTTTTTGTTAATCGTTATTTTGTCTGTTAGAGCTGTAATTGGAACGATAATTATTTGTTATGCTCCGATTCTTGTCTGATGTAATGTTTTTTCAATCTGTAATCCTATAAGTACTAATTCGAATATTATTCTTGCTACTGAGAATAAACTCTGTCAATATAATTGAAACTATTGGAAGAGTAAGTGTAATAATAAATGGAATCAGTGGCATTTTGGTTATCCTTTCTGTTGATGGATTCTAAAATTGATTTATAAATCCCCTGCAGGTTTAAATCTGTTATCTTTTTCGATAGTCGTGTCGGTTGTTTTTGTTTCAGTGGCTTTTGTTCGCACGGTTGATTTTAATCTGCTCTTTGGAGTGTTATCGTCTGCAGTTGTAAAGTGTTTTGTTTTTTCACTTTCTCTATTACTTATTTCTTCGATTTCTTCCAAAGTCAGGCTCGACAAATCGACACTTTTGTCAAAACCGGAAACTACTGTTTTGTCCTCTGAAGTTTTTTCAATTGTAGAAGCTTTTTTTGTTGTTTTGACTTTGATTTCTTCTTTTTCGGTTATACTTGAAGTATTATGGCGGATGGTGTCATCTGTATATGTATCGGAAGAGGTTTCTGGTTTGCTTGTTTTTTTCTTCTTTTTGAATTTTTTGAGTATTTTAATTTCTTTTTCATTCTTTACTGTATCGATAACAGACAGGAAAATTATGAGTTGTATAATTCCTGTGCCTATACTTGGTATAATCATGTCGCTACTTTCAATCGCAAGACTGATTGTTATTATAAGTGCAATAGCCAAAGATACCCAAAGAACAATAAGGAATCCCTTCTTTTTTTGCTCATCGGTTTCGAATGATTTTCCTTCTTGACAGCGTTTCATAATGAACCTTACCAATAGGTAAATCAACAAAGTCGGAACAAAGGCAAAAAGCGAAATAATTATCGCAAAAATAGAAATTGCAACCAAGAAAATTACTGCAACAGCACCAAAGACACAACCAAGTCCGCTATCACCGCCATCGATACTGATATTTCTACTTCTACTTTTACCCCTAACAGAACCGGTATCAGGGTTATCGGAATCTTTGTTTTTGTAAGAGGAGTCAACTTTTTCTAAATCTTTATTATAAGCCGAAACACCTGAATCCAAATGCCAAAAAACTATTGCTGCAGCTGCAGCGGCACCTTCTACGTCTCCATTGTATGAGCCAAATGAGTCGCTTTCTGTACCAAGTATTTTGTGCGAATGCCAATATACTTTTCCGCTGGAACAGCTTCCTAATGATAAGGACTTGGTAAAACCACCTGTAATATTTTCTGATATACTATAAATTTTTCCATCATCAATTATTGCAACGGCCTTTACTCTTTCGCCATGATTAAATATTTCTGTTCCTATAGTATATACTATGCCATTTTCGTATTCACCGATTAGAGTTCCTTTTGCTGTAGTTCCGAGAAAACCTTCGCTTGCTGCGAATATTTTCCCATTTTCAAAAACAGCAACAACCTCATCAGTATGTGATACTCCTAAGGCATCTTTCCACGAAGTATAAAGTTTACCGCCCATATTTAAATCCTCCCTTAAAGGTATAAAGAATAGTTTTTCTTATATATATCCCACAAATCATTAACATCTTGCTGAGAATTCAGATACTTCTCAGCAACATATTCGTTTCGTTTCACGAAACTGTTTCTTATATCTTCAAAATCCGCAAATCCGCAAACAGCGACACACAACGTGTAATCGTCGCCCGTCACAGTATTCATTCGCTCATTTAAAGCTATTTTCCATTCGGTTATGTTTTTTGATTTGACCAATGAATCAGTCAGAAGATACTCAAATTCCATGGGAGAATTTAAGTAACCAAAGCATCCGTCCGTGGCTGTCAATAATATGCAGGGGTATCCGACAACAATTTTTTTGCTATGTATTTCAAATGATGTGCTTGCGTTAATGGAGTTGTTCATAACACCGTCATTTGTCAGATTGCTCATTGCGTCCTGCCCGTCAAGGTCATCCTCGGTTAATTGATGAAGCCCCTTTGCATCCAACATATAACACCGTGAATCACCCGCCCAATAGCAGGTGATTTCGCATTTATCCCTAAGAATGTTTCCTGTAATTATTGCAGCGGTAGTAGGGAAAGCCTTGCTTAGCGAACCCATTATCCGCCCTGCTTTGTCAGCATATTTTTTACAAACTGATAATGCATCTTGAACATAGGTCGGCAAATCTTCTTCTTCATTAGATTCGAGAAACCAAGCCTTAACTCCGCCGCAAACTGCCCGCGATGCCACATATGCACCTGTTTTGCCTGAGAAGTTTTTATATCTTTTCGAACCCGAGCCGCCGCAGCCGTCAAGCGATGCTATGATGAATTTGTTGTCAATCACATCATGGTAAAAACAGTCTTCACCGTTGTCATTAACCATTTCTTCGGCTACGTAAAATATGGAATTCAATTCTTGGTTTGCGTTTTTCATATTTACCTCTTTGTTAGACGATAGAGTTGGAAATTGTATTGATGATTTCCTCATATTCTAAGTTTTCCAATCCTTTGCCGGCTTCGGAGGGGAAGTGGAGTACGCCATCCCAGTTTTCGGAAATAACATTCCAGTCGGGAGCATCCGGTGCAAATAACAGTAGGCGCTTTGCATTGTTGTCCATAAAGCCGGGATGTTCGACACTGCCCCACCAGGCTGATAATTCCTTCATATCGCTTGCCATACCGTTGGGATAGTTTTCGCTTTCCTTGCCATAGCCAAGTATGTGAGAGGGGGCATCTGTCCATACAACAATTACCTGGCGCTTTTTCATGCCCTCGGTATCCCACTTTGATTTAATGGCATAGGCAAGGGCTTCAAGACCGTCTTCGGCATCGTCTCCGCCGCCGTCGGCATTTAAGCTGCGCACGGTCTTTTCAAATTCTTCTGTTTCCTGAGGAAGCTTGAAAAAGTCAGTAACGAGCATTGCATCTTTTCCGTCTGTAAGATAATCGCGAAAGGCAACGATTCTTACTCTGAGCTGGCTGATATGCTTGTGCTTTTTTTCCATTGCCGAAGTAACGTCCTGATAAAAATTTAAAGCATTGTTTTTAACAATCTCGATGATGTTCTCCATGCTTCCTGTACAGTCAATGCAGAAAACCATATCCACATTGTATGTAATTTTGTAGTTGCTTGCCATTTTAAAATCCTCCGTTTATTTGTTTTTTGTTTTGTCTATATTATCGTCCGCAGTTTTTTTGTCTGACATGTTATCGTCCTTTGGTGTTTCCTGCTTTGATTTATCTTCGTCAGGGTCTTTGTTGTCAACCTTGCCCTGGTCATCGTCCTTGTCACCGTCGATTTTTTCAAGCAATGTATTAAGCTGTTTTTTGTATTCTGCCAACTCTTTTTTTGTTTCCTCCGATTGAGCCATTGTTTCCTTGTTGTAACTCTTCACTGCATTGATAGTCACAATTCCAAAAACAATCGAACTTACCAGAATCAAGAAACTCAAACCTATAGCAATCAGCCCAAACAAAGAATTTATCTTTGTTGATTTCATGATGCCGTCGGACTTTTTAATCAAATTCTGCATTTCCAAATCACTTATCCTTTCAACTGTTTTTTCTCTTTCTGTCTCGCCTTGCGAATTAAAAGTTAATATATCCGCAAACCCTCCACAAGCTGAGACCTTTGGCATTTCTGTTCCGCAATAAGAACACTCGGGTAGGCCTGCTATATTGCTTTTTCCGCATTTATCACAAATCACTTTTATGTACCTCCTGAATTCTTAATTTCTAACTCGCGGCAATTAAAAGAAGAACGACAATACTTACAATGATAATACCCAAAACAATCTTGAGAGTGTTTGAATCGTCTGAAACATCCTCATTGTATTCGTTTGCTGGTGTTTTTTCCTCGGGCTCTGTCCAATGCTCCAATATGGTGGCAGAGTGGGGAGCGCAGCCGCATATAGTACATTTGCCGATAGATAAATCATTTTCCGTATCACATTCGGGACAAATCCAACTGTCACTTTTTCGCTTGTATTCCAATATTACATTTACTTCCATTCTTTGACTCCTAATATTTAAGCAAATTGTTGTAATTTAAAAGTATATTCCACATAATCTTTAATTATGTGGAATATGCTTCATAGCTTATTTAAAACAACTAGGAAAAGTATACCATAATATATAATAAAAATCAATGTTTTACGCTAATTTAACATAAAATCTGCGTTTTTCACAAAATTTAACAAAAAAAATTGACCAATGAAAATTCACAAACTGTCATCGGTCTTGTTATTTAACAATATAAAGTCACCTCGATGCGAAAAGCATCGAGGTGTTAATGTGTATATAATAATTACATTGTAACCATGCAGAACTTAAGTACGAAGAGAAGGGCAACAACTGTAATTGCGATGTCCTTCTTGGTGTACTTGCCTGTGAAGAGAGTGATAAGTGTGTATGCGATAGCACCGATACCGATACCGTTGGAGATGGAGTATGTAAGAGGCATACAGATGAGTGCGAGGAACGCGGGAACTGCACTTCTTGCTTCAGACATATCAACATCCTTGAAGTTCTTCATCATGAGTACGCCCACATAGATAAGTGCGGGAGCAGTAGCACATGCAGGAACGAGTGAAGCAACAGGGCTGAGGAAGAGGCAGATGAAGAAGCAGATAGCAACTACAAGAGAAGTAAGACCTGTTCTACCGCCTGCACCAACACCTGAAGCGGATTCAACGAATGTTGTAACAGTAGATGTACCGGAAACACCACCAACAACAGTTGCAACAGAGTCGGACATCATGCACTTGTCGAGGTTAACGGGGTCACCGTTTTGATCAAGCATACCTGCCTGAGAAGCTGTACCGTATACTGTACCGATTGTGTCAAACATATCAACGAGAGCATATGTGATAATAAGAACAACAGTAGTGAAGATGGCGCTTGCACCGCTGCCGAATGCCTTTGTCCAGGCAGCACCGTCAAAGAGACCTGTGATACCAATAGCACCGAAGTCCTTGAAGGACTGACCAACCTGACCCATGTCAAATGAAGGAGCAATGCCCATAATAGGGTAGTAGATGATTGTAACTGCGAGGATTGAGATAAGAACGCTGCCCTTAACCTTGAGCTGATCGAGAACAGCAATAATGATAAGTCCGAGAAGTGCAAGGAGAGCGGGTAGTGCATAATCTTTAAAGGATACAGCTTGCTGAACATATGCTCCTGTAAGGTCAACGTCAGTAACAGTACCATTAATTGCACCGTGAATATCATTAAACTGAACCAATGTGTACTGGTTTGCTTTGATAATACCAACATTCTGGAAGCCGAGGAAAGCAATAAAGAGACCGATACCAGCAGGGATTGCCTTCTTTAAGCAGTCGGGGAGAGCCTTTGCAATCTTTTCTCTGAGTTTTGTAACAGAGAGAATGAAGAAGATAACGCCCGAAAGGAAGATGACAACCATACCGTAATGGTAACCTGTAATCAAATCACCGCTACTCATAATCGCGGGAAGAATGAAGGATACGAAGAAGAATGAGTTAAGACCCATGCCGCATGCCTGAGCAAATGGCATCTTCGCATAAAGTGACATAAGCATGGTACCAATAAAAGCGCCGAGAATGGAAGCAACATAAACAGCGTTCCAAATCATCTGGAACTTAGGATCAGCACCGGGTGTAAGGTGGTTAAAACTTACAATCTGGTTAGGGTTTGTAATGACAATATATGCCATTGCGAAGAACGTAGTGAGACCCGCCATGATCTCAGTACGAACTGTTGACTTGTTCTCCGAAATCTTGAAGAACTTATCCATTGAAATCACTCCTTATAAAAAATTAATTAGGATGTAATTATTTTACAACACTTTGGTAACTTTTGCAAGTGTTTTGACGAATTGTGCCTACAAATCATCACTTTTGACAAATTTTGGTATCAATATTCATTAAAATTGCTAAATGTTGTGTTTGACAGTATAAAATAAAAGCAGATATTGTGTTTTAAAAAGAAAAAGACAGGTTAAATACCTGTCTTTTATCTTGTTTAGTTGTTGTTTTCGGAAATGTCAACAATAACTCTCTTGCCTGTGCTGTTAGCAACTGCCTTAACAACAGTTCTTATAGCCTTGGCAATTCGTCCCTGCTTACCGATAACCTTACCGAGATCGCTTTCGTCTACCATAAGGTTAAGTACGGTGGTATCTCCGTTGACCTTTTCTTCAATTACAACCTTGTCGGGATTGTTGACAATAGATGTAACTATGTCAAAAAGAACCTGTTTCATAGTAGAATGCCTCCTTTAATCGGCGGTAAGAGATAATACTCCTAAATTTGATTAAAGAATGCCGTTCTTCTTGAGGTATGCCTTTACTGTTTCAGTAGGCTGAGCACCGTTAGCAATCCACTTCTTAGCCTTGTCTGCATCAATTTCAACTGTTGCAGGGTCTGTAAGGGGGTTGATGTAGCCGATTTCTTCGATGAAACGACCGTCTCTGGGGTATCTGGAATCTGCTACTACTACTCTGTAGAAAGGAGCCTTCTTTGCGCCCATTCTTCTAAGTCTGATCTTTACTGCCATGTTTTTGTCCTCCAAAATAAAATATTTTTTATATTTATAAACGCTTTTGTTAAGCCTTATAAAACGTGTTTATCTTTTCTTTTTCTTGTTTTTGTTTTTCTTTTTGAGAGCCTTTGAAACCATTTTTCCGCCAAGTTTTCCGAAGGGGGAATTGCCGCTTGTCATCTGCTTCATCATCTTGCGTGTCTGGTCAAATTGCTTAAGAAGACGGTTTACGTCCTCAACCTTCATGCCGCATCCCTTTGCAATTCTGATTTTGCGGGAAGCTCCGATGATGTCGGGATTGTCTCTTTCCTCGGGTGTCATTGAAAGAATAATTGCCTTCATTCTTTCAATTGCCTTGTCGTCAACCTTGACGTCTTTAAGAGCATCCGCCTTGACTCCCGGAATCATTCCGAGAAGCTGGTCAATGGGGCCCATGTTCTTGAGCTGGTCAAACTGGTCGAGATAGTCAGTGAGGGTAAAAGTCTGCTCACGCATTTTTTTCTCAAGCTCAGCCGCTTTCTTTTCGTCAAATGCCGCCTCTGCTTTTTCAATGAGTGAAAGTACATCGCCCATGCCAAGGATTCTGCTTGCCATTCTGTCGGGGTAGAAGGGCTCAATGTTGTCCATCTTCTCGCCCGTACCGATAAACTTAATGGGTTTTCCGGTTACCTGCCTTGTGGAGAGTGCCGCACCGCCTCTTGTGTCACCGTCGAGCTTTGTAAGGATAATACCTGTTACATCCAGCTTTTCGTTGAAAGAAGCCGCAGCATTTACTGCGTCCTGACCTGTCATTGCATCAACAACAAAGAGAATTTCTGTGGGATTTACGCTCTCCTTGATTTTCTGAAGCTCTCCCATAAGCTCTTCGTCGATGTGCAGACGGCCTGCCGTATCGAGAAATACCATGTCATGCCCGTATTTGTACGCATGACGAAGGGATTCGTTTGCTATTTTTACAGGGTCAGTACAACCCTCAATGGTAAATACGGGAACATCAATCGACTGTCCCACTACCTGAAGCTGCTTTATTGCCGCAGGTCTGTAAACGTCGCAGGCAACAAGTAACGGACGCTTGCCCTGCTTTTTGTACATAAGAGCAAGTTTTCCCGTGTGGGTTGTTTTACCTGCACCCTGAAGACCGCACATCATTACAATCGTCGGAGGCTTTGAGGAAATCACGAGCTTTGTGTTTTCTCCGCCCATGAGAGCCGTCAGTTCTTCGTTTACGATTTTTACAACGTGCTGCGAGGGAACAAGACTTTCGAGGACCTCTGCACCGACAGCCCTTTCGGAGCATGTCTTTATAAAATCCTTTACAACCTTGTAGTTGACGTCAGCTTCAAGCAGTGCGAGCTTAATTTCACGCATGCCCTCCTTGACGTCAGCCTCGGTAAGTTTTCCTTTGTTTTTAAAAGACTTAAACGCATTTGCAAGCCTTTGAGTTAAACTTTCGTACATTTTACTCCTGTAATTCGTGAACCGCACGTAATTGCTCAATAAGAGATGTTATGCGGCTGTCGTCTGTGTTTTGTAAAAGCTGTAACAGCTCATTCAGAATCTTTTCGGTCTTTTGTGTTTTTTCGTATAGATGAAGTGCGTTTTCAAGACTCAGAAGCTGTGCTTCGGCATGCTTAATCTGGTCTCTCACACCTTGCCTTGAAATACCGACGTGCTCGGCAATTTCGGAAAGGGATAAATCGTCATCATAGTAGTATTCAAGCGCCAGCCTCTGCTTTTCGGGAAGCAGTGCAGAGTAGATGTCGCATAAAACCGAAATCTCCAAGTTTTTACCGACCATAGTTACCTCAACATACTGTAAAGTGTTTTTCTTTACACCTTGAAGATTATACACTATAACAAAACCTTTGTCAAGGGTTTTGCACAAAAAAATCATCTTTTTTTCGTAAAATTGCAACAAAACAGGTCTGTACTCACTGTACAGACCTTGATAGGTGTTATTTTGCTGTCATATATGAGAGTATGTAGGGTGTTCCGTCCACTTCAATCAAAGTTACTCTGAGATGATAGGGGTCGGCATCGTAAATTCCGCTGTCGTATAATGAGCTTGGTGCCTCATCGTATTTGTAAACCTTGAAAGAAACACGGTAGTAGCCGGTAATGTCGGAAGATGTGGGAATGTTGTATAAGGTTCTTGCTGATTTTTCAATTTTGTCGGTCTCGCTCTGACTGAACTTGTGATATTCAAGTACCTTGTATGCAACAAACTTTTCGCTGTATCCGCTCAAGTCGGATTTTGAAGAGGAGGAATAATAAAGGTTGTTCAAAGCCGAAGCGTTTTCGTTCTTCAAGGCATTGAATAATGCCACAGCAGTCTTGAGGGGCGCTTCGTTGCCGGTAAGACTTGAAACCATGTTGCTTGTGTTTTTGTTTATTTCATAGCAAATTGTATCGTTTCTTGTGGAAACAGCCTTAAGTCTGAGTCCGGAGTAGCTTCCGGTTGTGTCAAGGCTGACTCTGCCGGAGCTTGAACTTGAACTTGAGCTTGAACCGCTGTTCACCTGGGCAGATTGAGGCTTCCACGTGCCCGAAGAAGAATTGCTGTTATTGTTGCTGTTGCTGGTATTGCTGCTACTGTTGTTGCTATTGTTGTTTGTTGTTATCTGAACAGACTGAGGCTTCCACGTGCCTGAAGATGACTGGTTTGATGAAGTATTGTTGTCATATCTTCCGTCATATCCGCCGTTGTTGTTTCCGCCGATAGTAACCGTGTTGACACTGCCTGATGTATTGCTGTTGTTATTATTGTTATTGTTGTTATTGTTGGCATTATTCATCATGCTGTTGTATAAGTCACGGTTGTTCTGAGTCTGTTCTCTTATGCCGGAATTGTTGTTTTGGTTTTCATAAAAATCCTTTTTAAAGTCATTGAAAGTGTAGTTCAATGAGCCAGAATTGTTGCCTGAATCGTTGCTTTCACAGCCTGTAAATACGGTTGTGAGTGCTAATGTAAGTGTAATAACAATAAATACACGTAAAAAATTCTTCATGATTAGTCTCCTTCTGTATCATTATTCATATAAAAGCTCAAGTGCAAATTGAGCATTTTGTTCTGCGGTTTTTCTGAGAATTGCATTTGTTTTTCTTAAGTTTTCACGTCTTGTATCTTTTTCGAGAATCAGCGTGTTTAAAAGTGTTTGCGCGCTTTCATAGTCAAATTTCTCGACATCAATTCTGTCAGGCTGGTTCAATGACTCCATAAACGCACTGATTTTAGGGTCATAGCAAAGAGGAAGAGCCGGAATTGCAAGGGTTGTTGCGTAAATAAGCGAATGAAGCCTCATGCCAATTAAAATTTCGGCTTCCGAGAGAACAGAAAACATTTCCGGCACCGATAATTCACGGCTGATGATGTATGAAGGCTTTTTCATGAGGGACATAACGGCTTTTGAAATCTCCGTATCTTCCGGGTACTGCATGGGAACAAATAAAGGGTGGATGCCGTGGTTTTCCACCATGTAGTCACAGAGCTTCGCAAGGTCAGGGGCAAAGCGTGGACTTGCATGCTTCCATGACCTTATTGAAACAATACAAAGCTTTGTGCCCTGAGGAACACCTGCAATGTTGGTAAAGAATCTGCCTGAACCTCTGCCCTCGGTGTCAATGGTGAATGCAGGGTCGGCTGTAATTATGATTTTTGGCTTTGTAACCCCGAGGCTTCTGAGTTCTTCGTCTGATTTGTCGTCACGCAGGGTGATGAAATCAACCCTGTTCAGAATTCTTGCCGCAAGAGCTCGGTTTCTTTTCCTGGTAATCGGACCTATTCCGTTTGCATAAAGCATGGTTTTCATACTGCACTTCTGCGCAAGGCGTATTATTGCAAGATAGTATAAAATAGACTTGCTGCTGGTAACATCCTGGAGCAGACTGCCGCCTCCGAAAAGAAGCATTTTTGACCTTTTCATTTCTTTTCTGATTTTAAAAAGGTTGTATCTGCTTATGGAGTTTACATTATAAACCTCGCTTGTTTCCTCAGGCTTTTTTGAAAGCACCGTAAAATCAAGCTCGGGTCTTTTTTTTCTGAGGGTGTTTAGAATTGCGAACAGAAGCGCTTCATCGCCGCTGTTAGCAAATCCGTGGTAACCCGATATTAAAATATCAGCCATTATTCATTCTCCGGATTGGATTTGATTTTGGAATAGACGTTTTTTGCCGCCTTTACAAGCAAAAGATTTGCAATTATTACGACAATACATACAAGAACGCCGACAATAAAGCCGTTAACGGTTCTTGAAACGATAACCGAATAATCGGTAAATACATGGCAGAAGCTGTTGGTAACGGAAGCTGCGAGAATTGACGAAGCAATTGCAAGAAGCCACTGAATTAGCTTTATGTCTGTCTTTTTGAGATAATAAACCAAAAGCACTGTGGCTGGGTAGCCGATAAGGAATTCCTTTGTTCTGGGACGAGCAGAGAATAGCTCTGTAAGAGCGGTTCTCATTTTCTTTTCAAATACACTTATACTTTCAACGTTTCCGCTTCTGATGATGTAGTAAGCACCCACCGCAAGAACAAATCCGCCGATAAGCACCCAGAAAACCTTTATGTCGGCATTGAGAATTCTGTAAATGTCGTTAAGAAGATTTCCTTTTTTGTTCTGCATGAAAAGAACGTAAAAAACAACTGCCGTAAAAACTATGGGAACAATAAGAGAGAGCTTAATGCCTCTGAAAATTGAGTTGTTGATGTAGTAATCAATTCCCGACAGCATACTTCCCATGCCGATAGAGAACATGAGAAGGGAAGAAAGCATAATTGCAACCCCTGAAAGAGTAAGAGTAAAGACGCCGAGTCTTTCCTTGAAGGCTTTTAAGAAGCAGAGCAGAAGAGTCATTGCAAAGCAGGACTGCACTACACAGTAAACTGTTGGATAAAGTGTAAGCAGAGACGAAAAGCGAACAGGTAGCAGAATTGTTGCCGCAAACCCTAAGATACAGACGGCAAATGAGGCAATGGAGAGCTTTACATATTCCTTGCCACCGATAAGCTTTATCATGATAAGAACTGCCATCACCATAATAACAGCACAGCAGGCATAGTTGAATGTCTTATTTGAATAATTGCCGATGTAAGAGGTGTTGCCGTTTACACTAAAGCCTTCGTTTTCAATTTTTTCCTTGTACTCGGCTGTTGCAAGAAGCGTGTAATCTGCAAGCTGATTCATGGAAAACTTTTCAACGTTTAACTGAGTTACGGTGATAAACCTCAGGTTTCTGTCCATGGTCGAATTGAAAAACTGAGTCGTTCTGTGACCGTAGACTGTTTCATCGACCTGAGAATCGTCATATGTTTCGTAGGCTCTTATAACTTTTCCGACTCCATTGTTTTTCACAACGGAATCAAAGACATATGAATAACCGAGGAATCTCTGATTTGAGAGCTGATTGGAGTTTTCCGTAACAACAAGTGTCATGTTATTGTTATTGATAATGTCGGCAATGCCCTTGTAGTTTTTGTCGTTTTCCTCACGCGTCAGAATGGGACTTGTGTCCTCTTTGAGATTTAAGAACTCAACCTTGTACTTTTTTACAATTCTGTCAATGTCTTCAAGATATTCGGTTTTTTCATAGTTCTTAACCTTGTGAATAAGGGCGATTTTAAAGCCTTTTTCGTACAGTGCCTCAATTGTATCTTCATCGTATCCCAAAGCGAAGTCCCAGAGCTGGTTGTGACCGTTGTGGAAAAGATAGATGTCCATATCCTCTGTCGCCTCATCATATTTGACGTTACCTATATAAGTGTAGTCGTCATCTGCGAAACGACGAGGAAGAAGATAACGGAGCTTTTCCTGCATTTCGTCGCGCTTGACCAATACGACATAGCTGTCGAGCGTTACATTCGGATACTTCTCTGCAATAACATCACCGACATAAACACTTTCTTCGTCATATTTGTGAAGAAGAACATTGTATTTTATACAGGTGACCTTTCCGGCGGCAACATAGGCGTTAAGGTCCTCCTCCATTACCGCAATTGTGTCAACACCGATTTTTTTGTATTCATTAAGGTTTTCATCGAGCTTTTCACTCGAAACTTTTTTTGCAAGGTCGTTGTAAAGAACGGCAATGTTGACATTCTTGTTGGCTTTTTCCGCCTCAAGCCTTGTTATAAGAGAGGGGGTGATGAGAATAAACATCACTATTATAAGTGCCCAGGCAATAACCGTTGTAACTCTTTTTTTCATAATGGACCATTACCTTTCTTTTTTGATAAGCCGCATAAGGACGCCGCTTAAAGCAAGTGAAGCTATATAAACAACGCCGCAAACTGCGAGTGGAATAATAAACGTGAATTTTCCGTGTGTGAATGTGGGAGCAAATGTATTAAAAATGAAGTATACCGCAAAAGCGAGTACTGCACATATAAAGATTTTTGAGATGTCCGAGAGTAAATCACGCCGCCAGTATTTGCCTACAACCGTCTTTATTGCAAAGGAAATCATTATGGCATAGCATAGCAGAAAGAACGAACTGGAAGCGGCAATAAGCATTGTTTTGACGGATATTCCAGTATCCAAAAATGCCATGTCAGAGGCGTATGTGCATATTACGCTGTTAGTGAGTAAATTCAGTAAAACGAAGCCGATTGTGCCGAAAACGCAGTATTTGTATTTTCCTGCAAGGTACAGGATTTTGTTGAATAATTCCTGGGCAATGTAGCCGAGAACACCAAGGCTGTATAAAAACAATACAGATGAAACAGCCGCAGTTGCTTCGGGCGTAAAGGCATCGCGCTCATAGAGCAGACATATTATGTTCTTTCCGAAAAGTCCTACAACAAGAAGGTATGGAAGGAATATTGCCGCCATAACTGTAATGATGTACTTGACAAGGCCGTTTACATATTCGATTTGTCCTTCCTCGTAGTTCTTTGAAATTGCCGGAAAGAAAACCGTACTCATAGCCACAACAAATACGCTTGCAATAATTACAAACAGGTTTGATGCATATCCGAGGGTTGATATCATGTCCTCGTGGGAGCTGATAAATGCTCTGTCGGAATAGAAGAGAAGCTGGAACATCATGTTGGAAATGAAAATCCAAATGATTTCTGGATTTTTGTCCTTCACGGTGCTTGTCTTTTTTGATTTACTTATAAGGGAATATCCTTTTTTGAAAAAGGACGGGAGAAGAATAACAACGTGAAGAAACCAGCCGATTGTTGTAATAAGTGAAACGGTGGTTATGGAAACATTGGGTATTGCAAGAGATGCAATGATGACTGCATTGAACGGCAGACTCATGATTGCCGTAATAAAGAATACCTTTTCGTTCTGAAGAACTCCCGATATGATATAGGCAATAACCACAAATACAAGTGAGGGTGCCATGATGTACATGAGCTTTACGGCAAGAAAGATATTCTCATCTGAAATGCCGGGAAGCAGAATTTTGGTGACAATGGGCTTTGCAAACACAACAACAGCCAAAGCTGCGGCAGTAAGCGCAATAAAGCTCTTTCTTAAAAAGGATGCCACATATGCTTTTTCGTTTCCTGCATTTTCCGCCTTGTTCATGTTCTTTATAACAAGTGTTGAAAGGGCAACACCAATGCCTGCAAAAATTAAATTTACAAGATTGAAGACCTGAAGATAAATACCGGCTTCAATTCCTGTTCCGAATGTGCCGGAAAAGAATATTTCCCTGAAGAATCCCACACCTTTTGCAAGTATGATTCCCAGGACCACCATTACATAAGCATTTCCCATGTAAATAACTCCTTAATCACCTAAAAATGGTCATAAACTTCCATAATAAATACAATATTGCATATATAATACATTCTATACTAAAATTTTCAGATAGTCAACACATAATTGTTTAAAATTCTTGTTGAAATGAAGAGTTTGTTATGATAGAATATTATACAAAGAGTCCAAACCTCAATTGTTCACGAAAGGAGAGCTGATATGAAAAGACTTGTAGTAATGCTTGGTGTCATTATAATGCTTTGTAGTCTGACGTTTGCTTCACCCATATATAAATATGAAGATACTACGTCAATAACCGATACCGTAACCCTTACAAATGTACGCGAATTTCATTCAGATTATAATATCAGCTATTCCTATATTAAAATGGACCTTACGGATGAAAGGGTGAGACTGAAGCTGTTGACGTCGTCTGACGGCACGGATGTACTGTCCTATATGTCGGATCTTGTAAAGACGGATGAAAATACGGTTGCGGCGCTGAACGCAGACTTTTTCTCTGTCTATTCGGGAAATAAAGGCTTTTCGCTTGGAATTGAGAAAAAGGACGGCGAAATAATTCAGTCGCCCATAAATCCCGATACCATGGCAACTGTTGCATATGACGGAAGTAACATTCTTATGACACATCTTGACTTTCATGTCTTTGCCGTTGCGGAAAACTGGGAGAATAAGGAAATCAGACATATAAATAAGCATACCTCTTACTACGGAGATCTTCTCATGTATACCCATGATTTCGGTGGCGGATACTCTCCTGCACCCGGAGGAGATGTTGTGGAGGTTGTTGTTGAAGACGGAATTGTAACAGAATTCAGACGGGGAATGGAGCCTTGCAGAATTCCCGAAAACGGATGCGTGCTTGTACTGTCTGAGGGTTCAAGTATGTTCCTTCGGGATAACTTTGAGGTTGGAAGTAAAATCAAATTTGACTGGTACATAACCCCATCTTTAGATGATTTTGATACTGCCTTCGGTGCAGGCTCAATGCTCGTTTACGAGGGCGAAGATGTGGGTAAGGTCGGAGACTATACCCATACCGTTGCAGGCTTTAATCCGAGAAGCGCGATAGGTGTTGATAAGGAGGGGAAAACTCTTTATCTTGTGGCAGTTGACGGAAGACAAACAGGTAGCCGCGGCATGAGAATGTCCCACCTTGCAGAGCTTCTTATTGAGCTTGGCTGTTATACTGCCGTAAATCTTGACGGTGGAGGTTCTTCAAGAATGGTTGCCTCGACCTTCTGGAATTCCGAAATGCACCCTGTAAATAATCCCACCGAAAACAGAAAAGTAATAAACGCCATAGGCATTGTACTTGATAACGGTGAGGAAGCTGAGCCGGCAGAGGAAGGGGACGAAACGGAAGAAACGGAGAACATCCAAAATCAAGAAGAGCCACAGGAAGAGCAAAAAGCTCAAGAAGAAACAGAAGAAAAAGAAGAGCATCATGAGACCGAACAAAAGATAATTACAGGAATAAAAATAAAACCGTCAAAGAAAACGGCTCTTGTGGGTGAGAAAATCGGGTTTGAGGTTGTTGCTCACGACGAACAGCTAAGACCTGTTCCTTTTGATGAAGAGGAAGTTTCCTTTTCTGTTTCAGAGGGGGATTTTGAAGACGGATTTCTCACTTCAAATGTTGGTGGATTTGTTACGGTAAGCGCCGCATTCGGCGAGCATTATGCAGAAGCCTCCGTTTACTACATAGAAAATGTCAGCGGAATTGTAACGGATAGTGTCCTTTATATGAAAAAGGACGAAACATATGAGCTTCCGCTTTATGTGTTCGATTATTCGGGACGCTTTATAAAGGTCGAAAACACGGATGCTTTTGATATAGTATCCTCGGATGAATTTGTTGTTGCAATAAAGGATAATAAAATTCTTGCGAAGAATAATGGCAGTGCGATTGTACAGATTTCAAACGGCAAGGCTATAAGTTTTGTCAGCATCGCCGTCGGAGATTATACCTTTGATTATCTCAATAATTTTGAAAGAAAAACAGGAACATTTTCAAGCTATCCCGAGGATACAAAGGGAGAATTTGAGCTTTCGGGCGATTTCTCACTGTCAGGAAGCCTTTCGGGAAAACTCAGCTTTGACTTCACAGAAAAAACCGAAGCGGAAGACGTCGCGCATCCGCAGGCAGAAACCGAGGACGAAGATGCAGAAAAAGCAACACAGGAGGAAATCTCAAGAGCTGTATATTTTTCACTCTTTGAAAAGGTTGTTTTTGATGAACATAATGATTTTGCCGAAATCAAAGTTTACTGTGAAGATGAATTTCAGCACGAAGTGAGAGCACAGCTTGTTGATGCTGACGGAAAGGTAAAAAACGTCAAATTCGACGGTGATATTGCCGCGGGAGAATGGAACACACTTACCCTTGAAGTACCAAAAGAACTTAAACGTCCCGTTTCGCTTGCGAGAGTGTATGTCCTTTATACACCGGGAGAGGAAAAGGATAGCGGTAGTGTATATATTGAAGATTTGTCGGTTGTGTCAGGCCGTGATTATAAACCTGAAATTGCTCCGCAGAATGTGTACATATATAACACAAATAACAGTAATGTAAGTACAAGCACAAAGGTGAGCGCAGTTCCCGAAAAAAGCGGAAATAGCCTTGTTTCTGACTATGAACGTATAAGGGTTGAAAATACTGTTCTTTCCGAAAACGGAATTGTGATTTCCGAAAAGCTCGAAAAGTCTGTTTCGGAGGATGATCATGCTGTGTATGTCCACCTTGATACATCCGGCGGCGGTATAAGAAACACCGATTCTTCCCAGTGGGAGCTGATTTTGCAGGCTGTTTCATCGTCTGAGCGAGACAATCTGTTTCTTATTACAAATGCTTCCGTTTTCGGCAATGATGAATTTGAAAACGAGGTCATAAAGGATTATCTTGCATCTGTGGATAAGAATGTGTTTGTGGTGTCACCCGGAGAAAATGCGACCTATATGAATATTGATGGCGTAAAATATTTTACCGTTGACAGTACACCGATAACAGATTTCTCACTTCTCGGAGAAAAACGTAAGAATACGGTTGAGTTTTTCTTTGGCGATAAAGTAACTTTTGAATTCAAATCAATATAAAAAAATCCCTTACGCTTTTTGCGTAAGGGATTTTGCTATGTTTTACAATAATTACTTTGCAGTAATAAAGCCTTTCTTTGCAAGGTATTCTGCGATAAGCACCGCTCCGCCTGCCGCACCTCTGAGGGTGTTGTGGGAAAGACCTACAAACTTGTAGTCAAAGAGTTTGTCTTCGCGAAGTCTTCCAGCAGTAATGCCCATGCCGCCGTATATGTCGCGGTCAAGGTTTGCCTGGGGACGGTTGTCTTCTTCAAAGTATGTGATAAACTGCTCGGGAGAAGAGGGAAGATCAAGCTCAGCCTTTACATCGTTGCCGAATGTCTTCCAGTCAGCGAGAATCTGTTCCTTTGAGGGAGCATTGCCCTTGAACTTTACGAATACTGCCGCTGTGTGTCCGTTTGTTACGGGAACTCTGATGCACTGACATGTGATGCAGGGTTCAGATGCTGAAACAACAACGCCGTCTTCAACCTTGCCCCAGATCTTGAGAGGCTCGTTTTCGCTCTTTTCTTCTTCACCGCCGATAAAGGGGATGATGTTGTCAATCATTTCGGGCCATTCGTTGAATGTCTTACCTGCACCGGAAATAGCCTGATATGTACAAACAACTACGTTTTCGATGCCGTACTTGAGAAGGGGAGTGAGCATGGGAACATAGCTCTGGATTGAACAGTTGGGTTTAACTGCAATAAAGCCGCGTGTTGTACCGAGTCTCTTTTTCTGTGTTTCAATAACTGCCACGTGGGAGTTGTTGATTTCGGGAATAACCATAGGAACGTCATTTGTTCCTCTGTGCGCCGAGTTGTTGGAAACAACAGGGGTTTCTGCCTTTGCGTAAGCTTCTTCAAGAGCCTTGATTTCGTCCTTTTTCATGTTAACTGCACAGAAAGTGAAGTCACACATTGAAGAAACCTTTTCAACGTCTGCCGCATCGTAAACGGGCATCTTAGCAACCTTTTCAGGAATAGCTGTGTCCATCTTCCATCTGCCGCCTACAGCTTCTTCATAAGTCTTGCCTGCGCTGGATGCGCTTGCCGCAAGAACGCTGATTTCAAACATGGGGTGGTCGGAAAGGAGAGTGATAAATCTCTGACCTACCATACCTGTGGCACCGATGATGCCTGCCTTTAACTTGTTCATTGTATAAACCTCCGTTTATGGAAAAATAAAACCTTTTTTGTCGGCATTTGTAAAGCCGCTTTAATTGTACTTTGCTCTTTCTCCGCCAATGTACTTAGGACGGACTCTCGCAAATGTCACGGGAGCTTCGCCTATTTTTTTTATGCTTGTTCTTACGGGAACTGCAACACGAGAAAGGTGCATCCCCATAAGGGTGCTTCCTATGTCAATACCCAGCTGTGCCGTAATTTCTTCGACAAGCACAGGATTATTAAAGCCTCTGTATGCCGCCGTTGCAAATGAGCCGCCTGCCTTTTCGTGGGGAACGGCATTTACGATTGTAAGACGTTCTCTCTTTGCAAGCTCCTTTTCAACAACGAGAGCGCGGTTGAGATGCTCACAGCACTGACACGCGAGAAAAAGCCCCTTTTCCTTACACTTTTCCTTGAGAACCGAAAAGATTTCGGTTGCTGTTTCAAGACTACCGCTTGTTCCGATTTTTTCTCCGAGAACCTCGCTCGAAGAACAGCCGACAACAAGAATGTCGCCCTCTTCGGGGTTGCTCTGCAAAATCAGCTCGTCAAAAGCAGTTTCCAATTGATTTTTAATAAGTGACATAATAAATCCCTTTACTTAAATAAGTGTGCGGTACATTTCGTAAAGACCGTCGCAAAAATTGCTTGTTTTGATAAGCTCTTTTTTAAAATCTTCGTCGTGCATGAGAATTCGGACTGCCCTGAGTGCGTTTCTGTGAAAATACACAGAATGCCTTGTTCTTTTTTTCTTTGTGGCAATGGGACAGATATTTGCCGCCCTTGGGTCAACCCGAAGTGAAATTCTTCCCGTTTCCTCGTCAATTCTCGCGTAGTAGGGGAATATCCTGCACATAAAGGGGCGAAAAATTCTCTCGCATGTGCCACTGCAAGTAAGAATTTTGCCGTCGCTTGTGTCTTTAATCTCAAACTCTTCGCATCCGCCGATAAGTACATCCTCGTAGGGAAGAAGCATCATGCCTGCATCTGACTCAGCTCTGATGGTATCTGCTCTGCAGCAGGCGCCCTCGCAGAGCTTTCCGCAGTCGTACTTTAACGGGGTAGAGTTTTCGAGAAGAGTATACGCACGCCTTAAAAGAGCATATTTTGTGTACTTCAATTACTTGTTAAGTACAAGGTGAACAGCAAAGCCGCCGAATTCCTTGTCAAGATAGATTGCCTTAACTGTGCCCTTGTCGTCAACTACTCTTGATTCTTCGATAAAGCCGTGACCCTTGGACTTGAGGTAGCTTTCAGCTCTTTCGACATTGTTACAGCCGATAGCGATGTGACCGAGCTTGCCTCTGCCGGGCTTCTTCATGATTTCGATAACCTTGCCTGTGAAGATTGAGCTGTTGCCAACCTTGGAAGCAAAGCCGAAGATTTCGAACATTTCAGCAACTTTAAGAGCTTCTTCTTCACAGCCTGCGTTGATGCCCACATGGTGAAGCATAAAGCCGTGCATGAGCTTAACTGCGTTTTCGGTAAGTTCACGTATTTTGTCGAATTCGCCGTTCTTGATGTATTCGTCCTTAACCATGAAAGAACCGCCGCAAGCAACGATCTTGTTGAATTCAAGGTATGAAAGGATGTTCTTTTCGTTGAGACCGCCTGTGGGCATGAACTTAACCTTGCCGTAGGGAGCAGCCATAGCCTTGAGCATTGCAAGACCGCCTGCCGCTTCTGCGGGGAAGAACTTAACTGTGTCGAGACCGAGTTCAAGTGCTGCTTCAACTTCGGAGGGGCTGGATGTGCCGGGGATAATGATGTAGCCCTTGGAAATGCAGTGCTTAACAACTGTGGGATTGAAGCCGGGGCTTACGATAAAGTGAGCACCGCAAGCGATTGCTGTGTCAGCCTGCTCGGGAGTAAGAACTGTACCCGCACCGATGAGCATGTCAGGGTAGTTTTCGGAAATAGCCTTGATAGCATCAGCGGCAGCCGCTGTTCTGAATGTAATTTCAGCTGCGGGAAGTCCGCCCTCGATGAGTGCTTTTGCAAGGGGGACTGCGTCCTTTGCATCGTCAATTTTGATTACGGGGATAATGCCTGTTTCGTAAATTCTCTGATAAACGTCTTTCATTGTTTTTGCTCCTTGTTTATGTAAAATTTTTTTATTTTTTATAATATGTCGTCCACGGTTGTGGCATTGAATTTGGGAAGCTTTGTGGGATTCGGACGGTAGGAGAGGATGTCAAAGCTGAATTTTTTGCAACAGTAATCATCTGATACCCTTTTGAGATTCTTGCTCCGTGCGCATAAAATTTCACCTGTGACGGTAACCTTTTTTGCGTACTCGCAGAGCGCACAGCATTTTGTTATGCTGACGGGAAGTTTTTTTCTCACAAACTCTCCTCCTTCAAAGTCTTGTTTTTGTCACATATAAAGTAACCCAAATATATTATACATTAAATTGCGGAAAAATCAAGAAGCAAACAGCATAAATTTAATGTTTTTAATTGTTACTTTTTGTGTTTTTTATCAAGATAAGATAAAATATATGCTCCTGCAAGAGCGATGCAGGTCATAACTGCGAGAGAAATAACATCGCCGGAAGATACTCCTGAAGATGTTTTTGTGCCTGTATATGATGAAACAGAAAGCTCTGTTGGGGACAAAAACATGAGTAAAACAGTAAAAATCGGAGAAACAAAAGCACAAAGACACTTTGAAAAAAAGTAGTTTTTTGCCGAAATCCTACTTTTGCCGAGTATACCTTTCACCTGAAAAACCATTGAAAGACCCGTAAATCCTGCGGCACCGGCACATAAAACGACAGCCTCACTGCCCTTTAAGGACGATATTCTCATAACACCCGAGCTTATTTCAAAAAACGAGCATATCGCGGCGTTTATAAATCCGATTTTTTCATCCGAAGAAGTAAGGCCGTGTAAAAACGGCATAAGCTCTTGGCAAATCACCTGTGTGAGGGTGTAAAAGAAAATTACATATCCGCATAGGGTGACGGTTGCTGTAACCGATGACGAAATACTTTCGGTAAGACTTTCGGAAAACGGTTTTGGAGAATACCTGCGTTCGGTTTTGGTTTTGCTTTTGTCGTTGTCGCCTCTAAAAAAAATCATGTATACAAAAACAGTTGCGGCAATGTTTGAAATGAATATGTAAACGCTTTTTTGTTTTGAATCGAGAAGTGCTGATATAAAGCCGAGAATAAAAGCGGCAGAGCAGTTGTTGGCAAAAATACATGCCCTTTCTGCTTCCTTCTTTGTGATTATACCCTCATCATACATCCGACATATTGCAAAGGCACCGGCAGGCGCTCCGCAGAAAAGTCCCGAAATGCAAATGGGGATAAGGCACGGAGGTAGCTTTAAAAGAGCGGATAGAAATGAAATGATTTTACCGCCAAAAATATTTGCTGTACACAAATGTGACAACATTCTCGAAAAAACCATGAATATAAACAGGGTCGGCACAAGAGCTGTGGCACACAATTTTATTGCACTCTGGGCATGAAAAGATATGCGGTATGGGTTAAAAAGTGTATAAACAATAGAAATAACGATTAAGCAGAGCATTGAAAATGAAGTTGTTTTCTTTGCCATATTTGCGCCTCCCAAAACTTTTTCTAAGTATTTATATGCAAAATACAGCATAAATATTTTTAAGAGAAAAAATTGGAGTGATGACATTGAGAGAAAGAAAAAGCAAAAAGCTCCCAAAGGTCGCAAAAGTTTCAAATGCGGCACAAATTCCTTTCGATATGGCGGTGTGTTACCCATATATCAGAATGTGCTTTAATCGTGAAATCATTATAGAAGACGCAGGCAAACTTGTACATTACGACATGGAGAATGTGCGTGTCATGCAGAGAAAAAACACAGTTTCCGTCACAGGCAGAAATCTTAAGATTGTATTTCTTGCAAACGGTGATTTGAGGGTTACGGGTTTTGTCACAAATGTGGGCTTTGAATGAGGTAGGATATGTTTGTTTTTGATTTTCTTAAGGGAATCGCCGTATACCGTCTTGGTCTTGATAATACAGAAAACTTTATAAACTCCGTAAAAGCTGATGTTTCGATAAAAAATATGTCGCTTGAAAAAGACGGAATATTGAATATATCCTGCTTTTACCGGGAAAGGGAAAAACTTGAAACGGCATTAAATAAAAGCGGCGGCACAATTATAAATAAAAGGACCTTCGGAATTCCGGTTGTTGCAGAAAGGCTGAAACACAGACTGGGACTTATTGCAGGACTTGTGATTTCCGTCTGTCTTATTATGCTGTCATCTCTGTTCGTGTGGGAAATACGGATTGAGGGCAACGAAAAACTAAGGGATAGCGAAGTTGTAGAGATGCTGAAGAAAGCGGGTTTCAGAGAGGGAATGATGAAAAAGAATGTTGATGTAAAAAAAGTCACCGACAGACTTCTCATAAATGAAGATGCAGTGTCCTGGATGGCAATAAATTTTGACGGTACCGTGGCACACGTTGAAATGAAGGAGGCGAAAATTGCATTGCCCGCTCCAAAGAAGGAGAATGTAAATCTTGTCGCCTCCACAAACGGCATAATACTGAGAGTGGATGCACTTGAGGGCGGAACAAAGGTCGCAAAGGGAGATGTGGTGCTGAAGGGACAGCTTCTTGTGTCGGCTTTTGTCGATAAAAGAACGGGCGGAAGCATGCTTCGCGGTGCGAGGGGATTTGTGTGGGCAAATACTGTCCGCAGCTTTGGCGTGGTTGTTCCGCTTGAATATAAAATCAAGAAGTACACGGGAAATACGAGACACGATTATAGCTTTACCTTCCTTGGTAAAACCTTGAGCTTTTCGGATTCGGTAAATTCAGGCACCGAAAAAAGCGAGTTTGTAAAGCATCATGAAAAACTCCGCCTTTTCGGAAAAGTAGTTCTTCCCGTAATGTTTAATCGTGCCGTACATAATGAATATACCGAATTTACTCAGCGCAGGACAAAACAGCAAGCACTGCTTCTGGCAAGACAAACAGCAAAAGAGAGACTATTAGAAATATCTCCCGATTTTGCAATTGCCGATTTTGATGAAGAATACACGGTTGAGAACGGGAAACTGATATATAAATGTAATTTTGACGGTGTTGAAAACATTGCGACGGAGCTTGAATTTGAACTTTCATAAAAAATTGAAAACATTCTTTGAATACTGTTTTCTTTTTGTGTCGTTTGGTGTATAATATTGTCATAAGAATGTACTTTTGTTTTTTTATGTTGTTTTTGGGAGGTTCTCTGTGTCATATAAAAGCTTCAGAAACAGAAATGTTAACAAAAATAAATCTACAGCCGCGGTGGCTGTGTCAATTGCAATTTCAGTGGTTCTTCTTGCGCTTGTGGGACTTGGTTTTGTGATGTTCGGCAGAAAAAACACCCAGCCTGTCATTGCCGGTTCTCAGGTGCAAAACCCCGTGGCAGAGCCAACGGACGTATCCCTTCTTGAAATGAGGGGGCTGTGGATAGCATCAACCATAAATATTGATTATCCCTCAAAGGCGGGACTTACGCAAAAAAGCCTTGAAAAGGAACTTTCAGCGATAGTTGAAAAGGCAGACGAGCTTGGAATAAACTCATTGTTTTTCCAGGTGAGACCTGCTTGCGATGCCTTGTACGATTCTGATATTTTTCCTGCATCAAGATATGTTTCTGGAACACAGGGAAAAACCGTCTCCGACTTTGACTCTCTGAGCTTTCTCATAGATAAGGCGGCGGAATATAATATAGATGTTCATGCGTGGGTAAATCCCTACAGAGTATCTATGGAAGAAGATGAAATGGATTCCCTTGCAAGTACGAACCCTGCAAAAATCCATCCCGAATATACGGTAAAGTATGCAGACGGAAGAACATATCTGAATCCCGGTATTCCCGAGGTGCGCTCTCTTGTTGTTTCGGGTGTTCGTGAGATTGTTGAAAAGTATCCGGATATTGCAGGTATTCACTTTGACGATTATTTTTACCCTTATCCGTCCGGCAAAAATGATTTCGATGACGGGCAGGCGTATGAAATGTACGGAGAGGGTATGGAAAAGGCTGATTGGAGACGAAATAATGTAAATCTTCTTGTCCAGCAAACCTATAATACCGTAAAGGAAATTAACCCCGAGTGCGAATTCGGCGTATCCGTTTTCGGAATATGGGCAAATAAGGATTCAGACACTCCCACCATGGGAAGCGATACACAGGGACTTGAAGCATATACTTCTCTTTACTGTGATGCACTTGCCTGGGCAAAGGGCGGTTATGTTGACTATATTGCACCGCAGAATTACTGGAGCTTTGATACCGAAGCTGCCCCCTTTGACGACGTTGCAAGATGGTGGAGTGCCAACCTTGACGGCACGGGAGTAAGCCTTTATATGGGTCATGCCGCATATAAGTCGGGAGAATACGAAGAGGGAGAGATATATAAGCAGGTTGAAATGTGCCGTACACTTTCTGGCTACAAAGGAAGCATTTTTTACGGCTATGAGAATATTACAGAAAATATTGGCTCGGTTGCCGATGATATAAAGAAAATGTGTAGTCGCGAGATTTACAGAAAAACTGCAGTGTCTAACGGAAATGATGTTAAAATCAATTATCCGTCAAACAACTCATATGTAGACACATCAAGCACCTATATTATCGGTTCGTGCGACCCTGCATATCCTCTTTATTTTGAGGGTAATGCTGTTTCCAAAACAACAGACGGTTATTTTAGCCTGTTTTTGCCCCTTGAAAAAGGAAAGAATACATATACATTCTCGCAAAACGGAAAAACAACTGAGTATGTGATTAACCGCGGTAAGCAGAATGTCTATTATTCTTCGGAGCCGGCAATGCTCGACTCCATGGAAATTTCAGCGCAGTATCCGTCGGGTACGACATGGCTTTCGGACGGAGAAAAAATGACCGTTTCGTGTGTTGCTCCTGCAGGCAGTAATGTTACTGCAAAGGTGGGGGATACCGAGATTGTTCTGAAGCCCACAATTTATCCCGAGGGAGACGGCAACGGGTATCTTTATGAAAAATATGTCGGTGAAATCAATCCTGCAAGACTTGTAAGCAGTACAGACTTTAAGGTTCTCGGCAATGTTGAATTCATGGCACAGAAGGATGGAGAAATGGTGCTTGCTCTGGGTGGACAAGTTGCCGCAAAGGGAAATGAAGCATATGTTTATGCCGAAGTGAAGGAAGATTATACCCACACAAAGGTCGGCACAGAAACCTCCTTTTATGACGATTTTCTTCCGTCCTCAAAGGGTATGCGCGACTATGTGGTAGATGTCACTGACGGTTACTGTAAAATGAGATTCGGCGGATATATTGCAGAGGAGCAGCTTGAATTTACATACGGAAAGCCGCTGCTTCTCAATACTATTCTCACAACCGCTGTTGAAGTCAATGCCAAGAACACAGTCAATAATAAGCAAAACTCAACCGACATCCGCTTCGGTGTTACCGAAAATATTCCCGTAGACGTTGATTTTCGCGGTGAAAACGGTGAGATGAGAATAATCATTTATAATACCGATACAAGTATAATACCTCAGTTTGATGTGCCGGCAAATCCTCTTATCAAATCGATAGAGGGAAGACTCGGAACAAGAGCGAATATGCTCATGTATTATGTTACGCTAAAGGACGAAAACAATTTCTACGGCTTTAATATTGTTTATGAAAACGGCTGTATGATTGTAAAACTCAACAACCCTCAGACACTTGCCGATGGCGATAAACCGCTTCTCGGAAAGAGAATCGTAGTTGATGCCGGTCATGGCGGTGTTGACAGCGGAGCATTGGGTCCCGGCAATAAACCCGAAAAGGTGCTAAACCGGAATATTGCTGAATCTCTTGCACAAAAGCTACGTAATCTTGGCGCAGAGGTTGTTGAATCACGCCCCGGAGATGAAACGGTTGATTTGTATCAAAGAATGGATTTGCTCAATGCAGAATGTCCCGACCTTGCCATTTCCGTACATCATAACTCCCTTGCGGGAAACGCAAATGCCCTTAAAACCAAAGGCTTCATGGCTCTTTATTCCAATAATAGCGGTATTGGTCTTTCAAGAACCGTATCGGATGTTGTGTGCCGTGAGCTTTCAAGAATTCAGAAGCCGACCGCTTATCAGAAACTTGCAGTTGCGAGAAATCACAGATTCCCGTCAACCCTTGTGGAAATGTGCTTTATTTCAAATGTTGAGGAATATCAGTGGTCTATAACCGCAGGCAATGCCGAAAAATCGGCGGATGCCTTGGTGAACGGAATACTTGAATATTACAGAAATCAGGAGAAGTATCTTGACTACTAAACATAAAGCAACAAAAATATATGAGCAATTAAAGAAGCTCTATCCCGACTCGGAGTGTACTCTTTACCATGACGGAGACCCGTGGAGACTTCTTGTTATGGCACGCCTTTCGGCACAGTGTACGGATGCAAGAGTAAATATCGTGTCAAAGACTTTGTTTAAAGAAATCCCGGATGTTTATGCTATGTCAGAGGCTTCGCAGGAGAGGGTGGAAGAACTAATTAAATCCTGCGGTCTTTACAGAACAAAGGCAAAGAGCCTTCGCGAAATGTCCGCACAGCTTGTTGAAAAATTTGACGGCAAAGTGCCTGATGATTATGACAGCCTCATATCCCTTTCGGGCGTTGGAAGTAAAATAGCAAACCTTATCCTCGGCGATGTTTTCGGAAAAGGTGGAATTGTTGCCGATACCCACTGTATACGGATTACAAACAGACTCGGACTTGTGAAAAGTACGAACCAGGCAATTGTCGAGCGCACTCTTGCACCGCTTTTGCCAAAAGAGGTGCAAAGTGACTTCTGCCATATGATTGTCGATTTCGGAAGAGATATATGCTCTGCCAAAAATCCAAAGTGCAGTGAGTGTCCCATGAAAGAGAATAAACTCTGCAAAGGTGCTTGAATATTTGTAAATTAAGGCTTCGTCTTTGGTACGAAGCCTTTTCACATACAGGTCACACTACTTTACAAAAAGTTCATCAAATATATGGTATTTTATCGCAAATGTATGGTAAATTATATATCGTTGGCACTCGAACGATGAGAGTGCTAAAAATATAAAAGGGAGTGACAGACTTTGGATTTGAATGAAAGAAAAATGAGAATACTTAAATCTATCGTTGACGAATATATTGTCAATGGCGAGCCTGTCGGTTCCAAACATCTTGTGGAGTCGGGAAATATGTCCCTTTCTCCCGCAACGATAAGAAACGAGATGAGTGAGCTTGAGGAAATGGGTTATCTTGATAAGCCACACACCTCGGCAGGCCGAATCCCGTCAAATGCGGCGTACAGAATATATATTGAACAGCTAATGGAGGCTTACAGGCTTAATGTTGAAGAGCTGAACCTTCTCAATGAACTTACCCGCTTCAAGATGGACGAAATGGAGAAAATGGTGTCTAAGGCATCAAAGGTAATTTCGGAGATTACCAACTGTGCAACCCTTTCTCTCATGACTTCAAACAAGAAGCACGTTGTCAGCCGCTTTGATGCACTGCTGATTGATGAGAACAGTATAGTTCTTGTCATGGTGCTTCCCGATAATTCTGTCAAAAGCCAGCACTTGCTGACAGATGTGTGCCTTGATGCAAGGGCGGTTGAGAAGATAAAGACTTCTCTTAATAAGCACCTTTGCAATATCAGCCTTGATGATGTGGCACTTCCTGTACTTCTCGAGCTTGAAAATGATTTTGGCACTCTTTCGTCTCTTGTGACACCGATTGTCAGATGTGCTTATGATGCCGTCTGCGGAAAACAAAATCAGCGAGTGAAGGTTGACGGTATTACAAATCTTCTTTCTTACCCCGAATTTACGGATGTCGGAAAGGTAAAGAATATCTTAGAGTTTATTGAAAACAACGACAGCAAAATAAATGAAGTTCTGCGTCCTGATGATGTCGACAGTAAGGGACTTAAGGTTTATATCGGCGATGAAAACAGGGCGGAGGAGCTTTCGGATACCAGTGTTGTCTACTGTAATCTGCCTATTGGTAACGGACAGAATGCCGTACTTGGCATTATAGGTCCTAAACGAATGGATTATAAAAAAGTTATTTCTGCTCTCCGGCAGCTTGCTAATACTCTTGATGTAAAGAGTTTGCCGGGCGGTGAAGAATGAAAATAGAAAGGAATGAAAAAATGAGTACAGAAAAGGACGAAATCATAGAAGAAACCGTGGCAAACGATACCGAGCCTTGCGAAAAGAAAGAAAAGAAATCTTGCAAAAAGGATAAAAATAAAGAAAAAATAGCAGAGCTTGAAACGGCACTTAAAGAAAGCGAAGATAAATATCTTCGTATGCTTGCCGAGTACGATAACTTTAAAAAGCGTACACAGAAGGAAAAGGAAGCTCTTTATAAAGAGGGAATTGCCGATAGCGTTGCAAATTTGCTTACTGTTCTCGATAACCTTGACAGAGCGGCGGCGGTTGATGTAACAAACGCCGATGCACAGAGCGTTGTCGACGGAGTAAATAAAATACTTGAGCAGGCAAAGGAAGTTTTCTCTAAAATGGGCGTTGAAGAAATACCCGCAAAGGGAGAAAAGTTTAACCCCGAGCTTCATAATGCAGTAATGCACGAGGAGAATGAAGAGCTTGACGAAAACACCGTTTCCGAGGTTTTCCTCAAGGGCTATAAAATGGGCGACAAAATCATAAGACACTCAATGGTAAAGGTCGCGAATTAGCCGAGAGACTGTTTGATTGCCATAAATCAAAGCAGTCAGACAAATTACAAATCAGATTATTAAAAAAATTACCATACAAAAAGGAGATTAACTAAAATGGGAAAAATTATTGGTATTGACTTAGGTACAACAAATTCCTGCGTTGCAGTATTTGAAGGCGGCGAGCCCGTAGTAATCGCAAACGCCGAGGGCGCAAGAACAACACCCTCTGTTGTTGCATTTTCAAAGACAGGCGAAAGAATGGTAGGTCAGGTAGCAAAGAGACAGGCTATCACAAACCCCGACAGAACAATTATATCCATTAAGAGAGATATGGGTAACGATAAGAAGGTAACTATCGATGATAAGTCTTTCACACCTCAGGAAATTTCCGCAATGATTCTTCAGAAGTTAAAGGCTGATGCGGAAAGCTACCTCGGACAGACAGTAACAGAGGCAGTTATCACTGTTCCTGCATACTTCTCCGATGCACAGCGCCAGGCAACAAAGGACGCAGGTCAGATTGCAGGCCTTGAAGTAAAGAGAATTATCAACGAGCCTACAGCTGCAGCTCTTGCTTACGGTGTTGATAAGGAAGAGGGACAGAAGGTTCTCGTATTCGACCTTGGCGGCGGTACATTCGACGTATCTCTCCTTGATATTGAAGACGGCGTTATCGAGGTTCTCGCAACAGCAGGTAATAACAGACTCGGCGGTGACGACTTCGATGAAAGAATCATGAACTACATGGCTGATGAGTTCAAGAAGACAGACGGAATTGACCTTCGCCTTGATAAGATGGCACTTCAGAGACTCAGAGAAGCCGCAGAAAAGGCAAAAATTGAGCTTTCCGGCATGACAACAACAAATATCAACCTTCCCTTTATCACAGCAGACGCAACAGGTCCTAAGCACTTCGATATGACTCTTACAAGAGCAAAGTTTGATGAACTTACAAGAGACCTTGTTGAAAAGACAATGGGCCCCACAAAGCAGGTTATTGCAGACTCCGGACTTTCCGCATCTCAGATTGATAAGGTTCTTCTTGTCGGCGGTTCTTCCAGAATCCCCGCAGTTCAGGAAGCTGTTAAGAGCTTTACAGGCAAAGAACCCTTCAAGGGCATCAACCCCGATGAATGTGTTGCAATTGGTGCTGCAATTCAGGGAGGCGTTCTTTCAAATGATGTCAAGGGCGTACTTCTTCTCGACGTAACACCTCTCTCTCTCGGTATTGAGACTCTTGGCGGTGTTTGCACAAAGATGATTGAAAGAAATACAACAATCCCCGTAAAGAAGAGCCAGGTTTTCTCAACAGCGGCAGATAATCAGCCTGCAGTTGAAATCCATGTTCTCCAGGGAGAACGTGAAATGGCTGCCGATAACATTACTCTCGGTAGATTTAACCTTGACGGTATCCCTGCAGCTCCCAGAGGAGTTCCTCAGATTGAAGTTACCTTCGATATTGACGCAAACGGTATTGTAAATGTAACAGCAAAGGATATGGGCACAGGTAAGGAACAGCACATTACCATCACATCAAGCACAAACATGAGTAAGGATGATATTGATAAGGCTGTAAAGGATGCCGAAAAGTTTGCGGCAGAAGATAAGGCAAGAAGAGAAGCAGTTGATACAAAGAACCAGGCTGAAAGCATGGTGTTCCAGACAGAAAAATCTCTTGAGGAACTCGGCGATAAGGTAACTGAGGAAGAAAAAGCACCTATCCTTGAAAAGAGAGACGAACTCAAGAAGCTCCTTGAAAATAATGCTTCTACAGAAGACCTCAAGAAGGGTATGGAAGAGCTTTCAAAGGCATTCTACGCAATTTCCGAAAAGCTTTATAAGGCAGCTCAGGAAGCACAGGGCGCGCAGGGCGCTGATGCTAACGGCGGCGTAAACCCCGACGGCTCTGTTAACGGCGACTTTGAGGACGCTGACAATAAGTAAGCAGAATAATTCTTAAAGGATAAGAATAATGGCAGAAAAAAGAGATTTTTACGAAGTACTTGGATTACAAAAAGGTGCTTCGGATGAAGAGATAAAAAAATCCTTCCGTAAGCTTGCAAAGCAGTATCACCCCGACCTCAATCCCGGTGATAAGGAAGCCGAGCAAAAGTTTAAGGAAGTCAATGAAGCCTACGGCATTCTTTCCGACCCCGATAAAAAGGCAAAGTATGACCGCTTCGGTCATGCCGGTGTTGACCCGTCCTACGGGGCAGGTCAGGGCGGTGGCTTTGGTGGCGGCTTCGGCGGATTTGGCGGCTTTGACGGTGATATTGACCTTGGCGACATATTCGGTAGCTTTTTTGGCGGCGGAATGGGCGGCAGAAGCTCAAGACGCCAGAACGCACCGCAAAAGGGTGCGGACCGTGAAGCAAGGGTGACAATTACCTTTGAAGAAGCGGCATTCGGCTGTAAAAAAGATATAAATTTCAACAGAATTGAAAAGTGTGAGGAGTGTGCCGGTTCCGGTGCGGCAAAGGGCACAAGCCCTGAAACCTGTAGTCAGTGTCGCGGAAGCGGAACTGTTACAAGCCAGCAGAGAACACCCTTCGGTGTGTTCCAGTCTCAGACGACCTGCCCCACCTGTAACGGTAAGGGTAAGACCATAAAAACACCCTGCAGTTCCTGTAACGGTCAGGGCTTTAACAGAAAGAGCAAAAAGCTCACTGTCACAATCCCTGCAGGAATTGATGACGGACAGAATGTTGTTTTGTCGGGACAGGGAGATGCCGGCAGAAACGGCGGACCTAATGGCGACGTTTATGTTGAGGTTACAATCAAGAAGCATCCCATTTTTGAAAGGGAAGGCAGAAACATATATTGTGATGTTCCCATTACGTTCTCTGAGGCGGTGCTGGGTGCAACAATTGATGTTCCGACCCTCGAGGGCAAAGCCGATTACGAAATTCCCGAAGGAACACAGACAGGTACAGTGTTCAAGATGAAGGGCAAGGGTATCACAGAAATCAGGGGTTCAAGACGCGGCGACCTTGTTTTCAGAGTAGTCGTTGAAGTTCCGAAGAACCTCAATAAACAGCAGAAAGAACTTCTCAAAGCATTTTCTGACTCAATAGGTGAGAAGAATAATGTTCAGAAAAAGAGCTTCTTTGATAAGCTTTCTGATTTGTTTTCGTAACAAAATATAAAAGGTAAAGGACGGCTGAGCCGTCCTTTTTCGTTAGCGCGTGAGCTGTGTAGTATTGTTTGGCGACATATGGGCGAATACTTTTTCTTTATTTCGATTCCCTCCCTAAATAAAAAGTGCGCGGCATAAAGCCACGCACGAAAAATGCATAGCTCTCTGCCGCCAAGCTAACCTTAAACCATAGAAATGTGTATAAGAAAGAGCATGCATTTTTACCGAAAAGTAAAAACACACATTTCTACAGATTATTCAGTTAGCTTGGCATATACATTCTACCATACATTTACGCAAATGTCAACATTAAAAACGGGAGGAAATGGATCCTCCCGTTTGGTGCGTTCTTTGATTAACAATTTACTTTATATTTTACTGTGAAGGCGTGAGATTTTGCCTTTTTTGTCTTGTAATAAATGTGATACTGCACAGGTTCTGTAACGTGGAATTTTTCGGGCTGACCGTCATTCAGGTCAACGTCAAATTTGTCGGAAATAATTTCAAGAGAGAGGTTTTCATCAGGAATTATTGTGAGCTTCTTTCCGTTTCTTTCGATAACTACCGTGTTACCTGAAGCCTCGGGCTTTGATAACGCGTGCAGACAGTATGTGATTTCAACATCTTCGTCTGATTCAATAACATCCGAAACGATAAGCCCGTCAGTATCAAGGTCAAGCTTTCTCTGCCACTTTGAAATGTTGGGATAAGCTGTTGACATATCCATGAGACAGACCTTGTTTTCCTTGTCAACAGAAACAATTTTTCCGACAGATTCAAGTATCGGCACTTCGTCCTGACCAATCCCGTCAACAAGTATTACATTGTGTGCCTTTGATTTCTTTGTCCACCCCATGTGGTGATTTGAGCCGAAACCTATTCCAAAGTAACCCGATGGGGATATAAGTGAGGTGCCGCCGCAAAATAGGGCAAAGGAGCCCTGGTCAGCATGAGCGTGGCTGTTGTACGGGAATTTCGAAGCACGAGCCATAACGCATATGTCGTTTTCGTTTTCAAGCTCTGTGTGCATCGCGATAAATCCGCCGTCAGGGAAAACTGCCACATCCTCGGGATTACATGCAAGACTCTTTTCTTCTTGTCTAAGTGTCGGGATAAACAGGTCAAGAAGATGTAAATGGTAAATATCCTGCTTTGAGTATTCGCGGCATCTCTTTTTTGCAAGGTCGGGGCCGAATTTTCCTGCATAAACGGTGAAGGGGTTTTGTGCAAAGAATCCCGGCCATTTGTCCGAAAGCGGAGTTTCATAGTAGCAGTCGCAGAAAGGATGATTCTCATACCTGTGGTCGCAGAAATGTATAAGGAAGTTTGTGTATCTGTGGAAGAAGGGTCTGTTAAGCATACTCTTTCCCGTAAAGCGTTCAATTGCGGCATAAAAGGGAAGATACCATTTGGTATAGCTTGATGAGTAGAAAACTCCCTCAGCCCAGCTACCGTCACTTCTGCCGTAGTAGGGGAAAATACCGCAGCAGATGTCAAGGGAGTAGGAGAGCCATCTTTTGAGGGTTTCTTCCGGAACAACACCCGTTCCCTTAAGCACAAGTGCCGCACCGCCGAGATATGCGGGAACTCTGCCTGCGTGTGAATGTGAAGGATTCCTCGGAAAATCAATTGCTTTAAGTTTGTCCTCTGTCTGCTGTGCATAAACAGCGATGGTCTGTGCAACATATTTTCTCTGCTTGTTGTCAAGGAGCGGGTATAGCATATCAAATGCGGCAGGGAGATTTCTCATGTTACTGATGCCGACTTCATCTCCCCAAAAGCATATAACAGAACAAGGGCCGAGGGGATTCATGTCGCATATAGATAAAAGCAATTTTTTTCCGTGCTCGCCTGCTTTTTCGTCGCCTGTGAGGGCATAAAGAAGTGCACACGCAATAAGGTCTCTGTCGCAGTAGAGTCTGTGCTCTGAGAAATACAGCTTGTATTCATAAGACCAGGCTTCCCAATGGAATGTAGCAGTTTTCGGAAAAGGACGGGACATAGCCACGGCAACAGTTCTTTTAATTGCTTCGATTTCTTCTTTTCTTTCCTCAAGAAGTGCAGGAATTTCATTTTTTGTGAAAATATACGCAGGTCTTTCAGCAGGGTATGAGTTGAAGACCTCTTCCGGGGTGGGTCTATCAAAGAAAACAGCATTTTCCGAAATGGTAAAGCTCATTTTTTCTCTTAAGAGTCCTGTATCGGTTTCAACCGTCCAGAAGTACTGTTTTGCTTCAAGTTTTTTTGGAAAATTTGCAAAGTTGTGCTCTGTTTCTACTTTTTCGCAGTAGCCTTCATCATCAAAAACAGTGAGTGTATATTTTTTCGCATCGTCTACGGGAATCCATATAAATGTCATGGGATTTTCGTATACTGTTTCATTTTCGGTAGGGAACTGAAAATTCTGAGTTGGTGATGTTCTATTTGTGGGGAAAATGTTGCTCATGGTATTTCTCTCCTTTGTATTACTTGCCGTAAATGTATTCTCCTGTTTCTTTGTCAATATATCCTATTTTCTTTGCAGGAACGCCTGCCATGATAGCATAATCTTCTGTATCTTTTGTAACAACAGCACCTGCACAGATGAGGTTGCATTTGCCAACCTTTACACCTGCTACAACTACAACATTGCTGCAAAGCCAGCTGCCTTCGCCGATTTCGATGCTTGTTTCGAGTTGATCTTTTTCAGACCTGTCCGCAAACCAACCCTTTTCGGCATTGAACTTGTGATTTCCGCCTGCGATTGAGCAGTGGGGCCCGATAAGAACGTGATCGCCTATCTTTGTAGCACCCGAAACGTATGTGTAAAGACCGAGTCTTACAAATTTGCCAATTGACATTCTTGGATTTCTCGAAATAATAACACCTGGAGCAATTGAAAGACCTTCGATGTCGTAGCCAAGAGCCTTTGCTCTTGCAAAGCCGTAGGCGGCGGTATCTGTCTGATGCATGAATTTACAGAACTTTTCGAATTCCTCATCAGTAAAATCCGGAGAATATGTGTGCTTTTCTTCTGCCATGATTGTTCCCTCTCTTTTATGCTTTGTATAATGTTTTTGACTTTCTGATATAGTCTTCGATTTCAACAGACTGAATGGCACTCTCAAGGTCGTTTGTTGTTTCACTTTTGTGCCTTATATGCTCAAAAAAGCATCTGTTTTCATCGTAAAATCCGCACAGTTCAAACATTTCTGTGCTGTTAGACAGCATATCGCCGGTAATAACGGTTATTTCTCTGCCGTTTGCTATGTGAGTGAGCTTTCCGGGAACATCAATGTTGCCCCACACAGGCAGGTCGACAAAAAATGTGTTGGCATGAGTATTGACGGTAAGACGCTCTGTTACAACACCGCCAACAGGAACAAGAGAAATCTGAGTAAAGACACCGTTTTCAAATTCACCGTTTATAAAAATGTTCTTGACGTTTTCACCGTACTTCGGTTTGAAATCGTAGTCAAATGTTACTCTTTTGTAATCAGACGATGCAATATATTTGACTGCATCAACGGCATGAATTGCAGTGGTTGAGAAATCCTTGTCATATCTGTGCCAGCGGTACATCTGATAGGTGATATTTATAATCTTTTCGCCCGTTTCTGCGATACGCTTTTTCAGCTCTGTGATAAGAGGAGTATACCTTCTGTTAAATGCAGTGCGGACATTGACACCGTTTTCTTGAGCTGCCTTTAATATAGTCAGGACTTCGTCACAGTTTTTGCCAGGAGGTTTTTCCATTATAATGTTGAAGCCCTTTTTGATTATTTCAACCGCCATCGGACATGTGAGATCAACCGGGGATAACAGACATACGACATCGGGATTAGTCTCTTCGAGCATCTTTATATAATCTGTGTAGTAGGCTTCAAATCCGAAATCTTCAGAGAATTTTTTAGCTCTATCCTCGTTGATGTCGCAACATGCCGCAAGCACTGTGCCGGGATAGTCTTTTTTGTATTTTGCATAGGCCGGACCGTGACCCCGCTGAGCCATGGCACCGCAACCTATTGAACATATCTTGAACATACTGAAACCTCCTGCTTTGAAACCTTAAAGTTTACTGAAAATGTATGACGTTTTGCTTTGTCTGTTTTGTAATATATGTGATACTGAGGCGGTTCGCTTACGTGAAATTCTTTGGGCTGTCCGTCGTTTATATCTACATCAAATTTGTCTGAAATTTCACAGAGAGTAAGTTTCTCGTCGGGAATAATTGTGAGTTTTTTGCCGTTTCTTGTGACCTTTACATTGTTGCCCTCTGCCGTAGGCTCTGAAAGCGTATGCAGACAGTAGGTGATTTCAACATCCTCGTTTGCTTCAACTACATCCGAAACAACAAGTCCGTCATCTGAAAGAGAAAGTGTTCTCTGCCACTTTGAAATGTTGGGATAAGCTGTTGACATATCCATGACGCAAATTTTGTTTTGCTTGTCAACAGAAACAAATTTTCCTACTGATTCCAGATGCGGCACTGCTTCCTGACCTATACCGTTAACGAGAATACAGTTGTGTGCCTTTGTTGAATTTGTCCATTTCAGGTGATGGTTTGTTCCACAGCCGATGCCGTAGTAGCCAGAGGGAGAAATAAGACTTGTTCCACCGCAGAAAAGGGCAAAGGAGCCCTGGTCCTTGTGTCTGTGGCTGTCGTGCGAAAATCTTGATGCACGAGCCATAACGCATATGTCGTTTTCGTCTTCGAGTTCTGTGTGCATTGCAATAAAACCGCTGTCAGGGAATACCGCTATATCTTCGGGGTCTGTTGCAAGACTCATTTTTTCTTCTCTGAGTGTTGGAATGAATAAGTCAAGCAGGTGCAGATAATATATTTCCTGATTTGACAGCTTTTTGCATCTTTCCCTGGCAAGCGCGGGACCGAATTTGTCGGCGTAGACAGTAAATGGGTTCTGTGAGAAGAATCCCGGCCAGGCTTCTGAAAGAGGCGTTTCATAGTAGCAGTCGCAGAATGGATGGTTTTCATATCTGTGATCGCAAAAGTGAATGAGAAAATTGGTGTATCTGTGATAGAAGGGTCTGTTAAAGAGACTCTTTCCCGAAAATCTTTCGACAGCCGCAAAGAACGGTAGGTACCATTTGGTATAGCTCGAAGAGTAGAATACACCTTCAGCCCAGCTTCCGTCGTTGCCGCCGTAGAAAGGGAAAATACCACAGTAAATGTCAAGTGCATATGTAAGCCATCTTTTAAGCGTTTCTTCGGGAACAACGCCTGTGCCTTTCAGCACAAGTGCCGCACCGCCAAGGTAGGCAGGAATTCTGCCTGCATGAGAGTTTGAAGGGTTCTTTTCGTAGTCTATGCCGCGTAGTTTGTTTTCGCACTGCTGAGCATATACGGCTATTGTGGATGCAACATATTTGAGTTGCTTGTTATCAAGAAGAGGGAATATCATATCAAATGCACAAGGCAGATTTCTGATGTTGCTTATGCCGATTTCGTCGTCCCATTGTCCGGAAACATCGCAGGGGCCAAGCGGGTTCATGTCGCATATTCGAAGAAGAAGCTTTCTTGCGTGCTCGCCCGCTTTTTCATCGCCTGTAAGTGCATAGAACAGTGAGCAGGCAATAAGATCCCTGTCACAGTATAATCTGTGTTCGGAAAAATACATTTTGAACGCATAGGACTTAGCATACCAATGGAATGTCGGAGTCTCAGGGAAAGGACGTGAAAGAGCAATTTCGACATTTCTCTTTATAGCTTCAAGAGCGTTACTTCTTTCGGAAATAAGGGTGTCGATGTCGGTTTTTGAGAAAATATATGAGGGCCGTTCTGTCGGATAGGCATTAAAAACCTCGTCTGCTGTTGGTCTTTCAAAATGTAAAGCCTTGTCAGAAACGGTAAAATACATTTTTTCGCGCAATAATCCCGTGTCGCTTTCAACGGTCCATGAATATTCCTTTGCCGAAAGCTTTTTTGAGATGTTTATATAGCTATTTGAGGTGCTCGCTTTTTCAAAAATTTCATCACCGTCGTAAACAGTTACGGTGTACATTTTTGCATCTTCAACGGGAATCCATATCAGTGTCGGATTGTCCTCATAAATCAGTTCGTTTTCGGTGGGAAACTGAAAATTCTGAGTAAAGACTTTTCTTTGAGTCGGGAACTTATTTTCCATAAATATACTCACCTGTTTCCTTGTCAATATGTCCTATTTTCTTTGCAGGTACACCGGCCATGATTGCATAGTCCTCGGTGTCCTTTGTGACGACAGCGCCTGCACAGATAAGATTGCATTTTCCGACCTTTACACCGGCAACAACCACAACATTGCTGCAAAGCCAGCTGCCATCACCGATTTCAATGCTTGTTTCGAGTTTGTCTTTTTCAGACCTGTCCGCAAACCAACCCTTTTCTGCGTTGAACTTGTGATTTCCTCCTGCAAGTGAGCAGTTGGGTCCTATAAGCACATGGTCGCCTATTTTTGTAGCGCCCGAAATGTATGTGTACTGGCTTATGCGCACGCCTTTGCCAAAGGACATTCTCGGATTTTTGCTAATGATAACACCGGGGGCAATATTTAGTCCTTCGACATCATAGCCAAGCACTTTTGCACGTGCATAGCCGTATTCTCTTGTATCTGTCTGATGCATGAATTTGCAGAACTTTTCGAATTCCTCATCAGTAAAATCGGGAGAATATGTGTGCTTTTCTTGTGCCATAATTGTTCCCTCACTTTCTTTGAGTATATTCTATCCTAAAATCAAAGCATTTTCAAGGTATAAATCGCTCATTTTATATAACTTTTCGCTCATACTTGCAAAAAAAAATCCCCTGCATCCGAAAATGCAGGAGACACCTATACTATTTACAACATAGTTTTTGATTTTCATGCCTTCTGCCTTATTGAAGGCATGAAAAGGCTTGTTGCGCGACAACGAATGCTTTTAACAGCGATGTTACCCCGCGAAAATGTCATCGGAGACTCTCCGCATTTGACCGCTTGGATTTATGGCGGTCAAATGGTGTCTGTTGTGCGACACCGAACATTTGTTAGCACCAAAAACTGCCCGCGAAAATGTCCGCGCGGACTCCGCGCTAGAATTCTGCGTTGCCGACTGTTCTCGGGAAGGGGAGTACGTCGCGGATGTTGGAAACACCTGTAACATACATAAGGATTCTTTCAAAGCCGAGACCGTAGCCTGCGTGCTTTGTGCCGCCGAATTTTCTGAGGTTTACATACCACCAGTAGTCCTCTTCGGAAAGGTTTAATTCCTTCATTCTGTCGAGAAGCACTTCAAGTCTTTCTTCTCTCTGGCTTCCGCCGATAATTTCTCCGACACCGGGAACAAGAAGATCCATTGCCGCAACGGTCTTGCCGTCATCGTTAAGTCTCATGTAGAATGCCTTGATTTCCTTGGGATAGTCAATAACAAAGATAGGCTTCTTGTATACAACTTCGGTAAGGTATCTTTCATGCTCTGTCTGAAGGTCGCAACCCCATGAAACAGGGTACTTGAATTCCACATCCTTTGCAGCTAAGAGAAGCTCTACTGCCTTTGTATAGGGAACCTTTTCGTACTCGCTTGCAACAAGTGCTTCAAGTCTTTCAATAAGACCCTTTTCAACAAAGTTGTTGAAGAATTCGAGCTCCATTCTGCACTTATCAAGAACATGGTTTACAATGTGCTTTATCATGTCCCAGGCAAGCTGCATGTTGTCGTCAAGGTCAGCAAAAGCAATTTCGGGCTCAATCATCCAGAATTCTGCTGCATGTCTTGCTGTGTTTGAGTTTTCGGCTCTGAATGTAGGACCGAATGTGTAGATGTTTCCGAATGCCATGGCGTATGTTTCGCCGTTGAGCTGACCCGAAACCGTAAGGTTTGCACTCTTGCCGAAGAAATCCTTTGACCAGTCAATGGTTCCGTCCTCGTTCTTTGGGGGATTCTCAAGGTCAAGGGTTGTTACTCTGAACATTTCACCTGCACCCTCACAGTCTGATGCTGTAATAAGGGGAGTGTGAACATAAACAAAACCTCTCTGGTTAAAGAAAGTGTGGATTGCATAAGCAACCTCACTTCTTACTCTGAATACTGCAGAAAAGAGATTTGTACGGGGTCTGAGGTATGCCTGCTCTCTTAAGTATTCAACAGTGTGTCTCTTTTTCTGGAGAGGGTAGTCGGGGGTAGATGTACCCTCAACTTCAACACTTGTAGCCTTGATTTCAAAGGGCTGTTTGTTTTCGGGGGTAAGCTCCACAACACCCTTTACAACAAGTGCAGCACCGACATTCTGCTTTGCGATTTCGTCGTAGTTTTCTATTTTTTCTCTTTCAAAAACAACCTGAACACCCTTGAAGCAGCTTCCGTCGTTAAGGTCTATAAAACCAAAAGCCTTGCTGTCACGGATGCTTCTTGCCCAGCCGCCCAAGATAATTTCTTTGCCGCCGAAGGCAGTCATGTCGTCGTAAAGATGCTTAATTAACTCTCTTTTCATCTTGATTTTCCCTTTCATGCTTAGAAAAAACTTATACCAAATTATTCTATCACCAATTTGTCCGTTTGTCAAGCAAAAGACAGCATAAATTATATTACAGACAAGAATAAATTACGTTTCTGAGTCTTGGTTGATAGTATTCTTCTCTTGGGTTAAGCATATGATGTGCATAGAACACACCGAGACCTGCTTCTGGGTCAACAAGTGCCGTTGCACCTGCCGCACCGCCCCAGCCGAATTCTCCGACATTTCCGATAGAGCCTGCTCTTGCCTTGTCAATAAGTGTTCTGACACCATAGCCGTAGCCGTAGCCGCAAACCTGTGTCCAGTTGAAGTTCTTTATTTGTTCTTCGCCAAGAGTATTTGTACGCATAAGCTCGACAGAGCCCTTTGAGAGAATCCTCTCACCGTTTATACCCTTTCCATAGCCTGCAAGCGCCGCTGTGAGAAGAGCGTAGTCTCCGACGGTGGTGATAATCCCCGCACCGCCGCTGTCATATTCTTCTCCATGAATGTGACTGTTTCTTTTGCCGACATTGACGATTGTTCCCTCGTTTGTCTTGCCGTATTTCTGAGCTTCAACAATGTCAAAGTTTGTGTCCTGTCCCTTGGGAACAAAGGAATACTGCTCTGCCATGTTTGAAAGTATTTTCTCGTTTACATGATAGTAGGAATCATTCATTCCAAGCGGCTCAAATATGTTTTCTTTTACATAATCACGAAAGGGTTTGCCCGAAATAATGCTTACAAGCCCTGCAAGCACATCGTGGCAAAGACTGTACTGCCACCTTGTGCCGGGCTCAAAGGACAGAGGGTCGCTTGCTATGCACCTTGCTACAACATCCGTGTTCATCCTGCCGCCCGTCAGTTCTCTTGCCTTTTTGAATGCGTCTGTGTTCATGTTGTAGGAAAGCCCTGCCGTCATGTTGAAAAGATGCTTTATAAGAATTGGATTTTTCGCTTTTTCAAGCTCTCCGCCACCTCTGTTTATGTACATTTCTCTGTATTCGGGAATGTAGTCATAAAGCGGGTCTGTGGCAAGAATTTCTCCTCTTTCAAGCAGCTGCATTGCGGCTGTGATGGTTGTGAGCTTTGAGCAAGAGTATATAAATAAATGCTCATTTCCCGTCATCCTTGTTTTATTTTCAAGATTTGAATAGCCCGATGAGTATGAAAATACCTTTTTGCCGCCAAGGTAAATTTCAACGGCGTTTCCGGGAACCTTTTCCCGTGATAATTTGTCCATGAAATTTTTTACGTTTGAAAAGTCCATTTGAACACCCTCTGAATATAAAATACATAGTCATTATAAATCAAAAGATGTGATATGTCAATTAAAAAACAGGCAGATTTTATGTATAATTCAACCGTTGGCTTATTGACATAGTATAACAACGGATGTTATAATTTTTATAGATAAAAGTGTTGCAAAATGTTGGAACTTTTTGCCTTATAAAACCGTCAAATAAAATGTAATCAGATTTTACACAACTTAAAGGAGGAGAATTATGAAAAAAACACTTTGTTTGTTTCTTGCCATGCTTTTTTTGCTGACCTCGTGTAATAACGTGGCGACAGATACCCGAAGTCCAAAAGACACCGATGCATTCTATCTTGATTCTCTTCCCGATATAGGTAAGTTTTCGGGCAAGATAGGTGAGGCTCGCTTTTATGATGAACTGACCTATGATTTTGTTCCAAGCGGTGATTACGGCAGGATAATACCATATGTCGGCTCATACCGTGTGTTTGAAACACCAAAAAGGGAGGATTCCTCGTGGCACACACAAATAGGTTATGCCGCATACGGCTTTTGTACTCCCGACGGTAAAATCCTCATGGATGCCTCGGATAAAAATACATACATCAATTACGGAGAAACCGATGACGGCTTCGGCTTTTATACCGTTACACGCGAGACAAGGCCAAAGGATGACGCACCCGATGAATTTTTGCCGAGCGAAACATATGTAATTCCGCTTGATGGCACATGGTGCTTAAAGCTTGAGGGAAGCTCGTGGGTGACAAATGCGGGCGGAGGATATGTTTCGGTTTGTGATTATACCGATGACGGTGGCGTAAGAATAAAGCTTTATGATTATGACGGAAAGCTTGTCCGTACTATCGAGGGAGTTGACAGTACGGGAATGTTTTCACAGGGGCTTATGCTTGTTTCAAGTTGGGGCAAGGGCGGCTATAGTGCTGAGTTTATAAATGAAAGCGGAGAAAAGGTTTTAGGTCCCTACAGTGCGGCAAGTGATTTTAACGAATACGGAATTACAGCCGTGGAGGACGAAAAGGGAGCGTATCTGATAAACACAAAGGGAGAAATCCTGTCAGACTTTTATGAGAGCTTTTTCAAGGAATTCTCGGACGATATGAATGAACTTGTTTATGTCGGGCGACATGGCAGCGAACCTGAAGTGAGTGATGTTTTCTCTGCTGACGGAAAGCTTCTTGGCAGTGTCGGCGGTGCGACCTATATGTCCTTCAAATTCCCCGATAATGGTGATATTTATTATTACTATACCATTTTCGATAATAATGATAAGGGTCATGCCGTATATAACAGCGAAAAAATGATTTTCAAACGCCTTGGCGATAATATGGACTTTGTAAGCAAAGAATTCGGAGTCAGCCCAAATGCTTATTCGGGAACGGATAACTGCTTTGTTCATATAGATAAAGCGAAAAAGGTCGGCTATCTGTTTGACTGTAACGGCGAAACCATAGCAGTTCTTGACGGCGCTTCAGATGTCATAAATACCTCAGAATACGGCGAATATGCCATATATATCGAGGGCGAATATGAATATATCTTTGACGAGGAAACGGGAAAGCCAAAGCCCGATACCAGAAAAACTCATGTCTACGATTCAAAGAAAAAAGAGATTGTTTTCACACTCGATTCAAGCTCGTATGCCCATTTTGCCGACAAGGATAAACGCTTTATCGTGCTTTCCGAAAATGATGTAAATGATATGTTCGGCAGCATTGAAGCAAGCTGGCTTCTTGATACAAATACAGGTGAAATTGTATTTGAAAATTGTAAAAATATCACATTTTACACTGTGGGCGACAATACATATATCAATGTATGTACCGATAACAGCTCGGCACTCTATGATGAGAATATGAAGCTCATAAGAAGAAACTATTATGAATAAATTTGATGAAAGGAAAATGATTATGAAAAAGATACTTGCTCTCACACTCGCGCTTCTCACACTTCTTTTGTGCCTTGTAGGCTGTGCTTCCGAAAAAGAAGAGAAAAAGGAAAGTTTTGAGTTTACAATTGAAAACTATCCCAAAATGGGAGGAAGTCTTGCAAATCTTCCCCTCGGTGAAGCAGTGACCGCAACAGTTCTTGGAATTGACAGAGAAACCGCTTCCTCCATGATAAAATTTGAAGGCTCGACAACAGATAACTACGAGTGGCTTGTTGACGGAAAATTCGATATTATTCTTGCATATGAAATGGGAGAAGACGCAAAGGCGTATGCCAAAGAAAAGGGTGTTGAACTTGAAATGACGCCCATAGGTACAGATGCTCTTGTTTTCATCTGTTCGCTTGAAAACGGAGTAGAAAATTTAACACAGGAGCAGATTGAAGAAATATATAAGGGTAATATCACAAACTGGAAAGAACTTGGCGGTGAAGACCACGACATTATCCCTTACCAGAGAAATAAGGACAGCGGAAGCCAGACGCTATTTGATAAGCTTATTCCCCTCGGTGACGAGCTTATGGAAGCCCCCTCTGATATAAGAATCGGCTCAATGATTGGACTTCTTGAGGCTGTGGCAGATTATGAAAATTCAAAGGATGCTCTCGGCTATACGGTTTATTATTACCTGACAAATATGGAGGCAGATAAGCTGACAACAAGTAAGCTTTTGTCGGTTGATGGTGTAGCACCCTCAAACGAAAGTATCGGCAAGGGCGAGTATCCCTATACAAATGATTTTTATGTTGTAATCCGTAAGGATGCCGCCGAAGACAGCCCCGAAAGAATACTGTATAACTGGATTTGCTCTGAGCAGGGAAAAGAACTTGCAGAGAAAGAAAACTATGTAGTCAAACAGTAAAAAGCATTATGTCGTAAAGAGAGCCGAAAGGCTCTCTTTTTGTTGTAATAACCCGAATATGTTTTGTTGACAAATGAATAGCTTTGTGATACAATTATCTTGAAAAAGGATAATAAGGCGGTGATTATCTTATGTTTGATTTGCATTCTCATGTTCTGCCTTATATAGATGACGGAGCAAAGGATATGGAAACGAGCCTTGCTATGCTTAAAATGGCAAAGGAGCAAGGGGTAAATACTGTTGTTGCAACCCCACACTGTGTTGCAAAGGACAGCATGGCAGTCGATGTTTTTGTAGAAAAGCGCCGGGAGAGCTATGAGAAGTTGCTTTTGGAAATCAAAAATAAAAGTGATTATCCCGAAATTCTTCTTGGTAGTGAAGTGTATTTGTGCGGAGATATAAGTGAATTTGAAAACCTGTCATCACTGTGCTATCAGAATACAAACTATATTCTTCTTGAAATGACGGAGGATATTGAGCCGTCGCAAACTGTAGAGTGGATATATAACATAAGCGTAAAGGGTTACCGTCCCGTAATTGCGCATGTTGACAGATACTCCTTCTATGCCCAAATAATGAGGGAGCTGTCGCATGTTGATGTGGTTTACCAGATCAATTCATCACGTTTTTTGACAATGACCGACAGACGGCATCTGAAAAATGTTTTCAAGTACCATAATAAGTTTCTTGCCTCGTCCGATATGCATAACCTTACAAGTAGGGTGTGTAATATGGCGCCGGCAAGAAAAATTGCCCAAAAGAAGTTTTCCACCATGTGTCCTATGCTTTTTGAAGAGGGAGCAGAGGCCATTCTGAATAACAGAGCTTTTCCCGAATATTGATTTTAGTGAAAGGATGATGTATATGAAAAAGCTGTCTTTGATTGCGATAATATTTGTTCTTGCGATAGCGTTGGTATCCTGCAGCAATGCTTCCACAGAAAAAGCAGATACTGACGTTAAGAATGATAAAGTCATTGAAAAGCCGGTGATAAACGAAGAACCCGAAAAAGAAATTGTGACACTTACTTTGTATTTTCCCGATAATGACGTTCTCTATCTTCATCCCGAGAAAAGAGAGGTTGAGGTGGAAAAAGGACAGCTTCTTGCAGAGGTAGTGCTTGAAGAGCTGTTCAGGGGTCCCAAGGATGAAGAACTTGCCCCGGGTCTTGATGGTGAGAATCTTGTAAACTCCGTCAAGGTTGAGAATGGTTTGTGTACTGTGGATTTTGCGTCTGATTTTATACTGCTCAATTCAGGCGGCTCCACAAGAGAAGCCTTTGCAATTGGTTCTATTGTAAACTCGCTTTGCGAGCTTGATGGAATAGAAGAGGTAAAAATAGATATTGACGGAAATAAGAGTTCCGAATTCGGAGGACATTTTACTCTGGATGAAGTATTCTTACCCCAAACAGATTTAATAGCAAAACAGTAAAGGACGGACATTAAAATGGCACTTATTGAAAATTATCACGGACATCCCATTGAAAACATCACAATCAACGGAAGAGACGCGGGAATCGTAAAACCCAAAGAGGGAACAGCCAACGGAAAATGGCTTCTTAAAACAGAATATTTTACAGCATTTCCCCAGGCAGAGCTTATGCTCCTCGAAAAGGGTTATCATATAGCTCATTCCTATACAAAGACACGCTGGTTTGTAGAGGAGGATAATAAAGCAAAGGCAGATCTTGCGGAATATATGCATAATGAACTCGGACTTTCAAGAAGGTGCGCTATCGTCGGCATGAGCTGCGGCGGCATGCAGGGCATTTATTTCGGCGCGGAATATCCCGAATATGTTTCGTGTATGTATCTTGATGCTCCTGTTGTAAATTTGCTGTCAATTCCCTGCGGTTTCGGCAAGACTGCAGATTGTCCTGCAAATGAGCCGATGCTAAACGAACTGCTGAAGGGAAAGGGAATGACATTTGAAGATTTGCTCGTTTACAGAGAGCATCCTTATGATTATATTCCGAAACTTGTTTCTCATAAGATTCCTCTTATTCTCGTCAGCGGTGACTCCGATACAGTTGTTAATTTTGAAGAAAACGGCTATTATCTCCAGAAGGCGTATGAAGAAGCAGGTATTCCCCTCGAAGTACATATAAAACCCGGCGGAGACCACCATCCCCACGGAATACCTGATAATAATGCAGCTATCGTTGATTTTATTCTCAAGTACGATAAGTAATAAATATGGAGCCCTTGCCTTTTGCAAAGGCTCTTTTTTGATAAAAAATCAGAATTTTTGAAATAATATTTTTATTAACCCCTTGACAAGCGAGAAAATTGCTGTTATAATAAAATTGTAATCAATACAAAAATGGAGGTTGTATATGGAATATATTCTTACTTTTGTAGAAGGAATAATTTCTTTCATATCTCCGTGTATGAACAACCCAAAGAGGAAAATCAGAACATAGTACCCGATGTTGAAATTTTTGATGCTGATGAAAAGCCGGTTATGCTATCAAGCTTTTTTGATAAGCCGCTTGTTCTTAATTTCTGGGCGACCTGGTGCGGACCGTGTAAATCCGAAATGCCCGGCTTTAACAGACTCTATGACAAGTATAAGGACAAAGTTAACTTTGTAATGCTTAATGTCTCGGATGACAGAAAAACAGTAAAAGGATTTATTGAAAAAAATAGTTATAGCTTTCCGGTATACTATGATGACACTCAGATTGCTGCCTACACCTATGGTGCCTCGTCCATTCCCCTTACTTTGGTAATACATGAGGGCGGGGAGGTTTACGGATACCAGATAGGAGTACTTCCCGAAGATGCACTTGAGGGAGCAATAAAGGCAGTCCTTAAGGAGGAATAGAAAATGGCAGTGACACTAAATCCCGATAAGGAAGTAGTAAAAACAATTAAAGAGGGACTCAAGCGTACAGGTGGATATTGCCCCTGTAGACTCTATAGGACAGAGGAATATAAGTTTATGTGTGAGGAATTAAAAAAACATATAGCTGACACTGATTTTGAGGGCTTCTGCCACTGTTTGTTATATTATAAATCAAAATAAGGAGGATATAGAAATGTTAGAAGTAAAGCTTACAAAAGAAAATTTTGAAAATGAAGTGTTAAACTCTAAAGGAACGGTACTTGTAGACTTTTTTGCAACCTGGTGCGGTCCCTGTAAAATGCTCGCGCCGGTGCTTGAAGAGTTTGCAAAGGAGCATGAGGATATAAAGGTTTGCAAAATTGATGTTGATGAGGAAACACCCATTGCCATAAAGTACGGCGTTGCATCAATTCCCACACTCATTCTTTTTAAGGATGGAGAAATGGTAAAACAGACCCTCGGCTACCAAACGAAAGACCAGCTCGAAAATTTTGTAAAGTAAAAAACATTAAATCCCTCGCTGTGCGGCGAGGGATTTTTGCTATTCAGTTGAGCGTTGATGAGCCGGGACAGCTTGTTCTTACATTAAACGGACAAGAGCTTGCATATACGGTTGTCGGCAGAGCCACGGGAACGCAGCCCGTTTCGGCACATCTGACGATTATAAGTCTTGCATAATATAAGAAATATCCTGCCTCTATTGAAGCAGGATTTAATAATGCTATTCTGATAAAACAGAAAGTTCTTTGACAAGTTGATTTGAAATAGAATATAAGTGAAATGTCCCACTTTTTGAATTTACAATTCCAAGCATGAATTCATCCAAACAGTTAACCTTGCAAAATCTTCTGATAAAGTCAATATCGGCTTGCGAAGCATAGGAAGTGTTAATATGCGAATGCACAAAACCACAAAAGGTAATTCCTCTATGCTTCCACACCGAATTGATTGTTTTTTCAAGGACGTCAATGTCAGGTGTGTAACTGCTTATACTTGCCGATTTTGGAAGAGCATCAAGGAAGAATTCATCAATCTGTCCTCTGACTTTCTGTCCTAAAATACCACCTTTCTCGTAATCAAGGCAAGATAATTCGGAAATTATGGTGTCAAAGAGAGTTTTTTTGATTAAAACACCTTTAGTCATTAACATTCCAGTGTGAACAGCTGGTATTTAATTTAGGGTTTTTGTATGAGCTGACTCTTTTGCACCAATAGTATGTTGGAGCGCTTTTGGTTGGCTGACTGTAATCAAGCCATATGCAGTCACCGCAAAGTGTTTCGGAACAGAATGTCCCGTCGCAGATAGTGATGTTGTCTTTAATTTTCATAAATGTTCTCCTTTACAAATTCAACTATTTTCTTACATCAATACTAATGTGATCAATTTGATTACCGGATGTAACTTGTTCTATTACTACATCTGGATGTACATTATTAAATAACCTGATTACATGATGATAAAATTCTTTTTTTGAACAAGAAAAATTGTGACTTTCACCGTAACACATCAGCGTATCATCATGCTCTACAGGCTTTACAGTCCAACCAATTCTTCGTTCCATATCACTTTCAATAGATTGAGAAATATACTGGCAAGTATTATAACCGCCGTCAAAATAAAGACCTATGCCCCAGCATTCTCTGTTATCTCCTATAAACAAATATATAAGGTACGGGTTCCATATCCGCTTATTTTGTGCTATACGGTAAGCATCTTCCAAATACTGTTCTGCAACAAGAATGTATCCTCTGTCCTGAATTGAAAGCTGCTCGAATGGTCTTATTGTATCCGAAGCGCCTCCAAATAAAAATTTTAATAATCCCATGTTTTCTCTCCTTAAATGTGTTTTTTATTTATAATATCAAAGAATGTTTACAGTTTTTTTTTTTTTTGTTAACGCGTAGTTAATAATATACAAAAAAGGAACCGATTTTACTCGGTTCCTACTGTTGTTATTTGATTATTTCATTGAGTCGTTTCATAACCGATTGGCTCGGCACATCGTACTTTTCAAAGGGAAACTCAATTCCCATGTTGTCGTACTTGCTCTTGCAGATTTTGCGAAAGGGGAGAAGCTCGACCTTTTCAACGCACGAATGTGCCTTTGCAATATCTCGTAGACGCCTTATATTTTCCTCGTCGTCATTGAGCGCCGGTATTGTGACTTGTCTTAGCCATGTAGGAATGTTTCTTTGCTGAAGTAGCTCTAAAAATTCAAGAGGCTTTGAGAGAGAACAGCCGACGTACCTCTTGTAGCTTTCTTCATCCGTGTACTTGATGTCAAGCAGTACCCTGTCACATTCTGATAAAAGCCTTAGAACATCGTCGTTTATAATGCTTCCCGATGTGTCAAGACAGGTGTTTATGCCCATTTTACGGCAAAGCCTGAATAACTCATATACAAACCCGGCCTGAAGAAGCGGCTCACCACCTGAAACGGTAATCCCTCCGTCTTTTCCGAAGTAGGTTTTGTATCTTTCAACCTTTTCGGCAATTTCTTCGGGTGTAAATTCACTGCCTACACCGCACTCCCATGTGTCGGGATTGTGGCAGCAGCCGCACCTGAGATTGCACCCCTGCATAAAGACTACAAACCGGATTCCCGGCCCGTCAGTCGCACCAAGACTCTGGAATGAATGGATGAAACCTTTCATATTGCCTCGTGGAATGTACGGGAGATAACTTCTCTCTGTTGCTCACGTGAGAGCTTGTTGAAATTTACGGCGTAGCCCGAAACTCTGATTGTGAGGTTGGGATACTTTTCGGGGTTTTCGTAGGCATCCATAAGTGTTTCGCGGTTGAGTACATTTACGTTGATGTGGTGTGCCTTCTTTGCAAAGTATCCGTCAAGGATTGTGACGAGATTTGTAATTCTTTCATCGTCGCTCTTTCCGAGTGCTTCGGGAGTAATGGAGAATGTATTTGAAATACCGTCGCGGCAGTCGTCGTAGGACAGCTTTGCAACAGAATTTAAGGATGCAAGAGCGCCGTTTTCTTCTCTGTTGTGCATGGGGTTTGCACCGGGGGCGAAGGGAGCGGAGGCACGTCTGCCGTCGGGGGTAGCACCTGTGTTCTTTCCGTACATTACGTTTGACGTAATTGTAAGAACACTGAGTGTGTGAATGGCCTGTCTGTATGTAGGAGTCTTTCTCAGTTCCGTGATAACTCTGTGAGTCATGTCCTTTGCAATGAGGTCAACTCTGTCATCGTCGTTGCCGTACTTGGGGAAATCCCCTGTTGTTTCAAAGTCAACAATGTAGCCGTCATCATTCTTAACAGGCACAACGCTTGCATACTTGATAGCCGAGAATGAATCAGCTACAACACTAAGACCCGCAATACCGAACGCCATAAGTCTTTCGACCTTTGTATCGTGAAGCGCCATCTGAATCTTTTCGTAGCAGTATTTATCGTGCATGTAGTGGATAACGTTCATGGTGTTAACATAAAGTCTCATGAGCCATGCATTGTAGATTTCAAAACGAGAAAGAACCTCGTCGTAGTCGAGTTTTTCTACATCCATAACAGGCATCTGAGGACCAATGTGCATGCCGCTTGTTGTGTCATAACCGCCGTTCAAGGCAATAAGAAGAAGCTTTGCAAGGTTGCAGCGAGCGCCGAAGAACTGCATCTGCTTACCAACCTTCATTGCAGAAACGCAGCAAGCGATTGCATAGTCGTCGCCGTATTCGGGACGCATAACATCGTCGTTTTCGTACTGAATGGAGTCTGTGTCCTTTGAAACCTTTGCGCAGAATTTCTTAAACTGCTCTGGAAGGGAAGTGGACCAGAGAACCGTAAGATTGGGTTCGGGAGAAGAACCGAGGGTGTAGAGTGTGTTGAGAACACGGAAACTTGTCTTTGTAACAAGTGTTCTTCCGTCCTCACCCATGCCACCGACAGCTTCGGTAATCCACATGGGGTCTCCGCCGAAAAGCTCGTTGTATTCGGGTGTACGTAAGTGTCTTGCCATTCTGAGCTTCATTACGAAGTCGTCCATAAGCTCCTGTGCGCCTTCTTCTGTAAGTAAACCCTGTGCAATGTCTCTTTCAAAGTAGATGTCAAAGAATGTGCTGACACGACCGAGTGACATTGCCGCGCCGTTCTGCTCTTTTATGGCAGCGAGATAGCCGAAGTATGTCCACTGGATAGCTTCCTTTGCATTCTTTGCAGGCTCGGAGATGTCAAAGCCGTACATTGCTGCCATTTCTTTAAGCTTTCCAAGGAAGGAAATCTGCTGGAAAAGCTCCTCGTCAAGACGGATTGTTTCTGTGTAGAATGCTCCGTCCTGAAGTGCCGCCTTGTCCTTTTTCTTTTCCTCAATGAGCATGTCCACGCCATAGAGTGCAACTCTTCTGTAGTCACCGATAATTCTGCCTCTGCCGTAAGCATCGGGAAGACCTGTGATAACATGGCACTTTCTTGCCGCTCTCATCTCGTCTGTATATGCTCTGAAAACGCCGTCATTGTGGGTTGTTCTGTACTTGAACTCGTCCTGAATCTTGCGGCTGAGCTCGTAGCCGTATGCCTCGCACGCACTCTTTGCCATTCTCATGCCGCCGAAGGGACAAACGCCGCGCTTTAAGGGACGGTTTGTCTGAAGACCGACAATGAGCTCGTTTTCTTTGTCAAGGTATCCGGGAGAATATGCGGTAAGTGAGGATACCGTAGCCGTATCTATATCAAGTACACCACCGTACTGACGCTCAAGGGCAAAGAGCCCCTGAAGCTTGTTCATAAGAGCAGATGTTCTTTTGGTTGCTCCTGCAAGGAAAGAATCATCGCCTTCGTATGGCTTGTAGTTTTTCTGGATAAAGTCGCGTACATTGATTTCATTCTGCCATGCACCTGCGGCAAAACCACTCCAGTTTTCATGTTTCATATAGGTAACCTCCTTGTGAGATAGTATTAAACAAATAAAAAGGGCAATTCTATCCAAAATGAACGAATTGCCCAGACGGTCGGCTAAAATTATATTACAATCCCTTAGCGTCGATCCGCTTAAATCCGTCAGTCATGTAATATTTACCTTGTGAGAATATTATACACAATATATTGTGTTTTGTCAATCAGTATTTTAACAAAAAATACATTATATTTTATAGCAGATTTTGTATATTATAACAATAACAATTTTGTAACGAATACAAAACAACAAACGAATAGCTATTGACAAATGCCGAGAAAAGTGGTAGAATATGTATGCTAAACAAACTTAATAAAGCCCCTGAACAATAGGTGTGTATTTTTATTCTTTTGGTAAAAATACATGCTCTATACTACATGCCTATTTTGGGGTAATGAGTTTGTTTAGCGACTGAGAGCCATGTATTTTTCATGCGTGGCTTCGGTCACGCATTTTTTATTTTTTTCGGACATAATCCGAAAAAAGCATGGCTCATGTCGCCAAGCCTCAAAAAAGGACGGAGAAATCCGCCCTTTTCGTTTATGTATTTAATTTGGCATACTCTCCGAGCTTCTTGCCGGCAAGATTTCCTATCAGCTCTTGCCCGTCCACGCTGTAATGCCCGTGAGCCTCGGGGTTCATGTATTTGTCGATGTAAATTATTTCCTCGGTGATTTCGGTAAGCATCAGAAATCCGTCGTGTTCGCGACAAACCTCTTTCTGAGCATTTATTATTTCAAAATCGCTGTCTTCCATTGTGAAGCGGCCGACGAGGATGTTGCCGAATTTTTCGACTCCCAAATCCTCGTGAAGCGATTCGTAAAGAGAAATCATCTGCCTTTTGTATTCGTCTTTGCTCTTTTTTGCTATTGCGTCGCTCTCACCCTGAAGCCATACAAAGTATATGTGCTCAGGATTTGTCATTTCAATGGCTTTCTTTGCCTTTTTGCACATCATTTCGTAGCTGAGCTGTCCCCTTTGCCAGCAGTCGATTGTGGTAGCACCCTTTGCGGCGTGAACTGCAATAACATTTCTTCCTGTTGTTTTTATGTAGCTTTTGCAGAAGAAGGGAACGGGATTTGTTCTTTTTCTCCATGCCGAAAGAAGCGCACAGCTTTGGGTTGTACCCCAGCCATCGCGGTGTCGGGGAATAAAAACTTTTCCGTTTACCGATATGTTTTCTCCCGCGGGGTGACGTAGGGGAATTAGCCTGTTTTCAAGGTACCTGTATTCAAGAGCGCCCTCGACGGGACTGTTGTCCTTTGGGCTTCGTTCTGCCTCTCCCTCCATGTTGCTCTGTCCCGAAAAGATGATAAGGTCGGTATTTTTCATGTTTTCACCTCTGATGGCTTTATGAGTAAAGTTTAACACAAAAAAGCATTGTTGTCAAATAAGAAAAGCGCTCCCTTTCGGGAGCGTTTGTGTTCTTGATTTAGCCGAGCTTTACACCGAGGAAATTAAGTACACAAAGCACGATGCCTACAATGCTGTAGATTTCGAGAAGTGCACCTACAAGACCTGCGATAATTCCGATAACGGGAATCTGAGCAAGCACAGAAATGAGCCAGCCTACAACTGCACAGATAATAAGGAAAATAACGAGCTGAATGATAAGAGAAACAACATTCTTCTGTTCTACCTTAAAGGGTGTGGGCCAGATTTTCTTGAGCATATCCATTTTCATTACCTCCGTTGATTTGATATATTTATTATATCATATGTTGTCGCTTTTTGCAATAGGTTGGTGTAATTTTACCTTATTCTTTTGAAATTTCCGTATGTTTCGTTAACAGTTTCGGAAAAAGAAAATGTATTGTCGTATTTGCTTAGAATATTCTGTAAATCCACCATCTGATGCTTGTTGATGATGCAGATAAGTACCGTCTTTTCTTCCTTTCCGAAAGAGCCGACAGCCGATATTTCAGTGCAGGAGTGTCTGAGCGTTGTTATAACTTCCTTTGTGATTTCGTCGGCATGGGAAGTTATAATTGTAAACTTGCACGCCGTCTTAAAACCTTTAAGAATGGTGTTTCCGACAAAGCTTGACAGAAAACAGTAAAGAATACAAAGACATACGGGCTTGTAGTCATAAATGAGATTTCCGCTTGTGTCAGCCTTTGCGTAAACAAAGAATGAGGCAAATGCAACGACCGCGTTGAGAGCAAAGGTTACCCAGAAGAAATTAAGGTCAGGCTTCTTTTTGCTTATGTATTTGGAAACTATGTCAGTGCCTCCCGTTGAAGCCATGTTACGAAAGCATATTCCGTAAACAAAACCGCCGAGCACCCCGCTTATCATTACGGGATAAATTGTGTCGTGTCCCTGTGCGTTGTACTGAAACTGTTCAAGCCCTATCTTCTGAAGATAGAGAAATACAAAAGAATATACAAGACAAAAGCACAGCGAACGCTTTGCAAAGGTTTTGTCCACAAGAAAATAGGCAAGTACACAGAGGGGTATGTTTATAATCAGCGACATAAAGCCGATGCTGAAGCCTGTTTTGTACTGAACCATTGTGGCAATTCCGTTAAGACCTGCAGGAGCAAACCCGTTTTTTACAATAAAAAGCTGGTATACAAATGCAAGAAGAATTGCAACAAGCGCTATGCTGATATAAGGTGCAATTTTTTGAGTAAAGTTTTTCACTGTTTTAATCATGAATAGACCCCCAAGTTATGAAAATGTGTTTGTTATTACCCCTCGTCGAGTATTAGCTCAAGTGCGATGCAAAGCCCCGTCTTTATAGAATCCTTTTCAAGCCATTCTTCTCTCGTGTGCATTCCGCCGCCCATGTATACGCCGACACATATTGCAGGGATTCCGAGTGAATGGGGAATGTTGCAGTCGGTAGAGCCTGAATTCACAGCAACCTCGACATCGCCGTATTTTTTTTGAACAGAAACCACATTTTCAGTCATTTCCGAAAGCACAGCCTCGTCAACTCCGTCCATGCAGGGTCTTTCGCCTACACGCTCGACAATCAGCTCCTTGCATTTTTCTCTTGCATTGTCAAAAATGCTTGAAAATTTCTTTTCCATTTCGGAAAGACAAGTAACATTGTCGGAACGGTATTCCACAAGGGCAGAAGCCTCTTGTGCAATTGTGTTGACGGATGTGCCGCCCTCAACAGTTCCGACATTGTATGTTGTCTTGCTGCCTTTGACCTTCGGAACTTCAATGGTGTAAATCTTGCCTATGATTTCAGTAAGCACAGCTATTGCGTTTCTGTTACCGAAGTGATTAAAGGAATGACCGCCCTCGGTCTTAATTGTCACCTTGTATCTGTGCGAGCCGACACTCTTGTTCACAACCGCATCACACATTCCGTCAAAGGTGTACATTCTCACTATTTTGTCGCCGTAGTCCTTGAATATCTGCCTGCAGCCCTTGAGATTCCCGAGTCCTTCCTCGCAGGAGTTAGCCACAAACATAAGCCTGCGCTTTGGAGTAATGCCGTTTTGTACCATGTACTTGATGCAGGACATCATGATTGCAAGACATGCCGTGTCATCGCCGACACCGGGACAGTAGATGTTTTTCTCGTCCTCACTGTATGGAAGAGGTGCTTCGTCGGGGAAAACCGTGTCAGTGTGAGCCATAAAAAGAACAATATCCCCATCCTTTGGGCCAAGAAAGCACACAGCATTTTTGCTTTCGTCTATGTATGCATCTTCAAGACCTAAACCCTTGAAAAACTCAAGACAGTATTCTGCTCTTTTTTCTTCCTTTCCCGAAGGAGCCGGAATGAGACATAAATCGTGTAAAAGGGTTAAGGCAGAATCAAATTCTGCCTCAATAATTTTTTTGATGTTCATTTTACTTGATTTCATCAGCAGTTACAAATCTGTATCCTGCCTCACTTAAAACTCTGCCCATTGTGTAAACCTTTTCGGGAGTGTCAGGCTGGTATGCAAGATAGTCGGGATAGTAATACTGCTCGTGGGTAGCACAGCCGATAAATTCGTGACCCTCGGCAATAAGCTTTTTAAGAGTTTCCTCAATTTCCTCAGGGGTGTTGAGGTTGAGACAGGGACCGCCCGAAAGGGGTCTGTAACGAAGCTCGAGCTCCTTGTCCTTAATAGATACATTCTTGAATTTGATCTGTGCCATTTCTTCCTCGGAAATATGGTTGTAGCCGCAGATGGAAGCTCGGATTCTCAAATCCTTTGTGTTTCTTGTGTAGAGCATTGTTTCGGGCTGTCTGTTCTGCTTGAGTCTTGCGGCGTGTCCGTAGGGAAGTACACTTTCGTCGCCGTCAAATTCCCATTTGTCGCCGGAGGAGGGGGTTACAATTCTTATGCCGCAGTCACTGAGGGCGCGGCAAGCCGCCTTGCTGAGAGGAAGCCAGTGTGTACAGAGAATATCGGAATTTACGCCTTTTCCTGCAAATCTTTCTATTTCGCCGACGATTGTTTCGTAGTTTGCCTTAACATCCTCATATGTAGCATTTACATAAGGATAGTCGGGAAATTCCTGCTTTGCGTGGAAAGCAAGTCTAAGCCAGTCCTTGGAAGCCTGGAATTCGTCCTTGTAAGTGTCGGGCATGTCGGAAAGTGTAAATTCGTCGTTGCCGTAGAAGAAATCTGTTCTGTAAAAGATGTTGAGCTGTACGGTAACACCGTATTCATCGTGAGCCTTTTTTAACATCTTCATGTACTCGTTGTCAAAGAGGGATTTGGGTTTCTGTCTTGCTAAATCTCTGAATACCCAAATAACGTCGTCAATAAAAAAGTAACTGAGTTTTTCCATGATAAATCTCCTTTAAATTTTATAATCTTACCTTGGCGTTGCCGTCCTCGGTATATTCAATTCTTTCTCCGTTGTCAACAAGGGAGTCCATGTAGTCAAGGTATTCCTTGATGGTTGCAAAGGGAGCCTTGTATTCGCTTATAATCTTCTTTGCTCTTTCTGCACCGTTGCTGAGTAAAATCTTCATCATCGACAGCTGGAATTTTGCGCTGTTAACACACGCATCCTCGGGATTTTTGATATAGTAGTCGCTTCCGTGGCTTGTGCCGACAGCACCGCAGGCATACGGGTGAACAACAGGCATTACACAGCAAAGGTCGCCCATGTCTGTGCTTCCCGAACCCATCCGTTCTGTGTAGCCGAACTCGATGCCGGGGAAAGCAAGCTCATATGCTTCTTTTGAAACAAGCATCATATCTTTGTCGTTTACGTGAGGAGCATAGCCGGGAAAATCGTTTATTTCAATGTGAGCGCCAAGTGAAAGTGCCGCACCGACGAAAGCACGGTTAACTTTCTTGTTGGCATTTACGATTCCCTCAAAGGTTGCACCTCTTACATAGCTTTCAAGAATAGCTCTTGCAGGAATTGCATTAACCATCGAGCCACCCTCTGTGATAATGGGGTGAACACGGATAATGTCCTTTTCCATAAACGTTTCTCTTATTGCGTTAACGGCGTTAAGACCGTTTGAAGCCGCATAAAGAGCATTTATGCCGTCCCAGGGAGAGCCGCCTGCGTGAGAGGCTTTGCCCTTGTATATGATTTTCTTTGCCATACAGCCGACAGAGCCGCCTGTAACATGGAAATCGGGAGTAGTTGTCGTATGAACCATGAAAGCGAGGTCAACATCGTCAAAATATCCTCTTGAAAGGTATTCTGTTTTGCCGCCGAAATATTTGATTTTACCCTCAGCCTTGAGAGTGCTTCTGTAATCAATTTCAAGAAGCTCTTCGGCAGGAACGGCACAAAGCTTGATTTTACCGCAAAGACCGTCAAGAACACCATCTTCCTTGAGAGCCGCCGCAATACCCAAAAGTGCCGCACACTGAGCATTGTGACCGCAGGAGTGAACTGCGCCTGTTTCGGGGTCACACTCGGGGTGCTGGGGACAGATAATAGAGTCAAGCTCGCCCAAAATAAGCAGGGTAGGACCGGGACGACCTGTATCAACAACTGTATAAAAACCCGTGATTCCGTCAGCCATAGTCAGCTCATATCCGAGGCTTTCAAAGGTTTCCTTCATGAACTTTGATGTTTTGAATTCCTTGTAGCCGGTTTCGGGATTTTTCCAGATATATCTTTCTGCATCAAGGATAAGTTGTGAGTGTTTTTCAACAGCATCAAACAATTTTTGCATTAAATTTCACCTCGTAATTATTGGTAATAGTAGATATACATAATATTATAAGCATATTTTAGCATTATGGTGAATTTTAGTAAATGGAAAATTTCCACAAAAGTATGATAAAAAATGGGAATTGTCATGGTGTGATACTGTTACACACCTTTATTTCAATAAATGATGCGGTAACACCCTGAGAATTTAGCTACTGTAAAGTAAATATATTTTTGTTACAAGTTGCACTTGATAGTATAACTCACCGATAAAATAAAATACGCTATCATTTTGATAGCGTATAAAATAACTTAAAATTAGCCAAAATTACTTCGGCAATTATTGCAATGCCACTGATGCTTTCTTTTGTTACCAAAAACACCAAAGAGAGCAATATTGATTATTTTGTCAGTATTTGAAATACGAGAACAGTTGTTGGAATTACAATAAGGACAGGTCACTTTTGGCACATCCGAAACTGCTATATTTTGACTTGTTGAGGCGGAATTCCAATATCCACGAAGGTTAGGCGCCTTAGGTGGTATCTCCATTTTTTTTGAATTATCGCCATTATTATCACAACCACAAGTCGGACACTTATCCATATCCGATGGGTATACTGCTCCGCAACTAAAACATCTTACAACTTTCATTATTCATCACCTCTTTTAATATATCAAAAAAATGATAAATTGTCAATAACAATATCAAAATCGCCACAACGGTTTTGCATTAGTTAAGAGTTGGTATTTAGTAAGCTAAATTTATCATTAATCGGGATGCAAGAAGCAGAAAGAGCATTAGCCGCACAACAGATGATAGGAAATGGTGTAATTAAAACACGTGCAACGATACTTCTATAGTATAATGAGTATGATAAAGATTTTGTTATTCGTCAGGACAATGGTAGAATATATAATCCGAATAGCATAAACCGAATAATAAGGAGAATGACAAACAAACTTGGTTTACCACCTTGTAGGGTCATGACTATCGACATGCTGTGGCGAGCATATTGTTTGAACAGGGGATTTCGCTTAAGGATATAACCGTTCAACTAGGGCACGGGCAAACAAGCACCACAGAAAAAATATATATCAAAAAAATCAAAATAACAAAAAATGAGAGCGTTGAAGCTCTCACAAGGGCAATAGGAATATAGTTGTTAGAAAAAAATGTTAGAAAAAGAACAAAAATGACTCAAAACACACGGTTTTAAGCCATTCTTGCTTGGCGCAGAAGGAGAGATTTGGTCTGCGACCACCTCAGATTTATAGTCGTCTCGGCGGTTCCACCGACCGATACTCCTTAAATCTTCACTCGCTTTTGCTCGCTTCATCTGCCACTGGCAGCGCTCGCAACGCTCCCTCTCACGCCTTCGGCGCTCGAGTTCAAATCCACCCATGTACAAAACCAAAAAGAGCATCCCCAAAGGAATGCTCTTTCAACCAGCTCAGAAGGAGAGATTTGGTCTGCGACCACCTCAGATTTATAGTCGTCTCGGCGGTTCCACCGACCGATACTCCTTAAATCTTCACTCGCTTTTGCTCGCTTCATCTGCCACCGGCAGCGCTCGCAACGCTCCCTCTCACGCCGACAATCGGCTCTCGGTCTCAAAATCCAACCTTTTTGTATGGTAACATAAAAGGCACCCCGAATGGGATGCCTTTTATGTTGGCGCAGAAGGAGAGATTTGAACTCTCGCGCCGATTGCTCGACCTACACCCTTAGCAGGGGCGCCTCTTCACCACTTGAGTACTTCTGCATAGTGAAAATCAAATTATTAAATTGATGTTGGCGGAGAGGGTGGGATTCGAACCCACGGTACCTTTCAGTATCACTGGTTTTCAAGACCAGCTCCTTAAACCGCTCGGACACCTCTCCGTATTTTGGTCGGTGCGACCCAACGCATGATATTGTATCACATAAAAAAGTAAATGTCAAGTGGTTTTTTGTCATTTTGAAAAAAATAAATTGTAATAATATCTGCGGAATTATTATTGTAATTTTAGTGCAGCCAAAATCAAAAATTTGTTTTTTACAACAATTTGACGTTTTCTTTAATATTTATTTAATGATTGTGTATAAATATATTAAAAGATTGTATCAAAATATGTAAAGAAATTTGAGCAGGTGTGTGTTATAATTAACAAGATGCGAAGATTATGAGAGGGGTGGAAGAAAGGTGTCGCAAAAGAAAAAAACGTACCTTTTTATTGTAATACGTGCCCTTGTCAAATTTTTTTATCCGAAAATTGAGATTGTGGGACGTGAGAATATCCCCGAAAGGGATGCCGTCCTTGTCGGGAACCACTGCCTTATGAACGGCCCAATCAGCGCAGAGCTTTATCTACCCGAGAACTGCTACACCTGGTGTGCTGGTCAGATGATGAATCTCAAAGAGGTTCCGGAATACGCCTATAATGATTTCTGGTCAAATAAGCCTAAAGCCGTAAGACCCTTTTATAAACTTCTTTCTTATGTGATTGCACCAATATCCGTAAGTGTGTTCAACAGCGCAAGAACTGTCGGCGTATACCATGACATGAGGATACTTTCAACCTTCAGAACATCCGTATCGATGCTTAAAGATGGAAAGAATCTTGTGATTTTTCCCGAGACGAACGAGAAGCACAATAATATTGTTTATAAGTTTCAGGATAAATTTGTTGACATTGCAAAGCTTTATTATAAAACAAACGGAAGAATTCTTTCCTTTGTACCCATGTATATTGCCCCGAAGCTCAAAAAAGTGTATGTGGGCAAGTCGATAGAGTTTAACCCCGAAAACGACATTGCAAAGGAAAGAGTAAGAATTTGCAAATGCCTTTCGGATGAAATTACAGACATTGCAAGAAATCTTCCCGAGCATACAGTTGTGCCTTATGCCAATATTCCAAAAAAATGTTTCCTGTCCAATAAGGACATAACCGAGGTACCTAAAAAATGAGAAAACCCGTAGTCAGTTATAAAGATTTCAGACTTTCAAAAATAAATGAACCGAGATTCCGTCACTTGCAGTATCTTGCAGGCTGGATTGGGTATTTTACTCTGTTTTTTATCACAGAAGCACTTATTCCGGCAGAGGATTGCTTTGTTGCTTATCACCCGCTTGATGACATGATACCCTTTTGCGAATATTTTCTTATTCCGTATTTCGGCTGGTATCTTCTGATTGTGGGGTCACTTCTGTATTTTATGTTCTATAACCCCGATAACTTTAAGAATATGATGAAGTTTATAATTGTAACTCAGGTGACGGCAATGATAATATATATTCTTGTTCCAAGCCGTCAGGATTTAAGACCTGAAGTGTTTGCAAGGGACAATATATTTACAGACGGGGTAAAACTTTTGTATTCGCTCGATACAAATACAAACGTATGTCCCTCGCTCCATGTTGCATATTCCATAGGGATAGCATCAACCTGGCTCAAGGAAAAGGGCGTGACATGGAAAACTAAACTTCCGATAGTTATTTTCTGTGTGCTTGTCTGTATGTCTGTTGTGTTTGTAAAGCAGCACTCTGTTGTGGATATTTACGCCGCAGTTCCCGTGTGCCTGCTTGCAGAGATAATCACTTTTGGCAGGTACTGGCGAAATAAAATAAAAAAATAAATGAATGTGAGAGGAAAAAAATATGGCAAGAAAATGGGGAGACCGCAAAGACGGGAAACTGATAAAAAAACTTGACTCAATGCACTATATCATGCCCCTCATGTATCCCAACAGATGTGATAACGAGGCTTTTATCAGGATAACAGTGGACCTGACAGCTGCCGAAGAATTTTTGGCAAACAAGAACGCAGATAATCCCGAATATAAGTATAATATATTTCAGCTTGTGCTGACGGCTGTACTTAAAACGATAAAGCAGAGACCTAAGATGAACTACTTCATCGCAAATCAGAATATGTATGAGAGAAATGACCTGACAGCTGCATTTACGGTAAAGAAAATCTTTTCCGATAACGGCGGAGAGGCTCTTGCGAGAATAAATGCAAAGGACGAGGATACCCTCGATTCCATACATAACGAGATTTTCCGTCAGGTGTCTTTTTGCCGCAGTGATAAAAAGGATGCGTCGACTGAAAGCATGGACCTTGTGCAGAAGATACCCGGAAAGCACATAATAGGTGCTGCCGTGCGTTTTCTTGACAGACACGGATGGATGCCGGCGTCCATGATAGCAACCGACCCCTATCAGTGCTCGGTGGTTCTTACGAACCTTGGCTCAATAGGACTTGACGCAGGCTATCACCATATGACAAACTGGGGAACAAACTCTGTTTTCTGTGCCATTGGTATCAAGAAAAAAAGACCCTTCTATGATGATGAGGGAAATGTTACCATGCGAGAGAGCATAGAGCTTGGTCTTACTATTGACGAAAGAATTGCCGACGGCTACTACTATTCAAGAACAGTAAAGCTCTTAAAGCATCTTCTCGAAAACCCCGCTCTACTCGATAAACCTCTCTGTGAAAAGGTGGAAATTTAAAATGATAACTGCAAAAACCCCGTGGAAGGACTATCTTGGCGACCTTCCTATGAGCTTAGAATATTTTGAAGGAACAATGTATGAGGCTGTAAAGAAAATAGCCGAAAAGTACCCTGATAATGTTGCTTTCGATTTCATGGGCAAAAAGACGACATATAAAAAACTCGTGGAGCAGGTTGAAGTATGCGCAAAGTCACTTCGTACAATCGGCGTTCGCGAGGGAGACAGGGTAACCATTGCAATGCCCAACTGTCCCCAGGCAATATATCTTTTTTACGCCGTAAACCTTGTTGGCGGTATTGCAAATATGATACATCCGCTGTCTGCCGAAAAGGAGATTGAGTTTTATCTCAATGAGTCGGGCTCTGTTACAGCTATTACCCTTGACCAGTTCTATCATAAGTTTGAACACGTTCGTCATAACACAAAGGTTGTAAATATAATCATTGCTTCTATCAAGGACGAGCTTTCCCAGCCTATAAAGGCAGGTTATATGCTCACATCAGGAAGAAAGATTGCAAAGATTCCCGAGGAAGCACCCGTTATCAGATGGAATGAGTTTATGAAGCTCTCAAAGCATTGCTTCTATAACTTCAAGGTTGAAAAGAAGTCGGAGGACCCCGCCGTTATTCTCTATTCCGGAGGAACTACGGGTACAACAAAGGGAATTGTTCTTACAAATAAGAATTTCAATGCTCTCGGTCAGCAGGTAATTGCGGCAAACCCAATGTTCAGAGTAGGTGATAAGATGCTCTCGGCAATGCCAATTTTCCATGGCTTCGGTCTCGGCGTTTGTATCCACACAATGCTCTCCCAGGGTGGTAGATGTATTCTCGTTCCGAGATTTACCCCAAAATCCTACGCAAAGGACCTTGTTAAGAACAGATGTAATTTCATCGCAGGTGTTCCTACGCTTTATGAAGCGATGCTCAGACTTCCGGGTATGGAAAAGGCTGACCTTTCGTGTCTTAAGGGCGTGTTCTCGGGCGGTGACAGCTTGTCCGTTGAGCTTAAGAAAAAATTTGATAAATTCCTCTATGACCATAAGGCGGTAATACAGGTAAGAGAGGGCTACGGCACAACCGAAACCGTAACAGCCTGCTGTCTTACACCCAGCCACATGGCAAAGGAGGGTTCAATCGGACTTCCGTTCCCCGATACATATATTAAAATAGTAGAACCCGATACCGATAAGGAACTTCCTTACGGACAGGAGGGAGAAATTCTTCTTGCAGGACCTACTGTTATGAAAGAATATATGGGACACCCCGAAGAAACAGCAAAGACTCTGAGGCAACACGACGACGGTCTTACATGGGTGTACACAGGCGACCTTGGAACTATGGACGAGCAGGGCTTTGTGTACTTCAAGGGCAGAGCAAAGAGAATGATTGTGTCGTCGGGATATAATATATATCCTGCACAGCTTGAGAATATTCTCGACGCCCATGAGCTTGTGCAGATGAGCTGCGTAATCGGCGTTCCCGACCCTTATAAAATGCAGAAGGTAAAGGCTTTCGTAAAGCTTGTTCCTGAGGCAAAGGCTGATGAAGAAACAAAGCAGATTCTTCTTGAATACTGCCGTGAAAATATCGCAAAGTATGCAATGCCTTACGATATTTCCTTTAAGGATGAGATGCCAAAAACCCTTGTCGGTAAGGTGGCATACAGAGTTCTTGAAGAGGAAGAATTGAAAAATATCAAAGATGAAGAGACGGAAAAAGAGCCTGTAAATGTGTAAAATTTAAGCTCCCCGAAAGGGGAGCTTTTGTCATGCTAAATATTCTAAAATTTCAGCGGCATTTGTGTCGGGCTTTACCTTTTCCATTACTTTTTCGATAATTCCGTCTTCGTCAATTATATATGTCGTTCTTACAACACCCATTGAAACCTTGCCGCACATTTTCTTTTCCTGCCATACATCGTACGCCTTTATCGCAACAAGCCCGGGGTCTGAAATAAGAATAAAGGGCAGGGAATACTTCTCGGCAAATTTTGCGTGTGAAGATACACTGTCACGACTTATGCCGATGACAATAATATCCTTATCCTTAAAGCCCTCGTATGCTGCCGCAAAGGCGCAAGCCTGTTTTGTACAGCCGGGAGTGTTGTCCTTGGGATAGAAATAAAGAACTATCTTTTTGCCGAGAAAAGAGGAGAGGGAAACCATGTTTCCATCCTTGTCGGAAAGCGTAAAATCGGGTGCTTTTGTTCCTTGTGTTAACATAGTAAAAATACCTCCGTTTAATTACATACCTATAAGACAGGTAGCGATAATGCCTATAGCTAAACCTGCAAGTCTCTTTTTTGATAGCTTTTCCCGAAAGAGGAAAACCGAAGCAAGACCTGACAGAATCATAACACCGCCGTTTAATATCGGGAAGAAAATGATACTCGGGAGCTTGCCCGAAAGATACAGACAAATAAGATTGAGCGCTCCCATGAAAACACCAGTCAGAGCCATACTGCACCAGTCAAGAAACTTGTAGTGCCTTTTTGCGACACCTGCTTTTTTGTCCTTGACAGAGTAGGGGATAAACAGAATAGTGAAGAAAATAAATGCAAAAACAAATGTCCAGAAAAGGAGTCCGTTAATTTCATAAGCATATGCTGAAGTCTGGTGAACCGTCTGACATACCCCGAGTCCTCCCATACCAAGAAAGCTTCCCGCAACGGCAAACAACCACCTAATCGTTATGCCTGATTCCTTGCCTTTGTCAATGCTGAGGAAGAATGTCGCAATCATGAGGATAAGCCCTATAATCTGAATCACAGTCGGTGGTATGTTTCTGTAAAAAATACCGAATACTGTCGGGATAAGCGCACTCAAGTATGTAAAAAGAATACTTAGTGACATGGGACCGAGATTCATTGAGAGTAAGCAGAAATACTGAGATGCGGCAGTAACAAAGCCGAAAATAACTGCAACGGTAATTGTGAATCTTGAGACGGAAAAGGATTCGCCCGAAATAAAAATTGCCGCCGCAAAGAACACTATTGTTCCGAGACAACCGATAACATTGAAAAACAGCGTATCCTTGTTTGTTTCAATAAGGTTTTTGCCGAAATAATTGTAGTAAATGTTCTTTGTTGTTTCTATTGCTACTCCCAGGAAGAGCAAAAAGTACAGTATAGCCATGGGATTCACCTATTTTATTCTTTCAATATCCGACTTGTTTGCAATAATTATAAGTTTTGTGTCACAGTCAAGCACTGTGTCGGGATTTGCAATAAGCTCTGTTTTTTCGTTTTTAATGAGTGCGATAACATTCAGACCGAAATTTTTGCGTAAATCAAGCTCCCGCAGAGATTTTCCTGCCCACTTTTTCGGGACAAGTATTTCAATTATCGAAATGTCATCGGAAATGGCTGCAATGTCGATAAAGCCTGAGCTTAAAAGATCTTTTGCCAGCCGCTTGCCTGATTCAATTTCAGGAAGAATTACTCTGTCAGCGCCAACACTCAGGAAAATACGCTCATGAAGCTCGTTTGCACATTTCACGATAACCTCACCAACCCCCGCTTCTTTGCAGAGCATTGTTGCCATTACACTCGCCTCAAGACCGCTGGCCATGGCAATGATAACAGTATCAACGCTCGCAATGTCAAGACGCTCTAAAACCTCAGGGTCTGTAACATCTGCGCACTTGCATACGGGAAATTCGCCGACATGATCCTCAACTATTTTTTCATTTACATCAACTGCTATAACATGGGCACCGTTTGAGCACAGCTCCTTTGCAACCGCAAGACCATATCTGCCGAGCCCAAAAACCGCATATGTTTTGTTTATACTCATATATTTTCCTCCTAACCAACACTTATTTCTTCAATCGGGTCTGTTACTATGTTTCCGTTCTCCCTGCCGCTGCCAAGGGCAATAGCGAAAGAAATGGGACCGACTCTTCCGAAATACATGGTTGCTGTAATGATTATTTTTCCGAATAAATTCAGCGATGCTGTCAAATTTCTCGATAAACCTACCGTTGCCGTAGCACTGACCGTTTCATATACTATGTCCGAAAAGGGGGCATTGCAGCAAAGAGATAACATCAGTGTTGAAACAAAAAGTATAATAAAAGATGTTGTACAAACGGCCATTGCTTTATTAATAGCGTTTTCAGAAAGACTTCTGTTAAAGGTTCCGACTCTTCTTTTACCTTTGATAACAGAAAAGGCGGTACAAAGAATTACAAAGAATGTGACGGTTTTAATACCGCCTGCAGTGCCCGCAGGAGAACCGCCGATAAACATGAGAAGCAGGCAGATCAGCACTGAGGGGAGGGTGAGGTGCTCTTGCGGAACAGAGGCAAAGCCGGCAGTACGCGTGGTGACTGATTGGAACAGACTTGCCTGTATTTTTCCGGAAAGTGAAAGATTACCTATTGTCAGGGGATTTGTGTATTCAAAAATGAAAATTAAAACTGCACCTGAAACTATTAAAATCAGTGTTGCCGTCAGTACAATCTTGCTGTGCAGTGTGAGGTATCTGAAATGTCTTGTGTGCTTGTTTTTCAGTATTCGTATGATGTCCCACCAAACAATAAATCCAAGACCTCCGATAATAATTAAGAGAGAAGTTACAATGTTTATAAGTGGGTTTTCGACATAATTGTATAGACTTGATTCTGAGATTATGTCCATTCCGGCATTGCAAAAGGCAGATACGGCATTAAAAACAGAAATCCAAATACCCCAAAGGCCAAACTCGGGAATAAAAACAATCATGTAAAGCATTGCACCCATAGCCTCAATAATAAGCGAACCAAGCACAACCTTTTTTATAAACTGTACAAGTCCCGACATGGAGTTCAGATTAAAGGAGTCCATAATCAACATTCTGTTACCAAGACTGATTTTTTTGCCAAGCATAATCATGAAAGCAGACATTATTGTTATAACTCCAAGACCGCCAATCTGTATGAGCAGGAGAATTACGGCTTGACCGAAAAAGCTCCATGCGTGTGCCGTTGTTACAGTGACAAGACCGGTAACACAGGTGGCGGTGGTTGCGGTGAAAAGAGCATCAATGTATGGAACGGGATTTTTGCTTGCAGAACTTATCGGGAGGGAAAGAAGAAGACTTCCCAAAAGAATTGTAATCAAAAAACCAATAAGAATTATCCTGGTTGTAGAGAGAGCGCGTTTTTTCATCGGCATACTCCTTAGTTTTTCTGTTACAGATATTATAATACTTTTTTGTGTACAATTCAATAACAAAAAATACAATACAACACTACACAAATTGCATATTGAATTTTTGAAATTTTGTGATATAATGTAGGATGGCTGTGGATTTGAAATACATATCGATTTACCTCCGAGGAGAGACAAAAATATGAGAAAGACAAAAGTAATCTGTACGATAGGCCCTGCCTGCGATAATGAAGAAACCCTGACAAAAATGTGTCTTGAGGGCATGAATGTTGCCCGTCTTAACTTTTCCCACGGTACACATGAAGACCATCAGGAAAAGATAGACCTTATAAAAAAAGTTCGTGAAAAGCTGAATATGCCAATTGCTATCATGCTTGATACCAAGGGTCCCGAATACAGAATCAAGACATTTGAAGATAAAAAAATAACCCTTAATGAGGGAGATACCTTTACCTTTACCATTGACGATGTTGTGGGAAATAAGGAAAGGGTTGCAGTAAATTATGACCACCTTACCGAGGATTTGTCAAAGGGCGACAGAATACTTGTCAATAACGGACTTGTAATTTTCGAGGTTACCGAAATAAAGCAGCACGATGTTGTCTGTAAGGTGATAGCAGGCGGAGAGCTGTCCGACAGAAAGAGCATGAGCTTTCCCAATAAAGTAATGAAGCATGACTACCTTTCCGAGCAGGATAAGTCCGACCTTCTTTTCGGAATTGAAAACGACGTTGACTTTGTTGCCGCATCCTTTGTGTCAACTCTTTCGGATGTAAAGGCAATCCGCGATTTTCTCAATGCTAATGGCGGTAAGGAAATAGATGTAATTGCTAAGATTGAAAACCGCTCGGGCGTTGATAATATTGATGAAATCTGTACTCTTGCCGACGGTATCATGGTCGCCCGTGGAGACCTCGGCGTAGAAATTCCCTTTATCGAAGTTCCCTCTATTCAAAAATACCTCATCAATAAGTGCCGTATGCTCGGAAAACGAGTAATTACAGCAACAGAAATGCTTGAATCCATGATTCATAACCCGAGACCTACAAGAGCAGAGCTTTCTGATGTTGCAAACGCCGTATATGACGGTTCGAGCGCAATTATGCTCTCGGGAGAGACTGCATCGGGAAAGCACCCTGTTGAAGCCGTAAAGAACATGGTTGAAATTGCGGAGTTTACCGAAAAGTGTATTGATTATAAGAAACGCTTCAGAACGGCTGAGTTCAAAATCAAGAGTAACCTTGACGCCGTTTCACATTCTGCCTGCTCCATGGCGATTGACCTTGAGGCAAAGTGCATTGTTGTTAACTCAATAAGCGGAACAACTGCAAGAATGGTAAGCCGTTTCAGAAGTCCCGTCGATATTCTCGGCATTACAACAAATGAAAAGGCATGGAGAAAACTAAATCTCAGCTGGGGCGTAACACCCGCACTCTGCGAGGAATATAATTCAACAGAGGTTATGTTTTATACCTCACTTAACAGAGCAAAGAGTGTGTTTGGGCTTCAGAAGGGCGATAATGTAGTCCTCACCGGCGGTCAGATAAATGGTAAGAGCGGAAACACAAATGTTATTAAGGTAGAGACAATATAAAAGATGAAAGAGCCATGCAAAAGCATGGCTCTTTTCTATTATCTATTGCCTCTGCCCGGACCGGCGAAACCGCCGCCCATGCCTCCAAAACCGCCCTGCATGGAGCCGGAAGCATTTGTAGCAGAATGCTCAATACCGTTTACATAAACGGTGTAGTCTTCGTCAAAAACAATGTCGGGACTTGTGTAAATCAGCATTTCGCATGTTCTTCCGACCTTGTGTTCAGCTATAATTCTTTTATCGGAATTCATTATTACTAT
>JAFTIR010000006.1 GCA_017456765.1 Clostridia bacterium | reverse complement strand
GGGTACAAGATGCCCCGACGTTGAGCCGTCGACTACACCCGTAAGAGGCGGTCCCGCAATGCTCGCAAAGCCTACAAAGGCAACTATTGTTCCGATTGGTATATACACTAAAGATTACAGAATAAAGCTCTTCAGAAAGGTGTATGTAACGGTTGGTACACCCAAAAAGTTTGAAGAACTCGGATTTATGGGCATGCGTGAGGATTATGACAGAGTAACCAATGAAATCTTCAGTGACATATGTAAACTCTGCGATGCCGCAAAGGAAAAAGCAAATGCAAAGAGAAGATAGAGCGAAGGTTGTTACGGCGAAGAATGCAGGCTTTTGCTTCGGTGTAAGGCGTGCTGTTGATACCGTAAACGACCTTCGAAGTAAAACCGATAAAAAGATATATACAATCGGGGAGCTTATACATAACAGCGTTTTTGTAAAACGTCTTGAAGAGCAGAACATCTTTGTAATCGAGGAAGACGAGCTTGCCTCTCTCGAAAAAGATAAGGATAATATCGTACTTGTAGTCCGTGCCCACGGTATAAAGAAAGAAATAATTGAATATCTGGAAGAAAAAGGCTTTGAGTATGTAAATGCCACCTGTCCATATGTAGAAAGAATACATGATATTGTGGACAAGAACACCCATGATGCGTCGCTATGTGTTGTAATGGGGGATAAAAAACACCCCGAGGCTGTTGGTACAATCAGCTATGCGCACTGTGATGCTGTTGTGTGCAGTGATATAGCTGAACTCGAGCAAAACTTAAACACTAAATTAACAAGTTTTGAAGAATGTTTCGTATTAACGTCACAAACTACATATAATAATGAAAAATATGTAAATTGTCAAAAACTTGCAAAAAAACTATATACAAATTCAAAAATATTTGATACAATATGTAGTGTTACGGAAAAAAGACAAAATGAGGTTGCGAAGCTTTCAAAGGAATGCGACGTAATGTTGGTAGTCGGAGGAAAAACGAGCTCAAATACAAAGAAGCTCGCCGATATTTCATCCGAATACTGCAAGTCAACATTTCTTATAGAAACGGCATCCGAGCTTGATACAGCACAGATTGTACGCCTTTGTAAGGAAAGCCTAAAGCAGCCAAATAAAGTTTTCACCGTAGGAATAACAGCAGGTGCGTCAACACCTGATGATATATTAGAGGAGGTAAAAGTCAGGGCGAGCGAAATTATTACCGCTTCTGGCGAAACAACAACATGATGACAGAAATTAACGAAAACATGAGCTTTGAGGAGATGCTTGACGCGTCCTTCAAGAGACTTCGTGCAGGAGAAACAACAAAGGGTATTGTAACTTCAATAACACCTACCGAGGTACATCTTGACCTTGGTGTTAAATACACAGGTATTATCCCTCATTCCGAAATGACAATGGATGCTTCACAGAAGCTCGAAGACATTGTTAAGGTTGGAGACGAAATCGAAGCTATCGTTATTAAGCCTAACGACGCAGAAGGCACAATCACACTCAGCAAGGTAAAGATTGATGCTGTTAAGTGCTTTGATGAAATCGAAGCTGCTGAAGCTGCAGACGAAATCCTTACAGGTAAGGTTGTAGAAATTACAAGAGGCGGTATCGCTGTTCTTGCAAAGGGTGTAAGAGTATTTATTCCGATTTCCCAGACAACACTTCCCAGACGTGAAGAAGCTTACGAAGAAAAGGATCTTCAGGTATTTATGGGTCAGGAAGTATCCTTCAAGATTATCAGCGTTGAAAAGGCAAGAAAGAGAGTTGTGGGCTCGATGAGAGCAGCAGCTCGTGTTGAAAGAGAAGCAGCAGAAGCTAAGTTCTGGGCAGAAGTTGAAGAAGGCCAGAAGTTCACAGGCGTTGTTAAGTCTATTACAAATTACGGTGCATTCGTAGACCTCGGCGGCGTTGACGGTATGGTTCACGTTTCCGAACTTTCCTGGAAGAGAATCAAGAACCCCTCCGAAGTTGTTAAGGTTGGCGAAGAAATCGATGTATTCGTTAAGGCTCTCGATAAGGAAAATAAGAGAATTTCTCTCGGTCATAAGGTTGACGCAGAAAATCCCTGGACAATCCTTTCCGAAAAGTATAACGAAGGCGATGTAGTTGAAGCAAAGGTTGCAGGTCTTACACCTTTCGGCGCATTTGCTGAAATCATCCCCGGTATTGATGGTCTTATCCATATCTCTCAGATTTCCAACAAGAAGATTGCAAAGCCCGCAGACGAACTTTCCGTTGGTGATGTAGTTACAGCCAAGATTACTGCTATTGACTACGATGCAAAGAGAGTAAGCCTCTCCATGCGCGCTCTTCTCGAACCCGAAGAAGAAGTAGTTGAAGAAGCTGCTGAGGCTGCAGAAGAAGTTGTTGCAGAAGAAGCTGCTGAATAATTAAAGTTTTTGAACATACAAAGCCGAGGTTATTCCTCGGCTTTTGTTGCAGAATACAATTATTAAGATTTTTTAATTTAAGGTGATGTATATGTCAAAACCACTATTTGGTCCCGGTGGAAACTCTGATTCCTTCCACCTGACAAAACTTGCAACAACAAAGGCTCCGTCGTGGGTAAAAGACTTTGGACTTGATGCCTATGAATATGAAGCAGGCAGAGGAGTTCCAAAGAATCTTGAAGGCTTTAAAGCTCTCGGTGAAAATGCAAGGGAAGCAGGAATAAAGCTCTCAATCCATGCACCCTATTTTATATCTCTTTCGTCTGTTGAGGAGGAAAAGAGAAAGAATAGCTCGAGATATATCCTTGAGAGTGCAATAGCACTTCGTGAGATGGGCGGAAAGACAATTGTTATTCACGCAGGCTCGTGTGCAAAAATCTCAAGAGAACAGGCAAGTATCTATGCTAAAGACGCTCTAAGATTTGCCATTGATGTTCTCCATGAAGCTGATTTGTACGGCTTTGACCTCGGCATTGAAACCATGGGTAAGGTCAATCAGTTTGGAACTCTCGATGAAGTAATCGATATGTGTTCTGTTGACAAAACTGTCGTTCCCGTAATTGATTTTGGACATATGAACGCAAGAGAAATGGGCGGTGTATTTGTGTCGGTGGATGACTATAAGAGGGCTTTTGATAAAGTAGCAACGGGCGTAAGTCCCGAGGCTGCACAGAATCTTCATTGCCATTTTTCAAAAATCGAGTACACAAACGGCGGCGAAAAGCGACACCTAACCTTTACCGATAATCAGTATGGTCCTGACTTTGAGCCTCTCATGAAGGCTATTTGTGAGCTTGGTGTAACACCTACAATAATTTGTGAGTCGGATGGCACACAGGCAGAGGATGCCCTTGCAATGAAGAATTATTTCAATTCACTTTTGGAGGCATAGCATGAGACCGAATAATGTGAGAATATGTGAAAGGACTGCCGAAGTGGCAGATGCACTTATACTTCTTTCACCTGTCAACAGAAGATATGTAACCTCATTTTTGTCGTCTGCAGGCGCAGTCGTAGTTCATAACGGAAAAATTACATATTTCACCGATTTTCGCTATTATGAGTCTGCCTGTATCAAGCAAAAGCAAGGAATAGTAGACGCGGACATCGAAATACGCCTTCAGGACGGAAAGTTTATGGAAAACCTTAAGGAAATGCTATCCGATTGCAAGAAGATACTATTTGAAGATGGATTTGTTTCTTTTGGTACATATAACTGGTATAAGAATTCCTTTGATTTTGCAGAGCTTGTCCCCGGCGGCTCGGGACTTATGGCAGGTATAAGAGGAATAAAGACCGAGGAAGAATTGCAGAATATAATAAAGGCTCAGGAAATAACAGATAAGACATTTTCCTTTGCAGTAAATTATATTTCGGATAATATTCACAGAAAAGATTTTACCGAACGCGAGCTTCAGCTTGAAATGGATTATTTTATGCTTAAATGTGGTGCTGACGGACTGGCCTTTGATACAATTGCAATAAGCGGCAAAAAGTCGTCTCTCCCTCATGGCGCACCCGAAAATATTCCCGTATCACGTGGCTTTCTCACTATGGATTTCGGTGCAAAATTCTCCGGTTACTGTTCGGATATGACAAGAACCGTGTGTATCGGAAAGCCGGATGAGGAAATGCTAAAGGTGTATAATACTGTGCTTGAAGCTCAGAAAGCGGCATTTGAAGTTATAAAAGCGGGAATTCCCGGAAAAGAAGCAGATAAAGCGGCAAGAGATGTAATTGAAAACGCAGGATACGCCGGTACATTCGGACATAGCCTTGGACACTCATTGGGTCTTGAAATACATGAAAGTCCCAATTTTGCCATGGGAGTCGAAGCACAGATACCCGAAAACGCAGTAATATCAGTTGAGCCGGGTATATATCTTGAAGGAAAATACGGCGTAAGAATTGAAGATATAGTGTGCCTCAAAGAAAATGGATTTGTAGATTTAACCCATAGTCCCAAGGAACTTATAATAATTTAGAGTTTTTTTGCTCTACTGCTCATTTTTTTGAAAAAAACTATTGAAATACAGCAATATGTGTGGTATAATTACAAAGTAAATCTATGTAAATACCAAAAAATGGAGGAATAAACAAATGGTAACAGCAGGCGATTTTAGAAATGGCGTTACTTTCGATATGGACGGAAGTGTAATGCAGATAATTGAATTCCAGCATGTAAAGCCCGGTAAGGGTGCAGCTTTTGTAAGAACAAAGCTTAGAAATGTAGTAACAGGTGCGGTAATTGAAAAGACATTCAGCCCCACTGACAAGTATCCCACAGCTATCGTTGAAAAGAAGGATATGCAGTATCTCTATTCTGACGGTGAGCTTTACTACTTCATGGATATGGAAAGCTACGAACAGACACCCATCGACGCTGATAAGCTCGGTGATGCTTTCAAGTTCGTTAAGGAAGAAATGATGTGTAAGGTTGTATCCTATAAGGGTACAGTAATTTCTGTTGAACCCCCCATGTTCGTTGAACTCGAGGTTACTGAAACAGAACCTGGCTTCAAGGGTGATACAGCTCAGGGCGCTACAAAGCCCGCAACTCTTGAAACAGGTGCTCAGATTAAGGTGCCCCTCTTCATCAACATCGGCGACGTTCTTAAGATCGACACAAGAACAGGCGAATACCTCGAGCGCGCCTAATCGGGGAGCCCCCGCGGGCAAATCACGGGTAATTCTTGTGATTAACAAAAACCATCGGTGTTGCTTAAATAACACCGTTTGACCGCCATAAATTCAAGTGGTCAAACTCATTATCATTTAAAATTTACAGGAGGAAAGCAACATGGAAATCAAGAATAAGGTAGCTCACCTCAAGGGCCTTATGGAAGGTATGGAATTTGATACCACATCAAAGGAAGGCAAGCTCATTGATGCTATCGTTGATATTCTCGACGATATGGCAGACGAAATCGAACTCATGTATGACGACATTGATTCTCTCTACGAATATGCTGATGAACTCGATGCAGATCTCGGCGATGTAGAAAGCGAAGTTTTCGAATGCTACGATGACGAAGATGATGATTATTATGATGAATGCTTCGACTGTGACGCTGAAAGCTGCGAAGGCTGTGGCGTTTACGAAGATGCAGAAGACGAAGAATAATCCTCGTAATTAAAAATAATTGAAACACCCGTGAATTTTCACGGGTGTTTTTGCGTATTGAAGAGACCGACGGACACTCATTGAGTGTCCGTCAATTCTGATTTATGCAAAAAAGTCGTCAATCATTGTAAAGCCCTTGTCGTAGGACTTGAGGTTCATTCCGTCTACGCTTTCTGCACCGAACTTTTCATCGTAGCTCTTGGCATCGGATGCGATTTCTTTTGTGCTGTCGTACATTATGTAAGGAACGGCATCCATGGTATGTGTTCTGAGTGCAAGAGGAGTGGGGTGGTCAGGGAGAATGAGGAAGCGGTAGTCTTCTCCGTCCTTCTTCATTTCGTCCTCGATATAGCCGATAATCTTTTCGTCGATAAGCTCGATGGAAAGAATTTTGTTTTCAAGTTCGGCTCTGTGTCCGCATTCATCGGGTGCCTCTACATGAACATATACAAAGTCACAGCCATCGCGAAGTGCCTTGACTGCCGCCTGTGCCTTGCCGTCAAAGTTTGTGTGTACGTTTCCTGTCGCACCTTCAACGTCGATTACGTCCATTCCTGCACACTTGCCAATGCCCTTTATAAGGTCAACCGCCGAGATAACAGCAGCTTTTTTGCCGTACTTTTCATAGAAAGAAGAAAGCTGCGGCTTCTTGCCGGGACTCCATATCCAAAGAGAGTTTGCAGGAAGCTTTCCCTCTGCCTTTCTTTTGAGGTTTACGGGGTGATTCTTAAGGATTTCATAACTCTTTTCCATGATTTCAAGATAAGGTGCGCCAACCTCGCCGGAAGGTAAATATTCGCCTATAACCTTGCCTAAATGGTCGTGAGGACGAGCAAAATCCATAGTTTGCGGTGCATCCTTCCAGATAAGGCAGTGGCGGTAGCTTATACCCGGGTGATATGTTTTGAACTCGTCACCCATTGCTTCCTGTAGCGCGTTTACAAGGATAGTTGATTCCTCTGTTGAAATTTCGTCAGCGCTGTGGTCGAGAATAACTTGTTCTGCATAGGGACAGTCGTTTTCGGTGAGAGCAACTGTGTTGATTCTGTATGCGGTTTCGTTTTCAGCCATATCAATGCCCATGCTGAGCGCTTCAAGCGGAGAGCGACCCTTAGAATAAATCTTGGGGTCATAACCCATAATTGCAAGATTTGCTGTGTCGCTTTCAGGTACCATGCCTTCGGGAACATTAGCAGTAAAACCAACCGTTCCGTGAGTTGCCATGTAGTCCATTCTGGGTTTCTTTGCTACCATTAAAGGTGTTTTGTTGCCAAGCGATTCGATAGGGTAGTCGGCCATGCCGTCGCCGATGATGATAATGTATTTCATATGAATTCTCCTAAAACTTTTATATGAAATATTCTATTACATAAAACTAAGCCATTCAAGTAGAATTTGTTAATTTATGTAATTCTTTGTTTTTATTGACAACATAAAACATTTGTGATATTATATTCTTGCGAGACAACTTAATAACAGTTCAACACAGTGTGTATTTTTATACCTTTTGGTAAAAATACATGCTCTTCTTAACATGCTGTGTTATGCTGGTAAGTTGTCTCGCAAACAAACGGAGTCATGTATTTTTCGTGCGTGGCATTAGCTGCGCACTTTTTTATTTGGAGGTGAAATTGAATTAAAACTAATGGCTTTGTTTCAAGTTGCTACACTTATTTCTACACTAAATGGGGCGGAGAAATCCGTCCCCAAATGCCTCTCACTGTTGTCACACAAGTAAAATATAATCCCGACTGTCGTTGTTTGACAGTCGGGATTGGTTTGTTATGCGAATATAAAGACTTGTTACTCACGAGCATTGCCCGTGATTCTGCTGTCCGGCTTTCCGGACTAGTGAACGATAACCTTTTCAGTTTCCTTGTCAAAGATGTGAGCGTGAGAAATGTCAAATGCAACCTTGATTGTGTCGCCGCTCTTAGCCTTTGTTCTGGAAGAAACACGGGAAATGAGGTTTGTTTCGCCAAGTGTAAGGTAGAGATATGTTTCAGCACCCATAAGTTCAGTAACGTCAACATTAACATCAGCTGTCCAGTCTTCGAAGGAAGAGAGGTACATGGGCTCGTCGTGGATGCACTCAGGTCTTACGCCGAGAACAACTTCCTTGCCAACATATTCTTTGAGAGCTTCGCTACCAGCCTTTTCAGAGGGAAGCTTGAACTTGCAGTTTTCAAATGTAACGAAGAGGTCTTCGCCTTCCTTAACAACCTCAGCATTGATGAAGTTCATCTGAGGAGTTCCGATAAATCCTGCAACGAAGATGTTGCAAGGCATATCGTAAAGGTTCTGAGGAGTATCAACCTGCTGAATAAGACCGTCCTTCATAACAACGATTCTGGAAGCCATTGTCATAGCTTCTACCTGGTCGTGTGTTACGTAGATGAATGTAGTACCGAGCTTCTTGTGAAGCTTTGTGATTTCAGTTCTCATGGCAGCACGAAGCTTAGCATCGAGGTTGGAGAGAGGTTCGTCGAGAAGGAATACCTTAGGTTCACGAACGATAGCACGACCGAGAGCAACTCTCTGTCTCTGACCACCGGAAAGAGCCTTAGGCTTTCTGTCAAGTAAGTGGCTGATGTCGAGGATTCTACCTGCTTCTTCAACTCTTCTCTTGATTTCTTCCTTGGGAGTCTTTCTGAGCTTAAGACCAAATGCCATGTTTTCAAATACAGACATATGAGGATAAAGAGCGTAGTTCTGGAAAACCATCGCGATATCTCTGTCCTTAGGAGCAACGTCGTTAACGATTCTGTCGCCTATGTAGAGTTCGCCTTCTGTGATCTCTTCGAGACCTGCGATCATACGGAGAGTTGTGGACTTACCGCAGCCGGAAGGACCTACGAGAATGATGAATTCCTTGTCTTTGATTTCAAGGCAGAAATCGCTAACAGCTGTAACGCCGCCGGGATATCTCTTGAAGATGTGTTTAAGTGATACACTTGCCATTTGTTTATAACCTCCTAAAATAAACACAAATATCGCGTGTTTGTACACACTACTTTATTTTAACATATATTATAATAACAAAAAAATGTGAAAAAGAAAAGATGTTATTTCCCCAAAATTTCCCCTCTCAACTTGTGTACTTTTAACAAAATGTTTTGAAAACCAGAGAAAAGATGAGAAAACTTAAGAAAAATCGAGGAATTAAATTCGGCATTTCGACAAAATGTGCCAAAAATTACAAGAACTTTACAACCTCGTCAAGATTTGTCGACTTTTCGGGGATAAGAGACCAGTTTTCTGTGTGTTCACGGCGTTCTCCGGGTGCAAAAGCGTAGAGGGGAGAGAGGGTTTCAACCTCAAGCATGAAGTGACAGGTGTAAAGCTCGGTTGAAGAGCATCCATCGGGATATTCCACACCGAGAATGTGGTCATAAGTCTTTTTGAATATGCAGCCGTTGTTAATGGTTATGATTGAACCGCCTATGTTGTTTACACCGAATTTGAACGGAACCTTTGCTTCAATTTCCTGCTTTAGTGCAAAGTATTTGTCATCAGCATAAAATCTCTTGTCGGCAAGGTTTGAGTAGTCCCAGAAAGAAACGTAACGGTTGGGGGTCCAGCCTGCTTTGTTGTCAGCCTGAGCAAGAATGGCTCTGCCGCCTTCTGCTGTTACTGAGAGCGCCCAGATTGAAGCTTTCTTTTCATTTTCGGACTTGTTTGTAAGGATATGTCTTACCTTTGCTTTTGCTTCGGTTTCGTCAAAGGTTATTTCTATCTCGCAAAGCCAGCCTGTCACTTGCTGAACGGGAGGGGTAAAAAGAAATACATTTCCGTTCTGTGTGTACTTTACAGGGTCGTTGTCAGGATAGTACGTGTAATAGTCTTCGGGGCTTATCCAAAATCTGTGACCTCCGTAGAGATACCATACCTTGTCTTTTCCGTAAATATCTGTGAACTGCTTATCCTTCATGTTTGACTGACGGATAAGGTCGGTACAGAACATATTCTTGTAGCCGATTAAATTGTAGCTTATAACTCTAGGACCTAAATCGAGAGTTACTCTCATTTCCTGCTTTTCGTTGGCAATGTAGAGAACTCTGCCGTAGTTTTCATAACTTTCTTCTCGAACAATAAGTGCCATTTTATTTACCTCACAATTAAAGGGCGGCAACAGCAGCCTTAAGTGCTTCTGCCTTGTCTGTCTTTTCCCAAATTACGCCTAAATCCTCTCTGCCGAGGTGACCGTAAGCCGAAAGAGGCTGATAAATGGGGCGTCTTAAATCGAGCATTTCAATGATTGCCGCAGGGCGAAGGTCAAATATCTTTGAAACTGCTGCGGAAATCTTGTCTTCATCTGCCGTCGCTGTACCGAATGTGTCAACAAGAACGGAGATTGGCTTTGCAACACCGATAGCATAAGCAATCTGTACCTCGCACTTTGATGCAAGTCCTGCTGCAACAACATTCTTTGCAACATATCTTGCCGCATACGCCGCACTTCTGTCAACCTTTGTGGGGTCTTTGCCCGAGAAAGCGCCGCCGCCGTGTCTTGCATATCCGCCGTAGGTGTCAACGATGATTTTTCTGCCTGTAAGACCTGTGTCGCCGTTAGGACCGCCGATAACAAAACGGCCTGTGGGGTTTATGTAGATTCTTGTATTTTCGTCCATGAGAGAAGCATCAATGGTGGGCTTAATGACTTCTTTGATTAAGTCTTCTCTTATCTGTGAAAGTTCAACTGCCGCATCATGCTGTGAGGAAATAACAATAGCATCAATTCTTGTAGGAACACCGTCATTGTATTCAACTGTTACTTGTGTTTTTCCGTCGGGACGAAGATATGGGAGAACGCCCATCTTTCTTACAGCAGTAAGTCTCTGTGCGAGCTTGTGGGAAAGGGAAATAGGCAGAGGCATAAGCTCCTTTGTTTCGTCGCAGGCATAGCCGAATATAAGACCCTGGTCGCCGGCACCCGTGTCATACTTGTCAGTGTCACCCTCTTTTGCTTCAAGGCTCTTGTTTACGCCCATTGCAATGTCGGGGCTCTGCTCGTGAATTGCGCTGATAACGGCACATGTGTCGCAGTCAAAGCCGTACTTTGCTCTGTCGTAGCCGATGCTTCTTACAGTTTCTCTTGCAATCTTCTGAACATCAACATTAGCCTTTGATGTGATTTCACCTGAAATCATGATAAGACCTGTTGTTACCATTGTTTCGCAGGCAACTCTTGACATGGGGTCTTCTCTTAAATATGCATCGAGAATAGAATCCGAGATGGCATCACAGATTTTGTCGGGATGCCCTTCTGTTACGGATTCGGATGTGAAAAAAATCTTGCTCATAATTTTACCTTCCTTTATGTTAGAATGTTTGTTTTTTCTTTTAGCCTCCCTCTGAGAGGGAGGTGGCATTTTCGAAGAAAATGACGGAAGGAGCCTGCGTAGGCTTTGAGTTAGCAATAAATCAAGTTGACGCATTCTCCTTCAGCCAGCATACGCTGACAGCTCCCTCCCGGAGGGAGCCTTTCTGTAACCATGTTCTTGAAAAATAAAAAACTGCCCTCGACCTTTATCAAGAGCAGTTAATTATAACTCATCTTCCATGGAGAAAACTCCACGCAGGAAGTAGCACCTTTCCGTTTCGGTAGGTTGCCGGGCGTCATAGGTCCTGTTCCCTCAGCCACTCTTGATAAGACTATTTATTTTGTTTACCCTATAATTATATATCGCAAAATTCGACTTGTCAATAACTAATAGCGAAAAAAGTGTTAAAATGTTGGATTTGTTATTGCTTTCAAGTAATTGTTGACAATTTTGCAAACCTGTGGTATTATGAGTTTGCCAAACAATTTGCTTTTTCTTTTTTGTCATAAGTGTGTATTTTTATCTATTGGTAAAAATACATGCTCTGTTCCACATGCTTATGACAAAAAGTTTGGAAATTGTTTGGCGACAGTTAGAGCCATGTGTTTTTCGTGCGTTGGCTTTGGCTGACGCATTTTTATATTTAGGAGGAGAAATTAATGAAACGATTGTTTTTGATGTTGGTGACATTGGTTGGTTGTACCTTGATTTTAAATTCATGTAGCGAAGGAAAAACGAATATCTCAGAGATGGAGACGGAAACAAGCAATGTAACTGCAAATATTCAAATTGCGAAGAACGACCCTGTAACGCAATTCTGTGAGAGCCTTGCTGGTGTATGGGCTGATTTGGAGAATGATTGCTCGTCAGATAATACTTATGTTGTTTTTGATTATTGCTATTTCAATGGTAAAGAATTTCAAACGGGGCGATATGGAGGACATACAGGGAGAACAGGAGAAATTCAAAATATAGTTGATTTATCAAATGGTATTTATTTGATAACATTGTGCTATCCTGAGATTAATGATGAAATGTATGGGCACTTAAAGGAAGAAACTTTTGAGTATGAGATGAAGGTTTTGAATAACACTTTTTATTTTATTGATTATCCTGATGTAATTTACACATTTATGGGAGATGATTTTGATAGTGCTAGTGCTGCTGTTAAAGGATTTTGCGAGGAAACTCGAGAAAAAATATATTTGAACTATATTAATACTTCTGCACAGAGTTTTTTTGAAGATTATTATTATAGTGGTGGTAATTATATCGAGTGGGAAACTTATCCTTTCAATTCTCAAGATTCGTCGATATATAATCTAACACTAACAGGAAATGAAAAGGGATATAAGTTATACGAGGAGCACAGGACAATTACAGTTAGAGGGGATAATATAATAGGTTTTTATCAAGACGGAATACAAGTGTCAGAAATCAAGAATGTATATCAATTGTTTAAATGGTTTGGCGGAGATGAACAAAAATTGCTTGATGTAACGCCTGAAATTATTTTTGAAGACCAATATTCTTCGTATTTGAAATGGGAAGCGGAGAATGGATATTTGGTTATTTACTCAACATGGTATGATGGTTTGTCAGACTGGAAAGAAAGTAAACCATGGAGTTATTGTATTTTTACAAAGTACTAAATATGTCGTAAAGTGAAAAATCGGGCATCTGCCCGATTTTTTCGTCATTTACTTTGTTTACCCCATAGATATATACTGCAAAATTCGACTTGTCAATATCTAATGGCAAATAAAGTGTTAAAAATGTTGCAGTTGACATGTTCCTACGCATATGATATTATGTGTATAGAAAAAACGGAGGGACGTAAAATGAAAAAAATCGTAATAGCAATTCTTCTTATTGTTCCAATCTTCTGCATGGCTGCAAGCGCCACGGTTGTTGTTGGTGACGAATGCGGTGAAAATGTCATGTGGGAATATGACACCGACGGAATACTTACAATTAACGGCAAAGGCAGAATGTATGATTACAGCGACGGCATTTATAGAGCCGAAAGACCGTGGGAAGAGTATGAAATAAGTGAACTTGTTGTGAGTGAGGGGATTACCCATATCGGTGAATATGCCTTCAGCGATTTTGATATAAGCTGTGTTTATCTTCCCGAGAGCCTTGAAAGTATAGGAAAATATGCTTTTGAAAATACGGGTGAACTTCATACATGCGCTGATTTGTATGATAAAGATTCGAACGAAAAAATCCCTGATAGAGAAACATTCGTCATCCCCGAAAAAGTAACGTCAATCGGTGAAGGTGCATTTTATGCATCGGATGTGAAAGAGGTTGTGCTTCCCAAGAATCTTAAAATAATTGAATATAGCCTTTTCAGAGAATGTGAAAAACTTGAAAAAATTGAAATTCCCAACGGAGTTGAAACGGTTGGTTCGTGTTCGTTTGCTTGCTGTAATAAGCTTGAACTTGTTGTTTTGCCTGTAAGTATAAAAACTATCGGTTCCGGTGCTTTTGATGACTGGGAAGATATAGAAGGCGATTGGGGAAATGATTATAAAGTAACTATTGGCTATATGGGGACAAAAGATGAATGGGATAAAATAGAAAAGGATGAAGACAATAAAAACTTAGAATCTGCAAGAATCATTACTTCCTATGAACCCGGAGACGAAGATAAAAAGGTATCTGGCGTGGTTTTGCTCGTGTTCATAGCGGTAGTAGCGGTTGTTGTGCTGATAGTCTTAAGACACAATAAAAAGAAAAAAGAATAAGAAAAAATCGGGCATCCGCCCGATTTTTCTTTTACCTTAATTCCTAATTCCACATTCCTAATTTCTAATTCCGCAAACGCTGTGCGTTTGTGATTGTTCCCCCACCGAGAACATATTCACCGTCATAGAATACCGCCGCCTGACCGGGAGTTACTGCCCTCTGCGGCTTATCAAATTCCAAGAGTACCTTGCCATTCTCAAGCGGATGAATTACACACTCACTCTCACTCTGGTGGTACCTGAGCTTTGCCGTAGCTTTCATGGGAGAGGATAGGGAAGACACCGCAACAAAATTGACATCCTCAACAATTACCCTGTTTGTAAATAAAAGCTCCTCTTTGCCAACAATTACCGTATTGCTTTCTGAATCTTTCGATATAACATATAACGGATGCTCCCATGCTATGCCGAGACCTTTTCTTTGCCCTATGGTGTAGCAGGGCACACCCTTGTGCTTTGCAACAAAGGTTCCGTTGGGAAGAATAAAATCTCCTTCGGTTAACGCTTTTCCCGAATGATACTCGAGAAAATTGCGGTAGTTTCCGTCCTTTATAAAACAGATGTCCTGACTGTCTTTTTTTCTTGCATTGATGAAACCGTGCTCCTCTGCAATCTCCCTTACTTCCGTCTTTGTCATACCGCCGAGAGGGAAGAGGGTACGCGACAGAGTTTCCTGAGAAAGGCCATATAGTACATATGTCTGGTCCTTTGAGCAATCAATGGCTTTTTTTATCAGATAACGTCCCGAACCTTCGTCAAATACTATCGAGCAGTAGTGCCCCGTCGCAACATGGGTAAAGCTGTCCTTTTGGAATGCGTCTAAAATCGAGGTGAACTTTATGTGCTTGTTGCATTCAATGCAGGGGTTGGGCGTAAGTCCGCAAAAATACTGCTCTGCAAAATTGTCCATGACGCATTTTTTGAATTTGTCGCGAAGATTTAAAACTTCATGTTCCATTCCGAGCTTTTCGCAGACCTTTTTTGCATCGTTTATGTCCTCGTCACTTCCGCAGTTTCTCTCGCCGAAAATGCCGATGTCCTCATTTTCAAAGAGCTTTAACGTGACGCCCTTGCACTCATATCCTTTTTCTTTAAGTAAAAATGCCGCAACAGCAGAATCAACGCCACCGCTCATTGCCGCCATGATTTTCATGTCCATATTTTTCACCCGCTTTGTGTCTATTCTACCACAGCAAATGAAAATATGCAACCGGAAAATGTTTAATTTTGTTACTTAAATTGTTGACCTTGTTTTATTTGTATGCTAATATATTACTATAATCTTTCGGAGGGAGTTCTTATGAAAAATCTTACTTGTTCCAATCTTTTGCATGACGGCAAAGAGGGAAAATTATATATAACAGAAAACGGTGTATATGTATGGGATGTTACCATTGACGTAGGACTCGGCGATGAAGTTTTTATCGGTCATATTTCCGATATTCACCTCAATTACTGTAATGAACAGGACATGAAAGAAGCAAATCCCGTTCTTATGAGTACATACGAAAACAGAAAATGGCTTGCAAATGCCGCCTCTGTTCCTCATCTTCATAACTGTCTTTCGGTTCTTGACGATGCTGACCAGCTTGTTTTCAACGGAGACACCATGGACTTTCTTTCCCATGGCACAATGGAACTTATGCAAAGGGAAGTCTGGGATAAAATCCCCGATGTTATCGCAACAGTCGGCGGACATGAGATTTCGGTGAGGATGCAGGGCAAGGTCGCAGAGGAATTGTCACGTGACGAAAGAATTAAAATTGTCGGCGACTTCTGGAAGCATGATATATTCTATGTGTCAAAGGTTGTTAAGGAAAAGGTCATGGTCGTAGGTTTTTTCAATGATAAAGGTATGTGTAATGAGAAACAGGTTGACAGACTCAAGGCTGACATCGAAACAGCACGTAAAAACGGCTATATTATTCTCGGCTTTGCCCATGAGCCGATAAGAACAAATAACCCCGAGGAAGTAAATTTCACCGAGGATATGGCGCTTCTTAAGGGCGATACAAGCTCGTTCCCTGAAAATTTTCGCGACGGTATAATATGCCGGATGAATGCACTGGGTGCCGACGGCTGTGATGAAAGCTCAAAGGAATTCTATAATCTGCTCGTAAATAACGCCGATGTTGTAAAGGGCTTCTTCGCAGGCCATCACCACAATAATATATATACCGAAATTGTTGCAAAGACTTCTGACGGAAAAAGTAGCATTATTCCCCAGTACATTCATACTGCCTCAGCCTATAATAAGGGAAGCCTTATGAGAATATTGATAAAATAATTTGTCGCTTTGTTGTTGACTTTGTTTCTGAGTTGTGCTAAAATATACTGGATAGGAGGTGTGTGATGTGGGATATTCCGCAGAAGTTGTCAAAAAAGTCCGCGAAGACTTTGAAAATAAACGTACAGATGCGGTTCGTCTTGCAGAATCGCACCGTGACGAAGTGAGCCTCAAGTGCCCTGCAATATTGGAAATTGATAAAGCATTGTCCATGACGGGACTTGCGATTTATAAAGCATCCCTTGCAGGAACAAACGGCCTTGAAGAGAGAATTGAAGCAATAAAGAAAGAGAATCTCGAACTCAACCTGGCAAAACGCCAGCTTCTCAAAACCGCAGGTTATCCTGAAGACTACCTTGATGTCAAGTATTCATGCGATAAGTGTAATGATGTAGGATATAACGGTGTGAATATGTGCTCCTGCATGAAAAAGGCACTTGTAAATGAGGCGTATAATCATTCGGGACTCGGTAAGGTGTTAAAGCACCAGACTTTCAAAAACTTTGACCTTTCCTATTACGAAGATGAAAACGACAGGACACAGATGCAGAGCATACTTGAAAAAGCAAAAAAGTATGTTTCTGATTTCGGTAAACCCGAAAAGGATTCAAACCTTCTCTTCATCGGCACAACGGGTCTTGGAAAGACTCATATTACAACCGCGATTGCAAAGGGCGTTATTGATAAATCCTTTGATGTGGTTTATGACAGCGCGCAGAACATCGTGCGTGCCTTTGAAATGGAACGCTTTGAAAAGGACGAGAGGGCAGGGGTCGAAACACAAAGATACTTTGACTGCGACCTTCTTATCTTAGATGACCTTGGCACAGAGTTCAGAAACTCCTTTACACAGTCGTGTATATATAACCTGCTCAACACAAGAATAAATGCAGGAAAATCAATGATTATAAGCACGAATATTGATTCTACATCAAAACTTCTTGAAATGTATGATGATAGAATCACATCCCGTCTTGTGGGTAGCTTCCGCCCATTTAAGTTTGTGGGTAAGGACGTAAGACTTGCAAAAATGAAAAACGGTGCAAAAAAATAAATTAAAATAAATAATCCAAAAAAGGAGAAGTGAAACTATGAAAATGAGTTTCCGCTGGTATGGCGATAATGACCCCGTAACACTCGAGTACATATCCCAGATTCCCGGCATGAGAAGCGTTGTTTCTGCGGTTTACTCTGTTCCCCCCGGAGAAGTGTGGCCCGAAGAAGCAATCAATGACATCAAGACAAAGTGCGAAGCACACGGTCTTGTATTTGATATCGTAGAAAGTGTACCTGTACACGAAGATATCAAGCTCGGTAAGCCCTCAAGAGAAAAGTATATTGAGGTTTACTGCGAAAACATCAGAAGACTTGGCAAGGCAGGCGTTAAGGTTATCTGCTATAACTTTATGCCCGTGTTTGACTGGTTGAGAAGTGACCTTTCCTTCAAGAATGCAGACGGCTCAACATCCCTTGTTTACAGAGATGCTACCGTTCTTTCCATGGACCCCAGAAAGGGTGACCTTTCTCTTCCCGGCTGGGACTCCTCCTACACAAAGGAAGGTCTCGATGCACTCCTTAATGAATATAAGGATGTTGACGAGGAAAAGCTTTGGGAAAACATGAAGTATTTCCTTGAGAAGATTATCCCCGTTTGTGAGGAATGTGACGTCAAAATGGCTATCCACCCGGACGATCCGCCGTGGGGCATTTTCGGTCTTCCTAGAGTTATCACAAATGAGGAAAACCTTGATAAGTTCTTAAAGCTCGTTGATTCACCCTATAACGGACTTACTCTCTGCACAGGTTCACTCGGTGTTAACCCCGCTAACGATACTGCTGCAATGATCCGTAAGTACGGTGCTATGGGCAGAATTCATTTCGTTCATGCAAGAAACATCAAGCATGTTGGCGAAAGAGACTTCAACGAAACAGCTCATAAGACAGAATGTGGCTCACTCGATATGTATGACATCGTAAAGGCTATGCATGATGTAAACTTCGACGGCTATCTCAGACCCGACCACGGTCGTATGATTTGGGGCGAAGAAGGCAGACCCGGCTACGGTCTTTATGACAGAGCACTCGGTGCTGTATATCTCAACGGTCTTTGGGAAGCAATCGACAGAGCGGAGAAGCTCCGCGGCTAATGTCCGGGGTGTGACTGACAAAACCGTAATC
>JAFTIR010000034.1 GCA_017456765.1 Clostridia bacterium | reverse complement strand
GCCCGACTTCCGCTGACTCTCCCTCTTGCCGCAGGCGGCTTACTCTCTCCATTTTTGTTGTCCTACGGTATGTACTTAAAAATCTTGCAAGCCATCATTTTTTTGATTGACTGCAAACCTCGGGTTTGGGTAAGCCTACGGAGTGTGGGAAAAGACGTAATCTTATTTACTTGTCGAAAACATTGTGGCTACGCAGTATATATACACCCTCCTGCCGCAAGGCAGGCTTTTCACATGAGGTAGTGAAGTTTACATTAAAAATTCTCTGTTATTTCGTAGAGGGCTAAAAAGAGCCGCCGCGGCTCGTTCGGGACCTTAAAAAGTCCCGAACATGAGCGGTCGCTTTGGGTTACTTTTCGCGAGTGAAAAGTAACGGAAAACGCCATCCGCAGATGGCGGAATCTCTCAAAAAAAGATTTCTTCTCTAAAGGTCATCCGCATCCTGGACGGGAATATCATACTCGTTTTCAGGTACACCTGTATACATTCCGAGTGGATCTGTGTCTGATTTTCCGTCATATTTGATGCCGTCAACAATGTTGATATATACCTTTTGTTTTTTCTTTTTGAAGCTGTACTTATCGCCGTCACCCACATTGTTGTGGTACGGTGTATCCGATGTTTTATACATAAAAAACACCCTTTCGCAATTACGAACTTTGGCAGAAAAAAGTTTCTGCTTTAGTATCATATGCAAAGCGAAAGGGTGTAATACCTGTTAAATTTTACTTAAGCGGCGGAGTGTATACGACATATTCGGGCTTGCTTACATTTTCATAAATCCAGTCGGCAGACATATCAATCCAGCTTCTTGTTCTTAAGGGAAAGAGCATTGGAGTAGTTACATTGTCGCCTGTGGCAACGCCGTGAGGTCCGTCCTCGAAAATGTGCAGTTCAAAGGGTGTACCTGCTTTTCTCAATGCTGAAGCAAACATAATTGCATTTTCGCAGGGAACAGACTGATCGTAGAATGTGGACCAGATGAAGCTTGTTGGAGTCTTTTCGTCAACCTGCTTTTCAAGGCTTACATATTCTCTGGCCTCTTCGTCGGTGTATTTATCACCGAGAAGCGCTCTTATTGAGCCGCTGTGCGCCTCGTCCTCACTTGTGATTACGGCATAACAGAGAATAAGTCCGTTGGGCTTTACCCTTTCAACATCGCCGAAGTATCTCTCACTCTCGGCCCTGTGCCAGTGTGTGCCGCAGGAGGCTGCAAGGTGTCCTCCGGCAGAAAATCCGCACAGATAAATTTGATTGGGGTCAGAGAAGTTCTTTTCGGCGTTATCTCTTATGTACTTGATTGCAGAAAGTGCTTCAAGGAGCGCGGTGGGAAACACGGACGGCTTGCAGGAGTAGTTAAGAAGACCTACATTGAAACCACGTGCAAGGTATCTGATTACGATAGGGTCTGCTTCTCTTGAGCTGATGTTTGTATATCCTCCGCCGGGAAGAACGATAACGGTAGGACGCTTGGGGGTGTATGCAGCCACGTGGCGTTCTTCGTTGGGAACATAGAGGGTGAGGGTTGTTTCGTGACCCATGTCGGGGGCATCGAGCTTTGTATAGTCGAGTTTGATTGTTTCGTTGTAGGTAAGCATTGATTTTACCGTCCTTTTTTTATTTGTTGTTTGTGATGTACTGTGTACTGCAATGTTACGGAGAGATTTCGGCTCTGCGGAGCCGAGTTTCTTTTGGCCTGCCCCAAAAGAAACCAAAAACGCTCCTGCTCAAAAGAGGGAGTGGCTCAGTCGGGAGAAGTTTCCATCTGACTGTCGAATTTTGACGTGCCAAGTTGCATCAAATTACTTCTACGTTGTTGTCAAAATTCGCACTTTCATTCTATATCAAGCAAACTGCCGCCCGACCTGCGCTGACTCTCCCTCTTGCCGCAGGCGGCTTACTCTCTCCACTTTGTTTTCGTGCAAAATGCGGCTCTCGTTCGTTAAGCGACACCGAGAGCTTGTTTATTGCAAAACTTGCCCGCCATCCCGCCTGAAAGGCGGGTTTGTTTTGATTGGTTAGTGAGCAAAAAGCAAGACTTTTCGCTCTATTCCGTTGAGGGACAAGAAAGAGCCTCCACGGCTCGTGTCGGAATCTGAAAAATTCCGACACATGAGTGGTCGCTTTGGGTTACTTTTCGCGAGTGAAAAGTAACGGAAACCGCGGTCCAAAAGCCGCGGAATCCCTATAATTCACATTTTAATTTTTATTTTGCTGTCGGGCTTTCCTGACACGCAGTTATTTCATATAGATTTCGTATTGTGCGTCCTCGCATCTCTCCTCAATCCAGTCGGCTGACATTTCAACCCAGCGTCTTGTTCTTAAGGGATACATCATGGGTGTTGTTATTTTGTCGGCGGTGGAGATACCGTGAGGTCCGTCCTCGAAAACGTGCATTTCAAAGGGTATGTTCTTTTCCTTGAGAGCAGTTGCAAAGAGAAGTGTGTTCTCAACGGGAACTGCCTGGTCGAAATATGTATGCCAGATAAAGGTTGTGGGTGTTTTTTCGTCAACCTGCTTTTCAAGGCTTAAGTATTCGAGCCACTTTTCGTCGGGGTATTTATCACCGAGAAGTGCGCGGAACGAGCCGACATGGGCATGACAGCCGCTTGTAATAACGGGGTAGCCGAGAATGAGTCCGTTGGGCTTTACGCTCTCTGTGTCACCGAAATATCTTTCGCTTTCCTTTCTGTGCCAGAGTGTGCCGCAGGAGGCTGCAAGATGTCCACCTGCAGAAAAGCCGCAAAGGTAGATTTTATTGGGGTCGCCGAAGTTCTTTTCGGCGTTATCTCTTACATACTTAATTGCAGAGAGTGCCTCAAGCATTGCCACGGGGAAAACAGAAGGCATACATGAGTAGCGAAGAAGACCTACATTAAAGCCTCTTGCAAGGTATTTTAACACGATGGGGTCGGCTTCTCTCGGGCTTGTTCCGCTATAGCCGCCGCCGGGAAGCACGATGACTGTCGGGCGCTTCTGAGTATACAGGTTTACGCGTTCTTCTTCGTTGGGAACATAGAGGGTGAATTTTGTTTCATGTCCCATGTCGGGAGCATCGAGTTTTGTGTAGTCGAGTTTGATGATTTCGTTGTAGGTGAGCATGGATTTTACCGTCCTTTTTTGCTTTTATCTGTTAATTGTTATTTGTTATGTACTGCGTATTGCAGTGGTATTGGGATTCCGCTGTCTGCGGACAGCGTTTTCCGTACTTTTGTCCCGAAACAAAAGTACCAAAAATTCTCCACTCAAAAGGAGAGATGGCTCGGTTTGGAGAATTTTCATCTAAACTGTCAAATTTTGACCTGCTAAGTTGCAACAAACTACTTCTACGCTGTCGTCAAAATTTGCACGCACATCTAAAACCAACCACCTGTCGCCAAACCTGCGCTGACTTCTCTCCTTCGCCGTGGTGGCTTACCACTCGCATTTGGCGTTCGTGCGAAATTCGGATTTTGTTCGTTAAGCGACAACAAGGGCTTGTTACCCACGAGGCTTTGTCGTCATCCTGCCGCAAGGCAGGTTTTTCACATAAGGTAGTGAGGTTTACATTAAAAATTTCTCTGTTATTTCGCAGAGGGCTAAAAAGAGCCGCCGCGGCTCGTTCGGGACCTCGAAAAGTCCCGAACATGAGCGGTCGCTTTGGGTTACTTTTCGCGAGTGAAAAGTAACGGAAAACGCCGTCCGCAGACGGCGGAATTCCCTTTGCTTACTTTTTCAAAGTAAGTCGGCACCGCAGTGCCGAAACACCCCTGTATTTTAATATTTTTCACTTTCACGCATTGCCCTTTCAATATCCCTGTTTGCCTGCTTCTTTGCCTCGGTATCTCTCTTGTCGTAGTTTTTCTTACCCTTGCAAAGCCCAAGTTCAACCTTTACCTTTGAGCCTGAGAAGTACATTTTTAAGGGGATAAGGGTATAGCCCTCCTTACCGCAGAGTCCGAAAAGCTTCATAATTTCCTTTTTGTGAAGAAGAAGCTTTCTCTCGCGCAGAGGGTTTTTATTGAATATGTTGCCTTTTTCGTAGGGACTGATGTGTACTCCGTACATTATCATCTCACCCTTTTCGACGTGGCAGTAGGAATCCTTCATGTTTACCGCACCCTGTCGTATGCTCTTGACCTCGGTGCCGGAAAGGGCAATGCCTGCCTCGTATGTGTCCTCGACGAAATAGTCGTGGTATGCCTTTTTGTTTTGTGCTGCAATTTTTATGTTTTCATTTTTGTCTGCCACGATTATCCCTCGCTTTTATGATGTCTTGTAGAATTATACCATCTTTTCCTGCATTTTGCAATACTAAATAAATTGTAAACTTAATTTTTCTCCCCTTTATTTTGACAAAAAAGTGGTGTATAATACTTTTTGTAAATTTCCTCTTGACACAAACTGTATTATATGATATAGTACAGTTGGCACATATAAGGAGTGACATACATGAACAACAATCAAAAGAACGGACAGAGCCGAAGAGGCTACACAAGCAATTTTACACTTGTCTGCCTGCTTTTAATAGCTGTCCTTACAGTAATAAACATAAAGATTTTTTCGGGTATCATAGCTAAGAATCCCGAGGTAGACATAGTTTACAACCGTGCCGAGGACCCTGCAGTAAAGGAAGAAGCAAAAAAGCAGGCGGCACTGCAAAAGGAGCTTGAGACGAGCTTTATTGAGCTGTCTGTATCGGTGGATGATACAAAGGCGGGAAACCTCGTACTTGTCAACAACAGCAATGCCTACAGCTTTGAGGCTTCGCCGAAAATTGTGCCAAAAAGCCCACTTGTCCCCTTCTCGGGCAGACAGTCGGACAATTATACCGTTTCATACCCTGCCCGTGAAATGATGACACAGGAAGCAATAGATGCCTTCAATGCCCTTGCCGACGATTTTTATGCCCAAACTGGACACCGCGATTTATTTATGTTAGACTCCAACCGTTCATATGAGGACCAGGAGCGGGTATATGAGAGCAAGGGAAGCGATATTGCTACTCTTCCCGGTCACAGCGAGCATCACACGGGGCTTGCTTTTGATATGCAGATATATCAGAACGGGGCGGTTCTTGCCTTTGACGGTGAGGGTGATTATTCCTGGATTCATCAGAACTGCCACAAATACGGCTACATTCTCCGCTACCCACACGACAAAACTGAGGTTACGGAAATTTCCTACGAGCCGTGGCACTTCCGCTATGTCGGAAAGGAACACGCTTATTATATGTACACAAACAACCTATGTCTTGAGGAGTACATTGGACTTCTTAAAAAGTACACCCTCGACAGTGAAAGGCTTATTTTTACCACTGATGAGGGCGTGCAATATATGATTTATTCTCAGCCTGTCGGTGCGGATACTGACAAGATTTACCTTCCCAAGAATCACTCCTACAACATTTCAGGGGACAACGACGGCAATGTTATTGTTTCGGCGATACTTTCGGGAAATTAGGAGTTTTAAAAAATGAGGAATTAGGAATTTGGAGGGTTTCGTCACTGCGGTGCCGACCTACTTTTGCCCCGAAGCAAAAGTAGGCAAAAATTCTCCACTCAAAAGGAGAGATGGCTCGGTTTGGAGAAATATTCTTGAAAAATGTCAGATTTTGACTTGCTGAATTGCATCAAACAACTTCTACGCAATTGTCAAAATCTGCGTATACTCTTAAACAAACCGCCTGCCGCCAAACCTGCGCTGACTTCTCTCCTTCGCCGTGGTGGCTTACCTCTCACATTTGGGTGTTCGTGCGAAATGCGGCTCTCGTTCGTTAAGCGACACCAAGAGCTTGTTACCTACGAGGCTTTGTCGGTATCCCGCCTTAAAGGCGGGTTTGCTTCGTCAAATTAGTGGGAATAAAATAAAATTTACCTCTTTCTTGCGTTGAGGGACAGAAAGGGGCACCACGCCCCGTGTCGAATGCTACGGAGCGAAGCGGAGTATTCGGCACATGAGTGGAGCATTTTTGGTTTCTTTTGGGGCGAGCCAAAAGAAACTCGGCTCCGAAGAGCCGAAATCTCTTTATAACCCAAAGCTCACGCTTATAGCGCTGTTAACCTGATTCATTACGGCTTCGTCGAGATGTCCCATCTTCTCACGGAGCCTTTTTTTATCGAGTGTACGAATCTGCTCCAAAAGTATTACGGAGTTTCTTTCGAGTCCGAACTCGTCTGCGAGCACGTCAATATGTGTCGGCATTTTATTTTTGTCCTGTTTTGATGTAATGGCGGCGGCTATCACGGTGGGGCTATATTTATTGCCTACGTCGTTCTGCACTATAAGCACCGGACGTACGCCTCCCTGTTCTGAGCCCACTACGGGGGACAGGTCTGCGTAATAGATGTCGCCTCGTCTGATTGTGTTCATTTTATCACGCTCTTTTCGTTTTGATTTCGGTATTATTATTGACAGGGTTTTTGGGGTTTATACCCTGGGGTTTGGAATTAGGAATTAGGAATTGGGAATTGGGAGGGTTTCGCTTCTGCGGAAGCGACTTACTTTTACCCCGCGGTAAAAGTAAGCAAAAACGCTCCACTCAAAAGGAGAGATGGCTCAGTTTGGGGAAATCTTTTTTCGTACCGTCAAATTTTGACCTATTAAACTGCATCCTACTCTTTCTACACGGCAGTCAAAATTTGCACGCACATTTTCTACCAACAAATTGCTGCCAAACCTCCGCTGACTTCTCTCCTTTGCCGTGGTGGCTTACCTCTCACATTTTTGTGTTAGAGTAAACACGCAGGTACAGTTTTCTTAGTGGTCGATATTGCTTTGGCTATGCAGATTATATACACCATCCTGCCGTAAGGCAGGAAAATACACATGAGGTAGTGAGGGTTACATTAAAAACTTCTCTGTTGTTTTGTTGAGGGATAAAAAGAGCCGCCGCGGCTCGTTCGGGACATCCAAAAGTCCCGAACATGAGCGGAGCGTTTTTGGTTTCTTTTGGGGCGTGCCAAAAGAAACTCGCCTCCGCAGAGGCGAAATCTCCCTTACTTCACCATATTCAAAAACTCTCTTTTTGCCCCGCTTTTTATATATAAATGAAATAAGGAATATTACCCAAATGTTAAAAATTCCGCTTTAACGCAATAAAGTGATGAATTTTTTTCAAAACCACTTGACAAACAAATAATTTCATGTTAGCATAATCTACAAGCAAAAATATTTATCTTGGCGTTGACGGGAAAGAGTAGTAAAGAAAACTGCCCACAGAGAGGAAGCCGCAGGTGAAAGGCTCCGCAAGCTCTTTATGAAAGTCATCCCTGAGTTTCTGCCCGAAGATAACAACGGTTATTGTGTAGACGCAGACGGCTTGTTTCCGTTATAAAACAAACCTTTATTTAAGGTAAGCGGTCGGATTTTCCGGCAATCAGAGTGGTACCGCAGAGATTTTTTGTCTTTGTCTCTATTTTTAGAGATAAAGGCTTTTATTTTTTTCCCGGAGGTAAAAGTATGCTTCTTACAGGTGCAGAAATTATAACAAGAATTCTTATGGAGCAGGGCGTTGACCGGGTCTTCGGTTATCCCGGAGGCGCGGCACTCAACGTTTATGATGCTCTCTATAAGTGCAGTGATAAAATTACACATTATCTTACGGCTCACGAGCAGGGCGCCTGCCACGCGGCGGACGGATATGCAAGAGCCACAGGTAAGACGGGCGTTGTTTTCGCAACAAGCGGCCCCGGTGCTACAAACCTTGTTACGGGTATTGCAACGGCTTACATGGACTCTGTTCCCCTTGTTGCAATTACATGCAATGTTCCCACAAGCCTTATCGGCTGTGACTCCTTCCAGGAGGTCTACATTGCAGGTATCACACTTCCCATAACAAAGCACAATTTCACGGTGCATCATGTTGAGGAGCTTGCAGATGTTTTGCGCCGCGCCTTCAAAATTGCAGCCGAAGGTCGTCCCGGACCTGTACTTATAGATGTTCCAAAGGACATTACGGCGGCAGAGTGTGAGTACATTGAAGAGCCTGCTCAGGTTAAAACCATGCCACCCACAGTCCAGAACGACTGGTGGAGTATTGCAAACATCATCAACGAAGCTGAACGTCCTCTCATTTACTTTGGCGGCGGCGTAAGACTTTCGGGTGCCGGCGACGAGCTTCGCGAGCTTATCGCAAAGGCTGACATTCCTGCGGCGTATACACTTATGGCGGCAGGAGTTCTCGGACACGGTGAAAAGAACAATCTCGGTCTTATCGGTATGCACGGATGTTATACTGCAAACAAGGCGGCAAACAAGTGCGACGTTATGCTTGCGATAGGCACACGTTTCTCCGACAGAGTTGCTCTTAACACAAGTAAATTCGGTGAGGGTGCAAAGATTATCCACATCGACATTGACGCGTCCGAAATGAACAAGAACGTTAACGTTTACACACCCGTTGTTGGCGACGTTAAGGATGTTCTCAAGAAGATACTTCCCCTTATAAAGAAAAAGACCCACCCCGAATGGCAGGCTAAAATTGCCGAATGGCAGGCTAAGGACTATGTTCCTAAGGACAGCGATGAGGTATTAAAGCCTCACCAAATTATGAGAACAATCTGCGATCTTGCAGGAAAAGAAGCGATATATGTTACCGACGTAGGTCAGCATCAGATGTGGGCGGCACAGTTCTTAAAGCACGTCGACGCCAACAGTTTTCTCACAAGCGGAGGCCTTGGTACTATGGGCTACGGCTACGGTGCGGCGATTGGTGCGTGCGTGGGTACTGACAAGAAGAGACCCGTTGTTCACATTACGGGTGACGGCTCTTTCCACATGAATCTCAACGAAGCGTGTACCGCTGTTTCCTATGAGCTTCCCATCATCAGCGTTATCTTCAACAACAAGGTGCTTGGTATGGTTCATCAGTGGCAGGGAGTCTTTTACGGAAAGAGATATTCCCAGTCAGAGCCTGCCAGAAAGACAGATTATGTAAAGGTAATCGAGGGTTTTGGCGGCAAGGGCTTCAAGTGCTCCAACATCGCTGAGTTTGAAGCGGCGTTCAAGGCGGCACTTTGTGAAAAGGGTCCTGTGTGGATTGACTGCGACATTGACCCCTTGGAAAAGGTTCTTCCCATGATTCCTGCCGGGGGAACTTACAAGGATACTATTATTGGATAAGTTTTTAGGAGATTCCGCCATCTGCGGACGGCGTTTTCCGTTACTTTTGACACAGCAAAAGTAACCAAAACTGCCCACTTTGCAAAAAATTACCGCTACGCTCAGATTTTTTGCGTAGCCGTGGAGGCTTACCCTCAGCAGAAATTCACAAAAAGCTTAGTTTTCTTCCCACTAATAAGTGTGGTTTGCCTCGCTTTGCGAGGCTATGGCCTGCCAAAGGCAGGCAAATACACATGGAGTGGTGAGAATAAACAAAAACTTTTCTTATATCCTGCGTAGAGGGCTAAAAAGAGCCGCCACGGCTCGTGTCGAATATTACGGAGCGAAGCGGAGTTTTCGACACATGAGTGGAGAATTTTTGGTACTTTTGTTTCGGGACAAAAGTACAGAAAGGTAAAATTTATGGATGAAAAACAGTATTTAATATTGCTTGTTGAAAACAACTCGGGTGTTCTTGCAAGAATTACCACTCTGTTTTGCCAGAGGGGCTTCAACATTGACTCTCTGAACGTTTCAACAACAGACAATCCTAAAATATCGAGAATTACAATCGTTACCCACGGTGACGAAAAGAAATTCAGACAGATTATAAGACAGACGGACAAGCTTATCGAGTCAAAAATGATTTTTGCGGTTGAACCCTCGTTCAGCCTGCTTCGCGAGCTTCTTCTGTTAAAACTCGAAATGAACAGTGCCGAGGAGATTGCGGCGGCAGAAGCCGTTTGCCGCAAATACGGCTGTTCTATCATCGACCACTCGGTGGGAACTCTCGTGCTTGAATTTACAGGTACACCCGAGGAAATTGACGCACTTCTTGAGGACTGCAAGGGCTTCGGAATTCTTGAACTCTGCAGAACAGGTGTTACCGCCTTGGAAAGAGGAAAGGTTTCGTATACGTTGGATTAGACTAATTAGAGCCTCCCTCCGAGAGGGAGGTGTCACGGCTTGTCCGTGACGGAAGGAGCCTGCGTTAACCTTATACTTAGTTTTAACAGGCTTTGCGCACTCTCCTTCAGTCGCCATACGGCGACAGCTTCCTCCCGGAGGAAGCCTTAAGATTGTTTATGCAAAAATATGATATATACAAAGGAGAAATTCAAAATGATTACAAAGTATTATGATTCAGACTGCAACCTCGGTCTTCTTGACGGCAAGACTGTCAGCATTATCGGCTTCGGAAGCCAGGGACACGCACACTCAATGAACCTCGCAGAAAGCGGCGTTAACGTAGTAGTTGGTCTCAGACCCGGCTCCGGCCACTGGGAAAAGGCGGCGGCTTTTGCGGCTGACCACCCCAACTTCCGTGTTATGGACATTGAAGATGCGGCAAAGGCGGGAGACCTTGTTATGATGCTCGTTCCCGACGAACTTGCAGCAGACATCTACAACGAAAAGGTTGCTCCCAACATGAAGGAAGGCGACGTTCTCATGTTCGCTCACGGCTTCAACATCCACTTCAACTTCGTAAAGCCTGCAGCAAACATTGACGTTATCATGGTTGCTCCCAAGGGCCCCGGTCACACAGTAAGAACACAGTACCAGCAGGGCAGAGGTGTTCCCTCACTCATCGCCGTATATCAGGACTACTCCGGAAGAGCTAAGGACTATGCGCTTGCATATGCTTCGGGTATCGGTGCAGGCAGAGCAGGTATTCTTGAAACAAGCTTCAGAGAAGAAACAGAAACAGACCTCTTCGGCGAACAGGCAGTTCTCTGCGGCGGCGTAACAGAGCTTATGAAGGCAGGCTTTGACACACTCGTTGAAGCAGGCTATGAACCCGAAATGGCATACTTTGAATGTATCCATGAAATGAAGCTTATTGTTGACCTTATCAACGAGGGCGGCTTTGCAAAGATGAGATACTCCATTTCCAACACCGCTGAATACGGCGATTACAGAACAGGTAAGCGTCTTATCACAGAAGACACACGCAAGGAAATGAAGAAGGTTCTCACAGAAATCCAGAACGGTACATTTGCTTCCGAATTCATGACAGAATTCTCAAGCGGACGTCGCGGCAAGTTCCTTGCAACAAGACGTGTTGAAAGCGAACATCCCCTTGAAAAGGTCGGCGCAAGTCTCAGAAAGATGATGAGCTGGCTCAAAAAGTAGTCGGGAAAGCCCGACAGCGAGTTTCGCGGGCATTTTTTTCGACAAACAAGCCAAATTAGTCGCGTAAATAACTTTTCGCCGCCATCAAACAACGACGGCGGCGAAATTTGTTTTTTTTACATTTTGGGGAGTTTCGCTTCTGCGGAAGCGACCATATTTTGGCACGCCCCAAAATATGGAAAAAACGCTCCACTCATGTGTCGGAATTTTTGAGATTCCGACACGAGCCGTGGCGGCTCTTTTTTGTCACTCAACGGAAAAAAGAGAAAAAACTTATCTTGTTTCCACTAACTTGCTAAAGCAAACCTGCCTACGGCAGGATCGCGGGCAAGTTTCGTCGTTGACAAGCCGTCGGTGTCGCTTAACGAACGAAAGCCGAATTTCGCACGAACGCCAAATGTGAGTGGTAAGCCACCACGGCGAAGGAGAGAAGTCAGCGTAGGTTTGGCGGCAGGTGGTTGGTTGGAAGTTGAGGTGCAAATTTTGACGGTTATGTAGAAGCAGTTTGTTGCAATTCAGCAAGTCAAAATTTGACAGTTTGCAAGAATGTTTCTCCAAACCGAGCCATCTCTCCTTTTGAGTGGAGAATTTTTGGCAATTTGGGCGGTCGGATTTATGCCGACCAAATTGCATATGTGCGGCGGCACTTTGCCGCTTGTTTCGGGACAAAAGTACAGACAATCGTAGCTCGCAAGCTGCGGAATCCTTAGACACAAAACTTGGTATTACATAGAAAAATAAAAAAATAAGGAGAACTCCTCCATGAGAAGTGATAACGTATTAAAGGGCGCAGAACGTGCCCCCAACCGTAGCCTTTTCTATGCAATGGGCTACACAAAAGAAGAACTTGAACGTCCGCTTATCGGCGTAGTCTGCGCCCACAGCGAAATCGTTCCCGGTCACATTCATCTTGACAAAATTGCAGACGCCGTAAAGGCAGGCATCAGAATGGCAGGAGGTACTCCCGTACTTATCCCTGCTATAGGTGTGTGCGACGGTATTGCAATGGGACACATCGGCATGAAATACTCCCTTGCAAGCCGTGAGCTTATTGCCGACAGCGTTGAAACTATGACAATGGCACATGGTCTTGACGGTCTTGTGCTTATCCCCAACTGCGACAAAATCGTTCCCGGTATGGTTATGGCGGCGGTAAGAATGGATATACCTGCAGTAGTCTGCTCGGGCGGTCCAATGATGCCCGGCACATACAACGGACGAAATGCTTCGCTTTCCCAGATGTTTGAGGCAGTAGGTGCATACAAGGCAGGTATGATTGACGAATGCAGTCTTGACGAATGTGAAAAGAACATCTGCCCCGGCTGCGGAAGCTGTGCCGGTATGTACACTGCAAACAGCATGAACTGTCTTTGCGAGGCGCTCGGCATCGCCCTTCCCGGAAACGGCACAATTCCTGCCGTTTCCTCAAGAAGAACAATGCTTGCAAAGCACGCAGGTATGGCGATTATGAACCTTGTAAAAGAGGGAATTACGGCAAGACAGATTGTAAATAAAACAAGTCTTCTCAATGCTCTTTGCTGTGACATGGCACTCGGCTGTTCTTCCAACAGCGTACTGCATCTTCTTGCCATTGCAAACGAAGCAGGCGTTGACTTTGACCTTGAGCTCTTCAACAAGACAAGCGACAGAGTTCCCAATCTCTGCCACCTTGCTCCTGCAGGTCATACACATATTGTTGACCTTGACAATGCAGGCGGTATTCCTGCGGTACAGGCGGAGCTTGTAAAGAAGAATCTTCTTGACACCTCGGCTCTCACCGTTACAGGCAAGACTGTCGGCGAGAACATTGAGGGTGCTTACATCAAGGATGAAGAAAACATCCGTCCTATAACAAACCCCTACAGCGAAACAGGCGGTATTCAGATTCTCTGGGGCAACATTGCACCAAAGGGCTGTGTTGTAAAGAGAAGTGCCGTTGCTCCCGAAATGCTCTGTCATTCGGGACCTGCAAGAGTATTCAACAGCGAGGACGAGGCAATTTCTGCCATCTACGGCGGAAAAATCAAGGACGGAGACGTTGTTGTTATCCGTTATGAGGGTCCTGTGGGAGGTCCCGGTATGAGAGAAATGCTCAATCCCACCTCTGCCCTTGCAGGCATGAAGCTTGACAAGACGGTAGCTCTCATTACAGACGGAAGATTCTCGGGTGCTTCCCGCGGTGCTTCCATCGGTCACGTTTCGCCCGAGGCTGCCTGCGACGGTCCTATCGGTCTCATTTACGAGGGAGATATAATTCATATTGACATTCCGAATGCTTCAATCAATGCGGACATTTCCGAGGAAGAATTTGCAAAGAGAAAAGAAAAGTATGTAAAGCCAGAGCCAAACGTAAAGTCCGGCTGGCTTTCAAGATACGCAAAGCTTGTTGACAGTGCCGACAAGGGTGCAGTTATGAGAAACGACTGACGTTTAATTAAATATGCTTTTAGGGTTGTATCAAAATTGTTTGATGCGACCCTTTTTGTGGAAAGAGTGAAAGGGATTTCGCCTCTGCGGAGTGCGTTTTCCGTTACTTTTGACACAGCAAAAGTAACCAAAACTGCCCACTCTGCAAAAAATTACCGCTTCGCTCAGATTTTTTGCGTAGCCGTGGAGGCTCATCATCAACAAAACATTTGCAAAAGCTTCCATTTTCATCCCACTAATAAGCGCGGTTCGCCTCGCTTTGCGAGGCCATAGCTGCCAAAGGCAGGCAAATACAGGTGGAGTAGTGAGAGAAAAATATGAGTTTTATTTAACTTTGCGTAGAGTATAAAAAAGAGCCGCCACGGCTCGTGTAAGTCGGGAAAGCCCGACGGCAAATTTCGCGGGACATTTTCCTGCAAGACGAACTATATCAATCGCGTAAATAACTTTTCGCCGATGTCAAACAACGACATCGGCGAAATTTTTTATATATTTGCTTTCATAAAGAAGTCGCAGGAAATACCGAGATACTTTACGATATCTACAAAGGCTTCGAGTGAGGGGAAAGCCTTTGCGTTTTCAATCATACTGATATATCCCTCATTTTTGCCTATATCGAGGCTCATCTGCTTTGCCGAAACTCCTTTGAGATTTCGGAAATACTTAAGTCTTTTTGCCACATTTTGTTTTCTTTCTGCATCTGTCACGGGAAAAACCTCCTTAAAATAAAAAAAGTGCGCAGCAAAAGCCACGCACGAAAAACGCATAGCTCTGCTGACGCGACTCAGTTTTTTACCCAACAAAAAGCAAGCAAAAAAGAGCATGCATTTTTACCTAAATAAAAATGCCCACTTTTTGCTTTGGGTAATTATTCAACTGAGTCGCAAGGTTATTCTACCACAACTTTTTATTACTGTCAAGGGTTTGGGGATTCCGCTGTCTGCGGAGTGCGTTTTCCGTTACTTTTGACACAGCAAAAGTAACCAAAACTGCCCACTTTGCAAAAAATTACCGCTTCGCTCAGATTTTTTGCGTAGCCGTGGAGGCTCATCCTCAACAAAACATTTGCAAAAGCTTCCATTTTCATCCCACTAATAAGCGCGGTTCGCCTCGCTTTGCGAGGCCATAGCCTGCCAAAGGCAGGCAAATACAGGTGGAGTAGTGAGAATGAAACTCCAACAAAATGTAAAAGAACTATTAAATCATCCGACACGGAATGTAAAAAGTGTTGATTTTCTGAAAAAAGAGTGTTATAATAACATAATAATACTTAAGTATGTTAGTTTGGGATAGAATTTTGCTGCGCCAGCCGAAAGGAGAAGTTGCAGTGGCATTTTTGTGTGATATAATTATAGCTTTGCTGATTGTACTGTCGGCAGTTGTAGGTCGCAAGCGCGGTCTTATAAAAACGGCGTTCAGTTGTCTATCGCTCGCTGTGGCAATAGCTCTTTCGTATTTTCTCGGCTCATATGTGGGAGAATATATAAAGACAACAAAGGCATACGATTCCCTTTCTCTGAAAGCCGAAAATGTGATTTCAGAGCGTCTTGACGGTATTGAGGCTGAGGGAATTGCCGAAGCAAAGCAGGCGAAGAGTCGACTTGAGGAGTCGGAACTCGGAATGACCCTCGAAAGACTCGGACTTGAGACAGATGAACTGTACGAAAAATATGAAAAGGCAATTGACAAGGGTGCAGAGAATGCAAAGGAAAAGCTGTCACAAGCAATGGCAGACAAGGTTATGTCCTGTCTTGCAAAGGCGCTTGGTGTGCTTATAGTTTTTGTGGTATCCCTCATTGCCCTGAAAATAATTTCTCTTGTTTTTGACGGCATCTTCAAGCTGCCTTTGCTCAATTCCATAAACCGGATAGGCGGATTGCTTTTGGGTATTGTGTTGGGTGTTGCAGGCGCGTTTGTGCTGTGTATGGCGCTGGAAATTCTTATGCCGTATATTCCGAAAAATCCTGTTGTTTATCCCGGCATGGAAAAGGACACTTTGCTTTACCACTTCTTTGTAAACTTAAATCCCGTGATTCTTTTGCTGTTCGGATAAAAAATTGACTGTACCAAAATTCTACGTTCGGCGTTATGGAGGAAAAATGAAATTCAAAGACATTCCGAATCTTCTGTCATTTATAAGACTTCTGCTTGTGCCTGTTTTTGTCATCCTGTTTCTCAGAGGAAGCACGACTGCGGCGGCAATTGTGTTTATAATCTCGGGTCTTACAGATGTGCTTGACGGCTACATTGCAAGAAAATTTGGCTTTATATCAAATCTTGGAAAGGTGCTTGACCCGCTTGCCGACAAGCTGACGCAATTCTGCGCATTTATCTGCCTTTACATAACCGAGCTTGTGCCGCTGTGGATGCCCGTAGTGTACTTTGTCAAGGAGCTCTCGACGGCAATAGGCGCTCTGTTTGTGTTCAGAAAGGGAAAGGTTGTTGTAAAGAGTCACGTTTTCGGAAAGCTGGCAACCTTCTTTGTGTTTGCGTTTGTCAGTATTGTTATAATTTTCGGCGACAAGATTTCACATAGCGCAATAGTAATTGCGTGTGCGCTTATGTGCGTCTATTTCCTTTTCTCCTGCCTTATGTATGTAAATACCGAGATAAGAAACGGTGTGGGTGCGGCGAAAAAGGAACAGAACCCCTGATTTATGAAAGGATATTTTGATGGCTACACTTTGTTCAAGATGTAAAAAGAGACCTGCCATGGTGTTTGTCCAGAGAATGGACCCGAATGGCGGCAACATACAGAATGAGGGATATTGCATTATCTGTGCAAAACAGCTCGGAATAAAGCCGGTGACGGATATGCTCGAAAAAATGGGCATTGACGACGAGCAGATAGAGCTTATGAGCGAGGAAATGGAGCATATGCTCGAAACGGGCGACATTTCTTCTCTTATGAATCCCGACGGCTTTGATTTCAAGGATGACGGCGACGACGATGAGGACGACGGCGACGAGGGCAGAGCTCCCTCAATAAACCTCGGCTCGATTTTCTCGAATCTTCGCAACTTCCAGAAGGGTGACGCAGAAACCGAAACGGCAGAGGGCGGCACTTCAAAGAAAGAAAAAAAGAAAAAAGCAGACAAACACAGAAAGAACCTTGAGTCTTTTTGTCAGGATTTGACAAGAAAGGCACGAGAGGGCAAAATTGACAGGGTTATAGGCAGGGACAGAGAGCTTGACAGAGTAGTGCAAATTCTCTGCCGCCGTCAGAAGAACAACCCCTGTCTTATAGGTGAGCCGGGCGTTGGCAAAACGGCAATTGCAGAGGCACTTGCTTCCAAAATTGCCCTTGGGGATGTTCCCTTCAAGCTCAGAAACTGCGAGGTACATCTTCTTGACATGACGAGCATGGTGGCAGGCACCCAGTTCAGAGGTCAGTTTGAAAACAGAATGAAGGCGCTTATTGAAGAAATCAAGCGCCTTGGAAATATCATTCTCGTTATCGACGAGGTACACACCATTGCAGGTGCCGGCGATGCCGAGGGTGGCATGAACGCGGCAAACATCTTAAAGCCTGCCCTTTCAAGGGGAGAGGTGCAGATTATCGGTGCAACAACCCTTTCGGAGTACAGAAAGTACATTGAAAAGGACTCGGCTCTTGAGAGAAGATTTCAGCCTGTTGTTGTGGCAGAGCCGAGCGTTAAGGACACGGTAGAGATTCTTAAGGGCATAAAGAGCTACTACGAGGATTTCCACGGAATTGTTATCCCCGATGAAACTGTTGAAAAGGCGGTTGTGTTCTCGGAAAGATACATCACCGACAGATTCCTGCCCGACAAGGCGATAGACCTGCTTGACGAGGCGGCAAGCTACCTCGGTCTCAACGACGAAGTGGTTCAGAACTGTGACTATTACAAGGCAAAGTATGACGAGGCGGTAAAGGTCAGACAGATGACAGAGGAGGATGTTCCCGAGGGCGACAGCGAGGAAGAAAAGGAAAAGTATTTTGAAAAGCTTGCGGCGGCAAAAAAAGACGAGCTTGTTTACGATTCACTTTACCTTGAAGCCATCGAGCGTCGCAAAAGCGTTGTTCTTACACCCTCACATCTTGCTTCCGTTATTGAAATATGGACGGGTATTCCTGCCAGCAACATCAACGAAAACGAATTTGTCCGCATTGACGGACTTGAAAAGAGACTCCGTGACAGAATTGTCGGTCAGGACAAGGCAATAAGTGCCGTAACACGTGCAATCAAGCGCTCGAGGGCAGGTATTTACACAAAGATTAAGCCTGTATCCTTTATCTTTGCAGGACCTACGGGAGTCGGCAAAACCGAGCTTGTAAAGACTCTTTCAAACGATTTATTTGATTCGCCCGAGGCTCTTATCCGTCTTGATATGTCGGAGTTTATGGAAAAGCACGCGGTATCGAGAATAATCGGCGCTCCTCCCGGATACGTCGGCTACGACGAGGCGGGACAGCTTACCGAAAAGATAAGAAGACGTCCCTATTCGGTGGTGCTTTTTGACGAGATTGAAAAGGCGCACCCCGACGTACTCAACGTTCTTTTGCAGATACTCGACGACGGCAAGGTGACGGATGCTCACGGCAAGGAAGTAAACTTCTGCAACACAATTATTGTCATGACGACAAATGCAGGCTCTCAAGGTTCATCAAATACAGCAGGCTTCTCAAAGAGCGAAAACGAGGCAAACGAAGAAAAGACAAACAAGGCACTTTCGTCCTTCCTTCGTCCCGAGTTCATGAACAGAGTTGACGAGATTATTACCTTCAATTCCCTTACAAAGGATGATTTTATAAGAATCGCAAAGATAATGCTTGGCGAGCTTTCGGCATCGCTCTCGGAAAAGTCGATTATGCTTTCGTATACCGAGGACGTTCCTGCGCTTCTTGCTGAAAAGTCCTATTCCGTAAAGTACGGTGCGAGAAATCTTCGCCGTACAATCCAGACCGAAATCGAGGACAAGGCGAGCGAGATTATTATTTCAAGCTACGACAGTAAGATTAGTGCTATAAGCATTTTTGCTGAGAACGGTGAGATAAAAATAGCAGTTTCAAAATGAATTAGGGGTTAGGAGTTCCGCACTCCGCAGACTGCGGAATCTCATAACATAAAAGGCATAAATATAAATTAAAACAAAAGGAGACAACAACAATGGCAAACAATATGACACTCATGGTAATGGCAGCAGGTATGGGCTCACGCTTCGGCGGTCTTAAGCAGATTGAACCTGTAGGACCCGATGGACAGGTAATCCTTGAATATTCCGTTTACGATGCAATCGAAGCAGGCTTCGATAAGGCTGTATTTATCATCAAGCATGAAATCGAAAAGGATTTCCGCGACATCATCGGAAAGAGAATCGAAAAGATGATTGACGTTGAATATGCTTTCCAGGAAATTGACAAGATTCCCGCACCTTACACAGTTCCCGAAGGAAGAGTAAAGCCCTGGGGTACAGGTCATGCGGTTTTATGCGCGAGAGAATTTGTAAATTCTCCTTTTGCGGTTATCAATGCTGATGACTACTACGGCAAGGGCGGATATAAGGTTGTAAAGAACCACTTTGAAAAGAGCGACGAGTTCTGTATCGTAGGCTTCAAGCTCGCGAACACAGTTACTGAAAACGGCACTGTTTCAAGAGGTATCTGCGAAATCGAAAACGGCTACCTTAAGAGTGTTGTTGAAACTCACGAAATTCCCGCAAACAACGATTATCCCGAGGACACAATCTGCTCCATGAATATGTGGGGATGCACACCTAAACTTTTTGACGAGCTTGAAGGCGGATTTTCCGACTTCCTTAAGGAAAAGGGACAGGAAATGAAGAGCGAATATCTTCTTCCTACAATCATCGACGGTATGATTAAAAACAAGGGAGAAAAGGTTAAGGCTCTCAAGACCGACGACAAGTGGTATGGTGTTACATACAAGGAAGACAAGCAGAGCGTTGTTGATGCACTCGCAGCTTACACAGCGCAGGGACTTTATAAGAAATTCTAAGTGAATATTTTGTGACCGGCGAGAGCAAAATCTTTCGTCGGTCGTGGTGTGTTTTCCGTTACTTTTCACCTGCTAAAAGTAACTAAAAGCTCCTGGGGATTCCGCCGTCTGCAGACAGCGTTTTCCGTGCTTTTGCCTGCCCTTGGCAGGCTATGGCCTCGCTTTGCGAGGCAAACCACATTTATTAGTGAAAAAAACAAAAGTTTCTAAGTCGTTTTGTAGAAGGCAAAAGAGCCTTCGCGGCTCGGGCAAAATCTCGAAAAATTTTGCCCAAGAGCGACACCTTTTGGTTACTTTTCGGTGACGAAAAGTGACAAAGTTACCGTCTGCAGACGGCGAACCTCTCATTTTTTTACTTTTCAAAAGTAAGTTTACAAAATGTTCTTGATTTCCCGATATATATATGATAATATTTTAATGCTTTACAACTTTATCACGCTAAAGCGAAAAGGCGAATCTGACAGCAAACAGCCTAAAATTTGCAATTAAAAAACCCAAATGCGGAGGAAACCGTGAGTACAAAAAGAAAAAATATCCCCGACGGAATGAGGGATATGATTTATTCCGAAAACAAAACAGAAAGAAAGCTCGGCGAGAGAATATCTGCCCTTTATGAAAAGCGTGGCTACGGAAGTGTGGCGACACCTGCACTTGAGTATTATGACGTATTCAACTTCGACAGCCAGACAATTGCCGAGGAAAATATGTTTAAATTAACAGACAAGAGCGGCAGACTTGTCGTCATACGTCCCGACAACACAACCCCCATGGCGCGTATTGCTTCCACAAGACTCGGAAGCGCACCACGCCCCTTGAAGCTGTATTACAATCAGAATGTATACAGAATTTCAGGCGACTTTTCCGGAAAAAGATGCGAGTTTGCACAGACGGGCATTGAAATCATTGGCGGAAAGGCTGACAAGGCTGACCTTGAAGCAATTGTGACGGCGCTGCGCACCCTTCGTGAAATGGGTGATTTTTACGGCGGAGGCATAAATTACAAGCTCGAGCTTGGTCACGCGCTGTTCTGCAAGGCACTCATAGATTCCTTCGGACTTGACGAGGAAAAGAGAGAAACGGTTACAAAATATATAAGTGCAAAGAACTCCTCCTCCCTTGAGGTTGTATTCGGCGATGGAAACGAAGCGCGTGAAATGATGGAAAAGGTAAGGCAGATTCCCCGTCTTTACGGCACAAAGTCGGTAATATCAAAGGCAAGACAGCTTTGTGTTGGTGTAAAGCAGGCGGAGGATGCCCTTGACTATCTTGAAAACGTTTATGATATTTTAGACGAAAACGGTTTTTCCGAAAACATTTCAATTGACCTTGCAACCGTCAACGACATGAACTACTACACAGGAATTGTTTTCAGAGGCTATCTCGACTACACGGGCCAGGCTATCCTCGGCGGCGGCAGATACGACAATCTCATGTCAAACTTTGGAAGCGACGAGGGGGCAACAGGTTTTGGTGTAAACCTTTCGCTTGTTTCGGACAAGCTGTCGAGAATTATCGGCACGCAGGAGGAAAACACAAGAAAAACTCTTGTACACTACGGCGATGTAAAGCTACTCTCAAAGGCGATGAGTTACATTGAAAATTCGTCGGACGTGTGTGTTCTGTCCTGCTTTGACAATGTTGACGATGCGGTTGAAAACGCAAAGGAAAGTAATATTTCAAGGGTTATTGAGATAACCGCAAGCGGAATTTGCGAGGTGTGGTCAGAATGATAAGAATTGCACTTACAAAAGGAAGAATTGAACAAAAAGCTATAGAAATATTTGAAAAAATCGGCTACGACTGCTCGGAGCTTCACAACAAGGGAAGACGTCTGTTTTTTAACATTGGTGACGGAATTGAGGTTGTGCTTGCAAAGGCAAACGATGTTGTAACTTATGTTGACCATGGCGTTTGCGACATTGGCGTTGTGGGCAAGGACACCATAATGGAAATGGGCAGAAGTTTGTACGAGTGTCTTGACCTCGGCTTTGGCAAGTGCCGTTTTGCCCTTGCATGCAAGAAGGATTTCGATTTCTTCGGAGGCTACGGTCACAGAATTGTGGCATCAAAATATCCGAATGTTACAAAGGAATTTTTCAGAACAAGAGGACTTGACGTTGAGGTTGTAAAGATTGACGGTTCGGTTGAGCTTGCTCCTCTTTTGGGGCTTGCTGACGGTATAGTTGATATTGTCGAGACGGGCTCTACTCTCAAGGAAAACGGACTTGAGGTTGTGTGCGATGTTGCGCCTATAAGCGCAAGGCTTATTGTCAACCCTGCAAGTCTCAAGCTCAAGAAGAATGGGATAGATAAGATTATTGACAGTATTGCACAGGTAATTTGAGAGGTTCCGCAGTTGGGGAGAGTTTCGGCACTGCGGTGCCGAGTTACTTTTGCCCCGATGCAAAAGTAACCAAAAAATCTCCACTCAAAAGGAGAGATGGCTCGGTTTGGAGAAACATTTTTTCATACTGTCAAATTTTGACTTGCTAAAGTGAGGCAAACTGCGTCTACACAACTGTCAAAATTTGCGCCATGACCTTCAACCAACCATCTGCCGCCAAACCTGCGCTGACTTCTCTCCTTCGCCGTGGTGGCTTACCACTCACATTTGGCGTTCGCGAGAAATTAAGCATTCGTTTGTTAAGCGACCACGAGGGATTGTTTTTTGCAAGCCTTGCCCGTTATCCCGACTGAAAGGCGGGCTTACTTCGGCAAGTTAGTGGGAATAAAATATGATTTTTCCCTCTATTCCGTTGAGGGACAGAAAAGAGCCTCCACGGCTCGTGTCGGAATCTGTGGAAATTCCGACACATGAGTGGGCGCTTTGGGTTACTTTTCGCGAGTGAAAAGTAACGGAAAACGCGGCTCGCAAGCCGCGGAACTCTTATAACATAACAATTAGGAATATACTAAAATAAACAGAAACGAGATGTAACCATGCTAAACATATACAAACTTAACACTCCTGAGTGCGACAGCTTCCTGTCAAAACTCTCAAAGAGAGCCGCAAGCCCCGAAAAATGGGTCGTGGACACGGTTAATGAAATTCTTGACAACGTAAGAGAAAACGGTGATGCGGCTGTGCTTGAATATACCGAAAAATTCGATAAGGTAAAACTCACAGCCGACGCTCTTGAAATGTCAAAGGAAGATTTGAAAAAGGCGGCTGAGGGTGTTGACAAGGCGCTTTTTGCAACAATGGAAAAGGCGGCTGAGAATATAAGAAAATACCACGAAAGACAGCTTCGCAAATCTTTCTTTCTTGACGAGGACAAGGACAAGACTATCGGAATGAGAATTACTCCCATGAGACGTGCCGGCATATATGTTCCAGGCGGCAGTGCGGCATATCCTTCAAGCGTTCTCATGAACTGTATTCCCGCAAAGGTTGCAGGTGTTTCGGAAATCATCATGACCACACCCCTTCGTGACGGAAAAATCCCCGCGCCTGTTGCGGCGGCGGCACTCATTTCGGGTGTTGACAGGGTATTTCTTTGCGGCGGAGCGCAGGCTATTGCGGCTCTTGCTTACGGTACCGAAACAATTCCTCAGGTGGATGTTATTGCAGGTCCCGGAAATGTCTTTGTTGCAACGGCAAAAAGACTCGTTTACGGAACGGTTGACATAGACATGATTGCAGGACCGAGTGAGGTTTTAGTGGTGGCGGACGAGGGGGCAAACCCAAAGTACGTTGCGGCTGACCTGCTTTCCCAGGCAGAGCATGATGCACTTGCTTCAAGTGTTCTTGTGACAAATTCGCTTTCTCTTGCAGAAAAGGTTTCGGCAGAAATAGACAGACAGCTCTCCTACCTTGAAAGAACCGAAATTGCAGGAAAATCAATCGACGCCTTTGGTGCGGCAATTGTATGCGAAGACATGGACAGTGCCTTTGAAATGGCGAACAGCATAGCGCCCGAGCATCTTGAGGTTCTGACAAAAAATCCCATGGCGGATTTGGAAAAGGTGAGAAACGCAGGCTCGATTTTCTTAGGTGAAAATTCACCCGAGCCGCTCGGCGACTATTTTGCAGGTACGAATCACGTGCTTCCCACCAATGGAACTGCGCGTTTTGCTTCTCCCTTATCGGTTGACACCTTTATCAAAAAGTCGGGTGTTATTTACTACACAAGGGCAGGGCTTGAGTCCTACAAGGACGACATTGTGCGTTTTGCCCAGTCTGAGGGACTTACGGCGCATGCGAATTCCATAAAGGTGAGATTTGAGTAAACAATGGGGAGAATTTCGCTTCTGCGGAAGCGACCATATTTTGGCCCGCCCCAAAATATGGAAAAAACGCTCCGCTCATGTGTCGGAATTTTCCAGAGATTCCGACACGGGCCGCGGCGGCCCTTTTTAGCTCTCAACGAAACAGAGAAAAATTTCTCAAGAAGCTCCCACTACCTCATGTGAAAAGCCTGCCTTGCGGCAGGATGGTGTATATAAACTGCGTAGCCGTAAGGCTGCGCCATCATCGGTCGAAAGACCGACGGCAGACCATATCTTCGGGCGATTTGAGTACATTACGGCGGTGTTGGCCTCCTCGGCCGGTGAAAAATATGAGCGAAGCGGTAATTTTTCACAGAGAGGCACCTTTTGGTTACTTTTCGGTGACGAAAAGTGACGGAAAACGCTGTCCGCAGACAGCGGAACTCCTTGAAATTGCATTTTGCACTTTTCCCGTTGTTTCGGGACAAAAGTACGAAAGGAAAAACTTATGTTCAACAAAAACTTATTTGCAAAAAAACTTCAAAATTTAGAGCCCTACAAGGTTGACACCGGGAGATACACAGCAAGACTCGATGCCAACGAGAGTTTTATTTCACTCCCGAAAGAAGTGAGAGAAAAAATGAATGAGGCGGTTGAAAGCTTCGACTTCAACCGTTATCCCGACCCCGATGCCACACTTCTTAAGGAGGCATTCTGTTCCTATTACGGACTTAAATGCGAAAATGTGGGCGTGGGCAACGGCTCGGATGAAATCATAAACCTTATAATGAACTGCTTTCTTGATTACGGAAGCACTGTTATGACATTCTCTCCCGACTTTTCAATGTATGCTTTTTATGCTACTCTTGCAGGCATGAAGAATATTTCGTGTCCAAAGAGGGAGGATTTTTCGATTGATTTTGATTTGGCGTATAGAACTGTTAAGAAAAACGACGTAAAGCTGGTCATTTTCTCAAACCCCTGCAACCCGACGGGCAGAATCGAAAGGAAAGAGGATATAAAGAGACTTGTACAGATGTGTCCCGACACGATTTTCGTTGTTGACGAGGCGTACATGGATTTTGCGAGCATAAAGGACAGCGAAAGTTTCCTTAACGAAACAGAGAATTACTCCAATCTTTTTGTTCTCAAAACACTTTCAAAGGCACTGGGTGCGGCATCGTTAAGGCTTGGCTTTATAGTGGGTGACAAGACCGTGGCGGACATTTTCTCTGCCGTTAAGAGTCCCTACAACGTTAACGGAATTTCACAGAAATTCGGAGAGATTTTGCTTACCGAAAAGGCTTTTCTTGACGAATGTACAAGGAAACTTACACAGTCTGTGAAGTTTATGAGAGAAGAAATAATAAAAAAAGGCATTGCAGACCCTTATGAAACATACACAAATTTTGTTTTCTATACCGACAAGGATGCTGCGAAAAAGCAGGAATATCTTCGTCAGAACGGCGTGCTTATAAGAAAATTTGGCATTGGCGGCGGAGCTCTGAGAATCACGGCAGGTAACGATGAAGAAAACGAGCTTGTTATTTCTCTTCTTACGAATAGAATTAGGAATTAGGAATTGGTTTGCGTTTTGCGTTGAAAAAAGTATTTGTGAAAGGACTTTGATATTATGAGAAGTGCTGTAATTAAAAGAAAGACAAAAGAAACTGACATCGAACTTTCGCTTAAAATTCTTGAATACGGAAAAAAAGGTTGCTTTACGGGAACAAGCGGCATAGGCTTTTTTGACCACATGCTTACCTCTTTTGCCTCCCACGGCGGCTTTGAGATAAATCTCAAATGTGCGGGCGACCTTAATGTTGACGGACACCACACTGTCGAGGACGTAGGGATTGTTCTCGGCATGGCGCTCAAGGAAGCGGCAGGAGACATGAAGGGTATCAAGCGCTTTTCGGACATTCTCATGCCCATGGATGAGGCTCTTGTAATGTGTGCGCTTGACTATTCGGGAAGGGCTTTCCTTTTCTTTGACAGCACATTTACTTCTCCCATGATTGGTGACTACGACACACAGCTTACGGTTGAGTTTATGCGCGCACTTTCTACCAACGCTGCAATTACTCTTCACTTAAAGGCTCTCTACGGTGCCAACGACCACCACATAACCGAGGCTCTCTACAAGGCGGCAGGCAAGTGCATCGGTGATGCGCTGAGAGTTATCTCTGACGAGGTTATGTCGACAAAGGGAGTTTTGTAGAATTAGGAATGGAGGGTTTCGCACTCTGCGGAGTGCACTTGCTTTTTCTTTTCCGCAAAAGAAAAAGATAAGCAAAAAGAAAAGATATTGGTTACTTTTCACCCGCGAAAAGTAACCAAAAGCGACCACTCTGCAAAAAATTACCGCTTCGCTCAGATTTTTTGCGAGCCGTGGAAGCTCTTTTGCCCTCAATGGAATATTTGCAAAAGTTACGAGTTTCTTTCCGCTAATAAGTGTGGTTTGCCTCGCAAAGCGAGGCTATGGCCTGCCGTACGGCAGGCAAATACAGGTGGAGTAGAGAGAAGAAATATAAACTTTCTCTTTATTGCATAGAGGGTTAAAAAGGGGCACCACGCCCGTGTCGAATGTTACGGAGCGAAGCGGAGTTTTCGACACATGAGTGGAGATTTTTTGGTTTCTTTTGCATCGGGGCAAAAGAAACTCGCTTCCGCAGAAGCGAAATTCTCTCACATGACGGAAAACGCACTCCGAAGGGTGCGGAAATCCTCACAAATGTAATTTATCCATAAATATGTAAAAAATCCATCAATTTTACCGGCAAAATTTAAAATCCATTGACAACAAATATTCCTGATGATAAAATAAAACAAAATCTTCCGACCAAGGAGAAACTAATATGTGGATTAACACAGAAAAACCAAGAATTACATGGATTGCAAACCAAAGACCTATTTCTGATGGAGAATGGGTTACATACACAAAGAATATAAAACTTGATAAAAAGGTAAAAAGTGCGGTTGTTCGCTTTGAGTGCGACTGCAGCTGTGCCCTTTACATAAACGGAGAGTTTGTTATAAGCGGTACGGGCAGAAACCCCGAAAGAGTCAACTGCCATGAGGTGACATCCCTCTTTACACAAGGCGAAAACAACATAAGTGTTACTCTCAGCTCTGGCTATTTCCAGGGAAGAACAAAGAATATTTCCGAATTCCGTGATTTCTGGTTCAGCCAGTTTGCAATGGAATTTGACATTGAATTTGTTGGCGGTGAAAAACTCGTTGTTCCCACTGACGGCTCATGGACTGCAAAGCTTTCGGGAGGCGATGCACCTGCAATGGAAACAATGCCTGTAACAGATCCCGAATATGATAACTTCTGGAAGTATGCCACAGTTTGGCTTGAGAAAAAACTCCATAAAGCAGAAATCCCAGAGGCGATTACGGCAGTTGTGGGCGACGAATACAAGGCATATGCCGAAAAGGAAACACCAAAGTATGCATATCCCGAAAAGGTTGCAAAGACAAACATGATTCTTGTCGGTGACAAGTATGTTGCCGACGAAAACTGCGACGAAGCACCCTATATCATCTACGATTTTGTTACAACAAGGGTAGGCTATGCAAAGTTTGATTATAAGACAGACAAGGATTGTGCGGTTACCCTCGGCTTTGACTTCAGGGAAAACATAGCCGATTTTGACAATGACCCGAAGCGTGAGTGGGCAAATGTAATTGAGGCTCTTGTCGTAAAGCTTGACCTAAAAAAAGACGAAAACACAGCCTTCAATTTAAGACGCCGTGCTTTCAGATTCTTGAAGGTTGAATTTGAAAAGGGCGCAAAGGTTGAAATTGAAAACGCACGCGTTTATCAGTGTCTCTACCCCAACATGAAAGAGGGCTGGTTCAAGTGTTCTGACGAAAAGCTCAACGAAATGTGGGAAATGGGCAAATATACCCTTCACGTAAACAAACAGCAGGAATACGAAAGCTGTCCCAGAAACGAAATGACCTTTTTCTCGGGCGACGGACTTTTGGACATGGTGGTTGACCTTTACGCCTTTGGCGAAGAAAAGCTTATGGAAAGCTCTCTTTCCCTTAACTATTCCGAAGCCGCAGGCGGTATTGCACATACTGAAGATTTTAACAGAAGCCGTCACCAGTGGGACTACTATGCCTGGAGAATCATCTGTATAGAATACTACTACATGACCACGGGCAACAAGGAATTCCTCAAAAAATATTTCCCGCAGGCTGAAACAATTCTCAACTGGCACATAAACAGAATGGGCTACAACAACCTTATTTTCCAGCCTATGTGTCTGCTGACAGCATACTCATTTACATATGCGCAGGTTGACTGGGCGTGCGGTCTTGCACGTCTTGGTGACAAGCCCTATCTCAACGCCCTTTTCTACAAGAGCTTAACCAGCATGGCGTATCTTGCAAAGGAAATGGGAGAGAATGAAAAGGCAGAAAAGTGGCAGGCGCTTTCAGAAAAGGTAAAGAGTGCCATAAACGAAACCTTATGGAGTGAGGAAAAGCAGTCCTATGTCGACTCAATGGCTGACTACATTTCCCACGACGGAAACCTTATTCCTCTCTACTTTGGCGTTGCCGACGAAAAGAAGACAAAGGCGGCTCTTGATACGATTAAGAGAGAGCTCTGGACTCCTGCCGGCTCTACAATTCTCAACAAGAGAATAACAGACGTCCGTGGCGGAAACATTGCTGTTTCTCCCTTTATGAGTACATTTGAGGCCGAACTCAGATTCCAAAACGGCGACGACGAGGGTGCTCTCGAAGTTATCCGCAGAGTATGGGGAAGCATGATGGACAGAGGCGCGCACACCTTCTGGGAATATGTCCCTGTTAAGGAGGGAGAATGGTGGGATGCTCTCTGCCACGCATGGAGTACAGGCTGTACATATCTTCTTTCTGCATACGTTCTCGGTATCAGAATGAAAAAGGCAAACTTCTCATCCATTATTTTTGAACCCAAGATGTGCGGACTTTCGTCTGTTTCGGGCGTTGTTCCCACTGAAAACGGATTTATTGCCGCGAAGTGCGAAAACGGAAAGTATACTATTGCCGTTCCCGACGGTACCGAGGTTGAAGTAAAGGTGTCTGAAGGGGCAGAGGTTGAGGTTATAAGATATTAAAAGTGCAGAGTTAAGAGGTTCCGCCGTCTGCGGACGGCGGTTCTTGTACTTTTGTCCCGAAACAAAAGTACCAAAAATTCTCCGCTCCGGAGAGCCGCGGAGGCTCAAATTATCTACGCAGGACAGAGAAAATTCACATACAGTTTTCTCTACCTCATGTGTATTTGCTTGCCTTGCGGCAGGATGGGAGCGGAGTCCGCGCTGACAATTCACGATACATCTTCGCAATGAGCAAACCTTTATTGTCGCTTAAACAGCTTGTTATAGTTTTTTCTAACTCTCCGTAGGCTTACCCAAAACAAAGGTCTGCAGTCAATCAAAAAATGATGGCTTGCGAGATTTTTGAGTGCATACCGTAGGAGGCAGAAAAAGAGCCGCCACGGCTCGTGTCGGAATCTCGAAAAATTCCGACACATGAGTGGAGCGTTTTTGCTTTCTTTTGGGGCGTGCCAAAAGAAAGTCGCCTCCGCAGAGGCGAAATTCCCTCTCCAAAAAGTGACAAATGCTGTGGCTCGGGTGTCGCAGAACGCCTTTACATGGCAGCACATAAAAATAAAAAAGAAAGAAACAAAACCCCTATGAAAACTCTTATTATAGACTACGGAATGGGAAACCTTCACTCCGTAAAAAACGCATTTGACTTTATCGGAGAGGATTCTTTTATCTCCTCGGATATAAATGAAATGAAAAGTGCCGATGCCCTGCTTCTTCCGGGCGTGGGAGCATTTCCCGATGCTTCGGATATGCTGTACAGTAGCGGTATTGCCGAAAAAATCATAGAGCTTTGCTCAGAGGGCGATAAACCGCTTCTCGGCATATGCCTCGGCATGCAGCTGCTTCTTGACGAGAGTGAAGAGGTCAGGATTTCAAAAGGACTGGGTCTTGTTCACGGCAGATGCGAGAAGATAAAGGACACGGGTCTGAAAATTCCGCATATGGGCTGGAATGACCTTGTTTTAGACGACAAAAGCTGTCCGCTTTTCAAGAACACAAGTGACGGTGACTATGTCTATTTTGTCCATTCCTTCAAAGCAACACTTTCCGACAGAAAGAATCTTCTTGCCCACACATTTTACGGCGAGGAAATCCCTGCCGTAATCGGAAACGGAAGGAATGTTTTCGGATGTCAGTTCCACCCCGAAAAGAGTGAAGCGGTAGGGCTCTCTATGCTGAAATCGTTTTGTGAATTTGCAAGGAAACAATTTTAGAAAATTCCGCTGTCTGCGGACAGCGTTTTCCGTTACTTTTCACTCGCGAAAAGTAACCCAAAGCGGCGGCGAGTCGCCGCTGACAATACGTCATTTTGGCGGCATACCGAAAACCGCCAAAATGACAAATGTGCTGTCGGGCTTTCCCGACCCGTGGAGCCCCTTTTTAGAACTCAACGAATTATTTGGAAAAATTTCCGGTTTATTCCCACTAATAGGTGTGGTTTGCCTCGCAAAGCGAGGCCATGGCCTGCCGTAGGCAGGCAAATACAGCCGGAGTAGAGAGTGCGAAATTAAATTATTTTTTTACTGCGTAGAGATAAAAAAGAGCCGCCGCGGCTCGGTCGAATGTTACGGAGCGAAGCGGAGTTTTCGACCATGAGCGGAGATTTTTTGGTACTTTTGCATCGGGGCAAAAGTACGGAAAGTAGACAGAATCTGAAATTAAAACGAGGTTTTTTATGATAATTTTACCGGCAATTGATATTCTCGGCGGAGAATGTGTACGTTTATTCAAAGGTGAATACGGGACGGCAAGAAAGGTGGCTTCAAGCGCCATTGAGACCGTAAAGGATTTTGAAAGATGCGGCGCAGAGTTTATACATCTTGTTGACCTTGACGGCGCAAAAGAGGGAAAAACGGTAAACCGCGAGCTTTTCTTTTCCCTTGCCAAAATGACAGATGTTCCCCTTGAGCTCGGCGGCGGAATACGAAATATGGAAACGGTTGATGAGTATATAAACGGCGGAATTTCACGGGTGATTCTCGGCTCTGCGGCACTTCGCGACAGGGATTTTTTAAAGCGTGCCGTTGACAAATACGCAGAAAAGATAACTGTCGGCATTGATGCCAAGGGTGGCAAGGTCAGCGTTTCGGGCTGGCTTGACGATTCGGATGTGGACTACATTGAGTTTGCAAAGGAAATGGAAAAAGAGGGTGTTCGCAACATCATCTTTACCGACATTTCAAAGGACGGTACCCTTCAAGGTCCAAATCTTGAGCAGCTTTCGGCACTCTCAAAGGCTGTTGGCTGCGACATTACTGCCTCAGGCGGTGTTCACAACATTGAGGACATCAAAAATCTCAAGGACATGAACCTCTACGG
>JAFTIR010000033.1 GCA_017456765.1 Clostridia bacterium | reverse complement strand
GGATGTGGACCTTTCACAGGATACGGAGTATCTTTCACGTTATCCGTATGTAATGTACGGTATAGATGAATCCGGAAGCCTGTATGCTCTTGAAGACGAAAATGCTTCAAACTTGCATGAGGGTCAGAAATTCTTTCTCGACTACTTTAAAATGTTGAAAGAAGGAAACTACGAAAAATACCCCTGTCTTTTTACCGAAACATACAAAAACACAGACCCGTCAAAAAGGTTTGAAAAAAATGTCGAAAGAGTATTCCCTCCTCAGCGTGTTTATGATATTGAAGTTCGTGAACTCGGTCGCTTTAAGGACACAGACAAGAATGTACTTAACGGTGTTTACAAGGTTACCTACAAAATAAATAAAAATTCCAATCTTTTCAGAAGTGATATTGGTTGGGATCCCGTAAATGAAACAGATATTATGCGCCCTCTCATTTTTGAACTTATAACGGAAAACCCCGGGGGAAAGAATGAAAAGACATACATAAGCAATGTGTACACCGAAACCACAGCTGAAGCATATGCTCGCGGCAATGTACCATCGGAGGAATAATATGAGACGTTATCTTTGTCTTATTTTTGCGGGACTTGCATTTTTTGCTCTCCCGAATTTCAACCTTTTTGACATCATGCCCGACTTCATCGGTGCAATTTTCATCATGGTCGGTCTTTCAAAAATGTATATGTATGACGGTAATTTCGAGGATGCAAGAAAAAGCGCAAAGTTCCTTTTGTGGATTTCTGTTTTAAGGCTTATACTTTGCTTCTGGGCAACCTCCGGCGGACGAAGAGATTATTTTGTCCCCTTTACCTTCATCATATGCGTTCTTGAAGCCATTTATATGATTTCTCTTTTCAAGGGTCTGTATCTCGGTCTTGAATACACGCTCATGCGCGCCGACAGCGAGAGGCTTGTGAAAAGGGTGAACGAAGCCTTTACAATGTCCTTTATATTTGTAATTGCTTCAAGATTGCTTGAATTTGCACCGCAGATTTGCGAAATCTACGGACAGGATGCGGAGCTTGATTTATCGGCGGGCGCATCCTTCAAGATGTCCATGGCACAGATGAAAATGTATGTAATGGGCGTATGTCTTGTATGCGGACTGATACTTGGCGTTATATACCTTTTTATTACTGCAGATACCTGGATAAGAATTATTGCAGACAAAAACTATGCCCCCTTTCTAAAAACAAAATATGAAACCTACCTTGAAAACAACCGGGAAGAATACGTAGCCCGGAAGGTTTCCACACTCTACTTTCTGTTTACGTTGTCATTTGTATTTTTCTTTGATTTTTATATTGACGGCATAAACATAGTCCCCTCTGCCATAGGCATTGTCATTGCAATGGCTTCCGGCTTGTATGTTGCAAACCTTTTGTCTCGGGGAAAAGCCACCACACTTATGCTTTCCCTGGCGGCTTTTATAAGCTCTTGTGCATCTTACGTTTTCATGAACAAGGTTCATCTTGGAATAAACTATCTTTATTGGGTAGAAAGCTATAATTACAAAGAGTTCACCTTGCTTGAAAGCAAAACCTCAATATATGCTTCGATTGCCATTTCAGCGGTAGAATTCATTCTTTGCTCGGCACTTGTCCTCTTTATTCTGTCACAGATGATAAAACTTTTCGGCAAAGAAAAAAGAACTGTTGCAATTCCTATGCTGAAATTCATGTCCGTGCCTTCATTGCTCACACTTTTATGCGCAGCAATCATCAGGGTATTCAAAACAGTCGAAGGACATCTTGCAACAAACAAGGGTGTTATGCAATATATCCGGAACAAAGCGTATATTACAAGTGAAAGTGAGTACCTTGAGTATATGAATAATCCCCTCATTTCACAGTACGAAAGAATAAGCTCGGTTTCATATGCGCTTTCCATTGTGTCTGTAATTCTCGCAATCATATGCGTTCTCTACATGATAAGGATAAGACGCTTTACAGAAGGAGACTATCAAAACAAGTGATGATTTATGGAAATTAAAACATTTGGCGTTGGGGACATCCTCAACATGAAGAAGAATCACGCCTGTGACAAAAACGCAAAGCAAATGCTTGTGCTAATGGCAGGCAGTGACGTCAAAATAAAATGTATCGGGTGCGGCAGGGAAATGATTGTTCCCAGAATCAAGCTCGAAAAAAGTATTAAAAATGTAACCCGAAAGGAAAATTAAAGCTCTATGTTTGAAAACTTAATGGAAGCCGAAAAGCACTTTGAAGAAATCAACGAAATGCTTATGGACCCCGAAGTTATCGGGGACACCGAAAAATATAAAAATCTCATGAAGGAGCATAAAAATCTTTCTCCCATTATCGAGAAATTCAGAGAGTACAAAACCGTCCAGAGCAATCTCGAGGGTGCAAAGCAGCTTATCGACGAGAGCGGCAATGACCCCGAAATGAGAGAAATGGCTGAGGAAGAATATAAGGAATGTAAAGAAGCCATTGAAAATCTCACGGAAGAGCTCAAGATTCTTTTGCTTCCCAAGGACGAAGATGACGACAAAAACGTAATCATTGAAATCAGAGCAGGTACGGGCGGCGAAGAAGCGGCGCTCTTTGCCCACAGCATTTACAGAATGTACTCCATGTACTCCGACCGCAAGGGCTACAAGATTGAGGTCATGAACATCAACGAAACAGAGCTCGGCGGTATCAAGGAAATATCCTTTATGGTTGAGGGTAACGGTGCATTCTCAAGATTCAAGTTTGAAAGCGGCGTTCACAGAGTTCAGCGCGTACCCGAAACAGAAACGCAGGGAAGAGTTCATACTTCGGCTATTACCGTTGCCGTTCTTCCCGAAGCGGAAGAGGTTGAAATCGACATAAACCCCGCTGACCTTGAAATCGACACTTTTCGCAGTGGCGGTGCCGGCGGTCAGCACGTCAACAAGACAGACTCCGCTATCCGTATTACACATAAACCCACGGGCGTTGTTGTTGAATGTCAGGATGAGAGAAGCCAGTTCAAGAACAGAGATAAGGCTATGAAAATGCTCAGAACCAAACTTCTTGATGCAGAAAGAGAAAAGCAGAGAGCAGAAATTTCTTCCGAGCGTAAGAGCCAGGTAGGCAGCGGCGACAGAAGCGAAAGAATCAGAACCTACAATTACCCTCAGAGCCGTCTTACCGATCACAGAATCGGTCTTACCCTTTACAGTCTTGAACAGATTCTCGACGGAGACCTCGACGGAGTAATTGACGCACTTATAACGGCTGACAGAGCAGAAAAGCTCCAGAACAGCCAGTTTAATTGATCATGATTTTAGACGAAACAAAAATTTTAAAAGTAAATCCCGACCTTTCCGGAGAGGAAGACATCGAAAAAATCGCATATGCCGCGGAAATTATAAAAAAGGGCGGGCTTGTTGCATTTCCCACCGAAACGGTTTACGGGCTTGGTGCAAACGCCCTTGATGAAAAGGCTGTTGCCTCGATATTTGCGGCAAAAGGCAGAGAACAGGACAATCCACTTATCGTTCATGTGTCAGACAGCGGTGATATTAACAAATTCGCCGTGGCAGATGGGAACGAAAAGGCAAGCCTTCTGTTTTCACAGATGCCGGCTCCCCTTACCGTAATACTTCCCAAGCGTGATATTATTCCCCTATCCGTTACGGCAGGTCTTGACAGTGTCGCAATGCGTGTTCCGCAGAACACTGTTGCAAGAAAGCTTATAGAGCTTTCAGGTCTTCCGATTTCTGCGCCCAGCGCCAACCTTTCGGGAAAACCCAGTCCTACAAAGGCATGGCACGTTATAGCCGACATGATTGGCAGAGCCGATGTCATCATTGACGGCGGTGATTGCGAGGTGGGACTTGAATCAACCGTCATTTCCCTATGCTACGAAACCCCGAGACTTCTTCGTCCGGGCGGCTTTACACATGAAAAATTATGTGAACTTCTCGGCAAGGTTGACATTTCCGATGCCGTTCTTGAAAAACTCAAAGAGGGACAGAAGGCAGAATCTCCGGGCATGAAATACAAGCACTATGCCCCCGATACAAAGGTTATACTTGTAAAAGGAAACGGGGATAAAGTAAAGGACTTCTTGGGCAAGAAATACAGTGAAGAAAACTGCGGTATAATCTGCTTTGATGAAGATATATCCGAAAGAAGCGGCAGAATTCTTGTTATGGGAAACCGGAAAAATGAGGAAGAATATGCGGTAAAGATGTTCGATGCTCTGCGTGAGGTTGACAGAATACCGGATATTGATACGGTTTATGCCGTGCTCCCCGAAACAACAGACGGCATTTCCCTTGCAATCTACAACAGAATGTTAAGAGCTGCAGCATTCAACATAATCGAGCTTTAGATTTTTTATGAAAGGCGGTGACTCTCTTGTTGGTACTCGGACTTACGGGACAGAGCGGTGCGGGAAAGGGTGAAGTTTCCCACTCGTTTTCTTCTTTTGACGGCGTTGTATGCCTTGACACGGACAAAACCGCAAGAGAGGTTGTTGAGAAAGGAAAGCCGTGTCTTACAGAGCTATGCGAATGTTTCGGTGATGAAATACTGGACAGTGACGGCAATCTCAACAGAAAAAAACTTGCCGAAATCGCCTTTTCCGACAAAGAAAAGCATGAAAAGCTAAACAAAATCACCCATTTTCACATACTTGAAGAAATCAAAAAGTGGCTCGCGGAATCAAAAAGGGACGGAGCCATTCTTGCCATCATTGACGCACCGCTTCTTTTTGAAAGCGGAGCGGATAAACTTTGCGACATAACGGTCGGTATAGTTGCCCCATATCCGATAAGACTCAAAAGAATTATAAAGCGTGACGGACTTGACAAGAAAAGTGCAAAAATGCGTCTTGATGCACAACCTAAAGACGACTTTTTTGAAGAAAAGTGCGACTACATAATCGCCAACAACGGAACACTCCGGGCGCTTAAAGAAAAAGCACAGCTTTTTATTTGCGAAATATTATCAAAATCATAATTCCGAAAGGTTTATTTATGAAAAAGACTCTTACTATAATTGCCATTCTCATTGCATCTGCAATCTTGGCATTTTTCTGGACTAAAATTGATACTGCAATCGAGAAAAAAAGTCATCCAACGGAATATCTCGAAACGGTGGAAAAATGCGCAGAGGAACACTCTGTACCAAAAGAAATCATTTTTGCTGTAATAAAGACAGAAAGCAAATTCAAAAGCGATGCTGTTTCCTCCAAGGGTGCAATAGGTCTTATGCAGATGACTCCCGAAACTTTTACGTGGTTATGCAGTAAAAATTCAGATGATGCAAATAACCCTAATCTGCTCTACACGCCCGAAATAAACATCCGCTACGGCGTTTATTACCTCGATATGCTCTATTCCGAGTTCGGCTCGTGGGAAACGGCGCTTGCCGCCTATAACGCAGGGCCAACACGTGTGCGTGAGTGGTTAAAGAATCCGGAATATTCCGAAAACGGCGTCCTTACAAACATTCCCTATAAGGAAACACGGGAATACGTTCAAAAGGTTATGGAAGCCAAAGACAAGTATATAGAGCTTTACTTTGAAGAAAAATAATATTTAACACATACAAAAAGGAGAATTATCATGGCAACAAAGAAAAAAGAAACAGCCGGCGAAAAATCCAAAGGCGAGCTTTTAAAAGAACAGCTTTGCATGACAAAGAAGTATGCATATGACACAATGACCGAAGAACAGGTCAAGGAATGCTACGACTACTGCGAAGGATACAAAGAATTTTTAGACAAGGCAAAAACCGAAAGAGAAAGCGTGGCATATGCCGTTGAATTTCTCGAAAAGAAAGGCTTCAAGCCCTTTGAATACGGCAAGAAGTACAGGAAAGGCGACAAGTTCTACCTCAACAACAGAGGAAAAGCTATCTACATTGTTGTAGTGGGCAAAAAGAGCTTTGAAGAGGGTATTCATATTGCGGCGGCTCATGTTGACTCTCCCAGAATTGACTTAAAGCAGAATCCCCTTTACGAAGACAACAACCTTGCATTTTTCAAGACACACTACTACGGCGGCATCAAAAAGTATCAGTGGGTTACTCTTCCCCTTGCGCTTCACGGCGTTATCATGAAGGCTGACGGAGAGAAGGTAAACGTTTGCATAGGCGAAGATGAAAACGACCCCATTCTTTATATAACAGACCTTCTCCCCCACCTCGGTCGCGACCAGGCAGGCAAGCCTCTCTACAGTGCTTTTACGGGAGAGGATCTCAACATTCTTTGCGGAAGCCGTCCCTTTGACGACGAAAAGGTAGGAGAAAAGGTAAAGCTCAATGTTCTTGCCCTTCTCAACGAAAAGTGCGGCATGACAGAAGCAGATTTTCTTTCCAGCGAGCTTACTCTTGTTCCCGCATCAAAAGCACGTGATGTCGGCTTTGACAGAAGCCTTATCGGTTCCTACGGTCACGACGACAGAGTATGTGCATACCCCATTCTCACAGCAATTGCAGACGCGGCAGGCAACAACGAACACACCTCCGTTACAATCTTTGCCGACAAGGAAGAAACAGGCTCAGATACAAACACAGGTATGAAGTCCTTTGCATTTGAAGATATGCTCAAGGAAATGTGCATATCCGCCGGTCAGAACCCGAGAAAAATGTTTGCAAACTCCAAGTGTCTTTCTGCTGACGTTAACGCAGGCTTTGACCCCAACTTTGCGGGCGTTTACGAAGCGAGAAACTCTGCATTTATCAACAAGGGCGTATGCGTTACAAAGTTTACGGGTGGCGGCGGAAAGAGTAGCACAAACGATGCTCATGCAGAATACGTAAGCTATGTAAGAAATCTCTTTGACAAGGCAGGAGTTATCTGGCAGACAGGAGAGCTCGGCAAGGTTGACCAGGGCGGCGGCGGAACGGTTGCAATGTATCTTGCAAAGCTCAACATTGACGTTATTGACGTTGGTGTTCCCGTTCTCTCAATGCACGCTCCTGTTGAAGTTGTTGCAAAGACAGACGTATGGTCTGCTTACAACGCATTCCTTGCATTCTTTAAGGATTAACTTACTTTTTCTTTGATAAAAAGAAAAAGTAGCAAAAAGAAAATAATTTGTCTCCAACATTTTCAAGGGCTTAAATAAAGCTCATTTCTCGATTACAACCTTTCCCTGCCGTCACAAGGCGGACGGCAGGGAAATACAAACTTGCATTAACACTAACGGAGAAATCTACATGAATATCAAAGAATTAAAATCCGCCATTTCTGACGGTGCATACAACAAGGCATTTTTCGAGCTTTACGGCGCTGACTGCGACATAGAAGCAGTAAAAGCAAGGTACCTTTCCTGTGCTGAAGGCTTTGAAAATACATATTCAAACAAACAATACGGAAACGTCCGTCTTTTCTCGGTTGCTGGCAGAAGCGAAATTTCCGGTAACCACACCGACCACAACCACGGGAAGGTGCTTGCCGGCTCCATAAGCCTTGACATAATCTCCGTTGCCGCCACAAACGACGACAACACCGTTGCAATCAAATCCGAGGGTTTCCCCGAAGATGTGGTTTCTCTGTGTGATGTTGAAAAAGTAAGAGATAATGAAAAGTACAAAGCAAGCGCCATTATCCGAGGAGTATGCGACGGTTTCACAAAAAACAGCTACAACATAGGCGGATATTACGCATATACAACATCAAATGTTCTCAAGGGTTCGGGACTTTCTTCCTCTGCGGCATTTGAGGATATGGTGGGAAATATGCTTTCCCACTTCTACAACAACGGTGATATTGACAACGTTGAAATAGCAAAAATTTCACAGTATGCGGAAAACGTACACTTCGGCAAGCCCTGCGGCCTTATGGACCAGGTGGCATGTGCTGTGGGCGGCTTTGTTGCAATAGACTTCAAGGACCCCAAAAATCCGATAGTGGAAAAGCTCCCCTTTGACCTTGAAAAGCACGGTCTCAGGCTTTGCATAGTAAATACGGGAGGCAACCATGCCGACCTTAATGAAGATTACGCATCTGTTCCCGGTGACATGAAAAGGGTGGCAGAATTCCTTGGCGTGAAGTTTTTAAGAGAGTCATCAAAGGAAAAACTTATCGAAAAAGCAAAAGAAATAAGAGAACAGCTTTCCGACAAGTGTTTTATGCGTGCACTTCACTTCTTCAATGAAAATGAAAGAGTTTCTGCGCAAAAAAAAGCTCTTGCAGAAGGAGACCTTAATGCCTTCCTTTCGGGTGTTAAGGCATCCGGAATTTCGTCATTTACAATGCTCCAAAATGTCTATACAACAAAAAATGTTGACGAGCAGGGGTTATCTCTCGCGCTTGCTCTCTCGGCAGAGGTTCTAAGGTGTTGCAAAAATGCGGCGTGGCGTGTTCACGGCGGAGGCTTTGCAGGAACAATCCAGAGCTTTGTGCCGGCTGAAAAAACAGAAGAATACAAAAATTTACTGGAAAGCGTTTTCGGACAAGGCAGCGTTTATATTTTAAAGGTAAGAAAATACGGTGCTGTATGTCTTGACAAGTTAAACTGACATGGGAAGAATCAAATACTTAATTTTACTTATTTTTAACCTGGCAATCGTTGCCGGTGTATACAATTATCTGCTGAACACTCTCCACTTTTTTCCGGCAATGGCAATCTATCAGATAATTGCAATTATTGCAATATGTACATATCTGCTTTTGTTTTTCCACCACAACAACGAAATCGGGAAAGCAAAAATGAGGGGTGAGGATTTGCCCGAAGAGCTTCTTCAAAGAAGAAGAAACAGACTTAAAGCTGTCGTTGTTCTTCTCTCTCCCTTTGTTTTCACGGTTCTTGCAGATTACATTTATCTCCTTTTCTTTGTAAAATAAAACACAAAAGCAGGTATTAAACTTATGTTCAAAGCAATTCCGCTGTTTTCAGGTTCCTCGGGAAACTGCGTTTATATTAAATATGCAGACGAGGAAATACTTATTGATGCCGGTGTTTCATTCAAGCGTATCTGTACTGCCCTCGGGAGCATCGGTACAGATATTGGGAACATCAAGGCAGTGCTGACAACACACGAGCACAGTGACCACGTTCAGGGTCTTCCTGTTCTTTCAAGACACAGGGATATTCCAATATACATAAACAGAAAGTCGGCATCTTACTACGATATGCCGCTTGACGAGCTTTTCGAGGGAAATGCAAGAATAAAGGATTCGGGCGACTCGATTACCTTTGACGGCTTTGAAGTTAATCTTTTTGCAACACCCCACGACTCTCTCGGTTCATGCGGTTATCACTTTACGTTTTCCGACGGCAACCGTTTTGCCCTTGCAACAGACATGGGAAGAATAACCCCTGAAATTGCATCATATCTTCTTGGTTGCAAATCTGTTGTCATTGAATCAAACCACGATGTAAAAATGCTCAAAAACGGCCCCTATCCCTACCCTCTCAAAAAAAGAATTCTGTCCGACCACGGACATTTGTCAAATGAAGACTGTGCGGCGTTTATTCCAAAGCTTGTTGATATGGGTACGGAAAAAATCATTCTTGCCCACCTTTCGGCAGAAAACAACACGCCCGAGCTTTGCTACAAAACAAATGCCGCCTCACTTGCCGAGGCAGGCTTTACACCAAGCGATGTGAAGCTGACTATTGCAATGCGTTCTATTATATAACGGAGGAAAAGAATAATGTTTGATACAAAAATAATAATGGTACGCCACGCACAGGGCGAGGGAAATCTTAAGGCGGAATTTCATGGGCAGTACCCCTCTGACCTGACGGAGCTTGGCATAAAGCAGGCACAGTGTACCGCAGAATTCCTTAAAAGTTACAGAATAGATGCCGCCTTTGCAAGCGACATTCCAAGAGCCTATTCAACAGCAAAAATCATTGCCGAAAAGCACGGACTTTCTGTTACAAAGGACGATGGACTTCGTGAAATCGACGGCGGCGAATGGGAAAGAATGAAATTCGACGATATTTCGGTAAAATATCCAAAAGAATATGCAATCTGGAAAAACGACCTCGGTAACAGCACCTGTCCCGGCGGCGAAAGCGTAAGAAATTTGCAAAAAAGAGTAAAAGGGACTATCGAGAGGATTGTAAAGAAAAATCCCGGCAAAAACATACTTATCGGCACCCATGCAACCCCTGTACGCACAATGGGCTGTGTATGGAAAAAACTTGACATATCCGAGATTGTAAATCTTCCATGGGTACCCAATGCCTCGGTATGTATTGTAAAATATGACTCGGAAACCCTCGACTTTGAGATTGAAGAATACGCACTCTGTGAGCATCTTGTAAAAAACAATCTTATCACAGAGCTTCCCAAAAACATATAAAGAAACCGCATCCTTTCAGGATGCGGTTTTTGTTTATTCCTTTATTATTTCTTCTGTGACAGTCACTTTTTCGGTTACGACCGTTTCAGTTTCCTGCTTATCCTTTTTGAAAAGTCCCTTGACCTTGGAAATGATTTCCGGAACATCGTCAAGTGCTTTGTCGATTTCATTGACAGTACCCGAAATTTTGGGACTTGCAACCTCTGAACCCACATTGAGAAGAGTGGGAGTTCCGTTTTTGGAAATCACAATAAATGCAACAGGAGAAACAGTAAGGCCCGTGCCGCCTGCTCCTGCATTGTTACCGCTTTCCTTTCCGTATGTGCCGCCTCCAAGACCCACGCCTATCGAAACCTTGGACACGGGAATAAGGGTTGTTTCGCCCACAACTATGGGGTCACCTATAATTGTCTGGGAATCCGCCATTGAGCGAACTTCAGCCAATGCCTGTCTTACAGTATCTGCAATATTGTTATTGTTTGTCATAAATCTACGCCCTTTCGCCTTTATTTCTTTGATATTCCTTTTAAATAGCCTTTAATCAGCCCTATGAGCAATGAGCCTGTCGGGACAGAAAGTGTAATGTCTGTGCTTAAACTGCTTTTGCCCGAAATAAAATCGGGGTCAACAGAAATGTTTTTATCATTTATTACCGCTTTTCCGAAATTGGAGGTAAAAGCAAGTATGTTTGAAACAACACCGCCGCAAATTCCGAAGTAAACTGCCGTATCAGCCGCATCCTCCCTTGAAACAACAACACAAAGCTCGTCAATTTTTATCACTGCACGTTTTCCCATTACGTCAAAAACGCTCTTTATTATCTCAAAAACAAGCTTTAATGTCTCACCTATGTCTTTTTTCTTGCTTTTATGCGCATCCTTTAATGAATCAGGTATGTTTTCTTTCTGTTCTGCACCTTCCCGAGCAGCAGACGAATCATTTGCAGCTTTCGCTTTTTTCTTTCTTTTCTTCTTTTTTACCTTTTCCTTTTTCTTTCTCGGAAAAATCTTGAATTTTATAAAAGAAAGTCCTGCAAAAACCTCAAGGGTTTCTTTATAAACTATTCTAACAGAAAGAGAAGACAGTAAAACGAAAGACACAAGTGCCGCTATTACAGCACAGACGGCAAAAATCACAATTAAAACCGTCACCGTTATCCCTGCCTTTCCTATCTTTACAAGTAGTATAACACACTTTTTTCTATATTGCAAGAGAGAGCACAGTTTTATTATTTTAACTTTTTGCTACTTTTGGGCAACCTCGTTTTTGGGAAGAATATACAAATATAGTTAACATAAAGTGAAAAATGCAAAATATATCTTGATATGTATCGTCTTTTGTGCTATACTTTAGTTAGTGAAAGTTTTTGTAAGTTCAAAAACGACTTTATTTGTTCCTGCTCTTTAGCAGGAAAAGGACTGATTAAAATGAGCTTTAATGAATTCAATGCTACGAAAAGCACCCGAAGTGTTCTTGGCGGTGTGTATGACGTAACTGTAACAGGCACATATTTTCTGTATTCCGGCAGAAAACGGGCGGGACTTCTCAACTGCGGAAAGCTGATTCATGCACTAAAACAGGTGAAGGTTTTCATAATTGGCACAAACGAGCCATGCACAAGTTTTCGCGGACAGGTTGTAGCCATAGCCAAGGACAGGCTTGAAGAAGAGGAAGATGTATGGATAATGGCTCCCGAAAGAACCATTGTCTATGAACCGCGTCTTGTTTCCCTGCTTGAAAAATATCTTCCCGCCGACAGATACAAATATGTATGCTACTACGAGAAGAGCTGCGGTGCAGTTATGTACACGGAAACCGACGGTATAAGAAAATTTATTCTTATCACCAACATATCTGGACACATAGGCTTTCCCAAGGGACACATTGAAATCGGAGAAGACGAAGAACAGACAGCTCTTCGCGAGGTGTACGAGGAAACAGGTGTTAAAACGCAGCTTATCAAGGGCTTCAGAGAAAGTTACAACTACCTTATCAACGGATTTATCAAGAAAAAAGCCGTATACTATCTCGCCCATTTTAATGCAGAAGATGTCAAAATGAATATAATGGAAATTTCAGAGTACAGGCTTGTAACCTACGAAGAAGCACTTTCCATTCTCAACTTCAAGCACGACAGAGATATTCTCACAAAGGCAAATGAATTTATAGATTCAAGAAAATCGGACAGCTAAATCAGCTGTCCTTTTTTTGTTTTATCATGCCGTGAAGAGCTCTTAGTGCATTGCCAAGTCCCCCTACCTCATCTATAAGCCCTATCTCAACGGCATGAATCCCGTCTACCACAGTCCCTATATCCGCCGCAAGCTCGTCGGTTTCAAGCATGAGCTTGTTTAGAAGCTCCTTTGACACTCCCGAGTTCTTTACGACAAAATCACATATTCTCTCCTGCATTTTGAGAAAATAGGTGAAGCTCTGCGGCACACCTATCACAAGTCCGTTTGTTCTCACAGGGTGGATTGTCATTGTTGCCGAGGGGGCAATAAAGCTCTTTTTTGCACACACGGCAAGAGGTACTCCTATTGAATGTCCGCCGCCAATAACGAGAGATACCGTGGGCTTTGTCATTCCCGACACAAGCTCGGATATTGCAAGTCCCGCCTCTACATCGCCTCCCACAGTGTTGAGAATCATTAAAAGCCCGTCAACCTCGTCGCTCTCCTCCACCTCTACGAGCTGGGGAATTACATGCTCATACTTTGTGCTTTTGGTCTGACTCGGAAGCTCATAATGTCCCTCTATCTGCCCCGCTATTACGAGGGTGTGTATCCTTGAGGATTTTGTTACTATTCTTATTGCCCCCGACTCTCTGATGTTTTCAAGGTTGTCGGCAAGTTCTTTGTTCTGGCTTTCGTTATTTTCGTTATTTTCGTTATTACTCATACTTTGCCTCCGGTGCTTTTTTCTTTAGTTTTACTCATTCCTCTCTGTTTTATTCCGCAAAAAACGCAAGGGTTTCAACCTTGCGTTTTTCTTTTATTATATTATTTTCTTACAAGAACAGCACCCGTGTTTTCATTATATTCCCAATCACACAGAAGGCTCTTTGCAATGCCTGCAACACAAGCCGATTCGCTCCTGTCATTATTGAGCCGTTTTACAATTCCGTCCTGAGTGAGTTCATCTTTTTTAATTATCGTTTCATCTCCGTCAACCTTATATTCTTCACCCACGCTGTAGTTATGAATACCGGTGCCGCCATCCTGTATAAATGTACACGGATATGTGGAAGAAGCTGAAACAGAGCCTGCAAAGTAGCAGTTTGCCGCAACGCCATATACCGAACGAACAACACCCGCCGCTTCATTTGTACCTGTTACAACCGCATCCGAGAAGCAATTGATTATCTTGCCGCTGTTTGTCACCTTACGGACAACGCCTGCAGGTCTTGTAACGCCGTTAACTGTGCCGGAGGTCGAAACGTTGAGAAGCATTCCGCTGACAGTTCCAAAGGGGCTGTTATCTTCTTGTGAGTCTATATCAACCTTGATTACATACCCGTTTCCGTTATAGATGCCGTCAAAGGTCTTACTGCTCGGAATACCGTTATATCCGTCAACGCCCGTCATATCAAGGTCGCAGACCTGTTCAAAATAAAGTCCCGAAAGGTTATTTCCCGAAAGAATAACGTTTGTAAGACCGAGTAAATCTGTTTGGCATGTAATGAGGTAAGGTCTTGCTCTTGTTCCGTCTGCCACGTCTGCAACTTCATCTCCAACTATAACGGTTGTAATATCGGTTACACTTCCGTCGTATCCCGACTTTGCAACAACGGTAAAGCTCTTTGCCGTTTCATCTTCGTCAATATACAAAAATCCGTCCTCGTACAGTACACTGTTTCCGCTTGCGTCTGTTGCCTCAAGCGACCATACAATCTCCTGTGAGGGGTCAAATTCGCCCTCAACAACCGCCGAGAACTGCACACCGTCTCCCCTATTGACAGTTACATCCTTAGGAGAAAGAACAACCTTTGAAACCGTCGGAACAGGACTGTAAAGTACCGGCTCACCGTCCTCAGACATCTTCCAGTATTTTATATTGGAAAGACTCTCACCCATCGCTTTTGCTGCACTTTCTCTTGTGCCGTTAAGTGTGTCGGCAAGAGTAATCTTTTCTTCTTCGGATACCTTTACGGCATCGCTCTGTGCTCTTCCGCAAGACTTGTCATAATAGCAGTTTACAAATGCACCGCCTGCCGTAGATGCAATGGCAGAACCACTGCCCCTTGCTGTTATTTTTCCGCCGAAATAGCAGTTTTCAATCAAACCGTAATTTGAAGAAGCAATTCCGCAGACACCCTGACCGTTAAGGTCGGTCATGGAATAGCAGTTTATAATCTTACCTGTGCTTCTGACAGAACGTGCAATACCTGCCGTATATATTCCGTCACTCATACCCGTGGAGAAAATCTTTCCCCTTGTTCCAAGGTTCATAACCGTTCCCGAAACATACGGGAAAATACACTGGTCGCCCTTTACAACAAGGTTTACTTTTATTTCATGTCCGCCGCCGTCATAAACACCTGCAAAGGTGCTGTCACTTCCGACGCCCGGATACTCCTTTTGTCCCACAAGATTTAAGTCCTTAGTCTGGAGAAAATACTTGCCGCTATAGTCATTTCCCGAAAGCAAAGCGCCGGTAAACTCAATAAACTTCCACTCTTCGTCAATGATGAATGGGTCATTCTTTGTACCGCTACCGGAAACGACGCTCTCACCCTCTTTATTGACGTGCTTTAAATCCTCTTGTGTGACGAGGCACGAAGGAACATAGAAGCGTCCGTTTGCCTCAACCGTCACCATGCCGTCAAGACTCTTCTTTTTACCGTCTTCGAAATATTCAGACTGATTTCTGTAAACATATTTGTTGCCGTTATTGAAGGTAAACTTTCCGACCGCAGAAGAATATCTTCCAATATCCGTTACATCAACAAAAAGCTCCTTTGTAAGCTCATCAAGGTCAACACCCAAAAGTCCTGCAATATAAGGAGCAAGGTCTGTGTTGTCTATTACAAAATTCACTCTTGTTTCGGGTGTATCTCCAAGGGTACTGTTTAACCCTTCAATAACATCAACGCCTTCGGGAACATACATCCATACGCCGACCTGCTGCGTAGAATGACTTGTTGTGCCCCAGCCTATTGTTTCAGGATTTACGCCATCCTGAACTTTAGCTACAGCATCAATGAGGTTCTCTATTTCATCGTACTTCATGGCCCCTGTATCATGGTCGGGTACCGCAAGCACAACCGTATCTGTTCTCTCCGAGGCAAAATCCACAGCAACCTTGAATGCGGCGTCAAAGGCAAGATATTCGCTGGTTGTCACAACAGCATCGTTTGCATGTCCGCCTGTATCTATTTTACTGCCCTCAACCATAAGGAAAAAGCCGTTTTCATTATCGGAAAGAGCCGTAATTGCCGCCTGTGTCATCTGCGCAAGAGTAGGCTGGTCTGCATTAAGGTTTATATCATAAGGTGAGCTGTCATTTGTAGCATCACCCCAGATTTTGTCACCGGGTTTAACCTTTTCAAGGTCTCCTCTTGTCTTTACTACAGTATATCCTCTGTCAAGTGCATTATCAATGGTCGCATACTCCTCTACCGCACCGTATCCGGAACCGAGAACAACATCAATTCCCTGGTTTTCTATCTGTTGATATAGATTGCGGTAATCGGTTCTTTCCATTACATGAGCCGAAAAAGATGCCGGAGTTGCGTGCATCCATTCATATGTAGCAACAAGTCCTGTAGACATTCCTATGGACTGTGCCGCTTCAAGGACGTTGGCTATAGGCTTTCCGTCAGGGTTGATACCAACTCGTCCGTTATGGGTTTTATAACCCGTTGCCATCGCAGTACCTGCGGCGGCAGAATCGGTAAGAGCAGCGCTAAAATTGAGCGTTGTCATGCTTCCCGCAAGATATGAACGCATCGTCATGGGGTCTGTCGTGGTAGGTGTTCTGTGTTCGTACCCCGAAGCCAGAAAACCGCCCGATACCTTTACATCGTTTGCAAAGTCATACAAAGGATACCCTGCACCGTCCGGGATAAGAAAAATAATGTTCTTTATTTTTCTTTCAGGCTTTACCTCTTCCTCAGCCTGAGGAGCGACAGGGGTCATTGTATCCTTGCCCTTATCTGTCTGCTTACAGCCTGCAAAACAGAGAGCAATCATCAGCAAAGCAAGAACAATACTCAGAAATCTTATCTTCATTGTGCCTTCTCCTTTTTATTGTCTTTATAAAATTATAGCACATATATTGTTTTTTGTAAATATGCGAAAATGTTTCTCACGCAAAAGCCGTCCCGTAAAACGGGGCGGCTAAACAGTTTCATAAATTACGATAGCCAAAAATCAGACTTACTCAAACTACTTATGCACAAAGTCCGATTTCCGTGTTTCGAAAATAACACCCTGGGCAAAAATATATTCTGGGCAAATTTAATAATAAGCCTTTAAGTATTTTATTCCTGTTCTTCCTTCATTGCTGCGAAACAGTCGCTGCAATATACAGGTCTGTCACTTGTGGGCTGGAAGGGAACCTTTGCCTCCTTGCCGCAGTTTGCACAAGTTGTTGTGAAGTATTCTCTCTGGGGCTTAGCTGCGTTCTTTCTCTTGTCGCGGCAAGCCTTGCATCTCTGGGGTTCGTTCTGGAAGCCCTTTTCTGCATAGAATTCCTGTTCGCCTGCAGTAAAGATGAATTCTTCTCCACAATCCTTGCAGACCAGTGTCTTGTTTTCGTACATTTCCTTTTACCTCGCTTTGAGTTTTATGTTTTTGCCGCATGGCGGTAATGAGCCGCCGTCTTTCGACCGCTTTTGCGTGCGACGTATATTTTACCCGTCAATATGTTTCTTCAGCTTTTGCCTTGCTCTGAAAAGGGTGTTCTCCACAGATTTCGTTTCTTTTTCGAGCTTTTTTGCAATTTCTCCCACTTTGTAACCCGCAAGTTTCAGGCTCATGACGCGTCTTTCATACTCCGAAAGCCCTGCAAATCCATCGCGGCAGAGAAGCTCGTCAAGCTCGGCAGACGAAAGCCTTGCCGAGTACGCCTCGTCTTCGCAATCCTCCGGCAATACTCCGTATGCCTTACCGAGATTCTGTGCCTTATACTTTTTAGCAAAGGAAATCATGGCATTTGTCATACAGGTTATTGCATAAGTTGAAAACTGTGCGCTTTTCCCGTCATAACTCATTGCCGCACGGTAAAGCGCCATTCTGCCCTCCTGACACAAATCCTCAAGCTCGGATCTGGGCAGAGAAAACGAATGTGCAAGAGCGGAAATGGTATGAGAAAAATGACCTAAAAGTTCAAGAAATGACGCTGTGTCATTACTCTTTACGGCAAGCACAAGACTGTTTATTTTTTCATTAACAAGTGAGTTCGTCTGCATACAGTTCTCTTTGCCCTTTTTAAGTCAGATTTTTCAGCTACAAAAGTTTATATGCCAAAAACACATTATAAACTGGTACAATAATAATTATACCAAAATCAACCATTTTGTCAACAGTTTTTTGAAATTACACAATAATTGTACAAATACACAGACAAATATTGTGTAATTTGTGCAAAAGTGACTACTTTATATCCATTTTTTTACAAAACAGTTGATGATGCGACAGACTTCTATGTTATCCGACAAACAAAAAACCGAGGTGCGTATGTATACCTCGGTTACAATAATTAAATATTTCTGTCTGCAAGCGCTTTGTATATTATAGCCGCACCCACAAGGGTCATAACAAGTTCAGGAAGCATATAACATCCGTTATAAACAAAGCTGTACAGCCATGTGTTTGATGTTTCAAAGCCTTCCCACAGCTTTCCTGCAGAAGCAAAAACGTAAACGCCGCTGAGAAGATGGCTTACAAATCTGATTGCTACCGCAAGCGTTGTACCCATCATAACACCTGCACCGTTCCTTGCAAAAAGCCCCGAAAGCCCAAGCGAAGTAAATGCAATTATGTAGTCAAGAAGAATACAAGAGACAAGAATTCCTCCCGTGAGTCCCCATCCGAGAAGACCGTCCACGGTAATGCCGAGAAACAGCTGGATTACCGCATAGAGGAAAGAAGAACCAAGTCCCCATTTGATTCCGTGGCGCACCGAGATATAGCATACGGGAAGCATGCTGAAAAGCGTTACGCTTCCGCCCCAGGGCATATTCCAGATTTTGAGAAAGCTGAGGACGGTCGAGAGTGCAACAAGTATTGCACACTCTGTCATAATTTTTGTCTTACTGTTTTTCATTGGAAAAAACCTCCGAAGAATAAAAAAATACCGCACACAATATCGGTGCGGTACATACGCTTTAATTAAAGCCAATCTCCCTACGCCGGTATTATCCGAACAGGTTTAAAGGGTTCAGAGAACATCTCTCCATCTCAGCCGTTTTTCAACAGCACCCCTGATATTGTATTCTGCGGTTCGGGAGTATTATACTACCCTTTTTCTTTTTTGTCAATACTTTTTTACAGCTTTATAAACGCAACTACTATAAAAATAGCAATCGACGTAAGCATTGCGGGAGTCAGCATCACTTTCAAAAATTTTGAAGGCGTTTTTTTGTCGGGTGAGATTACGAAGAACACATTATTGTCGCTTTCGACATTTTTGCCGTTTGATTCATCCTTGTCCGACAAGAGATAATTCTTTGCTCTCTTTTCGCTGATTTTTTCTGCAAGGTGCAGTGTCAAAATCAGAAAGCCGAAGCATACAGATGCAAGAACTATTATAAGCAAAGTTCCGCCGATTCGCTCGGTTGCAATAAATGACAACTTGTCCGAAAACAGAATTGACAGCGTGTTGTTAAGAAAATGAACAGCCATTGCAGGGAAAACCGAACGGGTGACGTGTGTAATACTGCCAAGTATAATTCCGCCGAGGAAATATACAAAAAAGTATTGCAGTTCAAAATGAAGCATTGCAAAAACAAGTGCACCCACTATTACTCCGCAAAGACCTCCCGCGTACTCGGATATTTCGTTTTGGAGTATACCTCTTACAAAAAGCTCTTCGCATATTGCGGGCAAAAATGCACCCACAACTATGCTCACAAGCAAGTTCCCCTGAGCCGACACCAACGGCTCGCTGTATGAAAAAACATAAGCTATAAGATATTTCTGCAAAGCCGCAAGACACAGCATAAGTCCAAGGCACGATGCCGCAAACGGCAACGTGGACACAGAAAAGCGTCTTATATTATGAAAATGCTTTTTTGAATACGGTGTAATAAGATATATAACCGACGGCACAACGTATGCCGCAATATACATAATCACCCTTGCAAAGGCTTTTGTCGTGCCGGGAAGAGACAAAAAAATATTACTCGTAACGACATAGCTCATAACAAGCACAATGCAAAGCACCACAAGCGAAAAAACAAAGGGCGCATTGGGAGCTGTTTTGACTTGTGCTGTTGCTTCTTCGCTCTGTGTTATTTTTTTCTTTTCTCTTTTATAGGTAAACCGGGAAGAAAACGTCTTCTTTTCAGGAACGTTCTGTGAATCAATCCCGGGAAGAATTTCAGTCTTCCCTATCTTTTTTTCTTTTTGCTTTTTCTCGTCCTGCTTTATTTCTTCGTCACCGTGAGTTTCGTAATATGTATCGTTTCGCTCTATTTTTTCAAACTTTTTTTTATTTCCCAATTACATACACCCCGCTTTCGGTAACAAGCACATCGAATTTTTTGTCGTATCTTTTTTCCTGAGGCAAATTTTCCACGACAAATTCATCATACTGAACGCACATGGAAATGCCGTCAAATTTTGAAAGAAATCTATCGTAAAAACCGCCGCCATAGCCAAGACGTGTGCCATCCTTAGTTGCCGCAAGGCTCGGCACTATGCAAAGAGGATGAAGGTTTTTTTCAAATTCCTCGCCGCCCTCGGGTGCCTTTATGCCGTATTTACCCTCTCTGAGAAGTGAAAGGTCATCGACATAGAAGAATTTCATAATTCCCTTTGAAAAGCATTTTGGAAACGCCACCCTTTTGCCGAGCTTTCTTGCCGCCTCAAAGACAGGAAGAATATTTATTTCCTCATCTGTCGGACAGAACACAAGAACAGTATCAGCATACTTAAAGCTCATTGAATTTATGATATAATCGCAAATTCTTTTATCAAGCTCTTGCTTTTTGCCCGCATCGATTTCTGCCCTTTTTTGCTTGTTTACTTTTCTGATTTCTTTTTTATCGTTTCTGATTTGTTCTGTACTCATCGTGCAAAAATGCTCTTTCTTACTTTTTCTGCCGCTTCGGTACCCTTAAGAACACGGATAAGCTCAAAGGAAAATTCCTCCGAAGCTCCTGCCGCCCTTGCGGTAATCATCTTGCCGTCCTTTACAACAGGCTCGTTTGTATAAATGCCGCCTGCCGATATGAGCTCGTCCTCCATGCCGGGATAACATACGCATCTTTTACCCCTTACCATGTCAAGATATGCAAAAATTGTGGGAGAAGCGCAGATTGCAGCAACAAACTTTCCGTCCTTTTCCGCCTTCTTTACAATAGAACACACCTTTTCGCTCGACTTCATGCCATTCATGCCGCCGAGTCCGCCGGGAAGAATTACCATTTCAACATCGTCTGAATAGTCAATTTTGTCTAAGGTAGTATCTGCCTTTACGGTAATGTTTCTCGTACCTGTGGCATATTCACCGTTTACGCCGACAGTTGTTATTTCAACGCCTGCACGTCTGAGGTAGTCAACCTGAGTAAGTGCTTCAATTTCTTCAAATCCGTCTGCCAAAAAAAGTAATACCATTATCTGTTCTCCATTTTTTCAATTACAGAAGTGTATATCTTTTCGTGTATCTCTTCACGGGACAGCATCTGCCCGTCCTTTGTACACTCAATTCTCTTCCAGCCCCACTTGCCGCTTGCATACTTGCTTGCCTCATAGCATTTTTTCAAATACTCCGTATCGGCCTCGTGAATGTCTGTCTTATGGTTTTCGTCTTCCCTTGCTCTTTTTTCCATAAGCACCTTTGACACCTCGGGTGGAACATCCAGTGCCACCGTAATATCCGGTACGGGAAGCGACATTTTGACAAATTCAAAGTCATAAAGCCACGAAAGAAATGTGTCCCATTCTGACTCCTCGAGCTTTACAATCTGATGCACTGCATTGCTGGTTGTATATCTGTCAAGCACGATAACCGTGTTTTCCTCATCAAGAAGCTTTTTCCACTCGGTGCGGTAGGAAAAAAATCTGTCCACCGCAAAAAGCACCGATGCGCTATAAGCATTTGTATCTTCGGGTTTGCCGCCCAGCACGCCGTCAAGATACATCTCCACCGGCTTGCAAGCATCGCTTCCGTAATTTGGAAACGCAAATTTATATGTTTTGTAGCCCTCTTTCGTGAGCCTGTCAAGGAGCATTTTTGTCTGGGTTGCCTTGCCCGAAGCATCAGGCGCTTCAACCGTAATTAAAAATCCCATTATTATTCTTCCTTACATGTTTTTGAAAAACTCGCGCATTTCTTTCGCCCTGCCGCAGGTCATTGCACCCTCTTTACAGCCGCCCTTTACACATGAAGGACCTGCATTTTTAAAGAGCAAGGGGGAAACTCCCTTAACGAGTCTTAACATTTCTGTTGCAAGCTCTCTGATTTCCCACTGCGCACGAGAGCAGGTTCTCAAAGCAAAGAAATTATAGAGAGAACGCACATTCATTGTCATTACAATCTTTGTGTCGCAGGCATTGGAAAGGACATATCTTGCGTCCTCCTGTGCCTTCTTCTTTGCGTTTTTCTCTGCTGTCTTTTCGTCAAGTCCCCCGGCGAGCATTGTTTCCTTATGCTTTGCAGAGAGAATTTCATTAAGTTTTTTATATGTTTCTCTGTCGCTTTCCATAGCCTTTATGAAAAGCTCCTTTGCCTCAGGAACAGCCTCGATTTCGGGAGGAATTATGTAGTCAAAATTCTCTTTGCCGACATATCTCTGGCTCTGAACGCTATAAGAAGCAAGTCTGTGGCGTGTGAGCTGGGCAAGAAGAGAGCGTGAAACACCCTCGATTGCAAAGGTAAAGCACACATGCTCAACGGGGCTTTCATGTCCGAGGGACATAAGCATATTTATAAAGCTCTCGCACTTTTCGGGAGTCATTTTTTCGAGTATATCGTCAACACCGACCTCGGAATAGCACAGCTTTGCCGCCGCCGCTATCACTCTCTCGGGCTCGGGTGTGTGTTCAAGAAGTTCTACTTTCATTTACCTCTTACCTCTTCCCTATTACTTATTACTTAAAAAAGTCCCGGCATATTAAGACCGCTTGTAACCTTGCTCATAGCCTCGCCGTTCTTTGCGTCAACAGTCTTTATTGCTTCGTTAACCGCCGCAACGATAAGGTCCTGAAGCGTTTCAATATCATCGGGGTCAACTACGTCTTCATCAAGCTCAATGGAGAGAATCTCTCTGTTACCCTTGATTTCGATTTTTACAGCGCCGCCGCCTGCAGTTACCTCAGTAACCTCTTCTTCAAGCTCAGCCTGTACTCTCTCCATATCTTCCTGCATTTTCTGTGCCTGCTTTAACATCGCCTGCATATTCTGCGGGCCGCCGCCCATACCCTTTGGAAGTCTTGCTTTCATTTTTAAATACCTCTCTTTTATATGAAAATATAACTAATCAATTTATTGTACCATAATTACATCGTCGTTTCAAGTACAAATAGTTAATAGTTAATAGTTAATTCCTAATTCCTAATTTGATAAAATCATTTTCCCTTAAGGGAAATGATTTTATCACGAAGTGCCGCCGCAAGCTCAAAGTCAAGGCGTTTTGCAGCCTCTTTCATCTGCGAAGTCAGGCGCTCGACGGTAGTTTCAAGCTCCTTCTTTGACATCTTCTTTGGATTTCCGTCAGCCTTTTTGTCCTCTTTTATGGCAATATCAAGAACATCTCTTATTTCTTTCTTGATTGTCACGGGAACAATGCCGTTTGCCTTGTTGTAATCATCCTGCTTTTTGCGGCGACGCTTTGTTTCGTCAATAGCTCTTTGCATAGAGCCGGTAATTGTATCGGCGTACATGATAACCTTTCCTTCAGCGTTTCTTGCAGCTCTGCCGACCGTCTGGATAAGTGAGGTTTCGCTCCTTAAGAATCCTTCCTTGTCGGCATCAAGAATGGCAACAAGAGATACCTCAGGAAGGTCGAGTCCCTCCCTTAAAAGGTTGATACCTATAAGCACATCAAATACGCCGAGTCTCAAATCACGCAAAAGCTGCATTCTCTCAATTGTATCAATGCCAAAATGCATATATCTGCACTTTATATCGTGAGAGCCGAGATACTCCGTTAAGTCCTCCGCCATTGTCTTTGTAAGTGTTGTGACAAGAACTCTTTCTTTCTTTTCAACCCTTGTGCGTATCTCACCGATAAGGTCGTCAATTTGTCCCTTTACGGGTCGCACTTCAATATCAGGGTCAAGAAGTCCTGTCGGGCGTATAATCTGCTCGGCTACCCTTTCGGCTCTGTTCTTTTCATATTCTGAGGGGGTTGCGGAAACGTATATTACCTGATTGAGTCTTTCCTGAAACTCCTCAAAACGAAGCGGTCTGTTATCGTAGGCAGAGGGAAGTCTGAAGCCGTAATCTATAAGATTCTTTTTTCTGGCAAAATCACCGCCGCTCATGGCTCTTACCTGTGGAAGAGTTACATGGGACTCGTCTACGAGAAGCAAAAAGTCTTTGGGAAAATAATCGAGAAGCGTATAGGGGGTGCTTCCCTCGGGACGTCCCGAAAGGACTCTCGAATAATTTTCAACACCCGAACAGTATCCGAGCTCCGAGAGCATTTCCATATCGTACTTTGTTCTCTCTTCTATTCTCTGTGCCTCGATAAACTTGTTTTCGCTCTTGAAATATTCGACTCTTTGCGACATTTCCTCTAAAATGTCATTTATCGCCTTCTGCCTTTTATCGTCGCTTGTAACATAGTGGGTCGCAGGGGTAATAACTGCACGGTTCAGTCTGTGAAGCACTTCGCCCGTAACAACATCAATTTCCGAAACTTCATCAATTTCATCGCCGAAAAACTCGATTCTGAGGGCGTTTTTCTCGGATGCCGACGGAAAAACCTCAACCGTATCCCCTCTCACTCTGAACTTGTTTCTCTCTAAGTTCATGTCATTTCTCTCATACTGGATTTTCACAAGGTCTGCAATAAACTTGTTTCTTGAAATCTCAAGTCCCCTCGTTGCCGACACCGTCATGTTTTTATACTCCACAGGGTCACCGAGAGTATATATGCACGAAACGGACGCTACAATTATTACATCCCGTCTTTCAAAGAGGGCGCTTGTGGCACTGTGGCGCATTTTGTCTATATCATCGTTGATTGAGCTGTCCTTTTCTATATAGGCGTCTTTGCCCGGAATATAGGCTTCGGGCTGATAATAATCATAGTACGACACAAAAAACTCAACAGCGTTTTCGGGGAAAAACTCCTTGAATTCCGAGCAAAGCTGCGCGGCAAGGGTTTTGTTGTGGGCAAGCACAAGGGTGGGTTTATTCGCCTTTGCGATAATGTTCGCCATAGTAAAGGTTTTACCCGAGCCGGTAACGCCTACAAGCACCTGCTCCTTGAGTCCCTGTTTTATGCCGTCACTGAGGGCATCTATTGCCTCGGGCTGGTCGCCCATGGGTTTGAAATCAGATACGAGCTTAAAATAATCCACCTGTCTCACCGCCTTTTCTTCATGGATTTATTCTATCATATTTTTTTCCTTTTTACAATAAGTATTTATAAAAGGGGGATTTTTATGAAAAAAAACATACTTTTGCAATGTGTTTTATGCTCTTTTCTGTTGCTTGCAAGCATTGTGCTGTCCTATCGCACAAATAAGCGCACAGCACAGGTAGGTGCTTTCGGCATTTCAGCGTCTGCAAATGACACCTTTGAGGATTTGAGTCTTAATCTGTTTGAGGAAATTTTCAATGAATAGTTTTGGTATGATAAGGGTGTCGGAGAAACTGCACATCAGCATTTTTTCATTTTTTGCCCTTTTATTTTTCTTTTCGGGTCAGGGTTTTGCTTACTCGCTTTTATTTTTGACAAGCGCCTTGCTTCACGAAGCATCACATCTGCTTTTTCTGCACCGATACGGTGCTAAAATAAGAAGTGTTACCCTCTACCCCTTTGGCGTTGACATTTGTGCAGACACTTCTCGCCTATCTTACAAAAAAGAACTCATATGCACCCTTGCAGGCTGCCTTGCAAACGCCTTTTTAGCCGCCACATCATGCCTTGCTCTGTACTTTTATCCCTCTGTGCATCTTTTGTTTTTTATGCTCTGCAACACCTTTCTCGGCGTTTTCAACCTTATTCCTCTCTCTTTTTTTGACGGCGGAAAGGCACTTCGGCTGATTATTTATGACCGTTTTGACATAGACAGAGCGTTTTATATTCACAAAGCACTTGATATTGCGTCGGCGGTAACCTTTCTTTGCTTTTCGTTCTTTATAATGGCAGGGTCAGATTTCAATTTGTCTGTCATTTGCGTTGTGATTTATGCGTCACTTTCAACCTTTGCTTTATATATAAAAATTCCCTGTCGCGAGCCTTAATGCGACAGGGAATGATTCGTTACGCAATTTTTTTGGTTTTCGGATTGCAAAAGCAACCCGCGATATTTGCCGCGGTGCTTCACCGCTTACTTCTTTATTATCTTGACCTTTTCGCCGTTCTTTAAGCCGCAGGCATTTGCATCGTCTGTATCAATGTGCATTTCAACATTGAAGTCATCTCTTACTCTTACCTGAACATCAAAGAACTTTGTGGGCTTTATGCTTTCAACAAGAACATCAACATAATCTCCGTCCTTAATGCCGTTCTTCTGTGCATATTCGGGTGTGAGGTGGATGTGACGGTTGGCAATTATTACGCCTTCCTTAAGATATACACTACCCTTAGGGCCTACAAGAACAAGCTTTTCACTGCCCTTGATGTCACCCGAAGGTCTTACGGGTGGGCTTACCTTGAGTACAAATGTATCTGTTCTTGAAATTTCAACCTGTGTGTTCTTTCTTACAGGACCGAGAACACGAACTCCCTCAATAGCTCTGAGAGACGGACCTACAAGAGTTACAAGCTGGTCAGAGGCAAATTCTCTGCCCATGAGTGTCTTCTTCTTTGTAAGCTCAAATCCTTTGCCGAAAAGTGTGTCAAGGTCTTCTCTCGACAAGTGAACGTGCCTTGCCGAAATACCAATCTTTATATCATTGTCATCGCTGCTCTCAGCCGCCTGCATCTGCTCAATAGCCTTCTTGACAGCCTCGGCGATTACCTTTTCATCATACATATTCTTTCCTCTTTTCTATACGGGAAATAGACACTTATTCTCTTTCAAGTCCCTGTGTCATATCAAAGAACTTGAGAATTTCTGTGTGGGGATTTGCAATAACCTCACAACCGTATGTTTCGGAATACGGTTCTGTTTCTGCCTTGCCTCGCTCAAGTGCGCTTGTTACAGCATCAACCTTGCCGGCGATGATAAGAGTTACAAGACGTCCGCCAAGTCTCTTTTCTGTATGTACAAGTCTGACATCCGCAGCCTTTGCCATAGCATCAAGACCGATGATTGCCGCAGTATTACCCGACACTTCAAGAAGTCCTATTGCAGAAGCACCCTCAACCTCATACACATCTTCTGCGCCTCTGAGATTCTTTGGGAGCTTTTTATTGAACTTGTCCTTGTTCATATCCATGAGGTATGTCATATTCTCAACACCCTCGCCGGGATTGGGAATAACATGGGATACAATATAGTGTCCCTTGCCTTCAGCATACAACTTTGCCGCCTCAACAGCCGCCTTTACATCGGCAACATCACCCTCGATTTTTGTACCCATAATAAGCGGTACGGGAAAACCGGGGTTAAATGGTCTGTTTCGGTCAAAAGCTATAACCTTGACATTACCTGCTTTTGCCATAGTATCAGCCGCAACAACCGCAGTTGTAAAGCTGTATACCTCAATCATTCCAAATGCTTTCATTAGCATATTTCCTTTCCACCGACATTCTTTTTGAGAAAACCGGCAAAGAACTTTTTTGTTTTTTCGTTTGACTGCTTGAATTTATGGCAGTCAAACGACGCTGTCACTTCGCGGGCGACCACATTTCAGACGCAATCACATTGCCGCGAAATTGCCCGCGGGGGCTCCCCGCTAAACGATGTGGAAGCCGTCAACAAGCACGCATCTTCTCTGACGTGTAAAGGAGTGCGCCGCAGTCAGACCTTCACCTGTGGGGCCTGCGATTGTAAATGTAGTATAACCTTCGCCGCCTGCACCTATACCTGCATAGCTGGGTGCATTCTTAACAAAGATTGTTGTTTCAACAGCCTTTGCAAATCTTGTGAGGTGGTCAACGTTCTTTGAGTGAATGTGAGCAGAGTGGCGGTTGCCGTGTTCTGCCTTACAAGCAAGCTCAATAGCCTCATCTATGTTCTTTACTCTGACAATACCAAGTACAGGCATCATCATTTCAACATATACAAAGGGATGATCTGCAGGAACTTCTGCAATAACAAGTCTTGCATCAGCTTCAATTCCAATTGCCTTAAGGAACTTTGAAGCATCTCTGCCTACCCAGTCCTTATTGATGCAGTATTTGCCGTTCTTTTCAACAAGACATACCTTTACAAGCTGGTCAATCTGCTCGCCCTTGATGAGGTATGCACCATTCTTCTGCATGGAAGAGATAAGCTGGTCTGTGATATTATCAAATGCAAAGCATTCCTTTTCTGCAATACAGGGAAGATTGTTGTCAAAGGATGCGCCGAGAACAATATCCCGTCCTGCCTTTTCAACATCTGCAGTATCGTCAACAATTACAGGGGGATTACCAGCACCTGCACCTATTGCCTTCTTGCCGGAGGAAAGAAGCGCCTTAACAACACCGGGGCCGCCTGTTGCAACAAGCATCTTGACAATAGGAGAAGCCATCATTTCGTCAGAGCTTTCCTTTGTGGGATTTTCAACTGTAACAACAAGGTTTTCGGGACCGCCTGCCTCAAGGATTGCTCTGTTTACAAGGTCTACCGCATAGTTTGCAGTCTTGCATGCATTGGGGTGAGGATTGAATACAACAGCATTTCCGCCCGCAATCATACCGATAGAGTTACAGATAACTGTTTCACTGGGGTTTGTTGAGGGAGTAATGGAGCCGATAACACCGTAGGGTGCCATTTCGATAAGTGTAAGACCTGCATCGCCCGACATTGCAGTAGGATGAATATCCTCTGTACCGGGAGTCTTGTTAGCAACAAGCTGGTGCTTTATAATCTTATCGGAAACTCTGCCCATGCCTGTTTCTTCAACACCGAGCTTTGCCATATTTTCAGCCTCTGCGAGTGTGAGTTCTCTGATTTTTGCAATCATCTTTTCTCTCTGCTCGATAGAGTAGCTTCTGTACTGCTTATACGCCTTTTCAACGGCAGCGAGTGCCTCGGACATTGTTGAGAATACGCCCTTCTGCTTATTGGGAGTACCCATTGTGGATTTTACTACGCTTGCTACGATTTCACTAATCATTCTTTCGTCCAGCATATTTTTTCTCCTCTTCTATCTTAAAGTGTGTTTTATAAACGGTTGTCATTACGCACAACTTGGACAGCCCTGCTCTCATTTTTTGCAGCTCTGCCCTAAAAATGTGGTTTTATGTTGTAATCTGGCAGGTGTTTCGTGTGGTTTTGTGTTGTTTTTACCCCACAAAGCACCAACAAAACTCAACATCATTCAACATTACAACATATTATAACATGGATACGCCGATAAGTCCATAAGCAGATTGCACAAATTTTACATTGTTTTATATGCGTTTTATACAATATTTCGCATATTTGGCAAAATCGGGTGTTGTTTTGTGTTGGAAATGATTGTTTTTGCGGCTTTTCGGGCTTCTGCGGTGTAAAATTTGGGGTAAATTTGCGGCAGTTTGCACAAAAGATAAGAGGAGTAAAACAAACTCATGGGAAAAGTTGGCAAATTAGGAAAAATCGCAAAAAAACACTTGACAAACATATTTTTTTATGTTATCATAGGTAAGTCGCAAGAGCGAGCCTTTGAATATGCGGGTGTTGTTCAATGGTAGAACTCCAGCCTTCCAAGCTGGCAGCGAGGGTTCGATTCCCTTCACCCGCTCCACTTTTTTATTATATCCGTGCCTTTAGCTCAGCTGGATAGAGCAACTGCCTTCTAAGCAGTAGGTCGGGGGTTCGAGTCCCTCAAGGCACGCCAGTTTTTTGCCACAAAAACAAGCAAGAGCATTTTCCGTTGCACTTTTGACAGAGGCTTTAGGGGACTCGAACCCTGAGAGGGCTTTTGGCGTTAAGAAAATATGCCCGACGGCATATTTTTAGACAAAAGGTGCGAGCAACTTGTTGTGAGCAGGTAAAATGCGAAGCATTTTGTCCCTCAAGGCACGCCACGTTGTCTTTAAGGCAACAATATGGTGAGATTAGCTCAGTTGGTTAGAGCGCCAGGTTGTGGCCCTGGAGGCCATGGGTTCGAATCCCATATCCCACCCCATTATAAAAAGTAAAGCAGTCCGTTCGGACTGCTTTTTTACTGAGTACTTTTATAATACTTCTTATACAGCCTGTAAAAGCACGAATAGTCGGAAAATCCGCACTTTTCTGCTGAGTGCGAAATTGTTTCGCCCGCCTTTATGAGCTTGTGTGCCTCCATGAGCCGCTTTTTTGTTATGTATTGATATACCGAAATGTTAAGTTCCTTTCTGAACTTGTGGGAAAGAGAAGATGCAGAGACATAAAGCAAATTTGCAATAGATTCAACAGACAGATTTTTATTGTATTTTTCGTCAATTATACCGAGTGCTCCAATTACAGTCGGGGAAAGCATTGTGCTTTTTTCAATCACTTCGCTGCAGCTTTGCCTGAAATACACAAGAAGCTGTATGAGTGACGACCTTATAAACAAGACCTTTTCCTTTCTGCCAAGGTCGCTTTTAATAATTTCCATCACATTCTCAAAAACCCCGATGAGTCTTTCCTCCGGTGCAGATATTACCTTTACAGAATCCATAACATCACAAATCAACTCTGACATCTCGCTTGTTCTGCTAAATCCAAGAATACAGCGCACATAGCTTTGCGGCTTCGTAATACAGAACTGATGGAAATACTCCTGAGGAATTATTATGATGCTACCGCGTTCAAGGTGTTGCTGAATGTTTTTTGAAATAAGACGCGCTTTCCCGTCTATAAAGAAAACAAACTCGTTGTAGTCGTGAAATTCCCGACCTTTGACAGACGGCGCTCCTTTGGCATATTTGAAATGAAAATCCTCTTCTTCAATATAATATTCGAAGGTATCTTCCACATTATCACCCCATATGGATTGAGTATAATACAATTTTGCAGGAATTACAATGCTTTTTGCAAAAATTCCTATGGTTAATTGGTATATATGCTTGTATAATTATCCAAGAGGTGAAAAAAATGAATTCTTTACGGTATAAACTTGAAAACAAAGAAAGGATAAAGGGAACACTTGTAAGCCTCACAGACCCATGTTTGTGCGAAGTTATGGGAAAAATCGGGTATGACTGCGTATGGATTGACATGGAGCACACATACATGAGCGAAAAAGATGTTTTGTGTCACCTGAACGCCGCACGCTCAGGTGGTATCCCTGCGATTGTCCGTCTGCCACAGGACGATTTGACTGTAACAAAGAAGGTTCTTGAAATGGGACCCGACGGAATAATTTTCCCCATGGTAAAGTCAGCAGAAGATGTAAAAAGGCTCATTGACATGACACTTTATCCGCCACACGGCTCGAGAGGCTTTGGACCTATACGCGCAATAGGCTATGGTGCAGAGGATGTAATCGAGTATGTTGAGAAGAAAAACTTTGATATGTTAAGATTTGTGCAAATAGAAAACATCGGTGCGATAGATGACCTCGAGGAAATTGCCAAAATCCCATTTGTTGACGGATTTATCTTTGGACCAAATGATTTGTCAGGCTCTGTCGGGGATTTTATGAATGTTTTTGGAGAAAAAACAATTTCCCAGATAGAAAAAGCGGTAAAAATACTCAAAAAACACGGAAAATATATAGGTCTCGCAGGAGGCATGGCAGATTCCGATATCAAAAAATGGTCGGAATTTGACCTTGACATGCTCTTTGCGGGCGCAGATTGGTGTTTTGTGTACAATTGCGGAAAAAACATCCTAGAAACAATAAAAAAATATTTTTGAGAGTAAGTGCTGCATAACAAATCAAATACATAAAAATTCCCCGATGTCACCTTTTGACATCGGGGAACGCTTCATTTATGCACCAAGCATTTGATTAAATTTTAAGAAAGAGTGTTGTGTGGGATCTTTTCTCTTTGGTTCTTTATCAAAGAACGGGATAACCTGCCTCGATATGCGCGTCATAAAGCTCGTCACACATCTTGATAATGTCGTCAACAGAAAGCTCTGCCGCAGTGTGCGGGTCGAGCATTGCTGCGTGGTAGATGTGTTCCTTCTTGCCCGTGGCCGCCGCCTCGATTGTGAGAAGCTGGGGGTTTATGTTTGTCATGTTCATTGCCGCAAGCTGAACGGGAAGCTTTCCTACATGACAACCTCTTATGCCACTGCCATCAACAAGACAGGGTACTTCTACGCAGGCATCAGAGGGAAGATTTGTAATAAAACCGTTGTTTATTACATTTCCGCCGATTCTGTAGGGAGTGTTTGTAACAATGGATTCCATAATATGAGAAGCGTATTCGTGGGAACGCTTGTGTTCAATGTCGCCCCCGTTAAGGATGTCTTCCTTCTGCTTCTTCCAGCCCTCAATCTGCTTAATACAACGTCTTGGGTATTCGTCAAGAGGGATGTTAAATTTTTCAATAAGCTCGGGGTACTTGGATTTGATGTAGAAGGGATTGTACTCTGCATTGTGCTCACTTGATTCGGTTACATAATAACCGAGCTTATTTATGTAATCAACCCTTACCATATTCCAATGCTTTTCGTTATTCTTTGTCGCAGCTCTTCTTCTGATTTCGGGATACAAGTCATTTCCCTTGTCGTCATAGATTTCAAGAAGCCATGCCATGTGGTTGATGCCTGCAATAAGCTCTCTGCCCACCTTTACATCCTTCATGTCAAGGGTGTGCTGCAAAAGACTCTCCGTACAAACCTGAACGCTGTGACAAAGGCCAATCGTTTTAACACCCGTGTATCTCTGCATGAAACCTGTGAGAATTGCCATGGGATTCGTGTAGTTGAGAAGCCATGCGTTCGGACATACTTCTTCCATATCCCTTGCAAAATCACGCATCACATGAATTGTTCTAAGCCCTCTGAAAATGCCGCCGATTCCGAGAGTATCTCCAATTGTCTGGCGAAGTCCGTACTTCTTGGGGATTTCAAAGTCCATGATTGTACAAGGGTCATAGCCGCCGACCTGAATGGCGTTTACTACAAAATCTGCACCGCGAAGCGCATCTTTTCTATTTGGTACGCCGTGATAGATTTTAATGTTTGCTTTGCCGCCATTGTACTTTTCATTGATTGCCGTAAGCAAAGCACAGGATTCCTCAAGTCTGTCCTTGTCAATATCATAAAGTGCAATTTCTGATTCGCCAAGAGCCTGTGTCATCATGCAGTCTCCGAGAACATTTTTTGCAAAAACCGTGCTTCCTGCACCCATAAATGTAATTTTTGCCATGTATATCCGCCTTTCATTTGTTGTTTTGTGTCCTTACGAGCAAATAATACCACATATTTGCGCGAAAATCCATTGATTTTTGTAACAACTTCGTGTTATAATGAAGTTACATAATAACAAATAGACGGGGTGATATTTTGCCGCAAATTAACTTTACTCAGGGACTTATAAAATATAATGACATACGACCTATTTTCGCAGGTATGTCCCAGTGCAAGAGTCTCCATTCCTACGGTCCCGCCGTTCGCCGTCACGGCATAATTCACTACTGCGTCAGAGGGAAAGGCATTTTCCGAAACAAGGACGGCACCTATAAAATCGAGGCAGGACAGGCTTTTATCATAAACCCCGACGAAATAACCTTTTATCAGGCTGACGAAAAAGACCCTTGGTTATATATATGGATTGCCTTTTCCGGAACAGTCTGCGAGAGAACAAAAGAGCTTCTGCCCGTGGTAACCATAAAGGACCGTTCGATTTTTGAGAACATAAGAGACCTTGTTAATCAGGGAATATGTTGTCCCGAAAAATATCTCGTTTGCCTGATTCGGTTGTTTGAGGAAATCATTCCTCCCTCTCCTGACGATATGCCGGGTTACGCGTTCAGAGCAAAAGACTACATAAAGCTCCATTACATGGAGGATATAAGCGTAGAACAAATTGCCGAATCTTTGAGCATAGACAGACGGTATTTGTTACGGCTATTCAAACGGGAATTCGGAATAACAATCGTAAACCACCTTGTACGAACACGCCTCAATGCCGCATACGACTTTTTGCGTGCCGGCTTTGCCGTAAACAAAGCGGCAACCATGTGCGGCTACTCCGATGCCTATAATTTCTCAAAGATGTTCAAAAAATACCACGGCATCTCCCCCTCTGATGTAAAGCTCGACAGAGAGCTTATTCAGAAAAAGAAATTGGGAGAAGTGGAGGAGTACATATACTGTAAATAGCAAAATCCCCGTAAAACGGGGATTTTTTATATGTCAGATATTGTGTAGTACATATCCATGAGAACCTGTTCGCTAATAAGAAAGTCAATTCTTGTTGAAATTTCATAGACATCCGCAAGCACTATCTTTTCGCGCTTTTCAAGAGGCACATCAACAAACAGAGAATATTCCTTTGCGTCATCAAGGACCCTGCAGTCAATTCCCCTGTCTCTGAAAGCAGAAACAAGCGCCGATTCATATATGTCACGTTCCTCTTTCCTGCTTTGCGTTACAAAAACAATTCTTGCCAGGTCGTCCGTCAGCTTCTCTGCCGAAACACTAACCTTTGCGTTTACACCGTGTCTCATGACAAGTGCAGCAGCGCTGACAATAAGCCTAAAAAATGCCTCGGGTGCGTTCACCACCGTTTCGGCATCCACGCCTTTGTCCGAAAACTCAACTACACCGCTGCCTGTCTTTGAAGCAAATGCACACAATTTCTCAAGCGCAAGTGACACGGGAAATGAAAATCGCCTTTCGCCGTCGTTTTCCCTGCCCGACGCAAGATTTACAAGCTCAAGCGCTCCGCTCAGTTTCATTCTGAAAAGCCGTTTTGCAGGAAGTCTTGCGGCAGAAGAAAATGCAAGGCTTGAGAAGGAGTCGAGATAATCCTTATAACTGCACAGTTTTTCTATGTAATCATGAAGACGTATACATTTATCCTCGGAATATGAACAGACAACACACCTCGAAAAACCGTCCCTGTCCTTTGAAACAACAATAAAATTCTTTCCGTCGTCTATCCTTCCTCTGACGGCATACGCATCGCTTTTATCGCTCTGTCCGAGCATAAAAGGAAGCTCGCTTTGGTCGACAAGGTTATAAATACTTTCAAAATCCTCTTTTTTCGTAACAAGTCTCTGCTTGTTTACAATTCTTCCCGACGAATCCACAAGAAACAAGGGAGTATATGACGGAAGAATTTCCATGTCAGAACAAAATTTTGAAAAAACAGTCGTCGCTCGGCGTAGCTTTACGGGAGGAGTTTTATGCACTTATCAAGCACCTCCGCACATCTTCTCGAAAAGCTGTACTGCAGGAAAGCCTTATCGCTTTTCTTTATTTCGGCAACCCTTGATGCAACAATCATTTTTCTGTCTCCCCGATATTTTTTCAACATTTTTTTACCAAGGTCGCTCGTCGCAAGCACTTCTGTATAGAGAGGCGACTGGTTTGCCATTTGCTTGGTAACACCGAAAAACGCAAAGAGAAGCATTCTTCTCACCTTTGCATCGGTGTGTGTCTTTGACGAGAGAAGTCGGCACAGCTCCTCAAAGCTCTGTGCTTTAACCGAATTCTTAATTATCGAATATTCGCTTCCCGAATTTATTTCGGCAATGTCCGAAAGCTCCTCTGGCGTCTTTTGCATGAGACTTACAAGAATGTGATTATAAAAAAGAGAGGTGTTTTCATATATTCCGTCAAAACAGTAATTGTCGGGAAGTCTTTCGAGTGCCGTGTTTTTGTTTTGCTCATCAAAAAGATTCTGTCTTATGTACGAAGATGATGCAAAGGCATCATCATATCCGCCTCTCGGCGTTTCACGCTTTATTGCAATGGGAAAAAGGTTTTTGTTTGCTTTTATATACTCGACGCCGAGAATGTCGTTGGGGTTTGTAATAATATCGGCGTATTCCTTTGAAAGTCTTTGCGAAAGCAATCTCTGTCTTGCCGCGGCATAGCTGAGATTCGGCTCGTCTTTTTGCATGCTTATGGCATCACGTCTGAAATCCTCGTCAAGTATGTGTGCTATTTCCGACAGCTTTGCCACGTCTGCACACTCAGAGCCAAAGCCAAAGGACGAGCAAAGCCCACTGTTTTCGAGAATTGAAACACCTGCCGAAGCAAAGCCTTCAGCACCGAGTGATGAAAACGGAAAAGGTATTTCAAGAACAATGTCCGCACCGTTTTCCACGGCGTTTTTTGCCCTTACGCGCTTGTCCTGATAAGATAGCTCTCCTCTCTGGACAAAATCGCCGCTCATGGCACACACAATAAACTTTGCCCCCATACTTTTAAGGGTTTTTATCTGATATGCGTGTCCCTTGTGAAAAGGGTTGTATTCGCACACTATTCCCGTGCCCTTGTCGAATCTGTCCATCGCTTCACCTGCTCATTCAAAGTATTCTAAAATTTTAAGCTTGACGCGGCAACCGAAAATTTCAATGCCGCCTGTTTGTTTTTGTGTCTGTTTATTTGCTGTTTTTCCCGAAGAAACCGTCACGCCTTCTTGCTCAATCCCTACATCGCAGAGCGACGGAAAAAGCACGCACCACCAATTCTGTCCCTCGCCCTTTCCAAGTATCACTCTTACGGAAAGGTATTCTCCCTCCGGGAAAACAATTCCATTTAAGGTTTTTTCGGTATAATGTGCCATGCCTATTTCAACATTCACACTTTCGACGCTTTGATTTTCTTTCAGTATTTCTCTTGCCGCGCTTTCAAGAAGGGCTTTGTTTTCGTTTGCAACAAGAAGCGCTTCTTGTGCCGATTTGCAACTGCCAAACATATCCTTTGTCAGTGCCGCAATTCCGTCACGCACCTTGTATTTTATGCTCTGGTCTTGATGCGAGTCTGAATTTGCCACAATATGAAGCCTTAACACATCAGAATAAACCGACACGGAAGAATCCGAGCTTACCGCAGATACTCCCACACAGCACATAAGTAAACCAAAGCAAAAAAGTGCAAAAAATGTCGAAAAATATTTCTTCAAAATGACCACTCTCCTTTTTATGTCAAAAGGATTATGGTCATCTTTTTTATGCGTTATTCACCTTTATACATTTTTTCAAAATCGGCACCGGCAAAAAAGTAAACCTCGGAAAGTCCGCCGTTCTTCAAAGCCTCAAAACAGGCTCTTGCGTCTTTTTCTTTTTTAAATATGCCAAATACCGCCGAGCCACTTCCCGACATCTGACTGCAAAGAGCCTTTCCCCGAAGCATCTCTTCTTTGATTTCTGCAATGGCAGGAAGTCTTGGTATGCAAACCTCTTCAAAATCATTCATAAGACATTCCGCAATTGCCGAAAGGTTCTCTTCTTTCAGAGCCTTTTCCATTTTTTCAGTCATGCTTTTTGAGTAATCGTCGCCGTGTTTTGTGTCATATTCCCCGTAGATTCCCTTTGTATTTATGGACTGTTCAGGTTTTGCGACAACAAGACAAATATCCCTTGGCAAAGTATCAATGTTTCTGCAGATTTCCCCTCTGCCCGTACAAACTGCACTCATATATCTTCCAAGGCAGAACGGAACATCGCTTCCGAGTCCTGATGCCAAATCAAGCACCTTTTCGTCAGACACACCGCCAAGAAGCTCCTGCAACATATCGAGAACAGTCGCCGCATCTGCGCTTCCGCCGCCAAGTCCTGCGCCCGTCGGGGTTATCTTTGTGAGTTTAAGGGTAACATCCGCGTTTCTATCGGTGCTTTTTGCATACTCTTCAAGGTAGCACTCTGCCGCTCTGTACGCAAGGTTGTCTTTTGGGTCGCAGACGTCGCTGTCGCATGAAAAGAGTATTTTTCCGCTTCCCTCTTTTGCATCAAGCTCGATTATGTCGCCAAGAGGGATTTTGTGCATAATGCTTTTTATATCATGAAAGCCGTCATTTCTCTTTGTGCCGAGAATTTCAAGCGTCAGATTTATCTTGCAGTATGCCGTCCTTTTCATGCGTACACCCCCAAAAGCTGTTTTTGTTATTCTTTTATAAGTATATCACATGTTCTTTAGTTTGTCCATAGAAACTTAAGAAGCGTTGCTTTTGTTTCGAAGGCGAAGGCTGTCTGCGACAAGAGCAATAAACTCGGAATTTGTAGGCTTGCCTCTTGCACTCTGAACGGTATATCCGAAGAACGAATTTATAACATCAACATCTCCCCTGTCCCAGGCAACCTCTATTGCATGGCGTATTGCGCGCTCAACCCTTGAGGAGGTTGTGCCGTACTGCTTAGCAACACCGGGATAAAGCTGTTTTGTTATGGAATTTATAAGCTCTGTGTTATGCATTGTCATGATAATTGCACTTCTTAAATACTGATACCCCTTTATGTGTGCAGGAACTCCTATCTGATGGATAATCTTTGTTACCTGGGTTTCAAGGTCTGCCTCGGGGTCTTTTTCCTTTTCTCCGAAAACTGCGCCTGTCTTGTCGGGGTTGTCCCTGTCTTTCAGGGCGTTTTCAATCCTGTTGGAAAGTGCTAAGTATTCGCAGGGCTTTATTATACAGTAATATGCGCCTGCGTTTGTGGCTTCAGTCAGCATCTTGGGGTTGCTAACGCCCGTCACCACGACAAACACGGGCGAGTACGCCGCGAGTCTGTTTCTTGCCTCGTTCATAACCTCAATTCCGTCAAGTCTCGGAAGAAGAATGTCGAGGATGATAACATCGGGTCTTGTTTCCTCAATAATTCTGATTGCCTCATAGCCGTCGGAGCAGTCGCCTACGACCTGGTAGCCTTTTTTGGTAAGAAAGCTCTTAAGGCCGATTCTGAATTCGGGAGCCGGGTCTGCGATTACGATTCTTTTTGTACTCATTTTTTATCACCTTTCTTTGAAGTTCTTCGTCAAACCTCATCTTTTTTTGTGACTGTATTCTACCATTCGTGAAAAAAGTAATGTATCCAACACACAAAATGTTAATTTTCTTCGGAATCCCTCTTTTTTCCATTATAAAACATCCGAAGAACGCCGTAGATGCGTGTTTTTTTGTGTCGACGAGGCACGAAAAAAAGAGGTTTTTCAAAACCTCTTTTCATGCAAAAATGAACAAATCTTCGAGAAAATGACAGCAGGTGACAAATTTTCATCCGTTACGCTGTCAAATAGCACACAAACAGAAATATAATTTTTTTCGCCCGGATACACCCCACAGAACCATTTGTGTACATATTCGACACCGTCCCCATTAAAGCGACCGGTTTGTGCCGTCGCCGTTTTTCCTCCAAGTTTTATCTTTTCCGTCCGCGCCCCCTTACCTGTTCCGCTTTCCACGCATTTTTCCATCATTGTGAGGATTTTCTCGCACACTTTTTCGTCCAGAATCCTCTTTGTTTTTTCTTTTTCGCAAGGCTCAAACTCACCGTCCCTTATTTCGCCCATAACAGTCGAAAGCTCGGGTAAATAACCGCTTACAGCCGCAATGGTACATCTTGTCATATCAAGGGGAGAAAGGCACAAATCACCCTGTCCGAAAGAAATATTTGCAAGATACCCCGATGAGCTGTTATCCTTATCAGGAAAAAAGTTTATTCCCTCTTTTACAAAATCCGCACCTGTACCCGTGTCAAGCTCAAGCCTTTTCAACATTTCGAGGATTTTTTCAAGTCCTATAATCTGACCGAGGCTTATAAAATAGGTGTTGCAGGACTCGGAAAAAGCCTCTGTCATATCGATTTCACCGTGTCCTGAATGTTTGTGGCAGTGAAAAACGCCCTCTCCCACCTGTATTTTCCCGTTACAGATATATTTGTAATCAAAAAGCTCCCCGTTTTCTTCAAGCGCCGCCATAGCCACAATAATTTTGAAAACAGAGCCGGGAGCAAAAGACATTACAGCCCTGTTTAAAAGCTCTCCCTTGTCGGAGTCGAGAAGTTCTGCTATTTCTTCTTTATCATACCCGGGATAGCTTGACATGGCAAGAATCTGCCCCGTTTTGCAATCTGCCACTACCACCGCACCGCTTGGAATATCCCTGCAAATCCCGTCGACAAACACTTGCAGATTCTTATCAACTGTTGTCACAACACCGTCGTCCGAAAGATACCCCTGTGTATCTATATCAAAGGACGAGAGACTTTCTCTTTTGGCATTTGTATCAAATCTTGCACTGACAACAGAGTGCAATTCTTCGACAAGAAAATCACTATATGCACCCCGAAGTCCACTCATTCCCTTGCCGTCGGCATTGGTGTAGCCTAAAAAATGCTTGGCAATGGAATTGTTTTCCTCATAAGCATCAAAAAGACTTATTCCGCTCGGAACATTTTTCATGTCATCCTTGCCGAGAGTCACCGTAAACGGAACTCCATCCATTATTTTCTCATAGAACTGTGAGCCGCTGCCCACCAGGGCATATGACGAGAGTGCCTCTGCACATAAAAGCACATCTTCACATTCGGCAGGGTTCACAAGAGCAATTTTTCCGACATTATTATGGGACAAAAGAAACCCGTTTCTGTCATAGACAAAGCCGCTTCTCTCACATACCTCAAGTTTTCCCGTGTACTGTCCGTCAAGAACCGAAAGGGCTTTGTTGGTTTCGGGCTTTGATAGGTTATAAAGACGGGCAAGCAACAAGGAAACCACCACAATCAAGGTACAATACAGAAAGCACACCCTTTTTTCAAGGCTCACAACATCATCTCCCGAGAATATTTTTTCCACAAAAAGACAAAAAAATACCCCTTTGTCTTTTCAAAGGAGAAAAAATGTGATATACTTATAAAAACTTGATTTCGGAGGCAGAAAAATGTATCAGTTACTTGATGTTGCAAAGGGATTCCTTGAGAGCATGAACATAAAAGAGGACTATGTCCTTTGCGACTTTACAATGGGAAACGGCTATGACACGGAATATTTATGCAAAAAAGTACCTAAAGGAAAGGTATATGCCTTTGACATACAGGCACAGGCAGTTGAAAACACAAGAAAAAGACTTTCAGACGCAGGTCTTGACAACGCCGTAATCATTCACGACAGCCATGCAAAGGTGCTTGACTATGTGAAGGAAGAAATCAACGGCGGTATGTTCAACCTCGGATATTTGCCGGGCGGTGACAAATCGGTACACACCATGAGAGAAAGCACAATGCCCGCCATTGAGGGTGCAATTTCTCTTCTCAAAAAGGGAGGAATACTTGTAATTTCTATCTACCCCGGTCATGAGGAAGGCACACTTGAGGGGCAGATGCTTTTAGAGCGGCTGTCACAGCTATCCCGCTTTGAATACTGCGTTACAAATTTCAGGATTATCAACTCTCCCGATGCTCCGTTTATCATTGCGATAGAACGATACAACAAATAAAATGTCACTTAACTATAACAAGAAAAACATTACCCTTGCAAAAAACTTACGAAAAAACGCAACCAGACAGGAAAAGCATTTATGGTATGATTTTTTATCAAATTACAAGCCTCGCTTTCAGCGTCAGAAAGCAATCGATGATTTTATTGCAGATTTTTACTGTCACGAAGCCAAACTCATAATCGAACTTGACGGGTCTCAGCATTATACCGAAAGCGGCATCAAAAAAGACAAAAGACGCACAGAAATTCTTGAAGGATATGATTTGAGTATCATACGTTTTTCAAACGAAGAAGTAGATAAAGAGTTCGGTTGGGTTTGCGAATGTATAGATTTTGCAGTTGAAGCCTCCCTCCGAGAGGGAGGTGGCACGGCTTGTCCGTGACGGTGGGAGATTGCGTTTATTTCGGCTCAATACAAAGTTATATGTAACGCACTCTCCCTCAGTCGCCATTCGGCGACAGCTCCCTCCCGGAGGGAGCCTCTTTGAAGGCACAACGATTCGTCATGCAACAGAAAAGCACCCTTTCGGGTGCTTTTCTTAATCCTTTTTGTGCGTTATAAATATGATTACAATTGCAACAATTACGGCTATGCCGAGAACCACAAGTCCCATGGGAAGTATGGGTCCTGAAACCATAACGGATGTCGGTCCGTCTGCCCCGCCGATTATACCGACAGAGGCGCTTTCCTTTGCACAGCCTGTCAGAAATGAGAGGGCAAGTGCAAATAAAGTAAATATTTTTTTCATATTATTCTCCATATTTCCCTGCCGTCGCTGTTTGATGGCAAGGAAATATTATTTGTGCGACACTAATTGTTTGTTTTTCGTCAGGCATTTCCCGTGGATTTGCTGTCGGGCTTTGCCGACTTGAAGCTGTCCTTCAAAGTTACAATTCTGTTTATAACATTCTTATCATGAATATCAACGCAGAAATAGCCTGTTCTGACAAACTGGAACTTGTCTTCGCAGTTTGCCTCCGCCATTGCAGGCTCAAGCTTCGCATTCTTCATAATCTTTAAGGAATCAGGGTTGATATAGTCGCGGAAGTTTTCCATGTTGATAACACCCGTATCCTCGCAGGTAAAGAGGTTATCATAGAGTCTTACCTCTGCATCCACTGCAAAATCCTTGCTTACCCAATGAATTGTACCCTTGATTTTTCTTCCGTCGGGAGGATTGCAGCCTGCAGTTTCTCTGTCGATTGTGCAAAGAAGCTTTGTAACATTGCCGTCCTCATCATAAAGTGCCTCATTACACTTAACAACAAACGCACTCATGAAACGAACTTCGCAGTCGAGCTTCATTCTCTGGTACTTTGGCGGAGGATTGTCGGAAAAGTCTTCTCTTTCAATGTAAAGGTGCTTTGTGAAAGGAACCTTTCTGAAGGTGGGATTTTCAACTGTGGGGTTATTGGCTACATCAAAGTATACTACTTCTCCCTCGTCCATGTTTGTAATCTCAACCTCAACGGGGTCAAGAACTGCCATGCGGCGGTCTGCTGTCGTGTTGAGTTCTTCTCTCATACAATGCTCTAAAAGTCCGTAGTCACAAAGACTTGTTGCCTTGGCAACACCCGCAAGCTGTACAAAGTTAAAGAGCGCAGAGGGTGTATAGCCACGTCTTCTGAGCGCACGAAGGGTAGGAAGTCTCGGGTCGTCCCAGCCGTCTGCAATTCCGCTTTCGATAAGAGCCTTTGAATAACGCTTACCTATCTTTGTGTATGTGATGTTGAGCTTTGCAAATTCTCTTTGCTTTGGAGTGTGCTTAATATCAATATTATTGATTACCCACTCATAGAGAGGTCTGTGATTCTCGAAATCTACATCACACAGGGAATGTGTGATTTCCTCCATTGCGTCCTGAATGGGGTGTGCAAAGTCATAAAGAGGATAAATGCACCACTTGTCGCCTGTTCTGTGATGATGTGCGCGTAAAATTCTGTAAATAACAGGGTCGCGCATATTCATGTTGGGGCTCTTCATGTCAATCTTTGCGCGCAAGGTTTTTGAACCATCGGGGAACTCTCCGTTCTTCATTCTCTCGAACAAATCCATGTTTTCTTCGACGCTTCTGTTTCTGTAAGGACTCTCTTTGCCGGGTGTTGTAAGAGTGCCTCTGTACTCATTTATCTCATCGCCCGTAAGGTCGCACACAAACGCAAGACCTTTTCTTATGAGAACCTTTGCAAACTCATAGCATTCATCAAAATAATCCGAGCCGAAGCAAATCTTGTAGGGTTCAATGCCAAGCCAGGAAAGGTCTTCTTTGATTGCATTTACGTACTCGTCACCCTCTTTTGCTGGGTTTGTGTCGTCAAAACGGAGGTTGAAAAGACCGCCGTATTTTTTTGCTGTGGATGTGTTTATCCAGATAGCCTTTGTGTGACCTATATGAAGATATCCGTTAGGCTCGGGGGGAAAACGGGTATGAATTCTCGCTTCAAGTCCGTTTGCTATATCTTCGTCAATTATCTTGTGTATAAAATTAGAACTGATATTTTCTTCTGACATTTTTGTTTCTCCTTAAATTATTCTGCCGCTGCAAGAATTCTCTTTGCAACCCTCTCTGCGCCCAGTACCTTCATAACTGTGCAAAGGTCAGGTGAGTTGTTTCTGCCTGTAACTGCAACTCTTATTACATTACTTACATCTGTAATGCTTCCCTTGAAAGCATCGGGGTTTTCCTTGTACGCCTTCATATCGCTTGTGTAGCCGTACTTTTCGCAGATTGTCTTTATCTTTTCAAACCAGGTATTGTTATCGTCATCTGCCGAGTAAATTTCCGAATAATCCTTAAGAATTGCGCTTCTGTCCTCATTCGATACATTTTCGGGATAGCTTTCTTCTACCTTGAAAAGGTCGTCATAGTAGTAGGAAACAAAGCTCTTTACCTCACTCCAGCAAGAGAAATCCTTTCTCGGCTTCTTGCCGCCTCTGCCTATTGCAAGGAAAGCCAAGGCATATTCGTGGTCGGATGTGAGAATCTTGTAAAATTCCTCGTCATTTTCCTTTGCCCAGGAGCTTACGCCCTCATATACCTCGTCTGCCGTCATCATGGAAATAATATTCTTTGATACGTCATTGAACTTTGCAAGGTCAAACATTGCACCGGAATTGCCCATGTTGGAAGCCTTGAAGGGGAATTCCTTATAGCTTGCTTCCTTGTTTGCGCTTCTCCACTGCTCGTAGTTTGAGTTGAGAAGTGTCATAAGGTATTCGATTGTACTCTTTGCGGGATAACCCTTTTCAAAGTAGAAGCCGAGGGTACATTCTGGGTCTTTTCTCTTTGACATCTTTCTCTTTGTGCCTGTTTCCTCGTCGAGCTTCATAACCTGAGCCGTATGGCAGAATCTCGGCATCTTAAAGCCGCAGGCTCTCCAGAGTTCAACGTGCCAGGGAAGAGTTGAAAGCCATTCTTCGCCACGTACTACGTCTGTTGTTCTCATAAAGTGATCGTCAACAACGTGCGCAAAGTGGTATGTGGGAATACCGTCGGACTTGAGAAGTACAAAGTCCTGGTCGTTTTCGGGGAAAGAAATCTTGCCCTTAATCTGGTCCTTGAACTCAACCTTCTTTGAGGGGTCTCCCATGCTCTTGAATCTGAGAACAAAGCTCTCTCCCTTTTCTATCTTTTCGATAGCCTTGTCAATATCAAAATCTCTGTACTTTGCCCACTTGCCGTAGTAGCCGAAGTTTTCCTTGTTTTCTTCCTGCGCCGCATGAATTGCCGCAAGCTCCTCTTCAGTACAGAAGCAGGGGTATGCTCTACCATCAAGAATAAGTTTTCTTGCAACTATGTGATAATACTTTGCTCTTTGTCTCTGTCTGTAAGGGCCATATTCTCCCTTATCTCCCTCGGCTGTCGCACCCTCATCAAACTCAATGCCAAAGGCTCCCATATACTTGATGATTGCTTCAACCGCACCGGGAACCTCTCTCTTGTCGTCGGTGTCCTCAATTCTTAGAATGAATACACCGTCATCTGTGGCAGTATGTGCAATTCTTTCGTCGGAAAGTGCGCCGTAGAGGTTACCTATGTGCATCGAGCCTGTGGGGCTGGGTGCCATTCTTGTAACCTTTGCCCCCTCTTTGAGTCCTCTTTCAGGGAAAAGAGCTTCAAGGGATTCTATTGTATCGTCATCCGTAAGGTCAGGAAAAATAACCTGTGATAATTTAATAAGTTTCTCGTTCATTTTATATACGCATCCTTTCATTCCTAATTCTTTTGTAAATGCTCCGCATTTACAAAAGGTACGCCATTTCTATCATAACCTCGTTTTCTCCTATATCATCATTGGAGTAGAAAAAGAGGTTTGTGCCGCAGAAGGTAAATCCCATTTTGAGATAAAAGTCAATAGCAGGTACATTTGTGTTCTGTGTTTCAAGGGTAATTATGCGATAGTCCTCCTGACAGGCAAAATCCTTTACAAAGTCAAAGAGAATTCTTCCGACACCCTTTCCTCTTTGCGATTCGTCCACAAGAAGCTGTGTCATGATAATGCGGTTGTTCCACTCTTCCGTGTCAAATTCAAGATACGCAACTATCTTTCCGTCGTCGTCCTTTACACCAAAGGCTTTTGGGTTTTTCCAGTATTCCTGAAACAGCGTGTCCGTGTTGTCGTAAACAACCTCTTTTTCAAAACGCTGTCGTTCAAAGGACACACCGAAGCCTTCCTTGCCACACCTTGTTTCTACCTTATAATACTCCTTTGTAGTATAACGGTAATGTAAGGGGAAATAGTCATATTCTTTTCTGTCAAGGCTTATTATTTCCAAAATCTCACCTCAAAAAAGGATAAAGCTACCCTTTTATATATTTAATCATGTTATTATAGCATAAAATAAATCATATTGCAAGAAAAATAAATGTTTTGCACAATAATTTTTGCCTCATTTTTCCCGCAAATCACCCTTTTTACATATATTGAAACTGAGGGCATCCTCATTTCTACTTAGAAAGGATTTTGTTTATGAATAATACAACTACAACAGTAGCCTCTGCCCTTGACGGCACAAAAACGGCAGAAAACTTAAGACAGGCGTTCAGCAAAGAAGCGGAAGCCTTTGCAAAAGGAAGCATTTTTGCCTCTATCGCATCAGATGAGGGCAATATGTCTGCACAAAGAACTCTCGCCGAGCATTCGGATAACGACAAGCGTCATGCGGAGCTGTGGCTGGGATACCTCGATGAACTGGGCGATACATTTGAAAATCTCGCCGAGCTTTCGGCACTCAAGGCCGCCTCAAGCACAAATCTCTACCCCCTCATGGCAGAAATTGCAGATGAGGAAGGCTTTGACGAAATTGCTGAAAAAATGCGCCTTGTCGCCGCCGTTAAGGATTCGCAGAGCAGAATGTTACAAAGCGAGAGCGACAGAATCGCAGATGCCCAGGCACTCTATTCCGAAAATCCCGAAACGGTGTGGCACTGTCACAGCTGCGGCTTCAATGTAATGGGAAACACTCCTCCCGAAAGATGTCCCCTCTGCTCCTATCCTCAATGTTTCTTCACAAGAGGTTGACAAACACTGAATAAGCAGCATCTTTTTGGGAAAAATAAGGACGAAACAAAAGTGTAAAGGAAGGTTTAATACATGAAAAACAAAAACTCCGGGCAAAAAAGTCTCAAAAAGCAGCTTATCAGCGGCACGGTTTATGTAGCACTTGCCGCCGTCGTCGTTGCGGTAACGGTAAACACAACTGTCGGAATTCTGTCGGGTGCAGATGTTGAAATTCCCGAATCCACCCCCGAAAACATCAACCTTGAACTGCCATCTCTTCCCGATATTCCGAAAATTGATGTTCCCGAGCTATCGCTCGACCTGTCCTACGACCCCTCTTTATCTGAAGCAGGCGACAACTCATCTGCCGTTTCAGATTCGCCAGCCGGAATTGATTCCTTAGTAACAGAAACACCCCCTACAGAAAACACAGGCACCGTTTCTGAAGCCCCCCTCATTCCCGAGGATGCACAGCTTGGAATAAACAGATTCATCAAGCCCTGTGACGGATATGTGTCAAAAGAACACTCCGCCGACATTCCCGTTTACTCCACTACACTTTCCGACTACAGAATACACATCGGTGTTGATGTGACAGGAGATATAGGAACACCTGTCTGTGCCGTCAACGGCGGAATTGTGACGGATATTTACGACGACGATTTATACGGAAAAACCGTATGTATTCAGAACAGAGACGGCTACACCATGAAATATTCAAATCTGCTTCCCACGGTAAATGCAAACGTAAAAGTCGGCTCGCTCATAACCACCGGTCAGACAATCGGAGGTATAGGAGATACTGCTCTTTGTGAAGCGGTAGACTCATCGCACCTTCACCTTGAAATTTACGACGGCGACGGGAACCCCGTTGACCCGGAAACGCTGATTTCATTCTGATGCAAAGAAAAATCCCCTGCGCCAATAGGTGCAAGGGATTTTTGTGTTTTTTACTGAACAAAATATGCAAGGATTCTCGCAGCCATTGTTGCAACCTCTGCTCTTGTAGCGTTGCCCTGGGGTTTCACTGTGCCATCCTCATAGCCTGTGATAATTCCCTTACCTACAAGCCAGTTCATGGGAGCAACTGCATAGTCGGAAATCTTATCCGCATCATCGAAGAAGAGATTTTCGGAAAGCTCAATCGCCTCGATTCCCTTATATACCGCATAGCGGAATACAATAGTCGCAATCTGCTCTCTTGTAACACTCTCCTCGGGAGCAAATTCTGTTTCGTTGTAACCATTTACAATGCCGTTTTCATTTGCCCACGCAACAGCACCTGCGTAGTACATTTCTTCATCAACATCTTCAAACGCCAAATCGTTTATTACTACGGGCATTCCCTCTGCTCTGTAGAGCATAGTTACAATCATTCCGCGTGTAACAGTCATTCCGGGTGCGAATTCATCCTCGGCAACACCGTTCATGAGACCTGCCTGTGTAACAGTCTTTACCGCCTCATAGAACCATTCCTTTTCGGGAACGTCCTTATAAGGATTTTCCCATACTGTGGGCTTTTCTTCGTCGTCGGGATTTTCTTCTTTACCGTCATCGGGCTGCTTTTCAACCTCTGTCCACTTGGCATAAAGTGTGAAACTCATGTCAACAGCCTTTTCAAAGTCATATTCCTGTGTATATGCTTCGTCTGTAAACCAGCCTGCAAAGGTATAGCCTTCACGTACAGGGTCTTCGGGCTTTGTAACCTTTGCACCCTTATCAACAGTTACGGTGTTTGTTGTTGTTTCATCAATCTGGAAATAAACCGTTCTCTTGGGTGTTCCGCCGCCACCGCCGCCGAAGCCGCCGCTCTTTGTGAATTTTGCGGTAAGCTCAACGTCTGCATTTGCCGTGAATGTATATTCGGCATCGGAGGACACCTCTTCTTCGCCTGCATACCAGCCACCAAACTTATAGTTTCTGTTTGCAGTCGCCTTAAGTGTGACAGTCGAGCCTGCAAGGTATGTGCCCGCACCCTCTACTGTACCGTTTTCTGCAACAACTGTAACAGACGCAAGCGCAATTTCTTCGGAAATCGGAACAAGCACGCTTTCATTGCCGAGTGCATAGTTAGAAGCCTTAGCGCCGACAAGCTCAAATCCGCTTACAACATAGTTTGCAGCAGACTCGCCCTCTTCAACGTCTTCGGGAACAACCGTGAGCTTATTAAAGTCGAGTGTGACTTCGCTCACATCTGCCTCAAGAACACCATTAAACACCGCTGTCTTGTTTACAAGGTCAAGCGATTCTACAAGAATCGGCTTTTTATTTACTGTTACATGGATTTCGTGCGTTGCATCCTCGTAATCCTCGCCTCCCCCGATTGTAACGGTAACTGTTGCTGTGCCTGCCTTGCCGACTGTCACAGCACCGTTTTCAGCAACACTTATTACCTCTGCATTATCGGAGGAATACGTAACAAGTGCGCCGGGAACATCTTGGGAGACTGCTGTAATTGCATAGCCTGTATCTCCGTATGTTACTGTTTCGGAAAGTCCCTCTACAGTAAAGTTTTCGTGGGGATTCTTGGCTAAAATGTTAAATACGCCCCATGTATAGGTTACATTATAGTTTTGGGGGTCGGATACATTAAGCGTGCCGGGTTTTATATCGTATTCGCCAACAGCATCGCCCGCTTCCCTTTCGGGTTTACCGACAATCTGCGTGTCGCCGTAGAGTGTGCCACTGCAAGTATATCCGAATTCTTCGGGGTCGTCGGTTCCTACTCTCTTTGAGTCGCCGTGAATTTTAAAATGAACATCCGCTTTATCAACGATGAGGTTTACATCATCCTCGAAATCATTGTACTTATAGTTACCTGCAACCGTCACGGAAATGCTTGCACTTCCTGCGCCGACGATTGTAATGTTACCTTCGCCATCAACCGTTGCAACAGCTTGGTTATCCGAAGCAAAAACAGCCGATTCTTCTGTATTATAATCACCAAAGATTACCTCAAGAACTATGCCTGTGTCGCCATAAGTCGCAACATCAAGCTCGCCGAGTGTAATTGTCTGGTCAACCTTAGGAAGAACCTCGAGCTTTGCGCTGACATATGTTATCGTATAGTTGTCACCAAGTGTAAGTGTACCCTTAGTAATATCATACTTTTTACCTGCAACATTCTTGTCATTAACGTAAAGCTCGCCTGAGAACTCGTCGTCTCCCACAAGCTCGGGGCTGTAAGTATATGTAAGTTCAGGTGTTTCCTGATCTACATATTTTTCTTTAGCCACTGCTGTTACAGTAATTACTTTCTTTGCAACGTTTACGGTAACGGTTTCATTAACATCTGCATAATCCTCATTACCTGCCTTGGTTACGGAAATCTTTGCTGTGCCTACTCCGAGAAGAGTTACATTACCCTCGGTGTCAACAGAAGCAAGGTCAGGTGTAAGAGATGTGTATGAAACAGTGGAGAAGGTTACATTTTCAACAAAGGTTACACCGAGATTAAAGGCGTCGCCATAGGTCTTACTGAATGTTCTTGTTATACCTGCAAGCTGAGGAGTCTTTACGTAGATTGTAAATCTACCGCCAATAAAATTCACATCGTAGTTTTCAAAGTTTGAAACATTAAGGTTGCCGGGACCAATGATATAAGTACCAGCTGCCTCGCCATCTTCTCTTGCAACATTACCGGAAATAACGTCATTTCCGACAAGTTTTCCCGTTACGACATATGTAAGTTCGGGGTCATCGTTGCCCTGTTTCTTATGGTTGTCAACAGCTGTAATGGTAATCTTTTTCTTTGCAACTGTAATGTCGATTTCTTCGTTGAAATCTGCAATTGTATCGGTACCTGCCTTTGAAACTGTAATCACAGCATCACCTGCACCGATAACGGTTACATTACCGTCGTTATCAACAGTAACAACCTCTTCATCCGAAGAAACAAATGTTGTAGGTGCACCTGTTACCAAAGCACCGTATGCAACATCAATCTTAAAGCCGGCATCTCCGTATGTAAGGTTCGCAGGAACATTGGGTGTTACCGTGATATTCTGCGCCTTTTTGTCAACAACGGAGAGAGTACCGGGAACAAATGTCATTGTGTAGTTTGCATTTGCTTTGAGTGTACCCTTTGTAATGGGATAATCCTTGACGGTGGATGAGTTTGTTGCTGTTGTTGTAAGCTGACCTGTGAACACATCCGCCTTTTCGTCGCCGTTTACAAGTCCCTCAACCGTATATTCAAGCTCTGCCTTTGAGGGAAGTGCATCGTCCTTTATAACAGTAACGTCCTTTGCTGTAACTGTTATGGGCTTCTTTGCAACAGTAAATGAAACTGTTTTATTTACCTCGTCATAGATTTCATCGCCCGCCTTGGCTACTGCAATTTTCGCGGAACCTGCCGCAAGAATTGTAACGTTTCCTTCGTTATCAACAGAAACGGTTGCAGGCGTGAGAGATTCATACTCAACATCAAAGGCGGACACATTATTACCGAGTGTTACACCGATATTAAATATATCATCGCCATAGGTAACATCTTCGACAGTGGGAATGTTTACTTCCTGTTCGTCTTTTGCTATAACCTTGAATGTACCCTTTTCTGTTGTAATTTTGTAGTTGCGGTTATAGTTTGCATCTACAGTTACTGTAATGGGATATTCCTTGACTGTGTTTGTGTTTGCCTTTGAGGAAACAGTTACTTTAACTTCTCTTAAAGTGTCACCCTCCACAAGACCTTCCGGTGTATATGTATACTCTGTGGGCATATCTGCACCAACTCTTACAATTACATCATCAGCCTTGACGATAATGGGCTTTTGAGTAATTGCAACCTGAGGTCTGTTATAAGTAACCTCATAGTTGCCGAGATCTGAGCCATTTACACCCACATTACCGATAACATTCTGCATAACAACAGCATCGGGAATGTCATAATGCAATTCACCTATGTTGAGTTCAACATCGTCTCCGTCTATAAGACCTGTCATAGAAACATAGTCGGCGTAGTTGTCGATTGTTGTTGTGCCGTCGTATTCTTTGGCAGGAACAACTACATTAACGGTTAAATTTTTCTTTGTGATTTCAAGAGTTGCTGTTTTTTCCCACTTGTTATAGCCGGGCGCTGTAACAGTTGCGGTAATTTCATATGTACCCGCCTTTTCGGTTCCGTTAAACTCATCGCCGTCAACAGTATATGTAACTGTCGCACCTGACGGAACGCCTGTCACTTCGATGTTGTGAAGCTCTCCATCGTATTCAACAGTGTCGTCCGCAAAAGACAGACCTGTGAAATCCTGACCCTTTACAGTGATTGTGCCGGGGATGAGGAAGTATTCGAGACCCGGACCGGTTTTATCAGATGCGTTCGCAGTAATCTCGTATTCACCGGGTTGTGCATTTTCGTTTATCGTATAAGTGAGAGTCAAAATAGAGTCATCATATCCGCCGGAAATCATTGCTCCTGCTGTTGCAACAAGAGCCATTTTTGAAGGATCATCATCAAAATAAACGATATTGAATCCGGTTGCTGAAAACGCTGTTTGCAAACTTGAAGAAATTTGATATCCTTCATATGTCAGCACATCGCTTTTGAATTCTGAAACACCTAAATCTTTGAAGCTCTCCGCGGTTTTGAAGCTAACAACAATTTCAACTTCATCCCCTGCAAATCCCTCATCAGATCCTACTGTATAAATAGCTTGTGCTGTTTCGGGCACTGTAACAGCTGAAACATTGGCTGCTAAAGGAAGTATACACATAATAACAGCAAAAACTATAAATAAAACTTTCTTCATGTTTTTATTACACTCCTTTTTTCTTCGCTTTTTATTGTTCCAAAGGATACAAGTCTTCAAACATAACATGCTGAAGAAGTCTTATCGCATCATTTGGGTTTTCAACATCGTCACCGTTGAAATCAAGGCTTCCTACATATTGAATCTGATATAAGTCTTCAAACATAAGGTGCTGAAGTAAAAGTATCGCATCATCGGAATTTACCGTTTCATCAAGATTGATGTCACCAAGTAGCTGGTTAACTACATTAACGCCTCCGCCTGTCACATTAGGCTCAAGTGTAGCCTCTGCGTAATTGTTGCTCTCATCATACTTGAAAAAGTCGTAAGGGACAACCGAAATTTCCGCAAGTCCGTCTGTCGTACCGTCAAGCACCTTGAATTTCAATGTCACAAGCTCGCCTGTTAAGGACACATTGTCCATTGCCAGAATCTGGAAATTAACCTTGTTTTCATACCTGTCAGGGTCTGATGCCTCAACAATTCCGCTGAAAGCCATCTTCTGCTCATAAGAAATATAGTCGAGCTTTGTGTTATCATAAACAACGTCAAAATCCATACCACCAAAACCGGGATGATTTGCAATGCTTATTGCAACCTCAATCTCGCTGCCCGGCTTTGCGCCAACGGTTGAAACCGAAACATCAATACTTCCTGCCACATTTTCATGCTCCTCCCATACAGCATACAGAGTCAAATCTGCATTTTGGCTGTATGTGGACGTACCTGCCTGATACTGAGCCTGTGTCGCGGTACTGCTTGTCGCCCAGCCGAGGAATTTATATCCGTTTCTGACAGGAACAACAGGGCTTATATAAACCGACGCATTTTTTGACTTATACTGACTCTCGGGAGCACCTGTGCCGCCGTTAGCATTATAGTATATCTTATAACCAGGAATTACAACTCCGCCACTACCTGAGTCGTTTATAACCGAAAAAGCGTTTTCATCAAGCACGCCAAGCTCTACTCCGTTTTCCGCTATACCGCTTGTTACGAACTTTACTTCATAGAAGCCTGACACAGCCTCGGAATTTACTTTGAATGTATATGTAAGAAGCACTCCCGTATCATAAACATTTTCTATCATGGAAAGCTGTCCCATGTGCCAACCGTTTTCGTTGTCTATGGGGCCGAACACAAATCCGTCGGCAAAACTGCTTACGGGCTGACTCTCAAGGGTAAGTGCTGCTGTGTCATACTCAAGGCGATATGCAAGACCGGCAAAGCCGCTGTTGGATGTAAGTTTAATATTTACCTGTACAGTTTCAGCATCATCATCAAGATTTACAGTGTCAACGGCAAACCGTGTGGTATACATATCGTTAATGTCAGCATCAATATCTGAGTCGTCAGCAACAACCGTTATAGGTATCGATGCCAGCATGACAAGAGCTGCCAACACAAGGGAAACTATCCTTTTCTTCATATTCTATCTCCTTAACAATCATAACAATTCAGTTTTACAGTCCTAATCACTATAATTGTATCACATGAGCGGTGCATTGTCAACGAATTTCGGGATAGAAGTGGGTGGCAATTTGTTACTTTTTTGGAAAGCGACTGTACTTTTCATAACAATTTAGTCTATCGGATAAAGTGTCGGGAAGAGTGCAAACTGGAGTAAACGAACTGCATCGTCTGAGTTTACACTGCCGTCCTTGTTGAAATCAACACTTCCTGCATATTCCACCGGATAAAGTGCAGGGAAAAGAATGTTTTGAAGAAGCGCTATTGCATCATCGGAGCTTACGTTGTCATCAAGATTGATGTCGCCTGTTATTTGCTCATAAACAACAACCTTTCCTGAATCCACCCACGATTTTATAGAAATATTTCCGCAGGTTGTATTTACCTGTGCAGAAATGCCGTATGTGCCGACTGCTGCATTTTGTTTTATTGAAAACTTGAGAACGAAAAGTTCTCCGTCAAAGCCTGCGATTTCCTCCGATGCTGCCGCAACAAAGGTCATATTTGTCTGGTCGAAATTCTGCGCCATTGTTACGTTTCTTATATCGTTTGATATGGTAGCGCCTTCGAATTCAAGCACATCTTCATCATAAGAAATCGCCGCTACGCCAAGCGCCTTGAATGCTTCCTCGGTTTTAAAGCTCACAGCAACCTCAATCATGTCTCCTGCTCTTCCCGAAGCGTCACCGATTGTATAGAACGCCTTTACGTCCTCTTCTGCCTCTTCGTTCGTAACGGTAACGGAGTAGCTTTCTTCTATTGAGCTTTCGGAAGTGTTCAACAAGCCAACAGTTATTTCTGTACTGCCGGGTGCCAACGCTGTCACCTTGAACGCGTTTTCATTCTCTATCCAAGTAAGTTCTACAATATCGCTGTCATAAGACTGGAAATACATATTTTCCCAGTCTGCATCTGAGGGAAGCACCGAAACTGTAACTGTATCGGTTTCACCTACCTCGAGAGTTGTTTTGTGTTCGCCAAATACAAGGCTTTGGGCGTCTACATAATTTGATTTCCAAACGGCGTAGAGGGTGACATCGCTCTCATCATAATAATATCCACCCGGTTGATATTGTGCCGCCGTAGCATCAGAAGACTCCGCCCAACCTTTGAAGCTGTAACCTGTTCTTGTGGGAATTGTGCTGCTGAGATTAAGGTTTGTACCGTATACTTTCGTCTGTGCAGAAGGCGCACCTGTGCCTCCGTTGGCGTTGTACTTTACTGTGTATGTGTTTGGCTGCCAAACAGCGTAAAGAACAAGTGAAGATGTTAAATAATAGTTTTCACCACCTAGATATTCGACCTCACCGTCGGCACTTGTTGACCATCCCTTAAAAGTATAACCGGTTCTTGTCGGGGATTTTGTACTTATAGCAAAATTATAAGTTTCTCTCGTCTGCTTTGTTGGTGCACCGACACCACCATTTGCATTGTAAGTTATAGTGATTTCTCGCTCAACATCGAAGTATATCCAATCACTCGCGGTTTTATATTCATTATCATCAATATAATTTACTGCAAAAACACGTGCTTTGTATGAACCCTTTGGATAAAAATCCAAATAGTAACAATTAAGATCAACTACTCCGTTACTTACAAGATATGAATCGGATGATAAATTGTAAACATCTACTAAATATTCGGTTACATTTGAAACTTCGTTCCACTTTATTTTAACCAAACCATAACTATCGTAGCTATCCCAAGATATTGAAAGTTCCGGTTTTCCTGGTGCTTTTGCTTCCCAAACAGCATAAAGTGTCACCGCACTGTTTGCTGAATATGTCGCACCTGCCGCATATGCTACACTTCCGCTTGCACTTGTCGCCCAGCCTTTGAAGGTGTAGCCCTCTCTTGTGGGAATTGTGCTACTGAGAGTAAGATTTGTACCGTATACTTTCGTCTGTGCAGAGGGCGCACCGCTTCCGCCATTGGCGTTGTAGGAAACGAGGTACTGTGCTGTGCGAGTTCTGTAAAGCGTTCTCGTCGTATCCATTGAATATAAATGGTTTATGGAACTTATAGTTGGCGCACCAGACAAAGTACAACAATTGTTTGGATATTTATCATAAAGTTTTGATTCTCCATTTACCTGATATACCAATCGTCCCGTAGTATCTGTAGAAAGTTTGACATCACTCCAATGTTCATGATATTTTTCTGTAGCAGAATTATATCCGTTTGACATCATCGTTGTGTTGTTTATTGGATATGCACCAACAATATCTGACCATGTGAGAACATAGTGATAATATCCGTATTGCTGTTTAATTTCAACCTGCCTGTATGTCTTGGCACTTGAACTCGTTGTACTCCAGTCACTCCATGATGTCCAGTTTGTCACATTGCTCCACACAGCATATAAAGTTGTATCACCCGTGACTTCATACAACGATCCGGGAAAATATGATGTACTTGTTGCCGAGCTTGATGTCGACCAACCTAAGAAGGTATATCCGCTTCTTGTTGGAACGGTTGTGCTGAGTGTAATCGTGCTTCCGTCAGAAGCTGTCTGACTTGAAGGTGCACCTGTGCCTCCGTTGGCATCAAAAGATACGGTAAATGTCTGTTCCGGCATATATCCTTTTATGCGAAGCAATCTGGCATATGAACCGCTTCCATAATAGCTTGACATAGACGAATAGCTCCAGCTACCACAGTTAACTTTATTAGGTACACCTCCGGTATTCGCATGATATACTACAGCTGACGTATCAGATGCACTGCAAAATATGGCTGCATGTCTAAAATTCCCTGAAGAACCAAAGAAATAAATCATGTCACCGGGTACTGCTTGACTAAAGAAATCTTTGTTTGGAGTTCCTTGGTTAATTATAATATCATAACTTCCGCTCCAAACTTTGCCATGTATAAAATACCAAGCAAATTTAGCAAACCCCAAGCATGTATAAGAGCCTCCGTCTGAAAAGCGATAATCTTTCAAATCTTCTCTTTTCAAAATATTAACTAAATTGCAATTTGAGCATGTCTCGCTTGATGTATGACTACACGCCTTCCCATCAACACTAAAAAAGCTTCCGCTCGGGAATAATTCTTTTAATTCTTCAATTCTTGCTTCAGCTGAAGAAGCTGTTGCCGCAAGCAATTGCGCCTCCACTTCTCCATTTATCGTCACTTCCCCCGCCGAATCCTCAGTCGTCACCAGGCTCGGTGCCGCAAATGCCGTCATTTGCACTGCAGGCACGAGAAGCATTGTGATTGTCAAAATTACGCTTAACAGTTTTTTCATGATTGCACACTCCTAAAATTTGTTGTAAAATGGAACATTACGCCATTCTCAATTTTTAATTTTATACCCTTTTTCCGGTTATTGCTTACTACAAACCAATTTGGTTTATAATTCCATATACCAATTCGGTTTATAGTATAATTTCCATAGGGGTGGAGTAATGTACAAACGAATCCGTGAAATGAGAGAAGACAGCGACCTTTTACAAAAAGACCTTGCCGAATACCTACACTGCACGCAGGTGGCTTATTCAAGATACGAGCTTGGAACGCGGGACATTCCCACAGAGGTTCTCATAAGCCTTGCAAAATTTCATCATACAAGCGTAGACTACCTCTTGGGACTTACAAACATAAAGGACGTATATCCGAGGGATAACGAAAAATAAAGCACCGACATCCGAAAACCGAATGTTGGTGCTTTTTGCTTTAATTGAACAGTCTCACATTCTCCACCACAAACAGAAGCAAGGGTGAGAGAATCATTATGGAATCAAATCTGTCAAGAACTCCGCCATGACCGGGAAAAAGATTGGAATAATCCTTAATTCCGTATGTACGTTTGATGGAGGACGCTATAAGGTCGCCCACCATGGAAACAACCGACATGAAAAAACCGACAACCGCAAGAACGAAAATGTTCATCCTTGCATCCGTTACATTTCCCACGATTATTCCGTATACAATAAATGCGATAACACAGAAAATCACTCCGCCTATCGCCCCCTCAACCGTCTTCTTGGGACTGATTTTGGGTATTAGCTTATGCTTTCCGAAAAGAAATCCCGTAAAGTAGGCAAAGGTATCTGTTACCCATGCGGCAATAAATACGAGAAGATAAATGTACTCAGCGCCCGTCTGAATGTACCTGAGTCTTAAAAGTGCGGAAAAACAAAGAACTACATAAAGCGTTGTCATAAACACTTCCGACACGTTTATAATCTTTACCTTTTCATCAAAGAATACACTCTCGGACAGCAACACCGTAATGTAAAGCATTACTATCACAAGCACCGAGCCGTAGCCATAAAAGCAGGACGCCAAAGGGGATGCAACCGACGCTATCATGGCAGGAATAGTTAGCAGCTTATTACCTCTCTGCCTTATGCACCCTAACATCTCCCATGTGCCAATCATGCAAAGCAGCGTCATTATTATGGGATAAACAACCGTACCCGACAGCAAAAATATTGCTATCATAAGCAGTGCGATTGCCGCACCCGTTATAATTCGTTGTTTCATTTTTGTAAATTCCCCGCTTAGATTGACATGATTTCCTTTTTCTTTGTTTCAACAGAAGCGTCTGCGAGCTTTGTGTACTTATCTGTAAGGTCCTGAACAATCTTTTCGGACGCCTTCTGTTCGTCCTCTGTCATCTCGCCGTTCTTCTTCATGTCCTTGATTTTATCGTTTGCATCACGACGGATATTTCTGATTGCTACCTTACATTCTTCGCCGAGCTTTTCAACCTTCTTTGCAAGCTCCTTACGTCTTTCTTCTGTAGCCTGAGGGAATGCAAGACGGATGCACTTACCGTCGTTCTGGGGATTGATGCCAAGGTCGGAGGCAAGAATTGCCTTTTCGATTTCCTTGAGAGCGCTTACATCCCAGGGAGTGATGAGAAGTGTTCTGGGGTCGGGATTTGAGATGCCTGCAATCTGATTTACGGGCATGGATGAGCCGAAATATTCAACAGAAATCTTATCGAGTGCCGAAGGACTTGCCTTACCTGCGCTGATAGAGCCGAATTCGTATTCAAGGCTGGAAATGGATTTGCCCATTTTTTCTTCAAATGCTTTTGTTTCGATTTTCATATTAAAATCCTCCTGAATTTATGTAAAAATTAAATGTTAACTATTGTTCCGATAGACTCACCGTTTACTGCTCTGTAAATATTTTCGGGGTCATTGAGTCCGAAAATGAGAATGGGGAGTTTATTGTCTCTGCCGAATGTGGAAGCAGTCGAGTCAATAACCGTAAGGTCATTGTGGATAATGTCATCATACTTCATTTTATCGTACTTCACGGCATTGGGGTCTTTCTTGGGGTCGGCAGAATAAACGCCGTCAATGTTCTTGGCAAAGAGAACAACCTCTGCGCCAATTTCAGCCGCTCTCAGAACTGCCGCCGTGTCTGTTGAAAAGTAAGGGTTGCCCGAGCCGCAGGCAATAATAACTACCCTGCCCTTTTCCATGTGGGACACAGCCCTGTTTCTGATATAAGGCTCTGCAATCTGGTTCATCTGGAGTGCCGTCATTGTTCTTGCGTCGATGCCGTTTTCCTCAAGCACAGACTGAACCGCAAGAGAGTTGATAACAGTTGCAAGCATACCCATGTGGTCTGCCCTTGTTCTGTTGATTTCCTTGCCTGCACCTCTCCAGATATTACCTCCGCCGATAACAATGCCCATTGAAACACCGTCATCAACGCAACGCTTTATCTGTTTTGCGAGAGTATCTACAAATTCAAAGTCAATTATTCCGTCTTTTTTGCCATTGAGAAGTGCTTCGCCCGAGAGCTTTAAGAGTACCTTTTTATACTTTGGCATGGTAATTACCCCGTTTCTTGTAATTTATCGAGTCATTATAGCATATAAAGCCTGTAATTTCAAGACTATATATGTAAAAAATGTTATTCTTCGCCCTTTTTGAGAAATTCTTTTAGTTCCCTAAGTGTGGGAATTGACGGAAAAGCCCCCGCCTTTGTCACAACATATCCGCCTACTGCATTTGCAAATTCGCAAGCATCCAGAATATCGCCACCGTTTTGCATATATCTTACCGCAAGTGCCGCCGTAAACGCATCCCCTGCCGCCGTTGTATCAACAGGTGTTCCCACATCAACAGGTGCCAGGTGGTGACAATGGGTGCCGTCATAAACATAACAGCCACGATCTCCGAGTTTTAAAACAATATACTTACTCGGCACTCTGTTCATGAGCTCAATACAGGCGCGAAGACAATTCGCCGAAGAATTGGGAGTAATTCCTGTAAGAATTTTTGTTTCGGTTTCGTTGGGAGAAAGAACCTCAAGCTGCCCCAATTGTTCAAGGGGAAAGTCGGGCGTTGCAGGCCCTGCATCAAGAAACACCTTTGTGCCGTTTTCCTTTGCAAGACGAGCTGCAGCAATTACCGCCTCCCTGTCTATTTCAAGCTGCATTACCAGTGCATCCGGGTAGCTTGTAAATGCACCCTCTATGTCCTTTGCGGAAAGATTCATGTTTGCTCCGGGATACACGGCTATTCTATTATGTCCCGTTTCTTCCACCATAATTACTGCAAGTCCTGTTCTCGCGGCTTTATCCATGGTGATAAAACGGGTGTCTATACCCTCCAGTCTGTATTTTTCCGAGAGCTGTTTTCCGTAGGAGTCATCCCCCACCCTTGTACAGAACACAACATCTCCGCCAAGGCGAGTTGCCGCCACAGCAGTGTTTGCCCCCTTACCGCCGGGAACAAAGGCATAGCTTTTGTCGGAAATAATCGTTTCACCCTGCACCGGCACTCTGTCCATGCTGCAAACAAAGTCAATGTTTGACGAACCGACAACAAGTATTCTTGGTTTCATGTTTACCACCGTCTTTACAATAATCTAAAATAATTATAGCACAAAAACAAAACTTGTCAAGAAGCCGCTCCTTACGACAAAAACAGCCTCCCTATGGAGACTGTTTTTTTGTGTATGGTTTGTATGTATGTTTGCAACAAGTTTGGAGGTTGTCGCTATTTATCCGATTTTGCGGATTCGTTTGAAGAGCAACCGCAACTGCAGTTTTTACTGCCGCAGGTCTTTGATGACGGACATCCCACGCACTTTTGTCCGCTTTTCTTTGCCTTGTATATGTAAAGCGACGCCGCGCCTATTATGATAACAACAACTGCAATTATAATTATATCCGTCATACGTTCATCTCCTTTGTTTTTTATTTTGCCGCCTTTTCTTCGGCGATTTTTTTGTTTGTATTTGCTATAAGCATACCGATAATTACGGCAAACACAACAACTGCTATAAGACCTGGAACAAAGCCTGCGCCAAATGAACCTGTTACAATAAGCGTACCAATCTGGTAAACGAGGTATGCCACGGTAAAGCCTGTCGCAAACTGAAGACCTATTCCGCCCCACAGCCACTTTGCACTCTTCATTTCACTGTTCATGGCACCTATTGCCGCAAAGCAGGGAGGTGTAAAGAGGTTGAACATGAGGTATGCAAGGGCTGCAACCTTAGTAAGTCCCATGGCAACAGCAACTTCACTTGCGCCACCAGTGAGGACAAGCTCATCAACATCTATGAAATTTGTGATACCGTAGCATACTGCAATAGTACCCACAACATTTTCCTTTGCGATAAAGCCGGTAACAGCTGCCGCCGCAAGCTGCCATGCCTTGATTCCAATAACGGGAATGAGAACATATGCAAAGGGCTCAGCAATGCAAGCAAGGATTGATGTGTTTTCCATGCCCTCGGGAACAACCTGAAGTTTCCAGTCAAAGGTCTGCATAATCTGAACGACTGTATTACATACAAGAATGATTGTACCTGCCTTCACTATGTACGCCCAGCCTCTTGAACACATTGCCTTTGCGGCTCTTACGATGCTCGGAATTTTATATTCGGGAAGCTCCATAATGAAGTATGACTTCTTCTTGCTGTTGCCTGTAATAAGATTTATGAGAAGTGCACCAAAGAAAATAATGAGAATACCTGCAAAGTACATGAGCGTGCCTATCCAGGAAGCATCAGAGAAGAATACACCTGCAAAGAGTGCAATTACAGGGAGCTTTGCACCACAAGGCATGAAGGGTGCGAGCATTGCAGTGGCTCTGCGTTCTCTTTCGTTTCTGATTGTACGGCAAGCCATAACGCCGGGGATTGCACAGCCTGTGCCGATAACAAAGGGAATAACGGATTTACCCGAAAGACCAACCTTCTTGAAGATGGGGTCAAGCACAACCGAAACTCTTGCCATGTATCCGCAGTCCTCAAGAAGTGCAATGAGGAAGTACATTACCATAACGAGAGGCAAAAAGCCCACAACGGCAACAAAACCACCGATTATACCATCAACCAAAAGTGCCTGCAGGAAAGGCGATGCGCCCGAAGCAAGTCCGCCAACCCATCCTTGGAACATTTCAAGCCAGCCAACGAGTGTATCTGCAATAAACGGGCCAAGGCTTGACTGGGAAATATCAAATACAAGGAACATAACAAGTGCGAATATCGGAATACCTAACCACTTGTTTGTAAGAACTGCATCAAGTTTATCCTGTGCATTCTTCTTGTTTGTCAGAACTTTTCTTGTTTCAACCTTCTTTACAATACCGTTTACAAACTCGAATCTCTTTTTGTCTGCTTCGACAACAGCCGCCTTGTCAAGATTTTCAAGATTTCCCTGCACATAGGGCGCTTTCTGTGACAAGCCCTTGAGAGACACCGCAACCTTTACAACTTCTTCAAGTCCCTTGTCGCTTGTATGAGTCGAGACAGTTTCAACAACGGGACAGCCCAGCATTTCCGAGAGCTTTTTCTCGTCAATGACAGTTCCCTTTTTGTCGTTGACGTCACTCTTGTTGAGAGCAACAACCACGGGAATACCAAGTTCAAGAAGTTGTGTTGTGAAGAAAAGGCTTCTTGAAAGGTTTGTCGCATCCACGATGTTGATAATTGCATCGGGATTTTCGTTCTTTACATAGCTGCTTGTAATGCTTTCCTCGGAAGTAAAGGGCGACATGGAGTATGCGCCGGGAAGGTCTACTGCCACAAGCTCCTCTTCTCCGTTATAAAAGCTCTTTTTGATAAGCGCTTCTTTTTTTTCGACAGTAACGCCTGCCCAGTTACCAACCTTCTCGTTTCTTCCTGTGAGAGCGTTGTACATGGTAGTCTTACCGCTGTTGGGGTTACCCGTTAAGGCGATTCTCATTTGTTTTCCTCCTATATTAAAGTTCTTTCAGAACCAAATCACAATATCTTGTATGAATCGAGTTAGTGACAACTAACTATCGAGGTTAAAACCAACCGACGCACCCGTCGGTAAGGTTCTGTCAGATTTCTATTGCATCCGCAAGGTCGTTATCTATTGTGTATCTTCCGTCTTTTATGGAAACAACACATCCGCCCTTTAGGTGAGATATTACCGTAATTTTTTCTCCCGCATAGCAACCGAGAGAAAACAGGAATGCATCAAGCTCCTCATCCTCTGTGACAATGCTCTTTATAACATATTCCTTTTCAGGTTCTGCGGACCTCAGAGTCATGATAACACCTCTTTTCCAATAGGGTTAGTTTCCCCTAACCACAATGTATTTTAGCAACAAAGTTCCCATTTGTCAAGGGGTTTTGGAATATTTTTTCAAGTTTTTGCAAATTTTGTCGAAATCCTGCCGGCTCCGAGAAAACAAACAAGTATATTTATACATATTGCACGAAAGACCGTTTTATTCCAAAAAGAAAAAAAGGCATCAAAAAGACACCTTTTTCGCATTATTCTTCGCACATGCTGTTCAAAAATCCCACAACATCATTTGTGTGACGGCTGCATACAGACTTGAGTTCTTCCCTTGCAGAGTTTGCACTGACGGCAATCTTTGCCTTTTTCATCATTTCAATATCGTTTATTCCGTCACCAATAGCGGCAGTGTCGAATTTTGTAAGGTAAAGACGCATCTGCAAATCCGACACGGCAAGACCTTTGTTGGAAATGGCACTGGTATATTCGCACCACTCACCGACATTATACGCAACTCTCAGAGATTTTGGCAGGAACCCTAACGGCTCGGCATTTCCGTTCTTTGACCACACGGCAATTTTTACAATGGGCTCTTTTATGTCATACAGTCTTTCAATGTAAAATGTTTCTTCTCCGCTTTGCGTTTCGGCGGTAATTGCAAAATCCTCGCTTCCCTGAATTACGTACGGGATTTTAGGGGTGCAGAGAAGTATTCCGCAGTTTTCGTACTCGGGTCGTCTGATTACATCAATAACATCTGCTATGCCTATTTGCTTGCAATAGATAACCTTGTCGTTGTGAATTATCACCGCTCCGTCGCAGCAGATGAAGTACAAATCCTCTTTGACAGCAGAAAAAAGATTTTCAAGGCTTCCGTAGGTTCTGCCCGAAGCAACCGCCACTTTTTTACCCACTTTCTTTAGCGCATCTATTGCGCAAAGCATGTCGCCCGATACTTCGTTTTGTTCTTTTGTCAGGATTGTTCCGTCAACATCACTTACAATAAGTTTAATCATTTCTACCTCTGTCAATCAAATTTTACAAACGATTCCTGTCTGTTATGATATGTCATAATTCCCTGTACACCAAGGGATTTAATGTAGTCCTCAACTTCATCTATTTTTGTTCCAACAAGACTGAAGTGGTGTCCGTCAGAACCGAGGGTAAATCTCTTTCCGCCAAGGTCAACATACAGCTTTATCAAATCAAAACAAGGAAGCGGCTGTTTATAGTCTCCGCGGAGGGTTGAGGAGTTAATCTCAAGACTCTTTCCTCTCTCCATCAGCGTCTTAAAAAGCTCGCCGTAAGGCTCAAAATACTTTTTCATATCAATTATTCCGAGCCTTGAATGCATATGAAAGTATCTTAAAGGATATGTACAGTGAGCAAGCGAATCAAAATCACACGTTTTTGCAAAGTGAATTATCTGAGAAAGATAATCGTCAAGGCTTGACAGCAGAAATTCATCGCTGTACTGTGAAAAATCCATGGTATAATAGTCGGTTCCGTCATCATTGATGTGAAGTGAACCGAGAACAAAGTCGGGAGTTACATCATTAAGAACGTTTTGCGCAAAGGCTTTACATTCGGGTCTGTGAATGTGGGCAAGCTCAATTCCGTGCATTATATCAAGCTCTTTGCCGTACTTTTCCTTTGCAAGCTCTGCTTCCCTCTTTGCTTCTGCCACATCGCAGGTAATGGCTCCGGGGTCGGGTATTATGTCGCAGTGCTCAGTAAAAGCTATATGTTTAATTCCTCTTTTTATCGCCGTTTCGCAAAAAGTCAATACATTATTTTCCTGTGCCTGGTCGGCATCCGAGGAAATTCGTGTGTGGACATGCATATCACAAATGGGCATGATACTCTTCCTTTTTCTCTTTTATCAGTTTATATTTTATCACATTCTTTAATAAAAGTAAAGCATTTTGCAGGTATTTACATCTGTATTTTTTTGTGATAAAATAAATACATAAAAGGAGGCTGACATCATGGCAAAGCAGTCGGGACAGAAGCTTAAACTTCTTTACCTCAACAAATTCTTTCTTGAAAACACAGACGAAAACCACACCGCAACAATAAACGAAATAATTGATTATCTTGCATCTGTCGGAGTGTCGGCGGAAAGAAAAAGCCTCTACGACGATTTTGAAAACCTACGCTCATTCGGCACGGATGTAATGAGCATAAAGCAGGGCGGCACAACGGGATATTATGTTGCAGACAGAACCTTTGAGGTGTCAGAGCTTAAACTGCTTGTTGATGCGGTACAGGTTGCAAAATTTATAACCGACAAAAAATCAAATCAGCTTATTGCAAAGCTGGAAACCCTCTGCTCAAAGCACGAGGCACAGACACTTTCCCGTCAGGTTATAATTCCCAGCCGAATAAAGAGCATGAATGAAAGCATTTACTACAATGTCGATAAAATACACACGGCAATAACAAAAAATTTTTCCATCACATTCAAATATTTCGAGTATGATGTCAACAAGGAAAGAGTTTTACGTCACGACGGCAAACAGTACAGGGTCAGCCCCTATGCCCTCAACTGGGACGACGAAAACTATTATCTTATCGCCTTTGATGAGGAAAGTGAAATGATAAAGCACTACAGGGTTGACAAGATGCTTGACATTTCCATTACAGAAAACGCAAGACGCGGAAGGCGCGAATTTGAAGAAACAGACATTTCCATGTATTCAAAAAAAGTCTTTTCAATGTTCGGCGGAAAAGACACGCAGATTTGCCTTGAGTTTGACGAAAAGCTGTGCGGCGTTGTAATTGACCGCTTCGGCAAGGATGTCATGATGAGAAAAAGTGAAAACGAGGGCAAAATCTATGTCTACTGTAATGTTGTTGTAAGCCCCCACTTCTTCGGCTGGCTTTTCTCCTTCGGCGATATGGTGAAAATCGCAACTCCGCAGAGCGTTGCGGATGATTTTGTGAAGTATACGAAAGAAGTTCTCGAGAAATATAAATAGCAAAAAAACTTGCATCGGCGTTTGATGCAAGTTTTTCGTTTGTTACGCGTTTGACTTAATTTGATTAAGTACAATAATAACCCGCGAATTTCGGTGTCGAGCCTCTCGACTACTCAGCTACGGGAGCTTCAACAGGGCAAGCTGCTGCGCAAGAACCGCAGTCGATACAATCGTCCTTGTTGATTTCGTACTTTCCGTCCTTTTCGCTGATAGCGTCAACAGGACATTCTGCTGCACATGCACCACAACCGATGCAAGCGTCTGTAATTACGTATGCCATTAGAATACACCTCCATAAAATTTTGTGCAATAAGTCATGTAGGACCATACACCCTCTGACTCTGTTGCCATTATATCATATTTTCAATAAATTTCACAGTTATAAGTTGAATAATATATAAACTTTTTATGACAACGGCATGAAAATCTTAAATATATGACTTTATTTTGGGAATAAGCGCCTTATATACTGTAATAAATACTACGGAATTGATTCCTGCCTTGATGGCATTAAAAGGAAGAACTCCGGCAATTATATAATTTTTAACACCGCCGACAAAGGTCATAATCTCGGGATTTACAAACATTTCATAAAGCCTGATAATCAGAAAATAATTACTCAGAGCGGAAACCGCAACCGCAACACAGGTTGCCGAAACCATTGCCCACAACGAGCGTCCGATGGATGCCGTAGAATCCTTTGAAAATTTTATTATAGATCCTGCCACAAGCACATAGCTTGCACTTATTATGAAGTTTGACAGCTCACCTATTCCAAGCGTATCCGTCATAAACAAATGAACCGCATTTCTTATCAGTACCACAACCACCCCACAGAAGGGAGATACTACGGTCGCAGCAAGAAGTGCCGGAATATCGGCAAAATCCATTTTGAACATGGGAAAACCGGGAAGCACTACAAAGTGCGGATAAACAAAAAGTATTGCAGAAAGTGCGGCCAGTATTCCCGTTATGGAAACTGCTTTTGCTTTGCTTTGCATAAAAAACCCTCTTTTCATATTAAGTTAGGTATTAAACATCATTTTTAACATTATCCACACAGTTTTCCACCATGTCTTTTTTGTTTCCACACAAGTCCACCGACTTTTCCACCTCAAAAAGCACATATTTACGCGTTTTTTGAGTTTTCGACAGGTTTTTTTCCACATTTTACCAAACTAAAATGTGGATATTGTGGTTAAAAATGTATGCTTTTCCACCGTTCTTTATTCTTTCAGAGGTCTAAAAAAAGAAAAATCCCGACAAACACGTCGGGCAAACAACAGGCAAAAACACCTGTTTTTACAATTTTTCTTTATCCAGACTTTACTGTCGGTTTTGGAATTTCACCAAATCTGCAGCTCTCGCCGCCCTCGGACTATACCGCCGGTGGGGACATTCTCCCCGCCCTAAAAATTGTTAAGTTTTGAATGAGTTTGCATTGCCTCGTTATGCAATGCAAACAGTGTTTGTTGAGCGACATCGACAGTTTGTCAAAATGCAAGACTGCCCGTGAATCGCCAGCGGAGGCTCTCCGCAAAGATGGGAAGCCTTGCGGCTTCCCATCAAAACCGCTTATCGCGGAAGTTTTTGTTCTAAAGTATCAATTAACCAAAGATCTTGGAAACGACACCGGAACCAACTGTTCTACCGCCTTCACGAATAGCGAAACGGAGACCTTCTTCCATAGCAACGGGAACGATGAGTTCAACATTCATGTTAACGTTATCGCCGGGGTTGCACATTTCAACGCCGTCAGGAAGAGTGATGATACCTGTAACGTCAGTTGTTCTGAAGAAGAACTGAGGTCTGTAGTTGGAGAAGAAGGGCTTATGACGTCCGCCTTCCTTTTCTGTAAGAACGTAAACCTGACCTTCGAACTTTGTCTGGGGCTTGATAGAACCGGGCTTAGCAAGAACCTGTCCCTTTTCTACTTCGTTCTTAGCGATACCTCTAAGAAGAGCACCGATGTTGTCACCTGCTTCAGCAGAATCCATCATCTTGTGGAACATTTCGATACCTGTGATAGTTGTCTTCTTTGTTTCCTTAAGACCAACGATTTCAACTTCATCAGCCATCTTAACTGTACCTCTTTCAACTCTACCAGTTGCAACTGTACCACGGCCGGAGATAGAGAATACGTCTTCTACAGGCATGATAAAGTCAAGGTCAGAAGCTCTGTCAGGAGTAGGAATGTAAGAGTCAACCTGGCTCATGAGCTCAAGGATAGGAGCGTAAGCTGCATCGGAAAGGTCATTGCCTGCATCGAGAGCTGCTCTTGCGGAACCTCTAACGATAGGAAGATCGTCGCCGGGGAAATCGTAGGAAGAGAGAAGGTCTCTTGTTTCCATTTCAACGAGGTCGAGGAGTTCGTCGTCATCAACGAGGTCGCACTTGTTAAGGAATACTACGAGTGCAGGAACACCAACCTGTCTAGCGAGAAGGATGTGTTCTCTTGTCTGCTGCATAGGACCGTCTGTACCAGCAACAACGAGGATAGCGCCGTCCATCTGAGCAGCACCTGTGATCATGTTCTTAACGTAGTCAGCGTG
>JAFTIR010000032.1 GCA_017456765.1 Clostridia bacterium | reverse complement strand
TGTTGAAGAATTGGCAAAAAACAATGTCGGTATTTTGCAAAATGAATGTCCGGAAATCACCGCTGTATCCTTCAGATATTATACGATAGACGGCAGATTACTCTTTAGCGCAAGATCTTAACCGAAATCTGAAAATTTAACCGATTCTGAATAGCATTTCACCTCGACGGTAATAATACTGTCGAGGTGATTTTTTATGACTCTTACACAAAAAGAAATGAGTCTTTTAAAGGACTTAACGGATCAGGAACAGCTTTGTATCGACAAGTATACAAAGCACTCTGCCTGTGCAAAGGACCCACAGTTAAAGAACCTTTTCACAGAGCTTGCACAGCACGAAAGCAATCATCTGAACGGGCTTTGTCAGCTTGAAACAGGCACTGTTCCCCAGACACAAGGCGGAAATAATCAGGCAATGCCCACCTTCTCTGCCTTCCACACAAGCGAAACTCCCGACAAAAAAGAGGACTGTTACCTCTGCACCGACGTACTTTCGGGCGAAAAGGAAGTTTCAAAGCTCTACGACACCTGCATTTTTGAATTTACAGACGAAAACGCAAGAAACTATCTGAATTCAATTCAGAAGCAGGAGCAGACCCACGGCAAGATGATTTACGACTACATGGCGGCAAACAATATGTATTAAAAAAAGCACCCTGATGGGTGCTTTTTCTCATTTTAATACTCAAGTACAACAAGCTGGCTGCAGGTAAACTCGTCTATCTTAAAGCAAACTCTGCCGTCCTTTTCTGTAAAATCAATATTCTTATTCTGAGGAACAAGCCTTACGTTTTTGATTTTCTTTTCTGTCGCAATTTCAAACTCACTGTTATAAAGGGGAACGAGGTCCTCAATAATCTGTGTATTTCTGCCTCTTACAACGGGAGCAGCATAGAGTGCATGAAGAACAAATCTGTTATCATTCTTCTGCTCATTAAATGTAACAACCGCACCTGAGGGAAGATTCGTGAAAAGTACCTTGTCTTCTCCGAGGATTTCATCGATTGCATGAATTACTGTATCCTTAAGTACAATACTTCCGATTTCTGCATATTCCGCAAAGATTTCCCATGCAATATATCCGCCGTCCTTACCGATTACAACGCCTGGCGCGCAGTCTTCCATTTTGTAGGGAGTATGACGGTGTGAGCAGAAATGCTCGGGTGCTCTGTTAAATAGTGAATCACGGACATAGCCTAGTACCTTTCCACCACAAAGCTCAACATCATACTTATCGTTATACATTACATAGCTTGAAGAAGAAAGTCCGAGTGCATTATAGTCGGGGTGGTAATATGAGGGCTTGACACTGCTCTTACCAACAAATCTGACACCGAGGTCAAACACAAGCTCTCCGTTTTCATCAGTACCCGACTCGCCGCTGCAAAGCACTTTACCGCCGTTTTTTACATATTCCTGAAGTCTTGCCTTTAATTCTCCCGTAACCTTTATGGAATCGGGAAGAATAATGAGCTTATACTTTGAAAAGTCACACCCGGTATCAAGATTTTCAAAAAGGTATTTACCCTCAAGCATTATTCTGTTTGCACCCACATCGGAAAGTGTTCCCGAATGGTCACATCTTACAAATTCTTCCTTTTCCAAAATACCAATCTGGGCTACAACATCAATATCGTAGCAGTATTCTTCTACCTTTTCAGCTTCTGCAAAGGCTTCGCCTATAAGCTCATACGTAGCATCGTCAAGAAATCCGTACGGGTGCATCTGGTCGCCGACAGAACACTTTGCACCATTTGCAAGGCTGAGGGCTATTTCGTACTTCAAGGCGTTGGGATGCTTGAAGCCGCCGAATTCTCCCCATGTTCCGTGGAATTTACCCGTCATGCCAAGATAATCCATACCGAGGTTCTTTACATACTTTGCACTCTTTGGGAAATGGTCATATCCCCAACCGCCGGTTGGGAGGCTTTCAAGCTCAAGGTGTGTATTTGCAAAGGCTTGAGAGCGTTTGCCGCAGGCGATATGTCCGCCGTTATGGAAAATCCTGATGTCCGGCTTTATTGCACGCGCCGCGTTGTTTACTGTTTCATAATACTTTTTATAAGTCGATTCGGAAATTGCCCAGTAATTTTCGGGGTCAGAGGAATCAAGTCCCAGCTTTTCAACTTCTGCCTTACAGTATTTACAATAGCAAAGTCTCGGTGCTACAATGTCAAGAAAAATGCCAACAGGCATAAACTTGCGGACAACCTCCTCAACCTGCTTTTTTAGAACATCAAGATACGGAGAATTAAAGCAGATAAGGCGGAAGCCGTCCTTATCGGTAAAATACTTATGTCCTTTCTCATTCACCGCAGTTTCGGGAAGAGTCTCTCCCCAGTGCCATGTAACAAGGGCTTCGGGATGCTCAACAATATATTTCTGGTCAAAGCCTGCGGATATGTAAAGGGGCGTCTGCACACCTATTTCACGGCACGCCTCAATCTGCGCAGAGAGAAGGTCAAAGCCATGAAGACCCGGGTGAATTTCATTTTCTTCACTTGGGAAATATGCCCAACCGTGATGACACTTTGCAAAAAGTGTAATTGAATTTACATGTCCTTTTTTAAGGCAGCTCTGAAACTGCTTTTTATCAAATCTCGAACCGATACCGTCAACAGCTTCTGAGGTATGGAAGTCAAGGTGTACCTGTCTTTGAGGAAGAAAGTTCATAACTACGTCTCCTTTTTTATACTTTTTATTGATTGTAACACAAATAAAAGAGATAATCAATGCAGAAAATCACATGTTTTATTTGATTTTAACCAGGCTGTTGATTGTCACATATCCTTGCGGATTGTCCCTCATTAAATCCCAGATAAATCCGCCTGCAAGATTATATTCTTCTATAAGGTCAATTTTTGCTTTGAAGCTTCTCGCATCCTCAAACCACACCTCATGTGCTCTCCCCTCCTCGTCCGTATAGAAAAAGTAGGGTGCCATGGAAATATCGTCAAACATTATTTCCAAGCCATACCTTTTTGCAAGCTCAATTGCCTCCACCGTCGACAGGCTCGGTGCATCCGACTCCCCTCTTACAAAGGGAAGCGTCCAGTCGTAGCCGTAGTTTGAAATGCCGAGAAGCAATTTTTCATTCGGTATTCGTGTTATTGCATAATCAAGTACAAGCTTTACCTGATTTATTGGTGCGATTGCCATGGCAGGTCCAAATTTATACCCATATTCATAAGTCATAGACAAAATGTAATCAGCATTCTCACCAAGGGCTGCATAATCGATTCCCTCCACAAGAAGTCCTTCCTGCTCATCACTCGTTTTGGGTGGCACGGCAATGACGAGTATTTTGCCGATTTCATGAAGTGCATCGGAAAGTTTCCGGGTAAACTCTATATATCCGCCACGTGCTTCAAAAGGAAGAAACTCAAAATCTATATCGACACCTTCGTATCCTTTTTCAAGTACCTTTGAAACAATGTTATCAATAAGTGTCTGTGAAGCAACGGGATTATCAAAAATCAACAGTGGCAGATTGCTGTCAAAAACCCCCTCTTCCGTAAGGGTAGAAATATGAAGCAATGGCTTTATATCTGCGTTTTGCGCGGTGTTCAGGATATAATCGTCATCAGGCTCAATAAGGCTCCCTTCGGGCGTAAATCCGTAGGTAAAAGGCATGATATATGTGAGATAATTTATGGTGGACATGAGTCTGTCGGTAGAAATGAAGTCATAGGCATAGCCACCTATGATTTTTTGTGTTTGCGGAGCATTTTCATATGTAATAACCACAAAGGTGTTTTCAGGTATTCTCTCGTTGCCGCCGAGAATATAGTTATTTCTAAAAAGCTCCTTTGCCGAAATCCCATACCGTTGTGAAATTTTCATAGCTGTAGTTTCGTCACTTGTCGTTACAGCCGTATCGGGAACGGCAATCACAAGGCTTTGCCCTACGACAATCTCACCGTCAGAAACACCGTTATCGGCAGAAAGTTTTGATACGGGAACCCCATACTCTGCCCCGATTTTGTAAAGAGAATCTCCCGCATTTACTGTTATAATCATAATAATCACCCGTTAAAGCATAAGAGAAAAAGTGATTTTTTATGTATAAAAAGTAAAATTGTACAAGCCGCATGGCATAGAATATTTTATAAACATAAAAAGGGTGATATACTATGCTTTCGTTTTTACTTTCGGGTTTCTATTTTTTATTCCTGAGAGTTTCGGGAAGTACGGCGTCTTTTCCGCAGCCACTCACAAAAAAGCAAGAGCTTGAATATTTTGAAAGAATGGCAATGGGCGATGAAAAGGCAAGAGAGGTACTTATTCAGAGAAATCTTCGGCTTGTAGCACACATCGCAAAAAAATACTCGGTTTCTCCGAGTGATGCAGACGACATAATATCCGTCGGCACAATGGGACTTATAAAAGCGGTGGATTCGTTCAGGACAGAGTGCGGAACAAGGTTTGCGACCTATGCCGTCAGGTGTCTGCAAAATGAAATCTTGATGTATTTCAGGGCTCAGAAAAAGCATCTTTCCGACACGTCACTTAACGAAATACTCGACATGGACAAGGACGGAAATCCTCTTACGTACATGGACATACTGAGCGTTGACGACGACATTGCAGAAAAAATAGACCTTAAAATAAAAGCAGAAAAACTTATGAATCTGATTGAAAAGATACTTAACAAACGTGAAAAGCAGATAATTTTCATGAGATATGCACTCGGTTTTTCAAAGCCCATGACACAGCGAGAAATAGCAAAAAAGCTGGGCATTTCCCGTTCATACGTTTCGAGAATTGAAAACAGTGCAATACAAAAATTAAGGGAGCATATGAGGGCTTGACATTACAAGGAAATCATTTTTTCATAATAATACAAAACAGCACTCAATTTCGAGTGCTGTTTTAATAATGCGTTAAAACTTTAATTCTGCTATATAATGGAAAGTTTTAGTTGCTCTATAACTTTCAATACTTTTCCCTTTGCATATGAACCGAGAAATCCTGACAATTGTGATTCTGAAAAGCCATCGCTTATCCAACCGAATATTTTAACTTCATTTTCTCCCCATTCAATTTTTATACATTGCTCTCCAGTCAACAACGCACTTCCCTTTTTCCAAACAACGCCTTCATTTTCCATATGTTGAGTGAATTTATTTGAGATAAGTATATTATTTATTAAGATTCCAGATTTTTCTGCCGAACTATATGGAAACGTAAAAACACTTCTTGACATAACTTGCTTCCTCACTATTCCATTTTTGTTCCGCATCTTGGACAAATTGTTGTTCCTTGTAATAAATTTGCTTTGCAATTACGGCATACGTTTAGTGATGAGCTTACCTGTGACAATTGTTCTACTTTTTCGGCTACAAGTTTTCTTGAATAATAAACCGCCGCAATCACACCCGCTATTCCGATAATAAGATCAATCACAACCGATGTTATCAATTCATCCGGAACAACTGTATCCCACCCATATGGACTGTTTGCTGCAGCAAAAACAAGTGAAAAGATGGGACTTGCTAAACCATAAACCGCCACCCAAATACTAATTGTACGTTTTTTCTTTGTGTTCATATTTTTAACCTCCATAACATGATATTGACATTATATCACCACAAAAGTTATTTGTCAATACAAATGTATTATATTTTGAATATAAATATAATATATAATTTCGTTTTATGATAACTATAATTATATGTAGAGGTGATATTATGGCGAAGAATGTAATACGAATAAACAAAAAAGGAGACGACGGATATAAAATCATATCAATACGAATTAAAGAAAACGTACTTGATAAAATTGACGATCTGTCAGCAAAGTGCAATCGTTCAAGAAATGAGTTAATAAATATTCTTTTGGAAAACTCAGTAGATGATGTTGAAATATACTGATATATCAACCTTTGACATTCACATTTTTGGGATGGATAGCAAACAAATAACAAAAAATGGCTGTAGTAAAACGATTCTAAAATCGTAACTTCAACCATTTTTTCTTTTTTATGCCATTTTCAAAACACCAATCATACCGCCGGATTAACAAGAATAGAAACAAGTAGTGAAACATCGCAATCACCATTTTCATGAGCATGTATATCTATTGCATTTATCAAAAAGCTTTCATCAACTGTTGTCTTTATACCTTTAAACCTTTCGTACAAATACCTGCCGATATAGTCATCACAATACTTTGGTTTAAAATTTGATTCTGCACAGTATTTTTCATAAAGTCTGTCGCAGAATCCGTCACATGACATTCTTTCCGACGTTGAAAGCTCTCTCTTTTTCACGCTCACATACATGGACGACACTGCGTGATACATTCTTTCCAAGAATGCTTCGGTAACGCTTATTCTTTCGGATATGTATACAAGCATTTCCTCGTACAGCTCCTTCTGCCCGTCTCTGTCATGACAGTTATCATAGTCACAAACGAGAGTTTCAAGCAAAAGCTGTAGGGATAGATTTGGCATATTTTTATTCTTTGACAGATAAAATGCAAAATTCTTTTTAACAAGAAGCCTGTATGACTCATCGGATATAGGATAGTCGGGACTGAGAATTGTAAGAGCCGTTCTTAGCGGGCATTTACTTTCCTTTATAACGGCTATTATACTGTCAGTATACCCTTCGGCGCCCTTCTTTGTGTTGCCGTCAAAGCCACGCAAAAGAAAACGTTTATTATCCTGCAGGCGTTTTTCGGATATTTGCATATTTTCAATGTCAAAAACATCACCGTCATATATGTCGGTAAAACTATCATAACCCAGACTTAATCTTTTAAAATGCGCCTTAATTTCTTCAAGTGTTTTACTTCTGTCACAAAGTTTTTCCTCATGAATCTGCTTTAAAAGATTGTTGTAATGGCAAGGCTCTGTTTTACGCGAGAGCATGAGCCATTCGGAAAGGAATTTCCCATACAGCTGATACAGCTTTAATGTCATTTCTGAATACCCGAAAGGAATACTGTCGGCGTGTAATCTGTCGCTTTCCATCTCGCAATTATAAAAGAGGCGGCGTTTGTCAAAGCTGTCATGATTATGATAATATATTCCGTCTTTATCAACCGCACAGAAATAGTCAAAGCTTTCGCTGCAGAGTCTTATACAATCATCAAGCAGTGCCGCTTTTTCTTCTTCATCAAAGAAGCATTTTTTGACAAAATCAAAAATTTCATTCATGGCTTTATGCAGACCTTCAAACACAGACTCCCACATATTATGTACATCGAGAGTCGTATTTCTTAAAAACGAAAGGCAAACACGGATTATATCAAGATTTGCTTTTATGCGGCAGGTATAAATATCGGGAAGAAGCTCGTCCATGTAAAGCTCTTCGTTGTATATTTCCCGAGCCGCATCCGTAGTCAAAAGGCTTTCGCAGAGCATGGAAATATAATACGGCACATTTTCAGACAAAAGGTGCCATGTATAGCTTGCTCCGTTTTGCATTGAAAGATTATTCAATATGTAGGATATAAGAATATTATATACTCTTATTCCTCTGTCCTTATCGTTCATTGAAAAATGGGTATACGCACTCATAAATTCCGGAGTTGCGACAAAAGGATTATAGTTTTCCTCTGCCGAAAGCAGCTGCGCTGAAATATCCTTGACATTCTGCAAAATGCGAAAATCGCACAGTTTACTTACAAATTTTTCAAAGACTTTACAGTTTTCAAGTGTAGGACAGAGTTTGTCAAGAATGTACCGTCTTACGCTCTTATCAATATATATTCTTCCCGAGTCAAGTGTTGTGACAAAGCCGTATTGCTCAAGGGCACAAAGCTCATCCGAAAGAGAACCGAGATAAAACTCTACGGATTCCTTATCAAAAACGCCCGAGCGGCTACTGACTATGGGAGTGCTGTCATCAAGGTGTTCGAGAAACGCGCAAAGAGTCATGAGAAGTTCTTTTTGCCTGTCATTCAGCACGTCAAGGTTACACGGAGTAGATTGGGAAAGGTTTTCTTTTATCAGAAGAACACCATCGGGAAGGTTTTCCATATTTTTATCCGTAATCACAAGAACTGTACAGGAAAGTCCGAACAGATGGCGCATATACGGTGAGGGTGCCGCAATATCAAAGCCGTCTATTACAACAAGGGTGTTTTCATCAGCTTCATTTTCAAAGCGGGCAAGATAATTTTCGGCGTGGCATTCCTTTTTATTACAGTCATCAACAACAAACGGACGGCAAAGGCATGCCTTGAGAACAGCATCAATACTGTGATACTTCATTTGATTGGTATACAGTAGCTTTCTTCTGTCAAAACAGGCATAAATTATTTTAGAAAACCTACTGTTCTCTTTGATACAGTAATTCATTGCACAGGCTGTAGCAAACGAGGGACAGTCGGAATACATAATGATATTTTTGACTCCGCTCTCAAAAGCCTTTTTAAGCTGTATACTGTTTACATTCTGAAAAGGCAATTCAAGAAGATGCTTTTCTGATGTTACAAATTCTGCCATTCTCATTCGCTCCACCTCACTTACAACAACATTTTACAACATTTTTCCCATTAAATCAACAGAAAAAGCGGTTTTCACCGCTTTTCACCACTATTATTTCTTCCGCTTCTGAAATTACATTTTACAATTATGTATTTAACAAGAATATCCACAAGCTCTTTTACCGTTACTTCCTCATAGGTTCTATGTGTCAGCTCTTCAAAGAAGGGGAACTTCTGGGCAAAATCCCTTGACGGAACTATTCCACGGCAAGCATATCGGCAAAGCCGCTCGCAATTATGTGCAGTAATTCCAAATTTTTTTGCAACAATCGGATAAATGTCCTTCATCTGATAGGTTCTTTCGGAAGAGGCAATTCTCGCCGCCTCAAGGGTGCACATTTCAATCAATCTGAAGCCCTTGATACACTCATGTATTCCAAGCTGTAAAAGCACCGGACGTATTTTTGAAAACACCTTTTCGGTTTCTTTTTCATCAAGCACCTTACCTACAAGCTCAATCTTTCCGAGATACGACCTCTTTTGTGCACCGTTTTCGTCATCCTCAGGAAAGCTCATATCAATAATAAAGCTCTCAAGGTCATATACAAGGTCTTTATACTCATCGCCGTCTTTAGTGTCTTTCATTCTTTTTATTGTTCTTTCGATGTCATACAGCATTGTTTCACCATGTTGTCTTTGATATTTCGTCAAAGTATGACGATATTTACATTGTATCACTTACCAAGAGAAAAATTTGTCGCTTTTTGAAAAACAAAAAGCAAAAAAGACGGTTTTTTAACCGTCTTTAAAATTGCGTTTTCAATTAGTCAAGATTGAACTTCTTCTTGAACTTATCAACACGTCCGCCTGCATCTACAAACTTCTGCTTACCTGTAAAGAAAGGATGGCACTTAGAGCAAATATCAACTCTGAGTTCAGACTTTGTGGAACGAGTTGTGAATGTTTCGCCGCAAGCACATTTTACTGTTGCTTCAACGTATTCAGGATGGATTCCCTGCTTCATTTATTTTCACTCCTTATCAAAGAATCTCTTTTATCGTACTTTGGTATTATAACACAAAACAAATGACAATGCAATAGTTATTTTGCTTTAATTGAAAATATTTTATGAACAAAACCCTTCAAAAAATATACAATTTCAATTGTGTTTCCCTCTGTGCTTCGACAAATATTTTATAGTTCTTCTGTTATTATGGTACAGAGAATAAAAAAACACGTACTGAGAGGAAGTAAAAAATGCAACTCAATCAATTCAAAAAGCTCGGACTAAAAAATGCAGAAAAAATAACAGAACAATTGAGAATGAAGCTTTCGTGCTTTGCCGCAGTTTTGACAAGAGCACTGTGTCCCTTTGAAGATGAAGTAAAGGAAGGTTTTATTAAAAACAGGGACAGAATTAAGAGTGCAGTCTTTTTCACCCTACTATCTTTTATCCTTGGACTGTCAAAGTTAAAGGTCGGAATGCTACCTTTCGGACTTGCAATTCTTTGTACCGGCTATGGAGAAAATGCAGTTTTTATCTTTTGCGGCGCTTCACTTTCCTGCCTTTTTGATAAAACGGGAGGTCTTATTCAGTTTATAACATTCTTTCTCATCTTCCTTCTTCGCAAGAATATAACATCAAATCAATTTAATGAAGCCCTTCTTCCGAGGCTCATTACCGCCTTCTTTTCGTCGGCATTTATCGGGGCATGTACACTCTTTACAAACAAATTTTCCGCAGACAGTCTGCTCTCATATTTTACATACATTTTTCTTTCGGTAGCTTGTGTTTTTTTGTTTTCGGGTACGATAAGCTCAAAAAAAGAAGACGTGTCAAACAGCCTGTACCTTTTATCCATATATTCTCTTTGTGTTTGCATGATACCCGCTTTTAACAGGGTCTCTTTTTGGGGAATTGACTTTGGACTCATACTTTCAAGCTTCCTGTCACTGTGGCTATGCAAATGCAGAGGGCCTGTTTACGGCTGTGTTGCGGGGTTTTTGTTTGGTTTTACCTGCTCAAATCCGCTGTTTTCTGCCCCATTGGGAATAAGCTGTCTTATTTCTGCATATCTCATGACCAAAAGTTTTTTAGCTGCCGTACTAATCTTCCCCGTAAGTTCATTCTTTGTATTCTCATATCTTTTCGGTATTGCAAAAACAAATACTTTTATTCCGTTTGTCATTTCGGGAACACTGCTCTATCTTGCTTTTTACAAAAAAATGCCAGAGCTTTCATACACCTCTACCGTCAGTGAAAGCAAAAACGACAAAAATACACAACTCAAAAACAGTGAATACGAAAAGGTTTCCGATTCTCTTTCGGGACTCTCCTCAATTCTTTATAAATTTGCCGAGCACATGAAATCCCCCGGAAACGCCGAAACGGGAGCTGTTATAGACAATGCCTTCACAGAAGTGTGCCAAAGCTGTTCAATGAAAAACATGTGTTATGCCAAAAGAGAATGCAATCTTCCTTCCGTCAGGTCAAAAATTATTTCAATTCTTCATTCAAGAAGAACAAACGAGGAAGAGCTTTCCGCCTTCTTACTTCACAAGTGCATTAAGATTAAAGAGCTTTGCAATTATATCAACAGCCACTATTCAGAGCTTCATTTTCTCACCATGAAATCAAACCGAACCCAGACTGTTGCAGGTCTGTATAATTCAATGTCACGCCTCATGCGTTCGACCACAAAGCAGGAATCGGAAAAGCACACCCGTGACGAAAGGCTTGAAAAGACATTATCCGATTCACTCAAAAAAATCGGAATTGAGTTTTCGTTTGTTACCGTCAGTGGGTCAAGGTGCAAAGAAATACTCATCCATGGCATCCGCCCCGACAAAATTCCCTGCTCTTCAAGGGAACTGTCCGAATACCTTTCCGACGAATGCCGCATAAAGCTAAGTGAGCCGTCCTTTGACATTTCGGACAATGCCGACATCATTATGAAGTTTACACGTGACGGCATTATATCCATAGATTACTCCCAGTGCTGCCAAGCCAAGGAAAACGAAGATGTAAACGGAGATACCGTCAGTTTTTTTGAAAACGACAAGGGCTTTTTCTATTCCATAATTGCCGACGGAATGGGCAGCGGAAAAGCAGCGGCGGCAACCAGCCGTCTTTCATGTGTATTCCTTGAAAAAATGCTGTCTGCGGGGACTTCAAAAAATGTCTGTATAGAAATGCTCAACAATCTCTTACTTTCAAAGAACGACGAGACATTTTCGGGAATTGACCTACTTGAAATTGACAGGCTTTCGGGCAGTGCATACTTTATCAAGGCAGGTGCTGCACCGTCATTTGTTCTCAGAAAATCAAGGCTTTACAAAATATGCTCAGAAACTCCCCCCGTCGGCATTATCCCTGCTTTCAGCGCAGAAAGTACAAGGTTTTCACTTGAAAAGGGAGACGTTATTATAATGGTTTCGGATGGCGTAATTGAATCTGACGCAGACGCTATATGGCTATCCGAGCTTATCGGCGCAAACCAAGAAAACGAGCCGGCTTTTCTCGCAAAAAGGCTTATTGACAAATCGGGAGAAATAACAAGAAAACGTGACGATGCTTCTGCCTGCGTTATAAAAATAAACTGAAACATACAAAAAAGACCGCTCATGCGGTCTTTTACTCTTTCTTATTCAACTTTAAACTCGATATTTCTGAAAACATCCGAACGTTGGTTATCACCGTCATAAACCTCATACTTACACAAGGGTTCATAGCTTCCGTCCGACTGAACCGCATCTATTTCGAGAACATACGAATGACGCATCTGTTTTCCGTTTGTGTCATATTCGTCTTTTGTAAGCACAATATTCTCAAAGCAAACTCTTATGTACCTGAAGCGTTCACGTGAAGCCGTTTCAAACCAATAGTCATCAAACACATTTCCGTTTTCATCAACGAGTCGTAATTTGAAGGGTATTTCTTCAAACTCGCCATCTATTATATCATGGTTATATTTTATAGAAAACTGGAGCTGATTTGTCACGGGTATATGATAAAGATGATTAAACTGAATGAGTCTTCCGTCATCAACGCTTACCCATGCCGACTGCATTCCATACTGCTGAACCCTGACACTGTCCGGTTCATTCTCAAAGGCTTCAAGAAATGCTTCATTCATAAGCACCTTACTTACAACGGGGTGGTCTTTGGCCGTAACACATCTGTACAGAAGTAAAACACAGATAAGAAGAATTACAGAAACGCCCAACCATTTCAGCACTCTGACAAAGATATTCTGTTTTACTTCTTCTTCATTAAACACATCTGCGTTTTCATTTATATTAAAATCGCTCATTATCGTCACCTCTAAAGAAAATTATATCAGCAAATTATTGTGTTTGCAATAACATTATATAAAATTTATATTTCCTTATTTACTTATTTTCAAATAAGTTGTATAATCATATTATACTTATGATGAAAGGGGGAAAATAATGCAAAGCAAATACACAATTAAACGAAATACCGTAAAAAAAGTTATCAAAAGCTCGTCCTCGGCAAACGAGGAGATTAAAAGTTCAAGCATTACAAGAAAATCCCTTTCGGATGAAATACACATCAACATAATTACTTCTTCTCATGTTGATACTTCCAACTCATCAAGACTGCTTTCTCCGATTGCGGCAGAAGCAAAAAAGCACACCCTTTCACAAAAAAGACGCAGGCATGCCGTAAGAAACCTTACCCTCAAATCCGCGCCACCCGTCCCCACCGCACCAAAAGACCCGAAGGTTCGGCGCAGGCAGTGGTTACTATCTTTAATAAAGACTCATCTTAGCCGGATTGACGTTCCGTTTCTTGCCCTTTCAATTATACTGTGTATAGTGGGACTTCTTTCGGTCAACAGTGCAACAAAGTCCTTTGATACATCAAGATATGTAATAGTCCAGGCTTTCGGTGTAATCCTCGGCTTATTATCTGCTCTTGTGCTATCGGTTATAGATTATCGCAGTTTCATTTCAAAATACAGGCTGATTATAGGCTTCAACGTAGCACTGTTACTTATAACATACATATTCGGAAGCAGTGTCACAGAGGGAACCAACTCAAACTGGATTGATTTGGGTATTATCAAGATACAGCCATCGGAATTTGCAAAGCTATTCTTCATTTACAGTTTTGCCGTTCATCTTTCCCAGGTGAGAGAACGAATGCACAAGTTTTCAACCGTACTCACCCTCGGCATACACGCGGCAATCATTTTCGGACTTGTTCTGTTGCAGCGTGACCTCGGTTCACTCACAATATTCCTTGTAATATTCATATGTATGTGTTTTGCGGCAGGAATAAGTGTATGGTATTACATTGCAGGCGGCACGGCGCTTGTATGTGTTTCTCCGTTCATATGGTCACACCTTAATGAATATCAAAAGAACAGAATCATGTTATGCTTTGACGAAACCATTGACCCTCTCGGTACAGGTATTCGTTATCAGCAATTAAGAAGCCAAACGGCAATCGGAAACGGCGGAATTTTCGGGACAGGTTACACGCAAGGCTCTGTAACTCAAGGGGTCGCAGACCATCTTCCCGCAAAGCACACCGACATGATTTTCTCAACCTTCTGCGAAGAATGGGGATTTATCGGTGCTATCACAATACTCATTCTCACATCAATTTTAATTATCCGTGTATTCAAGATTGCCCATTCATGCGGAAATTCAATTGGGCGTTACATATGTGTGGGCGTTGCATCAATGCTCATGATACAGGTTATCGAGAATGTCGGAATGTGTCTTGGCATCATGCCTGTTATCGGCATTACATATCCTTTCCTCAGCTACGGCGGCTCATCGATACTCAGCTGCCTCTTGGCGGTGGGTATGGTACTGTCGGTTTCGACGCATATGGATGATTCGATGTTTAAGTAGATTTAGCCTTCCTCCGAGAGGAAGCTGTCAGCGATAGCTGACTGAAGGAGAATGCGGCTACCAAGCTCCCTAAAAATGGGAGCTTTTTTTATGCACGGCTATAAGTTGACAAAAATGCATAATTGTTTTATAATAGTAAGTGCCAAACAAAATTCAATATAATTATCGCCCAAAAGTGTGTGCATTTTTTCATTTTTGAAAAATGCAGATGCTCTATTTCCGCATACACTAATTGGGCTATGATGGATTTTGTTTGGCGACAGTTGGAGCTGATGTGTTTTTGTGCGTCAGTGAAAACTGGCGCATTTTTTATTTTTTGGAGGATCTTTTATGTACAACAACATCGGTCAAAAAATTAAACATTTTGCAACGGCACTCTTTGTTATCGGAACCATTTGTTCAACACTTACGGGTTTTTACATTGTTATGTTTTTGCATCTTGAAATGGCAGCAGTTGGTATACTTGTCATAATAATTGGCAGTTTTTTGTCCTGGGTGTCAACCTTTCTGCTATATGGCTTTGGTGAGCTTATTGAAAAAACAACCGAAATTGCCGACAACACTAAAACATACAACTATCACTCACAAGAACAGTCAGACACAGGATTTGAAAGGCTTGTCAAAATAGAAAAACTCCATTCACAAGGACTAATTACTGAAGATGAATATAAGAAATTTCGTGACCTTGCTATTGAAGAACTGTAAAACAGGCACTTGCTCTCATACATATGAGAGCCTTTTTTATTTCTTCACCGAATATTCAAAAACTCCTCTTTTCTTATTCGACTATATACTATATAATATATTATGTATCAATATAATATAGGAGAAACACACATGAACACTCACAATTCGAGAAAACTCCACAGTCTTGTGATTTTCAGAAATATTTTAAAAGACGAAACTATAAAAAAATTACTCGAGCTTTTTGACTGCGACGAAACTAACAAAAACGAGCTTACGGACAAGTATTGTGACTTCGCCCAAAGCCTTCTCTTTCACGGAGGAAATCTCTCGCAGTATATGTTAAAGCTCATACTTGAGGACGAGAATCTTTATACTACATACAAAATAACAGGCAGAGGTGACGGCGAGCTGTTAGAGCCGCTCTTGGAGCGAGAACTGAAAATCCTCGAATTTCTCGCGCAGTATGAGGGCGAGCAGATAAGAACCTTTACGGGTGACACAACTCTTGCAAGATGGAAAACCGAGGACATTGATTTTGCAGACATCTACCACAAGCGTCTTTGTGAAATTCACCGCAAAGGCTTTGGTATTTATGCAAAATATCATATGTTCATTCTCGGGGACGACGGCGAAATTATACCAATAAAGAACCCCGACCCACAGAAGCTTTCAGAGCTTTCGGGTTACGAGCGGGAGAGAAATCTCATTATCGCCAACACAAAAGCGCTTCTCGAGGGAAAACCTGCCAACAATGTTCTTCTATACGGTGATGCAGGCACAGGCAAGAGCAGTACGGTAAAAGCTATCGGCAACGAATTTTACGAGGAAGGGCTTCGCATTATCGAGCTTAAAAAGGAACAGCTTCATCTTATCCCCGAGCTTCTTGACAACATTTCCGAAAAGCCGCTTAAATTCATCATCTTTATCGACGACCTTACCTTTGCAAGCGACGACAGAGATTTCTGCGCGCTCAAAGCAACTCTCGAGGGCGGTGTTTCATCCCGCGGCAACAACACCATTATTTATGTCACAAGTAACCACCGTCACCTTGTCAAGGAAACAAACTCCGACAGGCAGGGGGACGAGATCTCTGTCGGCGACAAGATTCAGGAAATCGTAAGTCTTTCTGCGCGCTTCGGTCTTACAATCACATATTCAAAGCCAGACAAGGATTTATACTGTCAGATTGTTTCCGACCTTGCCAAGCGCGGTGGCATTACTCTTGAAGAAGAAAAGTTATTCATAAGAGCCGAGGCTTTTGCAATCCGTCACGGCGGAAGAAACCCAAGAACTGCAAAGCAGTTTGTAGATCTTTTACTTTCGGGTGTTGAAAGCATATAGTTTTACATTTTTTGCATAAACTATTGTAAAACACACTATCGTTTTACGGAGGAAAAAATGGCATTTTACATTATCTTCGGCATACTCATGTTTGGCGTTCTTATATTTATACACGAATTCGGGCATTTTATTGCCGCAAAAAAGTGCGGGGTCGGAATATATGAATTTGCCATAGGCATGGGTCCTAAAATATTCTCACGGATAGGAAAAGACGGCGTTACCTATTCTCTGAGACTTTTGCCTATCGGCGGTTTTGTTTCAATGCACGGCGAAGACAACGACGAGAATTCGGAAAACGACGAAACCTCACTCGCGAAAAAATCTATATGGCAAAGGTTTACCGTCATATCCGCAGGTGCGGCGATGAACATTCTTTTGGGACTTGTTATTGCGGCACTCCTTGTTATTTTCGGCGGTGATTTATACTCAACAAAAGTTGACAAGTTTTTTGTAGTGAACAAGGACGGCATTCCCTACACCGATGACTTTCAAGGGTTAAAGCCAAATGACGAGATTATAAAGGTCGGCTCGAGAAATATAAACATAAGGCACGACCTTGTATATGAGGCGATGAACATTGTTGATAAGCCTGTTGATTTGGTGGTTTTGAGAAACGGCGAAAAGGTAGTCATAAAAGACTTTTACTTCCCTACCATTACAGACAAAGGAATAGTTTTCGGGACAGCGAATTTCTTTATTCCGACAAAGCTCGAAAAAACACCTTTAGAGGTAGTAAAGCAAACCTTCTGCCAATCCCTCTCTGTTCTTCGTGCAATATGGACATCACTCATTGACACATTCAAGGGACGCTACGGAGCTGAGGCAATCTCAGGCCCTGTCGGCGTTGTAAGCGAAATGAAAGAGGTTGAAGAAACAGGCGGTATTTCATCACTGTTCTTTATGATGATGGTTATATCCATGAATCTGGGAATTGTAAATCTTCTGCCATTCCCTGCCCTTGACGGCGGAAGAATACTGTTTTTAATCATTGAGGCTATACGGAGAAAGCCTGTAAGTCCAAAAATCGAAGCGGCAGTAAATGCAGCAGGTCTCATGCTATTGATGGGGCTTATGCTGTTTGTAACCTTCAGCGATATTACAAAACTTATAAAATAAAGGAGAAGTCACATGGAAAGAAGAAAGACAAGAAGCGTTAAAATAGGAAACCGAATTTTAGGCTCAGGTCACGACATTCTCATTCAATCCATGACATATACAAAAACCGAGGACAAGGAAGCGACCCTCTCGCAGATACTCTCTCTTGAAAAGGCAGGCTGTGAAATTGTGCGCTTCAGCGTACCGAATGAAGACTGCGTAAAGAGTATCCCTTATCTCAAGGAGCATACTCACATTCCCCTCGTTGCCGACATTCATTTTGATTACAGGCTTGCTCTGCTTGCGGCAGAAAGAGGAATTGACAAAATCAGAATAAACCCCGGCAACATAGGCGGCGAGGACAGAGTAAAAGCTGTTGCCGACATGTGCCGCTCTAAGGGGATTCCCATAAGAATCGGGGTCAACGGCGGCTCACTCGAAAAGCACATACTTGCAAAGTACGGTGCACCCACTCCCGAGGCTCTGTGCGAAAGTGCATTTTTCCATGTTAGGCTCCTTGAAAAATTTGATTTCAACGACATTATCGTATCTATAAAATCTTCAGATGTTGCCTCCACCATAAAGGCAAACAAAATGTTCTCTGAAATGTGCGACTATCCCTTACACCTTGGCGTTACCGAGGCGGGAACTGAACGCTCAGGACTTATAAAATCAAGTGCCGGTATCGGTGCACTTCTTTGTGAGGGAATAGGAGACACGCTTCGCGTTTCCCTTTCCGATGACGTTATAAAGGAAGTCGAGGCGGCAAAGGATTTACTTCGTGTTCTCGACATAAGACAGGGCGTAAAAATCGTGTCCTGCCCCACTTGCTCAAGATGCAACATTGATGTTTTTTCAACCGCAAAGCGTCTTGAAGAGGCACTCAAGGACAAGGACTGGAACTTAAAAATTGCCGTTATGGGCTGTGCGGTAAACGGTCCGGGCGAAGCAAGAGAAGCTGACATCGGCATTGCCGGAGGTGTGGGCGAAGGACTTCTCTTCAAAAAGGGAGAAACCGTCGGAAAAGTACCCATGAGTGACTTTTTTGATGTTCTTATGAGAGAAGCCGAACAAATGGCAAATTCAGAAAAATAAGGAAGTACATATAAATGGCTAAACCATTCTCAGAGCTATTCAAAAAATACGAGCCGTCAGACAGCGAGGAAAATGTAATCTCAAAGATTGTGGAGTATTCCGCCAAGGCGGACAAGGAAGCAAGAATTATTATTTGTGACGTAGTCTTTGACGGCTATGTTCCTATAAGCATGCTCTTTTCTGTTGAAAACGGAATAGCTAAGGCATACGAGCTTTCGAGAATGGAAATCCACCCCTGTTTCAAGGGCGTTTCCTTTGATGTCTGTTACATAGAACACGTATTCATTGAGCTTTCAAGAAGAAGCATTTCTATGGGCGGCTTCTTTTCGGGAGCATTCATCGAAAAGCTTGACGGCTCGGAGGTTTCCGAGGACAACGACACCCTCTACATTTCTCTTCGCAACGGTGGCAAGAATTTATTGCTTTCGGGTGGAGCTGATGTGATGATAGCCGACATTATCGAGGAAATGTTCGGTGACAAAAAGAGAATTGAGTTCTGCGGCATTACAGAGCTTACATACGATGATTTGGACGGTATTGATAATCTCCCCGACATTCACATTCCCGTACCCGAAGAAGTGAAAGAGGCGCAAATGGAGAGCATTGCCGCATCCACCTTAAGTTCGGCTCTCAAAACAGAGTCTACGGATGCCGAGGTTGACATTGACGAGGGAATTGTAAAGTGCGGCGGCATGATTTTTGATATTTCCGAAATTGAAAATGTCTACAATACCGTAAAAGACATTAACATCATTCCTCTTAGAAAAGCAAGCCTTGACAGCGGAAACTTTACTGTCTGCGGCGAGGTTTTCGGCTACGAAAAGAAGCTGACAAAAAAGCAGGACAAGTGCATTGTTTCCTTTTATATAGGCGACAAGGAAGCTGCACACGTTGTCAAGATGTTCTACTCAAAAGAAAAGGACGAGGAATACGGCAAAATTTCCGACGGCAAGTGCATTATTATGCAGGGAAAGGCACAGGTGGACAAGTTTGACGGTACTCCCTGTATCAATCCAACCTCTATCGGTTTTATAAAGAAAAAGCAAAAAACAGACACGGCAGAAGAAAAGAGAGTTGAGCTTCATCTTCACACCATGCTCTCTACAATGGACTCGGTTTTCTCCTGCAGTGACGTAATAAAAACAGCTGTGCGCTACGGTCACAAGGCTGTTGCCATTACTGACCACGGAAACGTTCAGGCTTTCCCCGAAATACTTGCGGCAAAGAGAAAACAAAAAGCTGACATCAAGGTTTTATACGGCATTGAAAGCTACTTTGTTGACGATACGGCAAAGGCTGTATTTGGCGAGGGTGACGCAAAATTTGCAAGTGACAGATTCTGTGTTTTTGACATTGAAACAACGGGTCTTTCGGCAAAGGACTGCAAAATTACCGAAATCGGTGCTGTTCTCTACCAGGGTGGCAAAGTGCTCGACACCTTTTCCTCTTTTGTAAATCCCCATGAGCCTTTGACTAAACAAATATCAGAGCTTACGGGAATTACGGACGACATGCTTAAAGATGCACCCGACATTGATGAAGTTTTACCAAAGTTTCTGGAATTTGCGAGCAATTGCATATTTGTTGCCCACAACGCAACCTTTGACATTTCCTTTATTTCAAAGGCGTGCGAGGATATGGGAATTGAGTTTAAGCCAACATATATTGACACGGTTTCGGTATCCCGTTATGCAAATCCTGACCTTAAAAAGCACACGCTTGATGCTGTAGGTAAATATTTTGACCTCGGTAATTTCAACCACCACAGAGCATTTGAGGACGCTCACATGCTGGCACTGATTTTCGGAAAGCTCATAGAAAAACTCGACACAGAGGGCATATCAATGATAAGCCAGATGGTAGAGGCTATGAGCGGAAGCTGTGACCCCAAGAAATTAAAGAGCTATCATCAGATTATTTTAGTTAAGAATCTTGTGGGACTCAAGAACCTCTACAAGCTCGTTTCATACTCGTATCTCGACTATTATCACAGACATCCCCGAATTCCCAAAACGGTGCTTGAACAGCACAGGGACGGTCTTATTATAGGCTCGGCGTGCGAGGCTGGAGAATTATATCAGGCTGTACTTCAGGGAAAACCCTGGTCGGACTTATGCGACATGGCAAAGTTCTACGATTATCTTGAAATCCAGCCCCTTGGCAACAACCAGTTTATGATTGACAAGGGCATCGTTCAGGGCAGAGATTCTCTCATTGAGATTAACAAAACTATCATAAAACTCGGCGACGAGCTTGGAATTCCCGTTGTTGCGACGGGCGATGTGCACTTCAACGAGCCGACTGACGAGATTTTTCGTCAGATTCTGCTTGCAGGTCAGAAATTTTCAGACGCCGACAAGCATATTCCCTTATACTATCGTACAACCGAGGAAATGCTCAAAGAATTTGACTATCTCGAGCCCGAAAAGGCATACGAAATAGTTGTTACCAACACAAACAAAATTGCCGACATGATTGAGGATATTCTCCCAATCCCCGACGGCTCATTTACTCCTCATCTTGAGGGTGCAGAAGAAGAGCTTACATCCAACTGCTACAAATACGCCCACGAGCTTTACGGCGACCCTCTTCCCGAAATCGTTGAGACAAGACTCAAACGAGAGCTTGACTCGATTATCAGCAACGGCTTTGCGGTGCTTTATGTAATTGCAAGGCGACTTGTAAAGTACAGTGAAGAAAACGGCTATCTTGTAGGCTCAAGAGGCTCGGTTGGTTCATCCTTTGCCGCCACCATGGGCGGTATCTCGGAGGTTAATCCCCTCTCGCCACATTACAGATGCTCAAAATGCAAATATTCCGAATTTATCACCGACGGCTCGGTTGGCTCGGGCTTTGACTTACCTCCAAAACCCTGTCCAAAATGCGGAACGGAAATGATGGGCGACGGTCACGAAATCCCCTTTGAAACCTTCCTGGGCTTCCACGGCGACAAATCACCCGATATTGACCTTAATTTTTCAGGAGACGTTCAGGGCAAGGTACACAAGTACACAGAAGAGCTTTTCGGCTCGGAAAATGTATTCCGTGCAGGAACACTCGGTACTGTTGCGGACAAGAACGCCTACGGCTATGTAAAGAAGTATCTTGAAGAACGAGGAATTGTTGTAAACAAGGCGGAAGAACAGCGGCTTACAAACGGCTGTGTAGGCGTAAAAAAGACGACAGGTCAGCATCCCGGCGGCATCATAGTTGTGCCGAAGGAATACGATGTTTACGACTTTACACCCGTACAGCACCCTGCCGACGATCCCAACAGCAACATCATCTCAACACACTTTGCATTCAAGTTCTTACATGACACAATCCTAAAGCTTGACGAGCTTGGCCACGATGTTCCCACAAAGTACAAAATGATGGAAAAGTTTACGGGTCTCAACGTCCTTGAACTTCCCATGTACGACCCCGAGGTTATGGAGCTATTTATATCCACAAAGTCCCTCGGCGTTACTCCCGAGGACATAGGCAGTAATGTAGGAACATTCGGTCTTCCCGAATTCGGCACAAAATTTGTACGTCAGATGATTGAGGATTCAAAGCCAAAGAATTTCTCTGACCTTCTTCAGATTTCCGGTCTTTCCCACGGAACCGACGTATGGCTCGGAAATGCACAGGACCTAATTTTAAACGGCACCTGTACAATTTCAAACGTAATCGCTACCCGTGACAACATCATGGTGCGTCTTATCCAATACGGCCTTGAGAACGGCACAGCCTTCAAAATCATGGAGGATGTGCGAAAGGGTAAGGGCTTAAAGCCCGAATACATAGAAACAATGAAGGAGCATGGCGTTCCCGACTGGTACATCGATTCGTGTCAGAAAATCAAGTATATGTTCCCCAAAGCACACGCAGCGGCATATGTTATGTCGGCACTCAGACTTGGCTGGTTCAAGGTTCACAGGCCACTCGAATTCTATGCGGCGTTTCTTTCGGTTGCTCCGGGTGGCTTTGATGCTGAGATTTGCTGCAAGGGAAAGCAGGCGGTTGTTGACTTTATCGCCGACACTGAGAAGAAGATAAAAGAAAAAACAGCATCGCCCAAAGACGCAGATATGATACCGATTCTTCAGATGGTAAACGAAGCGTACGCGAGAGGCATAAAGTTTTTAAAGCCCTCCCTCACGAAATCCCACGCTTCCTGGTTCTTGCCCGAGGACGGCGCAATAAGATGCCCTTTCAGCAGTATGGGGGGACTTGGTGAAGCTGCGGCAGAGAGCATTTACAAGGCTTGCCAGGAAAATGAAATTCTATCTGTTGAGGATTTACGCATGAAGGCTCAGGTTTCAAAGGCTGTAATTGAAATCATGAGAAAGAACGGCGTTTTCGACGACGTTTCCGAAACAAATCAGCTTGATATGTTCGGCAGTATGGCTGTTTCCTCAGTACCGGCAGAGGCGAAGAAAGAAGTCAAGAAGCCGAAAGCCGAAGAAGTAAAAACAAACGACGATAGCGACGAGCAGATGAGTTTATTCTAAAGATAGCACAAAGGCTGAAACCAAAAGGTTTCAGCCTTTAATATTTATATCTGCTTTTCCCAGAAATTTCCCACCGCTTCCCCTACCGCCTCGGTCGTGAGAAGCGTTTTTATATTATTCTTCCATGCAGACGGGAATGTTCTTCTATGAGAGATTTTAGAATATCTGTCATCTACAAGGATTACAAAACCTTTATCGTCTTTGGTACGTATTACTCTGCCGCCTGCCTGATACACACGGTTAAGTCCCGTATATGTATACGCATAGTTATAGCCGAATCCCTCACCTATCGTTTTATCGAAATGGTCTTTGAGCATATCCCGCTCAAAGCACACGACAGGAAGTCCCGTACCGACAATTATCGCTCCTGAGAGTCTGTCTCCCGTAAGGTCAACGCCTTCGGAAAATATTCCTCCGCAAAGGGCAAAGCCAACAAGCGTTTCGGTTGGATTTCTTTTAAACCTTGAAAGATATTCGTCCCTTTCTTCCTTTGTCATTCGGGGCTGCTGACATATTGTTTCTATGTCGGGAAAGCTGACGCAGAACTCATCATATACGTCCTTCATATATCCGTAAGACGGAAAGAAAACAAAATAGTTTCCAACTTTTTTACTGCACGCTTCGTATATTATTTGTATAACATCTTCTATACTGTCATTTCTGTCTTTAAAGCGCGTTGAGACATTTTTACAAATGCAAAGGAGCATATTTTCTTTTGGAAATGGTGAGGGAATTGATATTGTTTCGTCCTCGTCCATATCAGCTCCAAGCATCTTTATATAATACTCGGAGGGCGTCATTGTTGCCGAGAAGAATGTAGACGAACGCATTTTGGAGCAGGCGAGCTTAATCTGATTTGACGGGTCAGCACAATAAAGATAAAGGGTTGTATCATCACCGTCAGTTTCGCAAAAGTCAATGTAGTCCTCCTGAAAAACGCTTTCAATATCAAATATTTCGACAAAGAAGCTTATTTCAAAGAAAAGCTCAAGGGTGTTCTTTTTTACTTCATCATATCCGTCCTCTGTTAAGAATTTGCGATATGCATCACAGAATGAGCGAAAAGGTTCAACGTCGTTCTCGGCTATTATGACCTTTTTCTGTGCTTTTTCTGATATTTCAAGACTCTGACGGTACTTTTTCAGAACATTTACGCATTTTGTAAGCCGTCCCTGAAGTTTTCTTATTCCCTTAAAATGCTTCGAGAATTTACGAAGAAACAGCATTGAAATACCTGCTGAAAACATTTCTCTTGCCCTATCCACAAGATTATGCGCTTCATCAACAAGTATTATATAATCCCCACCGTCGGAAAAATATCTCTGGAGCTTTGCCCTTGGGTCAAAGGCATAGTTATAGTCACCAATAACGCAATCGCAAAACATTGAAACATCAAGCTGAAATTCAAAGGGACACACCTTATATTTTTCAGAATATTCCATAATAAGCTCTTTATTTATTACGTTATGGTTGCTTACTAAATCAAATATTGCATCATTTACCCTGTCATAATGACCTTTAGAATATTCACAGACACTTGGCAGGCAATTCTTATCACGGAGACAGATTTTTTCCTTTGAAGTAAGAGAGCAGTATTTGATTTGCGCCCCTTTTTCACAAAATATTCCAAGGCAGTCTTCAGCGGTGGCAAAACCCGAATTCTTTGCCGAAAGATAAAATATCTTATCCCCCTCTCCCTCACCCAGTGCCTTGAGTGACGGGAAAAGTGTGGATACGGTTTTTCCTATACCCGTAGGTGCTTCGGCAAAAAGCCGTTTTCCGTCACGGATACATCTGTATATCTTTGCCGAAAGCTCTCTCTGTCCACTTCGGTATTCAGAAAAAGGAAATCTCATTTCCCTGAGCGAGGCATTTCTCCTCATCTTATGGTCATATACGAGCTTTGCCCACTTTACATGAGCACGCAGGAGCTCATCAAACCAGAGTCTCAGTTGCGTAAAGGTGAATTCCTTTTCAATGGTTTTTATATCGTCATCATCATAGTTATAGAAGGTGAGACGAAGAGTGATGAAATTTGTGGCATTTTCGGCACAGTACATAAACCCATAGCACATAAGCTGGGCAGAATATGCCCTCACCGTATCCCACTCAAGATTTTCGAGCTCAAGACTTGTGGTTTTGAATTCGTCAATCACAGTAGCATCGCCATTTTCTAAAATCCCGTCAATGCTCCCTGCAATTTCGTAATCAAAGTCCTCAAACTCTTCAAAATATTTTATATGATACTCAGACTGATAGTTCTTATTCTCTTTTTTATATCTGCTCTGAAGCTCCCTGTGGATTTTTGCGCCCATAAGCATAGCATTGCCTGTTATATCACTACCGCCCGAATAAACATCTCCTGTGCGGAAAATAAAATCACACAGCGCCCTTACCGAAGCATGAACAATTTTACTGTTTTCTGAAAAAATGTACTGTATTTTCCGCACCTACTTTCTTTTAAAAATTTTCTGATTATATTATCTCGCAAAAAGTTTTATACTAATATTTTACCACAACAACAGCAAAAAGCAATAGTCTATTGTTTTCAGCGCATGAAAAAACCGCCCTTTCGGGCGGTTTTTTTAACCTTGATACTTTGATGTATCAATGTCGAAGTAATCAATAAGGAAGGTCTGTACATCCTCAGAGATATTTCTCGGACTTGTAATAAAGTTTACGAAGTTGGATTGATCGTCATCTGACATCTTTTCATTGATATTCGCTTTTACATCGTCAACCATGCCGCCATAAACAGGATGCTTTTTCACATAAGACTTGTCAACGAATATTCCGTTGTTCGCATCCTCAAGCACATAGCCTATACATTCCGTTATTAAAATAAGCGTTTCTTTTGGAAGACTACTTGGACCGGGGTATCTCTTGATTGAGCTGAGTTCATCATATCCTTTATTAAGCATGGTCATAAATTCTTCATCGTTGGGATTGTCAATGATTACTGAATAGAAATCTGTATCCTGTTCAATGATTTTTTCGGATACTTCAATTATTTCGTCTTTGTCATTTGTATCATCAAGTGACCAACCGAGGAACAGGCGTCCGCTTTCAAGACTTGGAGTTTCGGGAGCATCAACCGTGTCTCCCTCTGCAACATCTTGAAGTGTCATATACACTTCTCCGTCAAACCAGAAAAGTACTTTATAATAAACTATTTCTTCTTCGGCTTCTTCAAATACGGCAAAATATGTCGTATTGTCCGTTACCGCTATGGTTTCGGGATTCAGTGTCTGACCGCCCATTGACTTTGACCAGCCGAGGAAATCATATCCTTCAAGTGAGGGGTCTTCAGGAAGCTCGGGATACTCGCCCTCAAGCACTCTCTGCTTATCATGTTCCTCACCGTCTACTAAAAATACCACATCGTAATATACGGGATTCTTCTTGAAGATTGCATGGAAGGTGGTATCAGCATTTATAGCAATGCTCGAAACATCTACAACAGCTCCGCCGGCTGTTAAAGACCAGCCTTCAAATGTATATTTTTCCTTTTCGGGGTCGGGTGATGGTACATTTGCGTATGCTCCCACTTCTACTGTTTGGGAATCATAGTTCCTTCCGTCAACCTTGAAAACAACATTTTTATAAACCTTTTCGGGTTCTTTTTCTTCTAAGATTGCATAGAAAGAAGTATCGGAGGTTATGTTAACAGAACCCACATTTACCTTTTCGCCGCCGTCTGTCAAAGACCAACCGAGGAAATTATAGCCCTCGATAGCCTCGGTAGATACAGTCGGTGCGGATGCCGTTTCATTTTCAACAACTATGGACTGTGAATAAATCTTGCCGTCAACATAGAAGGTTACATTATACTTCAAAATCTGCTCGAAAACAGCATAATAATTTGCGTTTGCAGTTGCCTTGCTTGCAATCGACGTAACCTTTCCTCCCTCTTTCTCAGACCAACCGAGGAAGTTATAATCCACCTTTTGTGGATCTGCAGGTACAGCAATCAAACCGTCTTTGAGAACTTCCTGAGTAGAATATGTCTTACCATCTACTATAAAGTTTATGGTAAACTTCGTCACCTGTTCTCCCTGACCGCCACCGCCTTGTTCTTCATCCTTTTCAAAGACTGCATAATAATTCTTTTTCGAGGTAATTGCAACAGCTCCGAGATTTTCGACAATCTCTCCGCCCTCTTTTTCAGACCAGCCAAGGAAGCTATATCCATCCTTTGAGGGATTTGTCGGAAGAGAAACTGTTTCATTCAATGCAATTGTTTGTTTGTCGTATTCAGAACCATCAACATAGAAAATTACGGTATACTCTATCTTTTCAAATACAGCGTAGAATGTCAGATCCGAGGTTACAGTTACGGAAACCGAGGAAGCACTGCCGCCCTCGCTCTTTGACCAATGCTTGAAATTATATCCGTCCTTTTTGGGAGCTTCGGGAGCAGATGCCTTGTTGCCCTCCTGAATCTTACTGCTTGAATATTCCTTTCCGTCAACCATGAAGGTTACTTTGAAATAGTTAATCTCTTCTTCTTCCTTTTCAAACACCGCATAAAAATCCGTGTTTGATGTTACGGTATAATATCCGAGCAATACTGCTGTGCCGCCCTCGGTTTTAGACCAATGCTTGAATACATATCCATCCTTTTCGGGATTTGAAACCGATGAAACGGTACTACCATTTTGAACAAACTGGGAATCATACTTTTGTCCGTCGACATAGAATGTTACGGTAAAAATGAGGGGTTCTTCTTCAGGTTCTTCAAACACACCATAAAGATCCACATCTTTTGTTATTTTCATTGAAGACGGAACAATAATCTCTCCGTCCTGCTCGAGTGACCAGCCAAGGAACACAAATCCTTCACGCACAGGATCCTTCGGGTTTTTGGGAGAAGCATTTTTTGAGAGCTTCTGAGTTTCATAGAGGTCGCCGTTTACGAAGAATCTGACCTTGTATGTCGTTTCTACGGGGCCTCCTCCTCCGCCTCCACCGCTGCTTTCCTGTTTTTCAAAAACAGCATAAAAGGCAGTATCTGAGGCAATTTTAATTGACGAGAGCTTAACTACTTCTCCACCCTCGCTGAGAGCCCAGCCGAGAAAATCATATCCCTTTGCTTCGGGATTACCGGGAGCACTGACAATTCCACCGTTTACAACCTTACGTGTATCATACACTGCTCCTCTTGAATAGAAGGTTACGTTATGCATCTTCTGTGAAAACACAGCCTCATAGTCAACGTCAGCTATTACAATGACTGTATTTACATCTATAAGTCCGTCTGTACCAATCTTTTTCCAGCCTTCAAAAACATAATCTTCTGAAGGCACCGGCGGGTCGGCAGGAACCTGTGCGCTGTTACCGACAGCAACAGTCTGTGTTTCTCCGTACTGTTCGCCGTTAACAAAAAATCTGACGTTTGCATCAATCTGCTTGACAGGTCCTATTGCCATATTGGAAAGAACTGTTGCAAGCTCATGACGCTTAAGATTTTCGGTAGCTCGGAATGTATTATTCTCCTCTAAGGGCATAATATAATTCTGAACAATTACTTCAACGTGAGGTCTTGCCCAATTACTGACCTGGTCAGATATTGTTACGGGAATACCGAGATTCATCGGCTTTAAAAGTCTATTGAGAATTGCGCACATTTCCTGACGGGTAATATTATTACTTCCTCTGAAGGTTTTATCTTCATAACCCTCAACATATCCCTGCTTCTGTGCTGCAAGCGCATATGCATAGTACCAGTTATTCTGCGTTACATCAGGAAAGCCTGCTGCCCCGTCAAATTCTATGTAGCCAAGAGCAAGGTTTATCATCTTACACATTTCTGCTCTTGTTACTTCGCCGTAAGGCTTGAATGTACCGTCTGGATAACCTGCGATAATTCCATAATCAACAAGTTTTTTTATTGCCGCTGTATAAGACGCCTCGGGAGCAACATCTGTAAAGCCCGTCGCATTTTTATTTATCTCTTCCGGGGACATTTCAGGCGCAGCTGCTTCAGATGACGGGTTTTGAGAAATCAGAAGCTCTGTCTCTCCCTGAGCAAAAACAATACCCGAACAAAGCATTGCCATTGTGAGAACAAGCGCCATAAATCGTTTAAAAAACATTTAACATTTCCTCTCTTATAGGTTGAGCAGACGGAAAACCGTCTGCTCAATTGTTTTAATCGTAAGGTGACTTATCTGTTACTGTACGAACACAGGATAAAGCACTATTGATTTTGATGCAAACATATCCTGAATGAAATAGTCTTCATCTCCGTTACCGGAAACAAGCAATTCATTTGTAAATTCCACAATATCGGAATTATTTACTGTTGACCAGCCAGCAAATACATAACCTTCGGGTGCTGTAACTTCGGGAAGTTCTCTTTCAACAAAGAGGACATTTCCAACCTTTCTGTGCAGTGCAAGATTTGTTTCATTGCTATCCTTGAAAACTATGGTGTAATCAGGGGCTGATGTTTCAATCATATCTGCAAAGAATCTTGTAATTGACATTTCAAATCCCTTTACAGATAATGTTGCATCATCATCGCTGTTTCCAACCTTTTCAAGTACATTGTCAAACACATAATCTGTTGTACCCATATAGTTTTCAACCTGAGTGGGAACTCCGTCGATTTCTATCCAATCATCGCCCCAGCACTCATCAAGCTGTTCAATAAGGTTTCTGTATTCTGCAGATGTCAATTCCTTATAAGCCTTTGAATTGGTATACTTATCAAGAATATTCTGTACAGGTACGCCTACTCTGTCAAGAACCTTGAGGTAGTACATTTCAAGAGTTGCATTCTGAAGTTTTGACTCAACAAAGAACATCATATCAAACTCTTTATAATTATCCACCTTATTATCGAGCTTTTCAACGGCCTTTCTTATTTCATCATTTTCAAGAAGGTCTTCATAGTATTCAATCATGTCTTCGGGAAGTCCATTCTGTGCATATCTTGCCATCAACTCATTAGGATGGTTATAAAGTGCAAGAACAAGGTCTTCATTATCCAAAGCAAGCTCTTTGATTCTTGCGAAGTTAACGTTTCCGCCTTCTTCATCCATCATCCAGAGAAGTGCATCGATTGATTCAACAGACATAGGCTTTACCACATTATTGTAAATATCCTTGAAGCTGTTGATTGTGTAGAATCCGTCATTGTCCTCATCAGAAATATAGAGTGTGTAGTCAAATCCATAGTTAACAACGCCCTTATTTCCGAGTGTGTCATCGCCTACAACGTAAGGATTATCAACATAGTACTTTTCTACAAGCTCTGCCGCCTTATTTCCGGAAGCTACTGCCTTGTTAACTGCCTTTGTATGAGCCTCTTCTGCAAAGTCCATAGCAGGAATAAGCAGGTCTGAAACAATGTTGATGTCAACAACAACGCCACTATTTACGTAGTGTGGTCCGGGAACCTCGTTTTCAACATTGGTCCTTGCTTCATTAAGGTCATCAAGGAAATCGTTAATACAATCATTATAGATTCTTTCAACGGGACCAAGAGGCAACTTATCCAGAAGCGTCTCGGGCACTCTTGATGCTACAAACTCATCAAGGAAGCTGTCAAAGGTCATGCTTTCAACCTTATCTTTAACCATATCCATAATAAATAGGTTATCTGCAGTTACTTCAAACTGCTCATCATTTGTAACTTCATCACGGAACTTAAGTGTTGCTTCAAGCTTTCCACCGGTTTCATCAATAAATCCAAGGTGTTCTTTTGCATAATCGAGAAGTTCGTCACCGAGTTCCATAAGGTTGTTAACAATATCCCAGGCAAGATCTTCACCGTGCTCAGCCTGCTTGATATAGTCAATGATGGTTATAAGCATATTTATATCAATATTCTTATCCTCAATCATCTTATCTGTGAGCTTTTGCATAAAGTCAAGTATAATTGAATGGTCGGGGTCTACAAGATAAAGGTTATCAAACAGGTCGTCAATCACTTGGTTTCTGAAGGTTTCATCAGAAGAAATAACTGCACTTACAAGGTCATCAAATTCTGTCAGAGATTTTGCGTACTTTCTTATGTCAGCAACGTACTTACTTTCAGTATCCGGAATATTATCATTTTCGTTTGCAGCAATATCCGCTATTACGTCATTGATAACAGTATTTATTGCGTCCTGAACAAACGGCAGATTATAAACTGCATCATTGCTGCAAATCTTTACAACCATTGAGTCTACAAGAGATGTCTTCTTGGCATCATTTGCTGCTACTTCATCAAGATATTCATCAATTGCTTGGTTAATTTCAGCATCAAGGAATCCACCAAAGGAGTTGTTGTTCATATTCTGAACAGCATAGTTTGCAAGTTCCTCTCTGAGATTATCATTTGTAAGAACCTCTGTAAGAATATCGTCCTCAATATCATCCCTGTTGTTAGCAAGGTAATCACTTATTACACTATCAAGGCTGCTTCCCGCGTAGCTCTTGAGCTTTGAAATTGCTGTGTCGGGATTATCTGCTATGTATTCCTTGAGTGCCTCAATCTTATCATCTCTTGAGAAAGAAGAATCATACAATCCACCGCTTAACTCTTCCCACTTTTCTTCGGGGATATAATCAACGATTTTGTCGGGATTATTCTTGATGAATTCATCTGCAAGGTTGTACTTCTTGATATACGACTCGATTTTGCTGTCAAAGTCAACCTCGCTGTTATCAATGTCAAAGAGCTTTACGATTACACTCTGAACCAAAGCATTATCAGTGAGAATCTTGTTTTTGACATCATTCTTGATTTCTTCACCGTCGATTATAGAGCTATCCTTGTTATAGATATCCCATGCAGCAGACTTGAAATCAGAAGGACTCATACCAAGTACATATTTAATGATTTCATCATTATATGTCTTATTCTTGATTTCTTTCTTGATGTAATCCGAAAGCATTCCCTTAATAGTTGCGCTTGGCTCATCATCTGCAAGAGAATTAACAATTACTTCTGTTGCGAAGCCTATAAATTCGTTTTCATGTTCTTTCTTATAGTCAGCAAGCACTTCGCAAAGCATATCTTCAAGCTGAGCGAGCTTTTCCTTGTCTTCCGAGTCTGTACTGTTTACAAGACCTGTAATGTAGCTCTTAAAAAATTCTTCAACGAAAGTAATTTCGTACTTTATAATATCGTTTGAAAGGTCAGCAATAAGTTCATGTGCCAAATCTGAGTGCTCACCTACGAGGTCATCAAGGAGTTCCTTGAGATGCTCAGCAGTAGATTCGGTTTCATGAGTCATAATGTAATCATGCAGATACTGCTCAATAGTCTGTGCAGCTTCATCGTCATAGAAGCTGTCAAGGAACTTTTTAAACTCTGCCTCTCCCATAAGTCTTGAGAATCTCACAAGCATATTGACATTATTGATTTCGTTATCACTGTTAAATATGCCGTCTTCGCCAAAGAACTTAGTGCCTACGTCCGAGAGTTTGTCATACAGTTTATCTTCGATACCGATAAGCTCAGGGAAGCCTGCAATCTGATTATTGATAAAGAGTGCGTCTCTTATGGAGTCGAGGAATCTTGTGGATTCTTCATAAGGAATATTGATTGTAAGAACTTTGTCAGTGAGCTTTGTGGGGAAGCCGATTACTACGTTGAGTTTCTTAACCTTTGAGAAAAGGTCAAGGTCTTCTGTAAACTCATGAGCCTCATCAAAGAGCACATATTCAAGTTCAGCATCTTCTACATACCACTTATAATTGATTTCGTGTTCGAACAAACCATTCTTTCCGAATTCATAGTAGTAATAGCCGTCAAGTTCATCTTCAAACTTGTTGTAGAAGTACGCTTCGTCATAATCCTTGCCGTAGCCGGGAATTGCAAGATATTCAAGATATTCAGCAAGCTCCGTCTTAATATCTTCGTTATCCTCAGGGCTGTATTCTGTACCGGGATAAGTGAAGTTATCAACTGTACCGCCGTACTTTACCTCATATTCATATACAGGTTCTTCTGCATCATATGCAAGGTCGAAATATCTTACTGTAATAACTTTGCTGTAATAGTAAAGCTTGAGTGTAAGAACATCGGGCTTTTCAGGTACTGTTCCTTCAGAAACTCTGTCTGCGTGTGCAGTATTCTCTTCCTTGAAGCCTTCGGGAAGCGGATCAAGAGCTGTTGCTGTTACAACTGTTTCGGGTTTTGCATAAAGAGTATCTGTTGAGTAAAGTGCATATGTACCGTCGGGCTGTTCAAAGTAATGCTCGACATAGTATTCAACATCATCGATATGCTTGAACTGTGCGTAGTACACTGTGCCGTTTACTGTCTTAATGCTCTTTCCAACGATTTCGGAGGATGCGATGTAGTCTGTTCCGTCTACTGTCGTTGTCCAACCGAGGAATTCGTAATCTGCAGGTGCTGTGGGATGTGCTACATCCTTAACATCGGTAGCAGCAAGTTCATAATCTTCGGAAGCTGCAAGTGTCTTTGTTACTGTCGGGAGGGCTTCGCTTCCGTCTGTATACTTAAAGGCTACAGTATAATTATCTGTTATTTTCTTGAACTGTGCATAATATACTGTGCCGTCTACATCCTTAATGCTCTTTCCTACGATTTCGGAGGATGCGATGTAGTCTGTTCCGTCTACTGTCGTTGTCCATCCGAGGAATTCGTAATCTGCAGGTGCTGTGGGATGTGCTACATCCTTAACATCGGTAGCAGCAAGTTCATAATCTTCGGAAGCCGCAAGTGTCTTTGTTACTGTCGGGAGGGCTTCACTTCCGTCTGTATACTTAAAGGCTACAGTGTATTCGTCGGGTATTTCAGCAAATACGGGATACCATGTTCCCTCTACTTCGGAAATCTTCTTTCCTACAAAGT
>JAFTIR010000031.1 GCA_017456765.1 Clostridia bacterium | reverse complement strand
GGCATTTGCGAATATTTCCATATATCCTGCTCTTGTGGCCTTTTCGTTAATGTTACTAACCTTATAGAAAAAGTTTTCTGTTATTATTCCGTGGTCTTTGGCATAATCAACATAAATTTGATACCAAGGATTTCCTCCTGATACAAGGTACACGCTTCCGTCCTTATAAAGCTGATACATACAAGCTGCAAGCTTTATTGCTTCGGCATATGTAAGATTATCATTGGGAGCAAAAGTTGTTTCGGTTTTTCCGTTGATAATACCAAGTCTTACCGCATTATCAACATCTTCGTAATACCAGCTGTCAGGTTTAACATCGGTAAAGTTGGAATAGTGCTCCGCATTTACAACCGATGCAAAACTCATAATCATTGTTAAGCATAAAATAAATGATAAAATTCTTTTCATAATTACCCTCCAAATTAAAAACTTCCGCCTCGTCCGCCGTGCGTTCTGCCGGAGGATGAGGTATGTGTGCCCGAACTTGATTTCGGTCTTTCTGTTTTCGTAATCCTTGAATACAGAAACAAATCTCTTGAAGTCGTCAGATTCATACTGCCGGGCTTTATATAATTTGCCGCATAATCGTTTTCTACCGCCGTTTTCATTTTCTTAAGCTTCTTTTTCATCATTATAAAGCCGAGTAAAAGAGGAGTTAATAGACAAACCAAAACAACACCGACAATGTATTTTGTACTTAAATTCTTTTCGTTATATGGGGTTCCGTCTTTTGCCATCGAAAGAAGCTCATCTGCGGTTTCAATATAAGCAGAAAATGCCTTATAGTAGTTATCATCTTCAAGATAAGGTAATACCTTGCTTTCAAGATAGATAAGTCCGTTTTTGTTGAAATACTCACGACCTTTTCCGTGAGTGGTGAAGTGATATTCTCTTGTGTCACGGCAAATGTAAAGCATTATACCGTCATCGTTTTCGCCTGCACCGTAACCACCATAGTCATAAATATCATCAGCAGATGCTTCTGCAGTATCTGATGTCATTTCACTTTCTGTATAAATTGCTACCTCAAAATCATATTCGTTTCTGACTTTATCAAGCTTTTCTGTAAGTGATGCAAGCTCCGATTGCATCAAATATCCTGCTTCATCCACAATTGAAGGATTTTCAAATGATGCATATACGGGCAAAAACAGAGTGAGCAAGAGTAGAGTAAGTAAAACACAAGAAAGTAATTTTTTCATATATCGACCACCCCCTTAATGCAAAAGCATCCAGCCAACAGCGGCGGCTGCTACATATGCAATGCCTGCAATCTTCCAAAAATACTTCCACTTTTTTCTGTTATCAACAGGATACTCGCCAACTACCTTTCCTGTCTGACCGTTAATAGCAAATTTATACATTTTATCCATATACTTAATATTGAGCATCCATACCGGAAGGAGGGAATATCTTATCTTGCCGTTTGAAAAGCCTACTCGTGAACTTTCGGGAATCACTGCTGTGTAACAGTTGGTAGTGTCATTAAATGCCTCAATGGTTGAATTTTCAACTCGCTCATTTGCTCGTTTGATACTTTCCTCGACACTTACATCATATTTGTCAGCTAAATATCCCGAAAGATAAGCTCCTGAAAATTCAACGGCATCTTCATAATTAAAAGGTTCCACCGCTTCCATATATGTATTGTCAGCCTTTTTTGATGCATCAACAGGAATATTGGCAAAGCCTATCTGTCCGCTGCGGAATAGCTTAAAATAATCTGTTTTAGTATAATTATAATTTGAATCACTCCATGCGGTTATCCTTTCTGCATTGTAGCTTACTGCCGCATCACAGTCGCAGTCGAACATCCAAAATGGAACATACACACCAGCCATCTCTTCAATTTTTCTTTTATTCTTAAATTCATCAGGCAAAAACGGTGCATTTTTGAAATCACCTTCAAAAGCCTCTATTGCAGCTTTTATATTTAGCTTAAACGGAATTATGTAATCAGGCTTTAGTGTTCCTTCAAATTGTCCTTTGACAATAGTGGAGTTGCCGCAATAAGGACAGACAGTAGAGCCAAGTGTGTCGTCACCTGAAATTTCTGCTCCGCAGGAGGGGCATGAATAATTTGAAAGAGTAACCTCGTTTGTGTCTTCATAATTTCTTGGAGTATAGTTTTCCCAATCGTATTTTGATGTGCCGCCGGAATCGGCAGAGCCTTCTGTCATTTGCCGCATCGTTTCAAGTGGAAATGTATTGTCGCAAGACTCACATATTAAGTTCTGTGTTTGGGCATCAAACACCAAAGGTGCTGTACAACAAGGACATTTATAGTTTTGTATTACGTCCATAGGATTTACCTTCTTTCGTGCTGCAGGTATACATAATCTGACACTTTAGCCTCGTTATTTGCTTCACCGCATTTTTTACAGCAAACTCCGCCACCAAGCTTGTCTGAATATACGGAGCAATCCTCGCAAATCATATCTCCACATATTTCGCAACGGTTCAAGTTAAGTCTTACCTCGTTATTTGCACGCTCATATGCCTCTCTGTGCTCATTGGCATAAATAATTGCACGTGCTTCCTTCTCATCGTTTGAAAGAAATGTCTTCTGTGCAAAAGCGCTGTTAAAATCATATACTTTTGTGAAAATCGGTTTGCCGCAGCAGTCACAATAAAAAGTGAACTTAAACTGCTTCATTGATGAATCATCAGTGTACTTTTTTGTAATCGGACTTAACATTAAAATTCCTCCTCTCATAATTAAATTTTATATTATATTTACATAAATGTATATTGACCGCAAGGCTACTTTCAAGAATTTCAGGGGTGGACTTAAGGCTACTTTGCCATATTTGGGCGCAAAAAAGCCGTCCACTTGTTAAATGGACGGCAATTAAAAGCTATATATATTTTTTCAGTTTTGCATAGAGTTCAAACCGGTTTGTTACGTTAAATTTTGCGAAAATCGAACCGGTATGCTTTTTAATTGTACTTTCGGTTACAAACAATTCTTCTGCAATTTCTTTTCTTTGTTTATTGGTTAGCAGTTTTGCCAGAACATCTTTTTCTCTTTCGGTGACAAGATATGTGATTTCATCACTGCTTAATATGTGCTCAATATCCTTTTCACTAAAGAGTGTTTTATCATCGCAATCACCTGGGTGAATTGTTCCCGCAAGATACTCTTCTGCCTTCTTTGAAGTGTTTGCGATTATGATGCTTCCGTTTTCACCCCTGATGCCGTACTCCTGTAAAATTCCGTACAAAAGCAAAATAAAAAGCTCAGAAATCACATAGGACACCGTTAAAAATTCAAATCCACGAGGAAAGAACTGTTCCGCAAACCATATTATAATACTGCATAGCACCGCACACAATAAGAAGGTTGTGTGGAGTGTAGATGTTATTTTCTTTTTAACTGCAGAATGTATAATTACGATCAGCATTAAAGCAAAGTACGAAAGCAAATATATGTAGTAAAGTAAGTGCAAAGGGCCGTAATCACGAATAAGCCTTGTTACTCCATCTGCAACCGCTATCGAAACATTTTTATAATAGCAAGGGAAAAATCCAGGTGTAAGTGTTACGAAAAGCACGGCTATGCTAATAAGTGAAAGTGTAGGCAGAAGCCACTTTTTATAATTAAGACTACATAAATTCAGTATCATTTTCAGCATAAGAAGTGGCAGAAAAACCTGTCCTAAATATGCAATCCTATTACCGTTAAGGGCAAAGGAAAGGCTTGGTGCAACTGAAATCAAAAACTGTCCTAAGTTACACACAAACACAGATATAAACAAAAGCAGCAAACATATATCTTTTTTTCTGTCAACTGCGAGACACACACCAATCAAAGCCAGCGATATGACGCAGAGGATTCCATAAGCTATACTCATTTTTTATTCCTCCATCATATATTCGTATTATCAGATAAGTCTATTTCTATTCCGTTTCTTTGGCAGAAGGAGTAGAACCTGCCGAGCAGAGCAAGCTGCGGCTTTCTGTTTTCTCGTTCCCAACGGCTTACAGTTGCAAATGATATTCCCATCTGACGTGCAAGCTCTTCCTGACTGAGTTGCAGATGCATTCGAACAAACTTTACCTGATCCTGAAAGTCCATTGTCTTAACTTTCAATTTGATTTTATTTTCCACAATAGTACCTGCCTGAATATTTTAAAATATATCATATTATAGCATAATTAGTCATAAAGTGCAAGAGATTTTCAATTTTATTTTATCCGCAGGATTAAACCTGATTTTTTGAACCAAACACATCTTTCATGCTATAATTGAAGCCATACAAAACAGGAGACATCTTATTTTGAAAACTTCAAAAAAATAAACAAGAAAGAAGGAAAAAAATGATTGTAAAAGGCATTTTAGTGCCGCCAAACGAATTGGCAAAAATTTCGAAAATTTGCACAGAATCAGGGATGTTGGAAAAACAAATCGAAGCGCAAAGGTACGAAATTGTTTACCCGTTCAAAAGCAAACAAGTGGCAATTGTAAAAAACGAGTTTGGAGCATTCGAGGGTGCAAGGTTTAACAGAGCACTCTATTGCGATGACGGAGAAACTGTCGAAACTGTACAGCAAGGGACTTTTGCAGTTGTTGGCGTCGATGAAGATTCGTTTCGCGATTTGTCAGATGACGAACTTGAAAATTATCTGAAACGCTTTGAACTTCCCGAACGATTTTTTGTAGATGAAGGAGAACTGTGTGTTGCAAAGTTCCGTCCCAATGAAAAAGTTCATGGAAACGATGTCAACATTACACAAACAGGAAAAACTGGCGGCATATAACTCCGACATCGAGTTTGGTCGAGAAATGTATTGTTTCAAGACGCAATAACAAACACAATTGAATAGGTAAAAAAGCAAAAAGCGACGAGAAAAACTCGTCGCTTTTTTGCCTGCAATCACTCTTTGTCAAAAACTTTTTTTCATATACCATATCATCGTACACAAGTCGGCGATATCGCGGATCGTCTTATTTGCATCATAGATAATCTTCTGAAATAGTACTTTTTGCCCTTCATTCAATGCGATATAAGCATCATAAAAACGGGGATAGATACAACAATGAAGGTTTTCTATTTACTCAGGAAAATGGTAAACCCATGAACCCTACAAGCGTCACAAATTACTTGAGAAAGTTTTCAGCAAAGAACAATCTTCCACATATGAACACGCACGCTTTCAGACATACAATGGCAAGCATACTCTTTTCTAACAAAGTAGACTGTATTTCAATAGAAAGCAGGCTTGGACATTCTCAGCCTTCAACTACAACAAATATGTACAGCCACATAATTGACAAAGTAGATGAACAAAACGAGGATATTGTAGGACGAGTATTTCTCAATAAAACCGAATAATTAAAGACCTTACACCATTGTAAGGTCTTTAATTTATAAAAAAAATTATCAATTTTTTACCCTTCTCTATCCCCTATTAATTTGCACAAAAAATAAGAGTGTTGAACTAAAGTTGAACTATTTTTTTCAGAAGGCGAAAAAAGAAAACCACGCACTACGCAAAAATGACGTAAATACGTGGTTTTACTGGCGCGCCGCAAGGGACATGGAGGCTTTGCCTCCTCCTTGCTCGACGACCGCAAGCGGTTCCCGTCTCGCACCGCTTCGCTAAAAAACAACCACACGGGTTGTTTTTCTTAACGCTACGCGCCCTCACAGGGTTCGAGTCCCAAGTAATGACAGCAAAAAAGGAACATCCTTCGATGTTCCTTTTACTGGCGCGCCGCAAGGGACTCGAACCCCTGACCTTTTGGTTCGTAGCCAAACACTCTATCCAGCTGAGCTAGCGGCGCATAAGCTGTTCAAGACAGCTTAAATATAATAACACTTTTACTTTTATTTGTCAAGAGGTTTTGTGAAAAAAGTTAAATCAATATCGGTTGAATCTGACTGCCGTTCTTCGCTTTCTCGATCGTTTCTTGCAGTTTTGTAAAATCGCACACAAGGCTTCTCGGCTTCGCTTTAGCATCATCCTGCCTCAACGGCACAAAGTAAACATTTCTTCTTGCAAGCATTCTTCCGAAATTCTCAGCATTTCCCAATAGGCTATCATTTGAAGCAAGAGCTATAACAAGAGGACGTTCATTTCTCAGATGTGCCTTAGCCGATAATGTTACCGGTGTATCACATATTCCGCACGAAAGTTTTGCAAGTGTATTTCCCGTACATGGACATATGCACAGTGCATCAAGTTTGATTTTCGGACCAAGAGGCTCTGCCTGGGTTATTGTATGCACAACTTCCCTGCCACACAGCTTTTCTGCACGTTCTATGAACTCCTTTGCTTTACCGAAACGTGTATCCGTCGTATACACATTATCAGACATTATCGGAACAACTTCTTCTCCCATTTCCACAAGTTTTTCAAGCTCCTCAAATGCGCTGCCAAAATTACAGAATGAGCCGCACATAGCAAATCCTATCATCACATTACCTCCATATCTTCAAGAATATCAAGAATTGTACGTGCCTGAGCTCGCCCTGCGCTTACAGGGAGTTTTTTACCCGGCAAGGCAAGCGCCCACAGCACTTTGAGTCCGCATTTTTTTGCCGCTTCAAAATCTACTCCTCCTGGTTTTGATGCAAGATCTATTATTATGCTGTCGTTACGAATACATCCAAGGGTTTCTTCTCCCAGAACAAGTTCGGGTATAGTATTGAATATAACCTTACACGAAGATACAATATCGCACACCTTGCTTGTATCGACAGGCGAGTAGCCATACGCTCTTATCCACGCAAAGTCACGTCTTTTTCTCGCCGAAGCATATACGTTGACACCCATTCCCTTAAGTAAATTACACAGAGCCTTTCCTATTCTGCCATATCCCATTACAAGAACAGACACATCTTTTATTGATTCCTTTAATTCGCCCATCGCTATACCCACTGCACTTTCTGCAGTCAGATATGCATTTGCTACCACAAGTTCCTCACGTTCAAAATAGTCAATGATGTCGATGCCAAAATCTTTAGAAATGCATTCGGTACGTCCACCGAAAACAATGGTTTTTTTATCAATGCCATCAAACAATTCACTAAGGGAAATTTTTTTATCTGACATTGGCAGAAACAGATTTACCGAGTCATTCGAAACAGGCATCGGAAGTATTACTATATCACTGTTATTCAAAGCATCTGATAAGTTTTTGCATCGCGTACAAAGCCCTATATCACCATTAAACTCATCAAAGCCGTAAAGCGCCACCTCATAACCGCTGTCAGCAAGCTCTATCGCCGAATAAATCTGTCTTAAATCTCCGCCGACAACTGCAAATTTTAAGTTTTTCGCAGGCGTATCCATGTTAAATCCTCCATAGAAAGTTATACTTTATAATATGAAAAGTTCAAAACTTTGTGCTACAAATTTATATTCACAAAAATATTGAATATAAATCTTTTAAAAACAAAATATAAAATCAAAATAGCTATTGAAAAAACAGCAAATACGTTATATAATTATTGTGTATATTTATATATGTGAGGTTAAGAATGATCGAAAAAATTTTGTGCGGCATAAGTCCGCAAAAGCAATCAGTCATATTCGGAAACTTTGACAGCAACACAAGAATCATTGAAAATGAGTTTGATGTTGTTATTCAGTCTAAGACCGATGGTATAAAAATCTCCGGCAAGGAAAAGCAGGTTGACCTTGCTTCGGATGTTATAGAAAACCTTTTGAAATTATCCGAAAAGAGTGAAGAACTGACTGAGCAGAACGTTCGATACGTAATAAGCATGGTTGCCGGCGGTAATTCCGAAGAGCTTCGTGATTTTAACGGTGACTGCATATGTATAACAAGCAAAGGAAAACCAGTAAAGGCGAAGACATATGGACAAAAGAATTATGTTGAAGCGATAAGGGAAAACACTGTAACCTTGGGTATAGGCCCTGCAGGTACAGGTAAGACATTCCTTGCTGTTGCAATGGCTGTAACCGCACTTCGCACAAAACAGGTGTCAAGAATCATTCTCACCCGCCCTGCCGTTGAAGCCGGCGAACGTCTCGGTTTTCTTCCCGGCGACCTCCAGAGTAAGATTGACCCATACCTAAGACCTCTGTACGATGCACTGTATGAGCTAATGGGTGCCGAGAGTTTTGCGCGCAACATGGAGCGAGGTGTAATTGAAATCGCTCCCCTTGCTTACATGAGAGGACGCACCCTTGACGATTCGTTTATCATCCTTGACGAAGCGCAGAATACGACGCCTGAGCAAATGAAAATGTTTTTAACAAGACTTGGTTTTGGTTCAAAAATTGTTGTAACCGGCGACATTACGCAGATTGACCTTCCGGGTAACACGAAGAGCGGTCTTGAGCTTGCATCGAAAATAATCGAAGGTATACCCGGAATATGTGTATTCCATCTTTCAGACAAGGACATTGTAAGGCACTCGCTTGTGCAGAAAATCATCAATGCCTACGAAAAATTTGAAAGCAGAAAAAAACTTGTGCAAAGCAATGAAACAAAAGAAGCCGACAGCATAGAAGAAAACGGAGGACATCAGAATTGAAGCATACAATATACTCAAACAACGACCAGAATAGAATTGAGCTCAGCACAGCTTTGAGAAATACTGTAAAAAAGGCAATAAATGCAGCACTCGACTATCAGGAAATCGACTTTCCTGTTGAGATTTCGCTGACATTTACCGACAATGAAAAAATACACGTGCTTAACAAAGAATACCGCGGCAAGGACGCACCGACAGATGTTCTTTCCTTTCCAATGTTTGAAAACGGAGAAATTGAATACGATGACGAATCTGACGAGCCTTGTGCTATTGGCGACATAGTAATTTCTCTTGAAAAGGCTGTGGAACAGGCAGAAGAATACGGTCATTCTCTTGAGAGAGAGACAGCTTTCCTTGCTGTTCACTCGGTTCTTCACCTTTTAGGATTTGACCATGAAGTCAGCGAAGAGGACGATGAATACATGAAAGAAAGCACCGAAGAAATACTTTCTTCAATCGGTCTTCGCCGCGACATTTCAGATTCTGTGCAAGGGTCTGTGAATGTTCCCGTAAAAGAACAGAAAACGATGTTTGTAAGCCTTATCGGACGCCCAAATGTTGGTAAGTCTACCCTTCTTAATGCCATTGTCGGTGAAAAGGTTGCGGCTGTTTCAAAGAAACCGCAGACCACAAGAAACAGAATTACCGGTATTCATACCGTAGGATGTGAGCAGTATGTATTTGTTGACACGCCCGGCCTTCATAAGCCCAAAAACAAGCTCGGTGAATTTATGGTGAATGCTGCAGAAACCGCGATTCCCGATACCGACGCTGTAGTTTTCGTTGCTGAAGTCTCAGACAGTATACATCCTCAGGACAAGGAAATTATTGCAAGAATCAAAAAAGCAAAGCTCCCGGCAATTCTTGTTCTCAACAAAACAGATGTCTGCAACAAGGGTAAGCTCCTTGACAACATGGCAAAGTTCAACGAGCTTCACGATTTTGTATCTATTATCCCGGCTTCTGCTCTTAAAGGTGAAAACATTGACATTATCATGAATGAATTAAAGCCATTCCTCAGAAATGAGCCATGGTTCTACCCAGAAGATATGATAACCGACCAGACGGTAAGAACAATAAGTGCCGAAATCATCAGAGAAAAACTTCTGCGTCTTCTTGACGAGGAGATTCCCCATGGCACGGCTGTAACCGTTGAAGATTACGAAGAAACAGAGAAACTTATTAAAATCAGAGCAGAAATTTACTGCGAAAAGGATGCACACAAGAAAATTATTATCGGCAAGAACGGAGAAACCCTCAAGAAAGCAGCAACATTTGCAAGAGAAGATATTGAAGAAATGACTAGCAAAAAGGTATTTCTTGATTTGTGGGTAAAGGTTAAGGAAAACTGGAGAGATTCAGAGCTTAACATGGCTCGTCTCGGCTTCAAAAAGGAAGACTGATGGACTTTTGTACAACAGGAATCGTCATCCGTGAAACGCTTCAGGGAGAAAACGACAAGCTACTGACAATTCTTACACCGGAGCACGGAAAAATTACTGCATACGCAAAAGGTGTCAAAAAGATTTCGAGCAAAAATGCCCCTGCTTGTCAGCTTTTTGTATATTCCGATTTTGAATTCATCGAAAAATTCGGGCGTCTTACAGTCAAAACTGCCACATCAAAGGATTTGTTCTACGACATGAGGGCTGATATGACAAGGTATTCCCTCGCCTGCTATTTTGCTGAAATTCTTTCACACACCTGCATGGAAAACAACGACGAATCAGAATCCCTAAGGCTGTTTCTCAACTGTCTTTTTGCCCTGTCCTACAAAAAAGACATTCAACTTGCTGTTATTAAGGCTGTTTTTGAGCTTAAACTTATGTGCATATGCGGATTTATGCCAGATTTTGAAAATTGCATATACTGCAACGAAGATGCCCCCCACGAACGAAACAACATTTTCAGTTTTGAGGAATCGGGAGTTTTGTGCAATAATTGCTCTGCGAAACTCGGCAAGGACAGCATCCCCTATTCGTGCTATGTTTCGGGTGATGTGATAAGTTGCATGGAGTATATATGTGCCTCTTCACAGTCAAAGATGCTTATGTTCGGCATTTCTGACGAAAATCTTAGAGAGCTATCTTTTGTGTGCGAAAACTATCTGATTCATAAAACTGAACGAACATACGAAACTCTAAAAATTTATAAATCAATTATCAGTTCACTTGGAGAAAAATGAAAAACAGAAATAATTTAACTCTATCCTCAGACAGTCTTAACAAAATTTCCTTTGACGATTTTTCAAAGGCGACAAAGACTCTTGAGTTTGACAAAATACTGAACATTCTTGTTTCTTACTGTCCGATTGAAGCGGCACATGACAAAATTTTAGAAATTGTACCCTCGGTTTCTGCTGAAGAAATCAAAAAAAGACTTAAGGAAACAAGCGAAGCAAAGCTTCTTATTCAGACCAAAAGTACCCCCTCTTTCGGCGGTGTCCGAGACATAACAAGTCATCTTGCAAGAGCTGACAAAGGCTCATGTCTCAGCATGAAAGACCTTCTTGACATAGGCGCACTTCTTCGAGTTTGCGCATCTCTCGGTGTATATTTTTCTACCGTTTCAGAGGAAAATCTTCTACATGGGTATGTTAAAAGAATACACGAAAACAAATTTCTTGAAGAAAAGATTTCACGTTGTATTGTATCGGAAGACATAATGGCTGATACAGCCTCCGACACGCTTTATGAAATCCGAAGAAAAATCAAGAATGCCTCAAACAAGGTAAAAGATGTTCTGAACAAGTATATTTCGGGCGACTCAAAATATCTTCAGGAAAACATTGTGACAACCCGAAACGGGAGATATGTAATCCCCGTCAAAGCTGAATACAAGAACGAAATCAAAGGTCTTGTACACGATGCTTCGGCATCCGGCGCAACTGTATTTATTGAGCCTATGGGAGTTGTTGAAGCAAACAACGAGCTTCGCACACTTGAAGCGCAGGAAAAGGTGGAGATTGAGAGAATTCTTTACGAGCTAACTGGCGACTGTACAAGATTTTCTGCCGACTTATGCGAGAGCTTTGAATCAATCTGCGCTATTTGCGTAATATTCGCGAAAGCTGAATTTTCGCTTGCCTATAACTGCTGCGAGCCGGTTATAAACAACGACAGATATTTAAGGCTTAATGAGGCACGGCATCCGCTTCTTGACAAGAAAAAGGTAGTACCAACCAACATCTATCTCGGCAAATCCTTTACAACGCTTGTAATAACAGGTCCAAACACCGGCGGTAAAACTGTTACGTTAAAAACAATAGGACTGCTTTCTCTCATGGCTCAGTCAGGTCTTCACATTCCCGCAAACGATGGCTCTACCCTTCCCGTATTTGACGGCATACTTGCAGACATCGGCGACGAGCAGAGTATTGAACAGTCGCTGTCAACATTCTCTGCTCACATGGTGAATATTGTTGACATCCTCACAAGGTACTCGGCAAATTCTCTTGTGCTGTTCGACGAGCTTGGTGCAGGTACAGACCCCGTAGAGGGTGCAGCCCTTGCGCAGACAATCCTCGAAACCATAACAGAGAGAGGCGCACTGTGTGCCGCTACAACTCACTATGCAGAGCTTAAGGCATATGCTCTTGATGCAAAGAATGTCACAAACGCTTCATGTGAGTTTGACATTAAAACACTGAAACCCACATACCGACTTATGATAGGTATGCCGGGTCGTTCAAATGCCTTTGCCATCGCAAGAAAATTAGGGCTGTCCGAGGGCATTATAAGTCGCGCAAACAGCAAAATCAATAAAGAAACACGTTCCTTTGAGGGGCTTATAGGAAAACTTGAAGAAGACAGAATTGAGCTTGAGACACAGAAAGCACACGCAAAGAAATTAAAAGAAAAAGCTCAAGCAATGTTTGATGTTTCGGAAAAGCAAAGGCTCGAATTCAACAAGCGTGTTGAAGAAGAGGGAGAAAAAGCAGAAGCAAAAGCAAATGAGCTTCTTGAGAGAGCAAGAGAAAGCGCTGACTTTGTTTTTGCACAGCTTCAGGAAATACAGAGAAAAAAGGATGCCGAAAACTTCAAGGAACTGCTTGCAAAGAGCCAGGATGAAGTAAGAAAGGCTCTCGGAATAGCAGAACTGAACAATAAAATAGGTGAAAAAATTGAGGCTGAATATGTACCTCCGAGAGATTTTGTCAAAGGAGATAACGTACTTATCTCATCTCTTGGCAAGGAAGGCATCATTGACAAAATTGACGGTGAAAAGGTAACTGTCCTTATTGGCAGTGCAAGATTTAACACAAAACTTAAAGAGCTTCGTCTTATCACCGAAAAGAAGGAAGACAAAAAGAAGTCAGGCTCGCGCACTCCCCGCAAAATAATGGAAGCAAAGAGCGAGGTTGACGTACGCGGCTTTATCGGTGACGACGCTATTTTCGTTGTTGACAAATTCCTCGATGATGCTGTTCTTTCCGGGCTTGTAAATGTCAGAATTATTCATGGCAAGGGTACAGGAGCTTTAAGAAAGGCTTTATGGGACTATTTCAAGCGTGATAAAAGAATCGCAGAGTTCCGCATGGGTACTTTCGGTGAGGGAGATTCGGGCGTCACGGTTGTTACACTAAAATAAGGAGATTAGTCATGAAAAAGCTTTTTATAATTCTTTTATCAGCTGTAGTATTAATGATTTTCACGGGCTGTCGCACTAAAGAGGAAGCTGTCGGTAGAAATGTTATAGTGCCCGATTTTTCAAAGAAGGAGCTTGACGAAAAATTCGGAAGTGATGATATTTATATTGTCAAAACATACATGGAAACTCCTGCTAATGAATTTCAGGAATATCTCGATAATAACCTGATTTTCACAAAGGTAAAGCACTATCAATTAAGCGACGGCTCATGGAAAACAGATGAGCATGGCTACAAATACAAGCTCGAAGTCTCAGGCGTTATGAACAACGCTGCATGCGGAAGCACATACTATATTTTATCAAATTCTGACGACATAACCTTTGATATGGCGTGGAAAGCTGCGGGATATTCAAGCAATTCAGAGGACTATTTCAAGCCCGAAGATGCAATTATCGTGGCTTTGTCAAAATTTGATATTGACAGCAAACAAACTTTGTGATAAAATTATCAAAGAAGATTATCCGACCTGAAGATTTTTTCTGAAAGCAGGATGCAGACACAAGTTTAATAATACCCTCATTGGGTAAATTTTGCTTATTTTTGACTGCATTCCCTGTCGGATGCAGTCATTTTTATTTAAGGAGAAACATTGGAATGGAAACAAGAGTTGCCGTAATGGGAATTATCATATCCTGCATGGATTCTGTTGAAAAGCTTAATTCGCTTTTACACGAATACAGCAGCTACATAATCGGCAGAATGGGTATTCCCTACCGTGAAAAAAATATAAGCGTAATGTCGGTTGCCATTGATGCGCCACAGGATGTAATTGCCGCGCTTTCCGGAAAAATCGGAAAGCTTCCGGGTATAACCGTAAAAACTGCCTATTCCAATGTAATTAGTAATGATGAATGTTAAAGATTTAATTGAAAAACTGAATACACAAAAATCTCTGACACTCGAAGAATACTTTTTTATACTTGACAACTATACAGAAAAAGACGCAGAATTTGCTAAAAAACTTGCTGTGCAGATTCGTAAATCGGTTTACGGAAATGCAATATATATCCGCGGTCTCATTGAGGTATCAAACTACTGCAAAAACGGCTGTCTGTACTGTGGAATTAACAGAGATAACAAATCCTGCACAAGATACAGACTTTCAATGGAAGAAATACTTTCCTGCTGTGAAAACGGCTACAAGCTCGGCTTTCGCACCTTTGTAATGCAAGGCGGTGAAGATAATCATTTCACAGATGAATTTGTCTGCAATGTGGTAAAGGAAATCAAAGCACGCTTTCCCGACTGTGCCGTAACTCTCTCCCTCGGTGAGAGAAGCTATGACAGCTACAAGGCTCTGTACGATGCAGGCGCAGACAGATATTTACTTCGCCACGAAACAGCTGACAGTGAACACTATTCAATGCTTCACCCGAGCGACCTTAGTCTTAAAACAAGAATTGAATGCCTCGAAAATCTTAAGTCAATAGGCTTTCAGACAGGTTGCGGCATAATGGTGGGAAGCCCGTACCAGACAAACGAGCATCTTGCAAAAGACCTTAAATTTATCGAGGAGTTCGACCCGCAGATGTGCGGAATCGGTCCATTTCTTCCACACAAGGACACAGTTTTTGCTGACAAGGAAAAGGGTTCGTTTGAGCTTACCTTGTTCCTTTTATCCCTCATTCGCATCATGAAGCCGTCTATTTTACTTCCGTCAACAACAGCACTCGGAACTTTAAGAGAGGGCGGCAGAGAAATGGGAATTATGGCAGGAGCTAATGTAATTATGCCAAACCTATCACCAGACACGGCAAAAGACAAATATATGCTGTATGACAACAAGCTCAGAACAGGACTTGAAAGTGTTGAAGGGCTTGAAAAATTAAAACAAAAATTTGCCTCCATAGGCTATGAAATTGTAACCGACAGAGGAGATTATAAAAAACAATAAACTGACGGAATGACATAACTCTGACCTAAAGAAAGGAAATAATCATGGCAAAATTCGATTTGAAATCACTTAAAGCTGAGGAATTCATCAATCACGAAGAAATCCTCGAGACACTTAAATATGCCGAAGAAAACAAGCACAACGTTGAGCTTATCGACGAGATTTTGGAGAAAGCAAAGCCTAAGAAAGACGAAGCAGGCACACACTCGGTAGGCCTTACCCACAGGGAAGCGTCGGTACTTCTTGCCTGCGACATTCCCGAAAAGAATGAAGAAATGTACCGACTTGCTGAGCAGATAAAGAAAGATTTTTACGGCAACAGAATTGTTATGTTTGCACCATTATACCTTTCAAACTACTGCGTAAACGGCTGTACATACTGCCCCTACCACTATCAAAATAAGCACATCTGCCGCAAGAAGCTTACGCAGGAAGAAGTTGAAAAGGAAGTTATCGCACTTCAGGACATGGGCCACAAGAGACTTGCCATTGAAGCAGGTGAAGACCCTGTAAACAACCCAATTGAGTACATTTTGGAGTGTATTGACACAATCTACAAGGTTAAGCACAAAAACGGCGCTATAAGACGAGTAAATGTAAACATCGCCGCAACTACTGTTGAGAATTACAAGAAACTCAAGGATGCGGGAATCGGCACATACATACTTTTCCAGGAAACATACCACAAGGAAACCTACGAAAAGCTCCATCCCACAGGTCCTAAACACAATTATGCTTACCATACCGAAGCCATGGACAGAGCCATGGAAGGCGGTATAGACGATGTAGGTCTCGGCGTACTCTTCGGTCTTGAACTTTACAAGTACGAATTTGCAGGACTCATCATGCATGCGGAACACCTTGAAGCTGTTCACGGTGTGGGTCCTCACACAATCAGCGTACCACGTCTTAAGAGAGCCGACGACATTGACCCATCAAAGTTTGACAACGGAATCGATGATGAGACATTCAAGAAAATCATCGCCTGCATAAGAATTGCTGTTCCCTATACCGGTATGATTATTTCGACAAGAGAAAGTGCAAAGGTAAGAGGTGAAGCACTAAGACTCGGCATTTCGCAGATAAGCGGTGCTTCACGCACATCAGTCGGCGGATACGCAGAGGAGGAAAGACCCCACGACACAGAGCAATTTGATGTGTCTGACGAGAGAACACTTGACGAAGTAGTTCGCTGGCTTATGGAAATGGGACACATTCCCTCTTTCTGCACAGCGTGTTACAGAGAGGGACGCACAGGCGACAGATTTATGAGTCTTTGCAAGACGGGTCAGATTCAGAACTGCTGTCATCCAAATGCTCTTATGACTCTTTCAGAATTTCTGGAGGACTACGCAAGCTCTGAAACAAAAGAGCTCGGATACAAGATGATTGAAGGAGAGCTTAACAACATTCCAAAAGAAAAGGTAAGAGAAATAGCAAAGTCAAATATTGAAGCAATTAGAAACAATAATAAGAGAGACTTCAGATTCTGATAAAAAAGCGGCGGAGAAATCTGCCGCTTTTCTTGACAATATGCGACAAAACTGCTATAATAATATGAATTGTTATAAGTGAGGTGAGAATTTTGGGAATAATAAATGTGCTTGACAAGCAGACGGCAAACCTTATCGCCGCAGGTGAGGTTGTTGAAAGACCATCCTCTGCCATAAAAGAAATGCTTGAGAACTGTGCCGACGCAGGCGCAACAAGCGTTACGGTTGAAATAAAGAACGGCGGCACAACATTTATCCGCGTAACTGACAACGGCTGCGGTATACAGAGAGAAGATGTTCCCAAATGTATTCTCCGCCACGCTACAAGTAAAATCAAAACCGGTGCAGACCTTGAAGCTATCGGCACATTCGGCTTCAGAGGAGAGGCACTTGCGGCAATCGCCGCCGTTTCTAAAGTGCGCATACTCACAAAGAATGACAACGAAGAAACGGGCACACTTTTTGAGAGCCATTTCGGTGACATAATTGAGACAAACGATGCAGGTTGTCCCAAAGGCACAACAATTACGGTTGAAAACATTTTTGAAAATGTTCCCGCAAGAAGAAAGTTTTTGAAAAAGGACTCGACAGAAGCACTTTCGGTTGCTGCTGTTTGCGAAAAATTCGCACTGTCAAGATGCGAAATTGCACTGACACTAATATCAAACAATGAAATAAAGTTGCAGACACCCGGAGACGGAAATCTTAAAAGCGCAATTTATGCCTGCATGGGTCGTGAATTCGCATCATACCTCTTCCCCGTTGACTACGAATTTCACGGTGTCAGAATACACGGTTTTATCGCAAAGCCGGAATTTTCAAGACCCAACAGAAATATGCAGAACTTCTTTGTCAACAACCGTTACATCCGTTCACGCACAATGATGGCGGCAATAGAAGAGGGCTTTCGCGGCTTTTGTCCAACAGGCAAATTCCCGGCGTGCGTTCTTTTCTGCGATATTGATTTAAGGCTTGTTGATGTAAATGTACATCCTGCAAAGCTTGAGATTAAGTTTTCGGATGAAAAGAGAGTGTTTGACTCCATTTACTTTGCCGTAAAGAATGCACTTTCAAGTGCCGTTACCTTTGCGGGTTTTACAAACGACGAAGAAGTTTTTCCGAAAATCGAGAATAAAGATGACTCTTTACCAATTTCGGAACCTCCAAAAAATGAGGTAAAAAAAGAGCCATACAAGGCTCCTCCTACTCCCCCGCTCTATTCTTCACCCATATCCGAAAAAACAACAGCTTCAAGTTATACCGGTATACCAAAGCAAGGGCTCTCAAAGCCCAAAGAGATGACAACGCTTGATTTTCTGAAAGATGTGTACACACCGTCGGCATCACCTGTAAAGGAAGAGAAAAAGACTGAAATTAAAATTCCAGAGCTTGGTGAAAACACAGAGCAAACACCGAAACAGGAAGTTGTACAACAGACAATTCCCGTCCAGGTATTAAAGCAGGAAGAAATTGTCCCCGACAAGAAGCTACAGAAGCCGATATACATAGGAGAGGCTTTTAATACATATATTGTTGCGCAGAACGGTCAGAGTCTTTATCTAATTGACAAGCATGCGGCTCATGAAAGAATTATTTACGAAAAGCTAAAGAAGCCCGACCACGAAAACAGTGCACAATATCTACTCGAGCCTATTCATGTCATTCTTACGCCAAAAGAAGCGGAAGCAGCAATCCAGAACAAGGAGTATTTTGAAAAAATAGGCTTTGATTTTGACGATTTCGGTCAGAACACAATGATTATCCGCTCAATTCCCACCCCCATTTTCCAAAGCGACACAAAGGATGTATTCACATTCCTTGCAGGAAAGCTCAGCGAAGGTAATCAGAGAAGTGCCGGCGAGATTTTTGATAGAGCGTTATTTACAGCGGCGTGTCGTGCTGCAATCAAAGCCGGCGACAGACATACGGATTTTGACAACAAATACATTCTTGATGAAATATTCAATAATGAAGCAGTGCTCTACTGCCCCCACGGAAGACCCGTAATTTATGAATTCACAAAGTCCAAACTCGACAAGATGTTTGACAGACTTTAATACGAAAGGAAATTTAAATGTTTAAGGTACTGAAAAAAGAAGGTTTTGCGAGACGCGGCAGAATGGAAACTGTCCATGGAACAATAGAAACACCCGTATTTATGAATGTTGGCACATCCGCGGCAATCAAGGGTGCAGTTTCAACCGACGACTTAAAGGAAATCAAATGTCAAGTTGAGCTTTCCAACACATATCATCTCCACATCCGTCCGGGTGACGAACTTATAAAGGAAATGGGCGGTCTTCACAAGTTTTTTAACTGGCAGGGTCCTGTTCTCACCGACAGTGGCGGATTTCAGGTATTCTCTCTTGCAACTTTACGCAAAATAAGCGAAGAGGGTGTTCACTTTGCTTCTCACATGGACGGAAAGAGAATATTCATGGGCCCCAAGGAAAGCATGCAGATACAGGCAAATCTCGGCTCTACTATTGCCATGGCATTTGACGAGTGTATTGCCAATCCTGCCGAACTCAACTATGCAAGAAATTCCTGCGCAAGAACTACACGCTGGCTCAAAATTTGCATTGACGAAGTAAAGAAAAACAACCAGAAAGAGGACGCTGTAAACCCCAATCAGCTTCTTTTCGGTATCAATCAGGGTTCTACCTTTGAAAAGCTCAGAATTGACCACATGAAATCTATTGCGGAGTTCCGTGACGATCTTGCAGGCTTTGCCATCGGCGGTCTTGCGGTTGGTGAAAGTGCAGAGGAAATGTATCACACAATCGAGGTTGTTGAGCCTTACATGCCCGAGGACAAGCCGAGATACCTTATGGGTGTCGGCACTCCCGGCAACATTCTCAACGCCGTAAGACGCGGTGTAGACTTCTTTGACTGCGTAATGCCGAGCCGTAATGCCCGTCACGGCAATCTTTTCACGTCAAAGGGCTTTATGAACCTCAACAACGAAAAGTATGCAAAGGACCCGAGACCTATTGAAGAGGGTTGTCAGTGTCCTGCCTGCAGAAGCTATTCAAGGTCATATATCAGACATCTTTTCAAAGCGCGTGAGCTTCTCGGCATGAGACTCTGCGTTCTTCACAATTTGTATTTCTACAATGTTCTCATGGAAAGAATAAGACAGGCACTTGACGTGGGCAGATTTGAGCAGTTCTACAACGAGAATATCGAAATTCTTGAATCAAGACTTCAGGACTGACATAAAGAAAGGAAGCACAAGGCTTCCTTTTTTTACATTAACTGTTGTTCATTTATTATGAGCTTAAATTCAAGACCGAGCTTTTCACAAGCCTTTCGGCAGAGAATCATTCTGTCAAGGAAAATCTCAAAGTAGTTAACGACAGAGCTCATCTTTGTATCAATTTCCAGCTTAAGCTTTAAAAGTGTCTTATCTCCGTTTATCTTGATAGACGACTTTTTAACCGAATAGTTTACTCTGTCATGTATGTCAAAGCTCTGAAGATCAGTGTTGCGGACTCTTGTGTACCTAACGTCACTTTTGTCGGCAATAATAAGTGCCGCAGAAACGGCATTTACGGGAACACCGCTCCCCTCATCGTGATTACCGATTGCTGTGGTTATGGTTGCTACATCCTCGGCACAAAAACCAAGGTCGGTAAGAATCTTGAACGCCATAACAGCACCGCTTTGGGAGTGTTCAACTCGGTTGACAAGGTTACCGATGTCGTGCATATAGCCTGCAATTTTAGCGAGCTCAATCTCATGTTCGGAGAAGCCAAGCGTTTCAAGAATGTACGCCGCATCATTTGCCACCTTTGTTACGTGAGCAAAACTATGTTCTGTAAAACCAAGTGCCGAGAGCGACTCGTCAGCCTTTTTTATATATATGTTTATTGTATCGTTCTTCTTGATTTCTTCGTAGGTTATCATAAATCCTCCTTGTGGTTTGTTTTACAAATCAATTATATCACAAATTACCAAATTTTCAACTATATTTTTCTTAATAAAAAGAGCAAAAAACATTGACGAAAAGTGTTTTTTGTTATATAATAAATTGTTAAATGTATTATTATGCCCAAAAATAAGGAGGCACAACATATGGAACGCATAAGTAAAGAAAATTATTACCTTGATATTGCCCAGACTGTTGCCGCGAGAAGCACCTGTCTTCGCAAAAAATACGGTGCAATTATTGTCAGTAACGACTCTATTGTTTCTACAGGTTACAACGGCGCTCCGAGAGGAAGAAAAAACTGCTCCGACATCGGAAAATGTATGAGAGAAGAGCTCAACATTCCCAGAGGTGAAAGATACGAAATGTGCAGAAGCATTCATGCAGAACAGAATGCTATCATCGCTGCCGCCGCTCACCAGATGATGGGTGCGACGCTCTACCTTGCTTGTGTTGATGCACCTACGGGAGAACTTATGGGCGGAACATGCTGTTGCCAGATGTGCAAACGTAATGTAATCAATGCGGGGATTAAAAAGGTTGTTGTGCGCGAAACTCCCACCGAGTACACAGTATATGAGGTCAAGGACTGG
>JAFTIR010000030.1 GCA_017456765.1 Clostridia bacterium | reverse complement strand
ATAGGAAACAGATATTTCGGCAAAAATTATGACGAAAACAAAATAGCTGTATATGCACTCTATCACGATATGAGCGAGATTTTTACAGGAGATTTGCCAACACCCGTAAAATATTTCAACGACTCAATCCGCGACAGCTATAAGAGTCTTGAAAGAAATGCCCTTGATAATGCTCTTTCAAAACTTCCGGAGGAGCTGAGAGGGGACTACACCGATGTACTTCTTTTTGAAGAACTTGACGAAGAAGCAAAAACAATAGTTAAGGCAGCAGACAAGCTCTGTGCATATCTCAAATGCGTTGAAGAATACAGAAACGGCAATAACGAATTCAAAAAAGCACTTGAATCCTCGGAAAAAATTGTGACGGAGCTTGGCGAAAAGGTTCCGGAGGTTAAATGGTTTATGGAAAATATAGCCGAAAGCTACGAAAAATCCATTGACGAACTTTAATGGAAAGGGCAAAAAATGTCTAAGAAATACAAGTGTATAATGTTCGATCTTGATGGTACGCTTCTCGATACCATAGGCGACATAAAGTATAATATAAACATTACAATGAGGAGCTTCGGATACCCTGAGCATACCTATGAGGAAACACGCTCTTTTATAAATGACGGAGCATACAAGCTCATAGAAAGAGCCTTGCCCGAGGGCAAAAGAGACGAGCAGACGGTAAGAGAAGTTCTCGAAATATATCTTTCCAATTATGACAAAAATGTATGCACCGAAACTGTGGCATACGACGGAATAGAGGAGCTTGTAAATAAGCTCAAAAACGAGGGGTGCGCCCTTGCGGTTGTGTCAAATAAGCCCGAAAGGCATGTGAAGATGCTTTGCGATATTTTCTTCGGCGAAGATACCTTTTCGTACATATCGGGAACAGGCGGTGACAAACCCGTAAAACCAAGCAAAGAATGTGTTGAAAAGGCGCTATGTGCCATGGGGGAAAAAAGCGAAAACCTCATTTATGTGGGAGATTCCCATGTAGATGTGAAAACAGCACATAACGCAGGCGTGCCCTGCGTCGGAGTCACATGGGGCTTTCACGGAAAAGACGGCTTCAGAGACGAAATATGCGACTTTTATGCAGATAATGCAGACGAGCTTTACAGAATTATTACAGGTGATGTGAATGAGTAATCTTGATATGATTTTTGAGGGAGCAAAAAAGGCGTCCTTTGAGCTTTCTACGGCAAAGACAGAAAAGAAAAATGAAATATTGTCGGCAGTAGCTTTTGAAATTCGGCAGGATATGAAAAAAATCCTTGACGCCAATGACAGGGATATAAAAACTGCAAGGGAAAACGGAATGTCGGTCTCTATGATTGACAGACTTTCACTTTCAGAGAGTAAAATCGAGGCGATTGTAAATGCCATCGGAAAGGTTATTGCCTTGCCCGACCCCGTCGGAAAGGCAGAGATTACAACAAGACCCAACGGTCTTGAAATAAGAAAGGTGTCAGTACCCCTTGGCATTGTCGGTATAATTTACGAATCCCGTCCCAATGTCACGGTGGACGCCGCCTGCCTTTGTATAAAAAGCGGTAATGTGTGCGTACTCAAAGGCGGCAAAGAAGCGATAAATTCAAACCTTGCATTTTGCGAAAGCATTCAGAACGCACTGGAAAAATGCGGTTTTTCAAGGTACTGTGTGAATGTTATTCCTGACACATCAAGAGAGTCGGCAAAGGCTCTTATGACGGCAAACGGAAAGATTGATGTGCTCATCCCAAGGGGAGGAAAAGGACTCATTAAGTCGGTTGTTGAAAACGCAACAGTGCCCGTAATTGAAACGGGTGCAGGCAACTGTCATGTCTATGTTGACGAGTCGGCAGACCTTGATATGGCAAACGAAATCGCCTTTAATGCAAGGGCGCAGAGACCGAGTGTATGCAACAGCGCAGAAAATCTTCTTGTGCATGAAAGGGTGGCGGAAAAATTCCTTCCCATGATGCAGAAAAAGATGAATGAAAAGAATGTTGAGCTTCGCGGCTGTGAAAAAACCTTGAAAATTCTGCCCGACATAATGGCGGCAACAGAGGAGGATTTTTACACCGAATATAACGATTATATCCTGTCTGTAAAGGTCGTGAAGGATGTTTTCGAGGCGGTGGAGCATATAAACGAGCACTCAACAAAGCACAGCGAAGCAATAATTACTGAGAACAAGGAAAACGCCGAGTATTTTACATCAAAAATCGACTCTGCGGCGGTGTATGTCAACGCTTCGACAAGATTTACCGACGGAGAAGAATTCGGTCTCGGCGCGGAAATCGGAATTTCGACACAAAAGATGCATGCCCGTGGGCCTATGGGCCTTGAGGCTCTTACAACGACAAAATATGTCGTACTCGGAAATGGGCAGGTAAGACAGTGAGTTTTTTGTCGTGACTTGATGTGGGGGATATGGATATGTCGAATATTGACGAAATCAAATAAGCCTCCCTTGCCTAAAGGGAGGTGGTGTTGCGGTAATCAAGGTTGGTGCTGCTACTGAGATTGAAATGAAAGAAAAGAAACTCAGAATCGAAGATGCTCTTGCAGCAACCCGTGCAGCAGTTGAAGAAGGTATTGTTGCCGGCGGTGGTACAGCGTTTATCAATGCAATACCTGCAGTTGAAAAGGTTGTAGCTGAGACCGAAGGAGACGAAAAGACAGGTGCAAAGATTGTTCTTCGCGCTCTTGAAGAACCTGTTCGTCAGATTGCCTTCAATGCAGGCATCGAGGGTAGCCTTATCGTAAATAAGATTAAGGAAAGCGCAGTTGGCGTAGGTTACAACGCACTCACTGATGAGTATATGGATATGCTCAAGGGTGGTATTGTTGACCCGACAAAGGTTACACGTTCTGCTCTTCAGAATGCGGCAAGCGTTGCGGCTATGGTTCTTACAACAGAGAGCCTTGTTGCAGATAAGCCCGATCCTGCTGCAGACGCAGCAGCGGCAGCTGCAATGGCAGGTGCAGGCGGCGGAATGTACTAAAAAACATAAAAAACCTGAAACTCTTTGAGTTTCAGGTTTTTTATGTTTAAGTTAAATTTCTTATTGAAATTTATGTAAAGTGTGGTATAATGAGGTCATCAAAGGAATAAGGAGAAGATAAAAATGGAAAAATGCTTAAAACTACGCCCAGCAGTAGCGGGTTCAGGATTTAAAATGGAAGGCTATTATGTATGGTGTGGATCTGTTATAAAAGAGGGAGATACATACTATCTTTTTGCGGCGCGTTGGCCAAAGGAGAAAGGGTTTCCCCGTGGCTATCTGACTGATTCTGAGATTGTTCTTGCAACCACAGATGATCTCTCAAAGCCCTTTGAGTTTAAAAAGGTTATAATATCCAAACGAGACGGAGATAAATGGGACAGTTGTATGGCACACAACCCATATATTTTCAAAGACGGAGATACTTATGTTCTTTTCTATATCGGTTCTCCCGATGGCGGCATAGTAACCCGCGCTATAGGCTATGCCTATTCTAAGTCGCTGACCGACGGCTGGATGCGTTCGGATGAAAAGATAGATCTTATTCCTGATGCAAATAATCCTGCCGTTACAAAGACCACTGACGGCAAGTACCTGATGTACTTCCGCGATGGCGACCTTAATGTGTATGTTGCCCGTGCTGACAAGTTCAGCGGCCCTTATGAGATTATAAATGACCACATATTTAAAAAGGGTATAATAGAGGATATGTTTGTCTACATAGATGAAAACGGCAAATATATTATGGTGGCAGAGGATGCGGCCGGCAAGTACACAGGTCTTGTAAAAGCAGGCGTACGCTTTGAGTCCTGTGACGGAGTAGAATGGGATGGAGACAGCGCGGTGCTTGCATATGATTATGATGTTGATTATGACGATGGCACACATTTGTTTATGCAAAGAAGAGAGCGCCCCTTTATTCTTGATGACAATGGCAGAAGATACCTGTTTACAACAGCCAAAATAAACGGCGAGGAAAGGCTGACAGGCGGAGATACATGGAATATGGTACAGGAGATAGAAGAGGAATATAAATAGGAGAATGCAAAATGGAAATACAACTCCAGGAACTCATTGAGCAGATAAAAAAGGATGGCGTTGAGGCGGCCGAGACCAAGGCGGACGCCATACTTGATGATGCAAAAAATCAGGCTGACTTAACACAAACTTTCATTAAAAATTGACTGCATCTAAACCTTATGTGTCGCAATGAGGCATTTTTGATAAAATTGTAGGATGAAAAGGAGATTAAGAGTGTTGAAAAACATTAAAGGTGCAATATTTGATATGGATGGAACTTTGGTTGATTCGTTGATGTTGTGGGATGTTTTATGGGAAAAATTCGGAGTGAAATTTCTGAACCGTACAGGCTTTCGTCCCTCCGAAGAAGATGATAAGATTGTCAGGACAAAGACTTTGAAGGATGCTATGGGGCACATTCATTCTAAATATGACATAGGAAATAGCGGAGAAGAACTGCTTGCAACAGCGAATGAATTGATGATAAACTTTTATTCGAATGATGTCGAATTAAAAAAAGGTGTATCGGAATTCCTTGAATATTGCTATGCTAAGGGGATTAGAATGTGCATAGCTTCAGCGACCGATATATCGCTGATAAAATTGGCTGTTAATCATTTGAAAATAGGGAAGTATTTTATGAATATCCTCTCCTGTGCAGAAATTGGAAAGGGTAAGGATCAGCCGGATATATACATAAAGGCGATGGAATCTCTGGGCGTCTCTGCAGAAGATATATGCGTATTTGAAGATTCGCATATTGCGATCGATACAGCAGATAAAATTCAAATGAAAACGGTAGGTATTTACGACAAGTATAATTATGGACAAGAAGAAATGAAAAAAATTGCAACTGTATATATTGCCGAAGGTGAAACTTTGGAAAAACTTATTGATAACAACTGCATCTAAACCTTATGTGTCGCAATCATTAAAAACATTGGCATCCAGTTTATACAGTCTTTATAGTAAGAATGTCTAATATTATCGAAAAAAGGAGCAGTTAAAGAATGAATATTTTATCAATTGGAAATAGTTTTTCACAGGATGCTCAAAGATATTTGCATAGAATTGCAAAGGCTGATGGTTTTGACCTCAATACGTTTAATCTTTATATAGGAGGATGTCCTCTTTCACTTCATTATAGAAATATGTTAAGTGAGGAAAAAGCATATATGCTTGAAATGAATGGAGAAAGCACAGGTTTTAAGGTTTCATTAAAAGAGGCACTTTTAAATCGTGATTGGGATGTGGTTACTGTTCAGCAGGCTAGTAATAAATCGCCGTATTACGAAACATATCAACCGTATCTCAATAAACTTGTTGAGTTTATTAAGATATGTACTCCGAGAGCAAAAATTGCAATTCATCAAACGTGGGCATATGAGAAAGATTCGCAGAAGTTAAACATGATGAGGTATGAAGAACATACAAAGATGTTTGAAGATGTAAGGGAGTCTTACCAAAAAGCATTTGAAGAAACAAATGCCGATATAATAATCCCCTCGGGCGAAGTTTTACAAAAACTTATTGCGCACGGCGTTGAAAAGGTACACAGAGATACATTTCATTTGAGCTATGGTCTGGGCAGATATGCAGTTGGATTGCTTTGGTATGCTATCCTTTCGGGCAAGGATGTAAAGAACAATACATTTTGTGACTTTGATGAAGAGATATCTGAAGCGGATGTTGAAACAGCAAAAGAGTGTGTCGCAGAAATTTGCAGTATCTGAAATCAAAGAAAGGTAATACGAATAGTGGCAAAAGAAATACACTTTCCGTACGGAAAAGAAAAACTGAAATACAGCTTTGACGAAAAAGAACTCGCAGGGATTCTGACCTCTTCCATAGAGGAATATGAGCCGCAGGCTGATGAAATAACGCTTGTAAAAAGGGCATTGGAAAACCCCATTGGCTCTCCGAAGCTTTCCGAGCTTTCGGTGGGAAAGAATAATGTTGTTGTTATAGCAAGCGACCATACGAGACCTGTTCCAAGCAGAATTATTATGCCGCTTATGCTTGACGAGATAAGAAAAGGAAATCCTGAGGCGAATATTACAATTCTCATAGCAACAGGCTGTCACAGAGGCACAACAAAGGACGAGCTTGTTTCAAAATTCGGAAAAGAAATCGTCGAAAAGGAAAACATATATGTTCATGACTGCGATGAAAGAGAAAAGCTTGTAAATATCGGCACATTGCCTTCGGGCGGAGAGTGCGAAATAAACTCTATTGCCGTCGAAGCCGACCTGCTTGTTTCCGAGGGCTTTATTGAGCCACACTTCTTTGCAGGCTTTTCAGGTGGACGAAAGAGCGTTTTGCCGGGTGTTGCGGGAAGAGGCACGGTGCTTGCAAACCACTGCTCCGAATTTATAAGTCACGAAAATGCAAGAACAGGTGTGCTTGAGAATAATCCCATTCATGAGGATATGCTGTGGGCGGCAAAAAAAGCAAAGCTGCAGTTTATTGTAAATGTTGTTCTCAACTCCGAAAAGGAAGTTATTTATGCCGTTGCCGGAGACTTGGAACAGGCTCACAAAAAGGGAACTGATTTTTTGTCGGACAAGTGCGGTGCAAAGGCGGTATATTCCGATATTGTTATTTCAACCAACGGCGGCTATCCCCTTGACCAGAATGTATATCAGGCGGTAAAGGGAATGACTGCTGCAGAAGCGACCGTTAAACAGGGCGGCGTTATTATCATGATTGCATCCTCGTCTGACGGTATAGGTGGTGAACATTTTTATCACCAGCTTGCTGACCAAGAGGATATAAACAAGACGATGAATGTTTTTATGAATCGCAAGAGAAATGAAACCGTGCCTGACCAGTGGCAGACTCAGATTATGCTACGAGTCCTCATGCGCGCAAAGGTGATTTATATTTCGCAGATGGATGACCGTATGATAGAAAAACTACATATGATTCCTGCTCATTCGATAGATGAAGCAATCGCAAAGGCAAAGAAAATTCTAGGCAAAAACGATGTAACCATAACCGCTATCCCTGATGGCGTGTCGGTGGTTGTAAGATAATAAAAGGACTGATTCAAATGCAAAAAACAGATAACAGAATAGTAATAAAGGTTGGTACATCAACCCTCACACATGAAAACGGCTCGGTGGATATAAAGACACTTGACAAACTCTGTCAGGTGCTGTCGGACCTGAGAAATTCAGGGTACGAGGTGGTGCTCGTTTCGTCGGGTGCAATTTCGGTAGGTGTCAATAAAATGCGCCTTCCCGAAAGACCGAAAGACATGAAAATGAAGCAAGCGGCAGCGGCAGTAGGTCAGTGTGAGCTGATGCATATGTACGATAAACTTTTCGGAGAGTACGGCAACATGGTGGCACAGATTCTCCTGACGGAGGAGGATATTGAGTCGGAGTATAGACGAAATAATCTAAAAAACACCTTCTCGGCATTGCTTGAAAACGGAATAATTCCGATAGTAAACGAAAATGACTCTGTCAGCCATCATCAGATTGAGTCGCCCAAAAAAGTGTTTGGCGATAACGATACTTTGTCTGCCATTGTTGCAGGACTTGTGGGAGCGAACAAGCTTATAATCATGTCTGATATTGAGGGACTTTATGATGATAACCCCAGAACGAACCCTCATGCAAAACTTATACATAAAGTGGAAAAGATAGACGACAGCATAATATCTTTAGCTAACGGAGCCGGTTCAAACAGAGGTACAGGCGGTATGGCGACTAAACTTGAAGCGGCAAAATACGTAACAGACCGTGGAATTGATATGTATGTGACCATCGGTAACAAACCCGAGAGAATTTATGAGATTCTCGAGGGAAAAGAAGTGGGGACACACTTTTTTGCACAATAAACAAGAAGACCTTACAGATTTTGCTCTGCAAGGTCTTCTTTTAATATAAAATATGTTCAACCAGTATGTCGTTCTCATACACCAGCTTGAGTGAAAAGAACGGAGTTTCGTCACTTTCGATGAGCTTTAAGAAAATCTTGTCGCCCTCCCATATGGGCAGGTTGTAAACCTCTTTTATATCTACCCATTCGGGATTTCCCTCGTCACATATCTCTTTCATTTGTCCCGAAAAGTCGCTTGATGTGAAAAGGTGCATGTATTCCGTCTCGTCCCCGAGAACAAAGGTGATAATTCCACGATATTCTACTTTTCCTAAAACAAGCCCTGTTTCCTCGGTGGTTTCCCGACGCACACAATCCTCGGGACTTTCTCCATGTTCAAATTTTCCGCCGATACCAATCCACTTGTCATGGTTCATGTCGTTCTTTTTCTTAACACGGTGAAGCATTAAGTATTTGCCGTCTTTTTTTATGTAAATGAGGGATGAGTTTATCATTTTATAACCGCCTTTGTTTGTGTATTCAAAGGCTCCCTCCGGGAGGGAGCTGTCGCCCGGAGGCGACTGAGGGAGAAAGCGGATGCCTGAAGGCATCATTAAGCTTTGATATATTCGAGAAGCTCGGAAACTTGCGTTTCGTCGAACACCTTTATGCCGTGCTCTTTTAATAGTCTTGCGGTTATTCCGTCACCGTCGACAAGCGTTTTTGAAAATGTTCCGTCATATATTTTCCCCGAGCCGCAGGAGGGACTTTTGGCTTTCATGAGTGCGACTTTGCAGCCGTTATCGAGTGCCGTTTTGAGTGCTGCTTCTGCACCCTTTTTGTACTCTGCCGTCACATCGCTGCCATTGTTCATAACAACACTTTTCCCGATAATCTCCGAAGGATTTCTCGGCGTTGCAAGTCCGCCCGAAACCTCGGGACATATGGGAATAAGAGTAAACTTTTCTTTCAGCAAATCAAGGCGCGAGAGCAGATTGTCCTTCCCGTCATACCTGCATTTTTCTCCGTAAAGGCAGGCACTTATAAGCAGCTTTTCCATCATTTTTCCTCGCGGGAAAGAAATGGAATCTTTATATTAAGAAATACTATTGCCATAACCGTAAGTACGATTCCGAGAATCATGAGGGGTGTCATGCTCTCGCCTCTGAAATAGCCGAAAACGCAGGCGGCAATAGGCTCAATATAAGCCATGATTGATGCTTTTGCGGGGCTTGTTCCCGAGAGTCCCGCCGTATAAAGTGTAAAGGGGAGAACGGCTGTCACGAGCCCCGTACCGAGCATTGCAAATGTTAGCTTCGGAATGTCTGTCGCTGCGGCAAAAACCGAGCCCATATCGGTGAAAATTGCTATAAAAATACAGCCCACGGAAGCGAAAACAAAGGAATAGAAGGTTACGGTAAAGGAATGAAGATTTCTTCTGAGTGCAAGGGTGGAAAGTATGCTGTAAAGAGCATAGGAAGCTCCCGAAAGAACGCCGAAAAGAAGACCCAGGGGCGTTGATTTACCTGTATCCGTAAGAGAAACAAGACAGCAGCCGACAAAAGCAATAATGAGAGAGACCACCTTCTGAACGGTAAACTTTTCTCCCATAAAGAGGCATGATACAAGCACGACTATAAAGGGTGCAGTGTACACGAGAACTGCTGTTATTGACATTGATGTTCCTGCACTTACCGAGGCAAAGTAAAATGAGGTCATAAGAAGTACGCTTATAAGTCCGTTTGCCGCAAGAAGAGGCAGGTGCTTTGGGTTTACCTTGAATAGCTTTCTGTCCTTAATAAGAAGAAAAATGCCGAGGATTACAACGCAGGTTGTAATTCTGATTACTGCACCTTGTATTGAAGAAAAACCGAAGGTGTCGGTGAGCACATGTACAAAAAGACCCATGCTTCCCCAGAAAATGCCTGCGAGTATTATGTAAATAGAGTTTTTAATGTTCATTGTCAATTCCTTATTCCTAATTCTTAATTTCTAATTCATTGTAATCTTTTGCGTACAAAACCGCATTTTTTGCAATACGGGTGAACTGCTTTTCCGCATCGAAAACCCTCTGCCATTGTCTTTGCAAAAGGAGAATTTATGATCTGTTTTATGTCGTCTGTAAATATATTGCCTAAGGGTATGGCGCCGTCGCAGTCGATACAGCAGGGAACTACTGTGCCGTCAACCAGCACACCTATTTGGTCACGAAGGCCGTAACAGCGCACCGAGTCATCGTCGCTTTCTTCTCTCCATTCAAATCTTTCGGCAAACTCTAAAAACAGCTTGTCCGAAAGCCTGTATCCCTTGGTGTTTTCTGTCCATAACGACCTGTCAAATTTTTGAGAAAGCCTTGACAGAATACCCTCATTGAGCTTTCCGCTTCCGTATTTGCCGTCGGAGTCGCCGTTCCATAGGCGAAGCACGCAGATTTTTCCCTTCTCCGACATCCTGCCTGCAAAGTCTGTACACCCGTCAAGATATTCGTCAAAGGACAGCCTTTCGTTTGCCTCGAGTGCATGAAGTGAAATGTTCACTTTGTGAAGGGCGGGGGAGGAAAGCAAAGTTTCTCCGACCTTTGGCAGAAGCGTTCCGTTAGTTGTTATGATAACCTTGAAATCAAGTTCCCCACATATTTCAAGAAACCTTGAAAGGCTCGGGTGAAGCGTTGGCTCTCCGAGAATGTGAAGATACAGGTATGAAGTGAGGCTTCGCAGTTTTGTCGCTGCAATCTTAAAGTTTTCCTCAGACATGAAGCATTTTTCCCTGTCCGTCCCTTTGCAGAAGGAGCAGGAAAGATTGCATATATTTGTTATTTCAAGATATGCCTTGTTGAATGTGTCTTTCATTCCAAATTCCTAATTCCAAATTCCTAATTTCTAATTTGTCGGCGAATAGCCGACACAAATGTTCCCGAAAAACCGCCGCTCTTTCTGTGGGAAAAGAACTCCTTTTCGTGACAGACCGTGCAGATTCCCGAGACATCAATGTTTTCCTCGGGGATTCCGAAGGCGATAAGAAGGGCTTTGTTGATTTCGGAAAGATTTGCCTTTTTCTTTGAACAAGCAGAGCAGGTGCATACATTTCTGAACATACTGTCAGTAAGATTTTCCATACCCTTATATGAAAACAGACTTTTTACAGCCTCGTATACCTCTTCGCCTACTTCATAACAGCAGACACCTATACACGGACCTACCGCACATAAAATGTCTTCTTTGGGACAGTCGAATTTTTCTGCCGCCTTTGTGACAATATCCAAAACCGTTCCTCTCCAGCCTGCGTGGACGGCAGAAACCTGTTTTCCGTCCTTTGACGACAGAAGAATCGGCACGCAGTCGGCAGTTTTAACGCAAAGAGCATCAACCCCAGTTGTGGTTTCGTCAAGAAAAAGCCCGTCACAGCCGCACATTTCGGGAAGAATGGGATTTGTGCCCTTTCCGCCGTCGCCGCTTTCGACACATAGCACAACATCTCCGTGAACCTGCTTTGCACCGACTGCTCTTTCGGGCGTCGTTTCAAGACAGGACAGGGCAATTACGTAATTCCTGTATACATTAAGAGGGGCATCGCAGTTTCCGCTTTTGTCCTTCCTTGCGGTGCTCACGTTGAGAGATGAAAAATCGCCACTGCTTACGCCGCCGTGACGGGTAAAAAAGCCGTGGGCAATACCATGTTCCGACAGCAGACTGCTTGTATAATAAAAAACATCACCTTTTCCGCGCTTGAAGAACACTGCACATCCCTCCGTTTTCATCTTTAATATATGATACATCAATATTATGAATATTTAAAGAGCGAAATGCAAAAACGGCGACTGTATTTTCACAATCGCCGTTAAAATTCAGTTAAGCGTGTCTGCCGTTTTCTCTCATGTAGAGAGATGTGTATGTAGGTTCAACAACAGTGGTTCCGTCAAGATTCTTTATTCCGTAAAGGTTATCTTCGTTTCCGAAAACGAAGTAGCCGTCGGGGAGAATACTTGTGTATGAATCAAAGTTTTCTTTATCTGTAATTTCGTAAACACTATTACCTTGTGTGTCGATATAACCGTTAAAGTCTCCGCCCCACGCACCGGGAGCACCACCGTCTACCTTTGCATATCCGTTCTGGAAGCCGTAAGAATAATCGTCGGTATGGAAGGAATAGAAACGGCTGTATGATGAATCGAGATACATATCGTTTATCTTGAGTATTCCGTCGCCCGCTATGATGTTGTACGCATCATGTGCATAGAATTTTGGTTTTGTGTTAAGAGGAGTAAAGCCGTTTGTATAAACTGTTCCGTCAATCATTGTGTACCAGTTGTCGCCGTCGTACGAAACGTTGTGTACGCTTGATTTTGTCGCAATTTCCTCAATGACGTTTCCATCTGAATCAATCTTTGTAACCTTGTTGTCGGCAAAGTGATAATATCCTGTTTCGTCGCCTGCAAAGGAGCCGGCTTCTTCTGCTTTGTAAAGGAATTTTCCGTCCTTGTCAAACCAGAGCCAATAGGAAAAACCGCTCTTTCCCTTTTTGGAAGCCCCGAGAACAATGTATCTGTCGGGGTCATACATGCTGTTGTAACCGAAGCCCTTTGCAAATGCACTTGTTGGTCTGAGGTTCAGAGTTTCGTCCTCGCACTTGAGCTCGCACACATAATCTGCACCATGGTAAAGATAACATTTGTCGCCTTTTTTTACAACAATGCAGTCTCCTTCATAGCTTACCTTGTCTTCGATTTCTCCCTCTTTAAAGAGATACTCTCCACTTGTGTTAATTGCAGTTTTGAAATCATCGATTGAAACGCATGCCCAGCCGTCATCTCCGAAGGCGATGTCCGCAAATGTAAATGTGGGTTCTATAACATACTTTCCGCTTCTTACATCAACATATCCGTAAAGACCGTCCTTTTCACTTGCGGCTCTTACAAGATATTTTGAAAGGTTAGTGTCTGTTGTGAGCTTTGCGCCCCGATTGTCTTCTTCCTTGGGAGTTGCATTACTTTCTGCACCCTGAACATCTGATTTTTCAGGTGCATTTTCGGAAGAACTTTCTGGAACTGTTTCTTCTTTGTCTTGTTTTGGTGTTACGTCGTTTTTTTCTTTATCCCCGTCATCACAGCAGACCAAAGAGAAAATCATAACAATGCAGAGTAAAATGCCGAGTAACAGTGAAGTTTTCTTCATGAAGATTCTTCCTTTCAAATTATGATATAACTGTGGCATAAAAAGCCAAAAACATATTATCATACGGCAAATAATTTGTCAATGTTTTTTTAAATCGAATTTTTTTGAAAAAAGTATTGACAAATGAAATTCTTTGTGGTAATATACTCGTGTTGACCTGAGAAAACAGGTGGCGTGGCAGGGCAGAAGCCTTGTCTGAAGCTATAATGAGCCGTAGGCAGCGGCTCGCCTGTCGAGGAAGATGTAATATAATGAGAATAGTGATATTTTATATTTATATTCTCCCTACATTGTCCTTTTTCTATGGTCGAAAAGGGCATTTTTTATTTTTGGGAGGTGAAACATATGCCAAGCGCAAAGATTCTTGAACAGAAGAAGCAGTTAGTAGCTGATCTCGCTGAAAAGATGAAGGCAGCAAAGTCCGGCGTTATCGTTGACTATTGCGGCATCACTGTTGAAAAGGATACAGCCCTCAGAGCTGAACTCCGTAAGGCAGGCGTAGATTACACAGTTATTAAGAACACATACATCAAGAAGGCTGCAGATATCGCAGGTATCAGCGGTTTCGAACCTTACCTTGAAGGTATGACTGCTTTTGCTTTCAGCAACGAAGATCCCCTTGCTCCTGCAAAGGTTCTCTGCAAGTTTGCTGAAAACAACGATTCATTCAAAGTTAAAGTCGGTATGATGGACGGTGCGGTTATCGAAGCAAGTGAAGTTGAAGCACTCGCTAAGATTCCCTCTAAGGAAGTTCTTATCGGAAAGGTACTCGGAAGCATCCAGGGTCCTCTCTACGGTCTTGCTTACGCTCTCCAGGCAATCATCGACAAGAGCGGCGAAGCTCCTGCAGCAGAAGCAGCAGAAGCTACAGAAGCTGCAGCAGAGTAATATTTCTGCATAAGCCGACAGCAGCAGGCTTTTAGAAAATACAGCTGCAAATAACATTATTAAATTTTACGAATAATTGGAGGTAACTCACAATGGCAACAGAAAAGACAATGCAGATTCTTGAAGAAATCAAGGGTCTTACAATCCTCGAACTCGCAGACCTCGTAAAGGCTCTCGAAGAAGAATTCGGCGTATCCGCTGCTCCCGTAGCAGTAGCAGGCGCAGTAGCAGCAGATGCTGGTGCAGCTGCAGCAGAAGAAAAGACAGAATTTGACGTAGTTCTTGCTTCCGCTGGCGACTCCAAGCTCGGCGTTATCAAGGTAGTTAGAGAAATCACAGGTCTCGGCCTCAAGGAAGCTAAGGACCTCGTTGAAGGCGCTCCCAAGACACTTAAGGAAGGCGTTTCCAAGGACGAAGCTGAAAAGATTAAGGAACAGCTCGTTGCTGCAGGCGCAAGCGTTGAACTTAAGTAATTTTGTTTATAAAAAAATAAAAAATGCTGAGAAAAAAGAGCGTTGCTTATGCAACGCTCTTTTCATATACTTTTCATTTTCGACAACTCTTTTGTCTACATGCTTGCAACACGAATCGCGGCAACCGCGGCAATCGCAACTAAAAAAACAATTATTCCGATTACGTAAAACATAGCTCTGCTCACAGGACTGTCATTGTATGGGTTATAATCCTCACGATATATGTAATTGACGGTGCTTTCACCCTGCTGACCGGCAGAGATATGTCTTAAAGGTTCCATTGTGTTTTTGTATAGCAGAATCAGTACACCAAAGCATATGTACGCAACTGCAGTAAACAGGCTGATTAAAATTGACCAACCGCCCAAATATGCAAAGTCTCCCATGAAGGAAAGGTCTCCGGTGCTTGCAAAAACACTTGTTGCTGAAAAGATACCCGAAATGAAGCACATGACCATAACAAAAGAAGACAAATCTGATGTCGGAATATGTCTGTCAACAGCGTACATAGCACAGTCAATGGAATTGTTAACCTTTGTAAGGAAAAATAATCTAAGTCCTGTTCCACCTAACAAAATCAGGACTGTGAAGAAGAACACGCCGGCATCTGCCAAATCGAAGGACGCAAAGGCTGCAAAACACACAATTGCCGCAAGGACAAGAAAAATGGATATAAGGACAATCATGACTGTATTGACTTTACGAATCAGATTAAGACCCGAGCTGGACATTGTATCCATTCTTAATGATGCCGAGTATATCAGCATCCACAATCCGACTGCTGTAAGTATATCGGGAAGATTAAACAGAATTGCTGTGAACAAGAAAGAACTTTCCATAACATCAAGGATATTTCCCAACAATGGAGAAAGGTATAATGGTGAAAGGGCATCCTGTATCATACTACTTACGCCTGCGGACATGGACAGATTCATGAGTACCATAAGGGTATACGAAATAACGGCTATTAGGCAAATTGGTGACAGGCACAGTTTTTTAAAAGCATCAATTGTCGGAATTGATGATAGTTTTCTGTTGGCATAAGAATTATAGGTGTTTGCAAATCCGTCAAAAACAGACGGTTGCCTGTATTGAGGAGTGGGATAGCTTGCGGAAGACTTTTCCGTTGTTGGATTCAACTGTGTTCCGCATTTGCTGCAAAAGACTGCATCGTCTTCGTGTTGAGCTCCGCATTGTGGACAAAACATGATTTTTACCTCCGTGATACATTCTGATTGATTTAATCAAACAGCTTGAAATTTATCAAATATTAAATATTTACGGCAATAATTGTAACATAACACGTTACAATTGTCAATATCTGCAGAACAATGTGCGCGTGGACAGTGTACATTATTTTATAAAATATAAAGTTGTTTTTACATTTCATGTGGTCTATGTTTATAAAATGTTAATAAAAAAGTCTAAAATAACATATAAATTTTAACACATTTTTCGGAAAATATGTTATACTAATATTAGATAATAAATAATCAATATTTTCGGGAGGGAATTTTATGAAAAAGTTTTACTACATTATTGGTGCTGTTGTAACAGCAACTGCGATTTTTGCTCTTATTGCTGTTATGCTCAAGAAGCTCAGAATCTCTCTTTGCATTGAAGGCATAGATGATGAGATGGTTGATGACATGGCAGAAGAGGACATTACTCTCTCCATTGAGGAAGATGAAGAAGATTTTGATTACGAGCCTGAAATCGAAACTGTTGTTTCTGAGGGCGACGAAGAATAATCTTTAGTTTTGTGAAAGACACGGCTTTGCCGTGTCTTTTTTTTTGCGTAAAAGAGAGTTATTTTGAGATGTAAAAGTAAGGGTTATTTCAACTGTGTCGGCAAAATAAGGAAGTTTGCCAATGTTGACACGGTACTTTTTTTATGATATAATATAATAGATTTATTGTAGATGGGAAAATGTGCCCGTTAAACCCCATTCCTTAGAGAGGTTATTAGAATTATGAAAAAAAGAAATTCGTTGTTTTTCTGTATGCTGGCAGTTGTTGCATGTGTTCTGGCACTTTCTGCTGCTGCGGCAACTTTTGAGCCTGACAGTGACGGTCAATATAAGGTAGAACTTGAAATGCAAGCAAACAATCAGTACCTTATGTTTGTTTTAAAGGGAAATTATGACCAGACGAATTACATAGAGGCATATGCTAATGCCGAGGACGACGACATTTTGTATTTTGAACAGAAAACCTCGGATGCAGACGGCAAGGTTACTTTTGGTCCTTTTGTCCCAAGCGGATATTATGATGCAACCATAATTCTCGGCGGTACAAACCTTGATGAGCCTTACCTTGCAGGTTATTTGTCGGCTGCAGGTGTATCGAACAGTGCAAGCATTACCGTTTCCGGGCTTGAACAGACATACACCGTAAAGGGCATCGATTCTGATGACTATGTGGCAGAGCTTGATATAGAGGTGCTTGACAGCTTCGGTTATCCTTCTTTGGTAAAGGAAGACGTAACAATAGGTCTTGAAAATACTGATGACGGAGTATCCTTAAAGGACAACGTAATTACGATAAGCAATGTGGCAAAAGAGCAGACCTTTGCTGTCAATATTTCTGCAGGTGAAGCTGAAAAAACTGTATATGTAAATGTTGTAAGAGAAACGCCGGTGCATACCTACATTGATGTATATACTGACGGTACCTTTACGGAAACTACAGAGGAACTTACGGTTATCGGTACGGCGGACAATTATCCTGCACTTACCGTTTTTGCAAAGAGCTTTGACCAGTACGCAGAGGAGATTGAGGACACTTTCTCTTATACATACGCAAACCAGAGCGTGGATTCTACATTCACTCCTGTCGAAGGACAGCAGACTCTTATAATTTCAAGTGACAGCTCTGATGTTGAAAAAAGTGTAACAGTAAATACAACCACAAGACCTGACTATCAGGGTTCTGCTCTCGAGCTTTATAATCTCATTGTTGCCTGCGCAGAAAAACTTGACGAAGAAAAGAATATAAGTACAGACGGCAAGGATGTATTCCCGGAAGAAACATGGACAACTCAAAATGCAATCACCGCTTTTTCTTCTGCTATAGCTACAGCCGAAACCGCTCTTGGATTGTACAGCAGTAACGGTTATTCCGATAATGACTATTCGGATGAAGTCACGGCTCTCACAAAGGCTTTGAATACATATAACAATTCTTTTAAAGCCGGAACACGTGTAGATATAACATCAATTTCTTTTGAGGTCAATGAAATTGAGCTGGTGTTGGGGAATAGTGAAAAAAAGAAGATTGATGTATCGCCTGTTACTGAACCGGGCATAGCAAGGACAACGGATGTTATCACCTGGACGAGTTCCGATGAAACGGTGGCAAAAATTACTGCTTTAAGCTCTGATGCCAACAAAAGAACAGCAACAGTTTCTGCTGTGGGTAGCGGCAAGGCTACTATTACGGCAACAACAAGAGCAGGGATGTCCGCATCTTTCAGTGTTACTGTAATTAAACCGGCAACACAGATTTTAATTTCCCCGTCAAGCCTTACTGCAACATATGGCGGTGAAAAGGCTGTTCTGACAGCAAAAGTAAGCCCCAAGGACTCGACGGATATTATAAACTGGACATATGATTCTTCTGTTATGAACCTTGAATTAAATGAATATGTTGAGGGTGCATACAGAGTTGTTGAAGCAACTGTTATTCCTAAGGCTAACGGTAAAGCAAAGGTGAAGGCTGAGGCTGTTTACGGGGGTGTTTCCGGTCCTGAGTGTACCGTAACAACAGTGATGCCCGAATGGGAAACCGTCAAATCTCCTATGGCAAGTCAGGCGTCCGGACCAATCTATACGGGAACAGCCGTGTCTCTTGCAAGCGATACAGAAAATGCAACAATTTACTATACACTTGACGGAACAATCCCTTCAAGAACAAACGGCAGACTTTACAAGAATCCCATAGCTATAAACCAGAGCCTTACACTAAAGGCAATTGCTGTATGCGACGGTTATTATGACAGCGAAGTTGCAACATATGAATACAATGCAGTAAACACAAAGGTCTCTGTTTCTTCTGCTGTTTCAAGAGCTGGTGGTGTTGCAAAGGTCTTTGTTGATGTAACGGGCTTTGAAAATGTTACCTGGTCGGGTATTGCTTTGAACTTTGATCCTGAGGTGTTGGAATATTACGGTCACAGCGTTGATGAAAACTACGATATTCAGATTGGCATAGATGAAACATATGTGTCCGTCTGGTACAAAAACGACAAAGGAACGATTCCCGACGGAAGGATCCTTGAGGTTTCGTTCAGGGTAAACGCACAGGCAGCCGAGGGAAACTACGATTTTGTCACAACCGCGAACATTACAACGACAGATGACGAGGGAATGGTTGAGGCGGCGATTTCCGAAGGAAAAATTACTGTCAACAACTACATTCTCGGCGATTCAAATAATGATGGAACAATCGGTCTTGCCGATGTACTTTTGATAAAACAGTATGCGGCAGGCAAAGAAAGCGCGATTAAGAATATTCTTCTTGAAGCGTCGGATGTTGACGGGGACGGGGACGTTGATAATGACGACGCCCTTCTTGTTTCAAAATACTGCGTTGGCTGGGACGTAATCTTCAGAGATTCAACTGATGTTTATGATTACAGATTTGTGTCAGGCTATGACATCGGCACAGATGATGAAGGTGCATGGAGACTCTTTTATGCGCTTTATAACCCGTTTACAGGCGGAAAGGAAACGGACGTTCCCTCTGCAAGCTCGTCCGATAAAGCATCCGAAATTGCAGGAATAGCTGCCGCATCGGGAACGATTGTGAAATTGGGACAGGACGGAACGGTCGGAGATGATGTTGTCGAGCAAATAAATACGGACAATCTCGTCTGGATAAAGCTTGCGAGCAAGGACGAACTGGTTGTTGTCCCTGTTGACACCAATTACAGCTGTAAAACTTGTGCAAGTGAGTATGTTGAAAATCATGTCGGCACGACCTATACAGATATTCTCGGCAGAGAACATGATTTCAATGTGGTTAAAATTACAAGCTCGACAAAGTTTTCTGTGATGAAGAGAAGCTCGCTTGATGATAATTTCTTTGTTGATGCAATCATGACAAGTACAACTATTTCAGATTTAATCGAAGCAGAGAATTATCTCTTGTGCTATAACGATAAGAGCGAAGATCAAAACAGTAATTATCAAACAACATATGCAGATTATGTCAAGGCGTTTGTCTGTGTGAATGGCAAGAATGAGGCTGAATTTGTGATTGTTGTTGCAAACGGAAATGAAAGTGCGGCGTATAATGTACTCTGCGCGGACTGTCAGTAAAAAAGTAAATCCCTTGCACGGAAAGTGCAAGGGATTTTTGTGTCTTGTTTGATTTATTGCTCAAATGAAAAGGCTTTGTTTTTTAATTTTGCGGTCGTCGTTGTTTGATGACCGCAAAACACTTCTGCGCGAATGTTTATGCTTGTGGATTCGAAAACATTTCCCGCGAAAAATGCGAGCAGAGGTTCTCCGCCTACTTTAAGCCGTTTTCGTAGGCTTCGATCATCTTTTTAACCATCTGACCGCCAACAGAACCTGCCTGCTTGGAGGTGAGGTCGCCATTGTAACCCTGCTTGAGGTTAACGCCTACTTCGCTTGCCGCTTCCATCTTAAACTTTTCCATAGCTTCCTTAGCTTCAGGAACAACAATCTTATTCTTGTTCATAATAATATAATCTCCTTGAATTTCATGTTAGCAGGAAACTTTTTTGCTTCCTGCACCGAGCCGTTAAGTAAACTGTGCGTTTTCTTTTCGGCTCTGTTTTTATTGTAGCCGAAACATTCGGCTTTATAAGTGGGAATTTTTGAAAACGTTTTTGTTTCATTTTCATTTCCCGAAAGTATTGTGTGCATGGCTCTGAGATTATATTCCGAAAAAAATATGTAAAAACCGGCAGAAGAGGGGAATTTGTCTTTATAATTTTTGTTTGCTTTCCGAATTCTTTCTGTACTTCATGGGAGTAATTCCTGTGAGCAGCTTAAAATATTTGTTGAAGTTTGCTATTGTTTTGTAGCCAACCTCAAAGGATATGTCGCTTATGTTTTTTTCTGTATCCCGTAGTAACTCTTTTGCACGTGAAATTCTCACTTCATTAAGGTATTCAATATATGTTCTGCCCATTACCGCCTTGAAAAGATAACAAAAACGCGACTTTGAATAGTTGATTTGTTCTGCTATTCTTTCAAGAGTCAGTTCGGAATCATAATTGTTTTCTATATATTCCGCTGCTTTGATTACAGCCCTTTTGTACTTGTTGAGTATCTCCTCGGTTCTTGTTCCTTTTATTTCGCAGGAATAGGCTCTGCCGACTATGACGAGAAGTTTTAAGAGAAGTGCTTTTGAAACAAGAATGTATCCGGGGCTTTGGTTTTTGTATTCTTCTGCCACTTCCCAGAGAATTGCTTCAACTTCGTTTTGCATTTTGTCGTCAAGCTTGAATCTGAGTTTTATATCTTCCTCAGTCACAATAAACGGCTCAAGATATGCAAAGTCAAGACAGCTTTTTGTGTTGTCGCTGTTTTCAATGGTAGGAAGAACGAAATCCGATACAAACTCAAATTCAAAAATTTCAAGACCCCTGTGTTCTTCTCCGACTATGGAATGGGGAACAAAGGGAGGAATTATAAAAATGTCGCCTTTTGATATTTCGATTTTTCTATTGTTTACAATGTGATATCCGCTACCCTTGTAAACGTAGTTAATCTGAATATAGGAGTGCCTGTGAAGACGAGGCTTGTTGCCTTGCATTTTATATTTTCTTATGAAGAAATGCTTGTTTTCCGAAAAGGGATTCATATCATTTTCGTTATGAAGCGGAATGTTTTTGTATTCTTCCCTGTCAAGATAAGAAAAGTCCATTTGATCACTCCTTACAAATATATTTTAATTCTTTTTTTATTTGTGTCAAGAAGTTTTTGTACTTCGGAAATCAAATGAAAACAGTTTTCTTTATCCTGCTTGATTTATATGCCGACAGTATGATGTCAACGGGCTTTCTTCCTTCGTAGATATCAACAAGCGGTCGTCTGTCCTCTTTTATGGCATCAATAAGGTCTGCTATTTGCATTTTGTGAGAGTCAAGTGCAAAGCCTGAGGGGTCTCTGAAGCTTGTGGAATCGCCGCTTGGCAGATTTTTGGGCGGTTCTTTTTCTCCTTCTATGTCCCACCTTGTTATGACATCCTCGGTAAGCTCAATGGTTCCTTTGGTTCCGCTTATGGAAATAATTCTCGGATAGCCGGGGTTTACAGAGGTTGTGCCTTGAATTGTACCTATTGCACCGTTTTGGTATTCGACAAGAACATTTGCCGTGTCCTCAACCTCAATGTCCCTTGCAAGCGTTTTACATATTGCAAAAACCGACTTTACGGGACCTGCAAGATACTGCAGAACATCAATGCCGTGTATGCCCTGATTCATAAGAGCACCGCCGCCGTCAAGTTCCCAGGTGCCTCTCCAGTCGGCAGAGGAATAGTATTCGGGACTGCGGTAATACTTCATATAAACATCGGCAATTATAATGTCGCCGAGTTTTCCTTCCTCAATAGCTTTTTTTACATATGATACCGATTCTGTAAATCTTAATTGTGATATTACAGCACCCTTTACATTGTTCTTCTCACAAGCAGAAATTATCTGTTCTGTCTGTTCGCTTGTGATAGCCATGGGCTTTTCTACGATAAAATGCTTTTTTGCGTTTGCCGCCATAACGGCCATCGGTGCATGAAGTCCGCTCGGGGTGCATATGCACACAATGTCGATTTTGTCGCAGGATAGCATTTCTTGGTATGAATCAAATGCAAGACAGTTGTTTTCCACGGCAAATTTCCGGGCATTTTCGATTTTGTTGTCGCAGACGCCAATAAGTTCTGCGTCATCAATCATAGATACGGCACTTGCATGCCATCTTGAAATCATTCCGGCACCGACAATGCCGAAACCGAATTTTTTGTTCATGTAAGTTGTCCTCTTTATTCCTGGTTTGTAAAGCCGTGCCATCTGCCGCCCTGCTTTTCATCTGCATTGTCAAGAGGCAGGAGCAGTTCGTAGTTTTCGATGACACGCCTGAAACACATGGCGATTTTTTCAATCCATTCCTTGTTGTATTTCTTTATCCACGGAACGCCAAAACAGTTGATGTTCTGTCCGTTCTTTATGCCGTCATCAAGTAACCTTACATCTCTGTCAGCATTTTCGATTCGGGAAGGAACACCACATCCGTTGAAGTCGAAGGTCTTGAAATAGTTGTGCAGGTGCAGGCAGAGATTGCCGCCCGTGCTTATATGGTAGCCGATAGATCCGAGTTCTGCTTTTACGGCTCTTGCAAAGGTTTTTACCGAAAGACCACCGAGCTTTTCGGGATAATATATTCCCATGGCGGCATAAAAGCCTGCCATATTTGAGCCGGTGCTCTCGTCAACTCGGATTGCTTTTATTGCATCAAGGTCTTCAAGCAAATCCCAGAAATAGTTCATTGCTTTTCTTATTTGGGCACATCTTTCGTCATAGTATTTTAACTGAACGCGTGCCATGGCACAGCAAAGCTGATTCGCTCTGCCCTTGACGGCACCGAGTGCTATGTGGTAGTAGGGGAAAAGCTCTTCGCTTTCCTTTATGTATTTGTCATTGTTTCTGTCATAGTGACCGTATGCAAGGGCTCTTTCGTAGAGTCTTGTGTTGTTTGTAACAACAACGCCAAGCTCGCCTGCTGCAAAGGATTTTGTGCTCATAAGCGACATTGCAGCAATATCTCCGAATGTTCCAAGGCGTTTTCCTTTGTACAGACCGCCCTGCGCGTGGGATACGTCTTCAATTACCTTGATCCCGTGCTTTTTTGCAATAGCCATAATTCTGTCCATGTCGCAGGGGTATCCCGCATAGTGAACTACCACAATCGCCTTTGTTTTTTTCGAAATAACGCGTTCAATGTCATCGGGGTCCATGCTCAGCATTTCGTTTATATCGCAGAAAACGGGTACTGCACCAAAGGAGCTTGCGGGCAGAATACTTGCCCAATATGTTTTTGTGGGGCAGATTATCTCGTCACCCTTTGAAAGACCTATTGCGAACATCGCGGCAGCGAGGGACATTGTTCCGTTACAATATGCAACGGCATGTTTTACCCCAAGCCACTCAGCAAATTCTTTTTCAAATTTTTCCGTAATATCAGTTCTCGAAAAGTTGTTGTTTCTTATTACATCAAGTGCCGCATTCTCATCTTCCTCTGTGATAATGGGCCATTTCATCATTTCCTGTACGTCTTTTGGGAGTTCGCCCTTGAAAAGCGGTTCTCCTCCAAGTATTGCAAGCTTTTTCATGTTTTTTCCTCCTTTTATTTCAAATCAAGATTGAATACTCTTATTGCGTTTTCGCGGCAGATTTTTCTGTAATTTTTTTCGGATATGCATCCCTTTTCAAAGGACTCATCAAGCCATGCGGCAAGATAAGTCTTCTGGAACGGCTGGCATATGTCCGTGCCGTACATGAGTCTGTCGCTGAATTCTTCTATAAAGCGATAGGAAAAATCGCTGTCGCGAGATATTGCAGTATATCCGCTGCCTGCCGAAAGGTCACAGTAAAGATTTGGGTATTCACGCATAAGTCTTACAACTGTGCCGTCATTTACTTTGCCAGTGACATAGCCTTTCCTGTTTTCTTCCGTGGCGTTATCGCCGATTTCGTTCCAGAAGCACTGTGAATGACCGAGAATTTTGACCTTCGGGTATTTTTTAAGGAGTCTTTCAAGTCTTGGAAGCCCAAGGTCGTCTATAATGCCGTAGCAGTCATATTTCTGGTGGGCGATGTGGATTGTTACAGGCATATCGCACTCCTGACAATGATAGAAAAGGTTGTCAATAAGCGGGTCATCAGCATATAGATTTGCCGTAACCTCACCGACACCGATAGCTCCCTTTTGCTTGTAGTAGTCAAGAAAATAGGAAAGGTCGCTTTTTGCAGTATTGTGCCCCATTCTTGGGTCAACATTGCAGAACCAGTAAAACAGGTCTGAATACTTGTTTGCAAGGTACTCTGTTTCCTCGTTTGTCTGAACGCAGAAGCGGTATTCGGGACTTATAAGGGGCAAAAGAAAACCTCTTTCTATGTCAAGTTCCTTGTAGCTCTGACGTATTTCTTCGGGTGAGGCGAGAATGGCTCCCGGCTGAATCTGTGCCTTTTCCCACATGCTCGTATGAATGTGAACGTCTATTTTTTTCATGACAATCCCTCTTTTCATTTTTATATACTAATTATAACTTACATCACGCTGAAAATCCAATTATATTTTACGATGATTGTATTGGAAATTATTAAAACAAGTTGTTTTTCACATTGACAAATCGGTGCTTGTATTATATAATCAAATTGAAAAAAACTGAAAGCTTGTCAATGAGTATAGAAGGAGACTTTTATGAATTACAGAGTAGATTACAAGGTCAGAAATCTAATGAATACACCCGAACTTGGCTCATGCTCTCTCGGCGGAGAAATCGGTGCAAGATTTGACCGCTTTATATATGAGAGGGTAAGCGGAAGATTCGCTGTCGAAGAAATACTCAAAGAAGCAGAGGATTTTTTCAAGACGCAGTATGATGATATTTATCCCGTAGGCTACTGGAGAAGCGAATTCTGGGGAAAGCTTATGCTGAGCGCTGTAAGATGTGCAAAGTATAAAAAGGATGAAAGACTTAAAGAAAATATAAGAAAATCCTGCTATAAAATGCTGTCGTTCCAGAGAGATGACGGCTACCTTTCCGCCTACGGAGACAGTGATAACATTTATGCGGCAGACGGTAAAGACTCAGCTTCCTATATAGGTTGGAGTGCAGACTGGTGTTGGAATATCTGGGGGATGAAATATACACTCTGGGGACTTGTTGAGGCGGCAGACTTACTTGATGACGTATTTATTCTCGCAGGGGCTGTAAAACTTTGCGACTGGATAATTGCAAAGCTTGAAAAAGACGGAAAGAAATTAACCGACACCGGTGTTATGAACGGTATGGCTTCGGGTTCTATTCTAAAGCCCATGCTCCTGCTTTACCGATTTACGGCTGACGAAAAATATCTTGACTTTTGTAAAGATACCGTAAAAGAGTGGATGAGGGATGACGGAAAATGTCCCAATATCATAAACAACGCCTTCTCGGGAAAGAGCGTCGGCGAGTGGTATAATGCATGTAACGGATGGTACCCCAAAGCATATGAAATGACAAGCTGCTTTGACGGAATGGTTGAGCTTTACAGAATTACGGGAGATAAGGTTCTTTTTGATGCTGCAAAGGCTCTCTACGATATACTTATCAAATATGAAAGCAATATTCTCGGTTCTGTCGGCTATTGCGAAAGATACCACAATGCCGCGTCATATGCCGATGCCGCAACAGAAATATGTGACGTTATTCACTGGATGAGACTTTGCCACGAGCTTTATAAGCTGACAGGCGAAATCAAATACATGGAAAGCTTTGAAAAGGCGTTTGCGAATGCCTTTCTTGCGGGCGTTTATGAAGATGGCAAGGGCAGTGCATTCTTTGTAAGAGGTGCGGGAAGACACTGGACGGCAATTCCTCAGTGTGAATCAAAATACCAGCATTGCTGTACAAACAATGTGGGACGCGGTTTTGCAAACGCGGCGGAAAGTTGTGTCTTTGAAGGCGATGACGGCTACTATGTAAATATGTACGTCCAGAGCTCGACAAAATTTGGCGACACCGAAATAGTTGTAGGGGCTAATTACTTTGACATCGGCTGGGTAGGTGTTGCGGTAAGAAACTCCGAAAAGGGGAAGAAGCTTTATTTGAGAATTCCCGAATGGTCAAAGAATACAAAAATAAGAGTGGGAGTTGGAGAAGAATTCCCTGTTGACTGCGGTAAATACTTCGAGCTTGAACTCGGAGAGGGAACAACCTTCCTCAAAATGAGATTTGACATGACACCCGAAGTCATAAAAATGAACTGGGAACCCATTCCCGAGGGAGATTATCACCTTATCCGTTGGATAGACGGGGCTGATGGTCTCTGCGACAGGAGCTGTATGCTACACACATCAAAGGTTGTTATCAGGCGCGGACCTGTTATTCTGACACGAAGCAAAAAGATAGGTGCAAAGGAAGATGATATGTTCTCGAACGAGACGCTTTACGGCAAAAACATCACATCTGTCGCCGCACAATACACTTGCAACAATACTACAAATCTTGTAACCGCAAGGGTAACGGTTGTTGCCGACGGCGAGGAATACAAGTATGTAATGTGTGACTATGCATCGGGTTCAAATATTGACAGCCACGACCCCAAGTATTTTTCCATTTATCTGTAATGGGTTTTAAGGAGGCAAAAAATGATATTTTTCTATGTAAGACACGGAGATCCGATATACAAGCCCGACGGCCTGACACCCCTCGGCTTTGAACAAGCGGATGCGCTCAAATACAGACTTTGTCGTAATGGTCTTGACAAAATTTATGCGTCAAGCTCAAACAGGGCAATTCTTACGGCAACACCTACAGCCGAGCTTCTCAAAAAAGAAATCGAAATTCTCGACTGGTGTAATGAGAGCTACGCATACAACGAGCTTGGTATGTACAATGAAGAAAAGTTCTACTCCTGGTGCTATAACCATGCCCATATAAAAAAGCTGTTCCGTTCCCAAGAAATCAGAAACCTTGGAGAAAACTGGTATGACCATGAGGCGTTCAAGGACACAAAAGCCAAGGAAGGAACGCTCAGAATCCGCAAGGAAACGGACGCATTTTTGCTTTCCCTCGGTTACAGAAATAACAGACAAGAAGGCTTCTATACAGAGGAAACTCCGAACAACGACAGAGTTGCACTCTTTGCTCATGAAGGCTTTGGAATAGCATTCCTCAGCGCACTTCTCAATATTCCTTATCCTTTGTTTTCGACTCACTTCACCATGTGCCATACAGGTGTTACGGTTATCGAATTTAAAGCTGAGGCAGACGGAACTGTTTTCCCGAAGGTGCTGACCTGTTCAAATGAGGCTCACCTTTATGAAAAGAGAGTGCCGCTTGTATATAACATAAAAATATAACATATAGATTTAAGGAAGACTCTCTTTTGCGGGAGTTTTCTTTTTTTCGAAATACAACATATTGTTAAATATCTATTGACAAACTACGACAAGTTGTGCTATAATCTTTGACAAAGAAAAGAAAGTACCATTCAGGCAAGGCTATGTATGTTTTTTCACGGCAAAGCTCCAAAGAATGTGAAATGAACGTGCCTTGTACAGGCACTTTTTTTATGTGAGGATGAATATAATAATGCCTGTCATGCAGGCGTGATTATAAATAAAAAGGAGGTAAACTAGATATGAAATTAGTTTACGGCATTAAGGACAAACCCTCGTTTGGTGCAAACATCGTGTTTGCAATTCAGCAGTTACTTGCGATTATGACAGCCACACTCGTTGTTCCCGTAATCATCGGTAACGGCATGCAGCCTGCAGCAGCACTCTTCGGTGCAGGTGTAGGTACAATCATTTACGGACTTTTCACAAAGTTCTCAAGCCCCGTATTCCTCGGCTCATCCTTCGCATTCCTCGGCTCAATGGCGGCAGCCTTTGCAGGTGCGGCAACGATTGAACTTGGCTATCTCGGTCTCATCATCGGTGCAATTCTTGCAGGTCTTGTTTATGTTGTAATTGCCCTCATCGTAAAGTGCGTTGGTGTAAACTGGATTAACAAGCTCATGCCCGCAGTTGTTATCGGTCCGACGGTTGCTATCATTGGTCTTTCCCTCGCTGGCAATGCTGTTGGTGACCTTGCAAAGGGTACAGGCAGTGTAGCAGCGGCAAACCCCTATTTTACAACAATTGTCGGCATAGTTACACTTATAGTTGTTGCTCTTTGTGCAACATTCGGCAAAAAGACAGTTAAGATGATTCCCTTTATCATCGGTATTCTTGCAGGCTATGTACTTTCCGTTATCTTTACGGTTATCGGAAACGCGGCAGGCATCGAAGCAATGAAGATTATAAACTTTGACGCTTTCAAGGCTCTCGTTGCTGACGGCGTTAAGCTTTCAACATTCTTTGCATTCCCTGAATTTACATTCCTCACGGCTCTCGGCGGCTTTAAAGCAATCGACGGAGCGTATATTGCATCCGTTGCAGTTGCATATGTTCCTGTTGCATTTGTAGTATTTGCTGAACACGTAGCTGACCACAAGAACATTTCTTCCATTATCGAAAAGGATCTTCTTGAAGACCCCGGTCTTGCAAGAACACTTCTCGGTGACGGCGTTGGTTCAATGGTAGGCGCATTCTTCGGCGGATGTCCCAATACTACATACGGCGAATCTGTTGGCTGTGTTGCTATTTCCGGTAATGCTTCGGTTTACACAATCCAGACAGCAGCGGTGCTCGCAATTCTCATTTCCTTCCTTTCTCCCTTCGTAGCATTTGTTAATACAATTCCCTCCTGCGTAATGGGCGGCGTTTGTATGGCACTTTACGGATTTATCGCAGTTTCCGGCCTTAAGATGCTTCAGCCTGTTGACCTGGGTCAGAACAGAAACCTCTTTGTTGCTTCAACAATTCTTATTGCAGGTATAGGCGGTCTTTCCCTTACGTTCGGAAAGGTAACAATTACTTCCATCGCATGCGCACTTATTCTCGGTATCATCGTAAACGTTGTGCTTTCAAAGGCAGACAAACCTAAGCAGTAAACATGTGAAAACTTAAAAATCCGCACCGCATGGTGCGGATTTTTGTACGATTTCCTAAAAAACAAAAAAGTTGAGCATTTGTAAATGTTATAAATTGTCTATTGACAAGAGGGGATATTTTGAATATAATGGTAAACGATATGGAATGTCGTAAAAATATGACATTTTGACTATAATAATACTACAACAATTTGAGAATGGAGGTTAAGAAGTACATGCTTGAAAAGATTATGGATCTGCTTGCTAAGCAGCTTCGTATTGATGTAAATACCCTTTCCCCCGACACAAATATCGTAGAAGATCTCGGTGCAGATTCTCTTGACATCGTAGAAATGCTTATGGCTATTGAAGAAAACTTCGGTATTACAGTTTCGGACGAGGAGGCAGTAACACTTAGAACTATTGCTGACGTTGCTGATTTCATCGAAAAGAAGATTTAGGCTTTGAAGTAAAGAACATCGGGAATGTTATGCGAGGTGACTCGGGTAGTATTCCCGTTTTACTTTTTTTGAATTGAATATAATAATGAGGTGCGGAAAAGATGTCACTTTCTTTGTCTGGGAAAAGCCTTGTTTTGACATAGATTATAAGATAACCACGTTTAATAAACAGGAGAGAATAAAAATGTCTCACGATAATCATAAAAGAATAGTTTACGCCGACAATGCCGCAACGACCTCGGTACATCCGAGAGTTCTTGCCGAAATGCTCCCGCTTCTCGGTGAGGTTTACGGCAATCCCTCAAGTCTTCACGCAAAAGGCAGAGAGGCAAAGGCGTATATTGATGCGGCAAGAGCAAAGATAGCAATGGTGCTTGGCTGCGAAGCAAAGGAAATATATTTCACAGGCTGCGGCTCGGAATCCGACAACTGGGCAATAAAGGGTGCTGTGCAGAATTATCTCGAAAGAAATAAGACTGACAAGTGCCATATCATCACAACGAAGATTGAACACCATGCGGTGCTTCACACCTGCAAGGCTCTTGAAAAGAAGGGCATTGATGTAACATATGTGGGTGTTGATGAAAATGCCATGGTAAACCCTGACGACGTTGTGGCGGCAATAAGAGAAGATACTGCTCTTGTTGCAATTATGTATGCCAACAATGAAGTCGGTACGGTAGAGCCTATAAAGGAAATTACAAAAAGAGTGAAAGAAGTAAACCCCAAGATACTTGTTTTCACAGACGCAGTTCAGGCTGTAGGTCATGTGCCGATAAACGCACGCGAGCTTGGTGTTGATATGCTTGCCTTCTCGGGACATAAGTTCCGTGCACCTAAGGGTGTGGGCGGTCTTTATATCAAGAGCGGTGTTGTCTGCAAGTCGCTCGTTGAGGGCGGCGGACAGGAAAAGGGCAAGCGCGGCGGTACAGAAAATATGCCCGGTATTGTGGGTATGGCAAAGGCGCTTGAGCTTGCAAATGAACAAATGCAGGACGACAATGCAAGACTCTGTGTTCTCAGAGACGACCTTATAAGACGTCTTCTTGAACTTCCCAATTCCCGTCTTACGGGACATCCCACAAAGAGACTTCCCGGTACTGCGAGCTTTACGTTTGAGTATATTGAGGGAGAATCACTTCTTCTTATGCTTGATATGATGGGCATTTGTGCATCCACGGGCTCGGCTTGCTCGTCAAAGTCGCTTGAACCCTCACACGTGCTTCTTGCAATGGGACTTCCCCATGAAATAGCACACGGCTCGCTTAGACTTACACTTTCCCATGAAAGCACACAGGAAGATGTTGACTATATTGTGGAATGTGTCACAAAGGTAGTAAACAGACTTCGTGAAATTTCACCCCTCGGCAGAAACTAACTTACTTCTTCTTTGCTGAAAAGAAGAAGTAATCAAGAAGAAAAGATTTTCGGGCAATTTCGAGCAAAACCGAAAGGCTCGGTGTCGAAGACGAATGTTATGAAAATATAAATATGAGGTACTTGTTATGTATTCAGAAAAAGTAATGGATCACTTCACAAACCCGAGAAATGTCGGCGAAATTGAAAACGCAGACGCAGTGGGTGAGGTAGGTAACGCCAAGTGTGGCGATATAATGAAAATTTATATGAAGATAGAGAATGAGATTATTGTTGATGTAAAGTTCCAAACATTTGGCTGTGCATCTGCAATTGCTACATCCTCTATGGCAACAGAGCTTATCAAGGGCAAGAGTGTTGATGAAGCTCTCGAGCTTTCCAACAAGGCTGTTGTTGAGGCTCTTGACGGACTTCCCCCTGCAAAGGTACACTGCTCTGTTCTTGCAGAAGAAGCTGTTAAGGCGGCAATTCTCGACTACTACAAAAAGACAGGCAAGGACACAACCGAGCTTGAAAAAATCTGTACAGGCTGCTGCTCAAGCTGCAGTGCCCATGACCACCACGATATTCCTGCTGACGAAGACTGAGCGGGTAGCAGGAAAACTGCAAACTCTGATTATAAATAACAATGACATTGGAGAAGTATTATGAGTAAGAAAATATACATCGGCTGTGACCATGCGGCACTTCACATGAAGAATGATATTATAGGCTATCTCAACGATAAGGGTTATGACGTAGAAGACCTCGGCCCGTATACACCCGAAAGTGTAGACTACCCCGTTTACGCCGAAAAGGTAGGACGAGCTGTAGTTGATGACAAGGGAAGCCTTGGAATTCTTATCTGCGGCACGGGTATCGGCATGAGCCTTGCGGCAAACAAGGTAAGAGGTGTAAGAGCGGCTGCGTGCAGCGAGGTTTACTCTGCAAAGCTCACAAGAATGCATAACGATGCAAACGTTATCTGCCTTGGTGCAAGAGTTATCGGTATTGAAACTGCAAAAATGATGGTTGATGCCTTTGTTGAAACAGAATTTGAGGGCGGAAGACATCAGAGACGCGTTGATATGATAACTGCTCTCGAAGAAAAGAACTAAATAGCAGAAAACGCCCGATTTTGTCGGGCGTTTTCTGTTGCACAAAGTTGACGGATGAGGGTTAATGTGGTATAATATAACAAGTAAAAATCGTTTTGAAAGGGATGAAGTAAATGGAATTTGTTTTTGAGACAATATACAATCAAAAGGCTCTGACTGCAATGGTAAAGGGAGTAAGAAAAACAGCCCGTAAAAAAAGGACAAAAAGAAGTCGTGTTTTTGGCGGAATAGTAATTGGCATGGCTGTTTTGCTTATGCTCTCAGATATAAAAGACGGTTTTGAATTAAGTGCCAACATAGTTGTAACCTTGCTTGCGGTTCTTGCAATTCTTGCGGTGTTTGTGTTTGAAGATTCAATTAATGCATATATCGCCCGTAAGCGTATGCTCCCGGGAACAGAAAAATCAAAAGTCGTTTTCAGAGAAGACGGATTCTATTCCGAAACCGAGGTTGGGAATACCGAATGGAAATATGACAGAATACATATGATTGCCGAAATGGAGGATTATTTTGTCTTTGTTTTTGGTGTAAGTCATGCACAGGTTTATGATAAAAGAAGTCTTTTGGGAGGAACTATTGATGAATTCAGAAAGTTCCTGCTCGAAATGACGGGCAAAACGATTGTAAATATAAAATAAAAAGCACCCCGAAAGGAAAAAACAAATGGAAAATTTCGCTAAAATTCTATCACAGGAGCTTGGCAAAAGCGAGCATCACATACAGAATGTAATTGACCTTCTTGCAGACGGCAACACAATTCCCTTTATTGCAAGATACCGTAAAGAAATGCACGGCACGATGGACGACACAACACTTCGTGCTCTCGAAGAAAGACTGAATTACTTAAAGAACCTTTCGGAGCGTATGGAGGAGGTTAAAAGCTCCATTGAAAATCAGGGAAAACTAACACAAGAACTTGCGCTTGCCATTGACAATGCAAAAACACTTTCCGAGGTTGAGGATTTATACAGACCATACAAGCAAAAGAGAAGAACAAGAGCTACAATCGCAAAGGAAAAGGGACTTGAGCCGCTTGCTGAGATTCTCCTTGCACAGAGTCCCGATATGCCGGAGCCGCTGGAGCTTGCGGCAGAGTATATAAATGCAGAGCTCGGTGTTGAAAGTGCAGAGGATGCACTCAGTGGAGCCTGCGACATCATTGCCGAAATCATCTCTGATGACGCCGAAATAAGAAAGCTTCTGAAAGCGGCGATAAATGAATTCGGAAGCATTATATCAAGAGCGGCAAAGGAAGAGGATTCCGTTTACAGAAACTATTACGAAGCGGCGTTTTCGGTCAAAAAGGTGCAGGGACATCAGATTCTTGCCATGAACAGAGGCGAAAACGAAGAATTCTTAAAGGTTGGAATTGAGTACAACAAGGAAAACGCACTCCAGATTATATGCTCACGTATTATTACGGGAAAATCAAAGGCTTTTTCTCTCCTTGCTTTGACTGCAGAGGACGCTTATGACAGACTTATTTTCCCGTCTGTTGAAAGAGAAATAAGAAACGACCTTTTTGATTTGGCCACAGACGGGGCAATCAAGAATTTTGCTCTTAATCTTAAACCCCTTATTATGCAGCCGCCGGTCAAGGGTAAGGTTACTCTCGGCTTTGACCCTGCCTACAGAACGGGGTGTAAACTTGCGGTAGTTGATGAAAACGGCAAGGTGCTTGATACGGGAGTTATATACCCGACACCTCCCCACAACAAAATCGAGGAATCAAAGAAGATACTTAAGAATCTCATTTCAAAGTATAGCATTGAAAACATTTCAATTGGCAACGGAACGGCTTCCCGTGAATCTGAAAATTTCGTGGCAGAGCTTTTGGCTGAAGTGGGAGGCAATGTAAAATATATTGTCGTAAACGAGGCGGGCGCATCTGTTTATTCGGCATCCGAGCTTGGTGCTAAAGAATTTCCTGAATTTGACGTATCTTTAAGAAGTGCCGTTTCTATCGCAAGACGACTTCAGGACCCCATGGCAGAGCTTGTAAAGATTGATCCGAAATCCATAGGCGTCGGTCAGTATCAGCACGATATGCCCCAGAAAAAGCTCGGCGAAACGCTTTCAGGCGTTGTTGAGGACTGCGTAAATGCCGTAGGTATTGATCTCAACACAGCATCGCCCTCGCTTCTTTCCTATGCTGCGGGCTTAAACAGTGCAACCGCACAGAATGTTGTAACATACAGAGAGGAAAACGGCTCCTATACCGACAGAAAACAGCTTCTCAAAGTTCCAAAGCTCGGCAAAAAGGCATTTGAACAGTGTGCAGGCTTTTTACGCATACCCGAAAGCAAAAATGTTTTTGACAACACGGGTGTCCATCCCGAAAGCTATGATGCGGCAAAGAAGCTCATAGAAATTCTCGGTTTCGAGAAGAACTCAAAGGCTTTTGACGATATTGAAAAGCGTCTTGAGGAATATGGAAAGTCAAAGGCGGCAGAACAGTGCGGTGTGGGTGTGCCTACAATAACGGATATTGCAAAAGAGCTTTCAAAGCCCGGAAGAGACATAAGAGATGACCTGCCCTCGCCAATTATGAGAAGTGCGGCTATGGAAATAAGTGACCTTACACCCGGAATGGAAATTATGGGTACTGTCAGAAATGTAATTGACTTTGGTGCGTTTGTTGACATAGGTGTACACCAGGACGGACTTGTGCACATTTCCCAGATTTGCTCTAAGTTCATCAAACACCCAAGCGAAGTTCTCTCTGTCGGAGATATTGTCAAGGTAAAGGTACTTGAGGTTGACGCGGCAAAGAAGAGAATATCCCTTACAATGAAGTTTTAACTTGCTTTCTCTTTGCTGAAAAGAGAACGTAAGCAAAGAGAGAGTAAGCAAAGAGAAAAGAGCAACACAACACTCTTTTCCGAAATTTAATGAAAGGCTCATTGCATGAGTGAAATGTTCCCCGGTGCCAAACGAAGGCATCGGGGAATTTGTCATTTGCCGGCTATGCTAATTTGATACAAAAACAGGCTTTTTTTGTTAATTTACAACATGTTATAATGATTGTATAATTAAAATGAAAAACAGTAATGAAAGATAGGGGTTGCCGTGAAAAAATTCATTCTTTACGCACTTATTAAAGAAGATATGGTAGACGAGTATGTAAGGCTTCATGAAAATGCATGGCCGGAAATTTACAAAGTAATTGCCGAAAGCAATTTCCACAATTATTCTATAAGCATCCGTGGCAACGAAGTATATACATATTATGAATACACAGGCGATGACTATGATGCCGATACCGAGAAGATGAATAACAATCCTATCATGAAAAAATGGCATGTTTTTACAAAACCATGTTTTGTACGGGATGAAAACGGAAAGGCATATAAGCCCATGAAAGAAATATTTTTCAGTCCGTAATGTGTATTGTGCCATAAAAAAGAAGGAGGGTACTATGAGTTTTTTGCAAGAGATAAAAACACCGTCAAAGGAATATAGTCCTGCGGCATTTTGGTTCTGGTATGGCGACCTCGAAGAGAAAAGACTGCGTGAGCAGATAAATATGATGGTAGAGCAGGGCGTGTATAACGGCTTTATGCACGCAAGAGCCTACCTTAAAACTCCGTATCTCGGAGAAGATTGGTGGAAGGCTGTTTCTGTCTGCATAGATGAGGGAGAAAAGGTCGGCTTTTATCCTTGGCTTTATGACGAATATGCATGGCCCAGCGGAACTGCGGGCAGCACATTCAGACACGGTGCGCAGGAAGCATCACGAACTCTTGCCAAAGGCGAGTGTAATGTATCAAAGTATCTTGAAGTCAAGAATTTTTCCTGTGCAGACGATGCTACAAAGGAAATTGAAAAGCATATAGAGTACAGGAAATTTATAGCTGCTTTTTGCCGCGAGGGGGATACTTGGAAGTATACAGAGGATGTCTCGCAGGCTCAGGGGGAAATAAAGGTATTTTTCCGTAATGTGGACTGGCGTTTTGTTGATTATTTAAACAAGGACATGGTAAAGGATTTCATAAATTGTACCCACGAGGAATATAAAAAACGGTTTGGCGAGCATTTCGGAAAGCGTGTTCCCGGTATATTCTTTGATGAAATATTTATGACTACCAGAATGCCCTGGACAGACGATTTTGCGGATGAATTCAAAAAGCGAATGGACTACGATATTATCCCTAAACTTTATGCACTTACAGAGGATGGGGAAGAGGAAAGAAAAGTCCGCAATGATTATTACACCGTAACCTCACAGCTTTACGAAGAAGGCTTTTTTGAACAGATAGGTAGCTGGTGCAAGCAAAACAATCTTGCCCTGACGGGACACATAGAAGAATTTTTCATTGCACACCCGGGACGTCAGGGACAGTTTTTCAACAATATGCGTCACACGGATATTCCCGGCGCAGACTGTCATGACTACCGCTACCGCTTCCCGAGAAAAATAACATACAGAGAGCCGAAGTTTGCCGTTTCCACTGCCCGTGCCTACGGCAGAGAACGTATGATGTCGGAAGCCTTCGGCGGTGCAGGTTGGGGTTGCTCTTTGCAGGAATTCAAGCGCGGTGTCAATACTCTTGGCGCTATGGGCATAAACATGATAACCCTCCATGGCTTTTATTCGGAATGTGACAGTCAGGGTACTCAGGCGGACTGGCCAACCAGCTTCTTTTTCCAGAACCCCTACTGGAGATACTTTAAGCGTTTTGCAGATTACATGACAAGGGTATGCTACATGAACTCCAAGGGAACTCCCGTGGTCAACATCGGATTGTATTATCCCATAGAGGAAATGCAGAAGGCTACAGTGTCAGGCTCGGTTACCGGTGAGGCGCTGAGTCTTGACTCGGCATGGAACACTGTAATGGATGTCCTGATAGAAAATCAGATGGATGTTGATATAATTGACGAACCGAGCCTTCTTCGGGGCAAGGTGTCGGACGGCAAGATCGGTGTGGGTGTTCAGAATTTCAAAGTTCTGCTTTTCCCTGAAATTGCAGAGCCGAGCGCTGACTTACAGAACAAACTTTGCGAATTTGAAAAAGCGGGCGGTCATATTATTTACTATTCCTGCGGCGGACAAAAGCGCGAGGGAGTTATGAGCATTGGAGATTTGCCCGAAGAAATCGAAAGACTTATCGGTGCCGATGTGAAGGTGCTTCGGGGAATACGGGAAAATCTTTATGTAAATTGCCGCAGAATTGAGGAAAAGTCCGTTTATTTTGTTGCCAACGGAATGCCCGAGAAAAAAAGCCTTGTGCTGCTTCTCAGAGAGCAGGGAGGCGTTATAAAGCTGAGTCCCGAGAATGGAGAATCTTGCGATGTGAAACACCGTGTTGTGACGGACGGAACAGAGGTTGAGCTTTGTCTTGAAGCGGATGAAGGCTGCTGGCTTGTGGTGGATAAAGAAGCGGCGTCAAAGAAGCCGTCAGAAAGAACACTTGTTCAGGAGATTGCCATTCCCGGCGTGTGGGAATTTATGCCCGTAAGAGCTGACCTTTCGGGAAAGGAGCAGTTGGAAGAAAAGAGCAGTGTTCTTGAAATTCCTCTTGCGACATTTTCGTCATTTCTTCATCCTGACGGAAAAGAAATACGCATAAAGAATACAGCAAATCAGAAGGGACGTTGCGGACGTAGTCTTAGCCTCTGGGAGGCAGCTTGGATAACAAGGAGGCCTGACTGGATAGATAACGCCCAAAAAACTATGCTTTGTTTCCGAAAGGAATTTACTTTGGACAACAAGCCGTCTGCGGCAAAGATTTGTATTGCCGCAGTCAATAAATGGGCTCTTTGGGTCAATGGCGTAGAGGTGGCATCTTCTTTGGAAGGTCGTGTTTCGTCGATTGTTGACATATGTGAATATCTCGCAAAGGGAAAGAACCTTATAGCCGTAAAGGTTGAAAACGATACCCCTATGGACCATTTCAACATACTCTCGGTGGACAGTATTCCTGAGGAAGAGATGATTTCCTTGCTCTTGCAGGGAGAATTTGTTGTTGACGGAAAGAGAATTGCTCTTTGCACGGATAACACGTGGGATGTACATGATAAAGAGGTTGACGGTTGGAACAAAGCCGACTTTGAAACGGATGCTCACACAGCCCGTTCTGTTGACCGTAATATGGTTTGCGGTGAGAGTGATTTGTGGTTAAAGGCATGGGAAAGAGGACGTCCTCCGCTTTTGCCGTGGGGAGACCTTGCTCTGTTTGGCGAAAAGGTGAATTATCCTCAGAGAGTCTGCTATTCCATAACACTTCCCGCAGGAACTGAAAAAATCAGGTATCCCGAAGTTTCGGGAAGTGATGTGAGAATTTCCGTTGACGGCATGGAGAGAACTTTTGAAAACGGCATTTGCAAAATCCGTCCCGACGGACTTTCGCATCAGCTTCAAATTGCAATTACGGTAAACAGTGAAGACGACGGACTTCTTGAAAATGTAAAAGTGCAGGTAATTCCTTTTGAATTTACTTTGTGTGACTGGAGACTTCACGGACTTAAATGGTATTCCGGTTTTGCAAGATACAAGAATACTGTTAAGCTGTCTAAGCCGAGCGGCCGTTATATACTCAGACTTGGAAAAGTGGCTTTCCATGCAGAAGTATGGGTTAACGGAGTGCTTGCAGGAGACAGGGTGTGGGAACCTTATGAACTCGACATATCAGACATGATAAAGAACGGCGAAAACGAAATTGTACTTATAGTTTCTAATTCCGCCGCCGTCGAAAGACAGTTCATGCTCGTTGATGAAGGACAGGCTCTCGGCTGGAACAGATATTGGAATTATGACAATATCCAGAGAGAGGGAGAAAACCTTGTATCGGGGCTCTTAGGACCTATCTGTATAAACAGAATGATTGAAAAAGAATAATAAAAAAGTGACCTTGCTGTGCGAGGTCACTTTTGCTTTGGATGTATAAGCTCCTGAAAGTGTTTTGTTCGCTCTAACTCCTGCTTGTATTTTGTGTTGACATAGCCTCGGTAGTGCAGAGGAGATATGTCATATACCTGCTTGAAGCTTCTTGAAAAATGTGAATTGTCGTAAAAGCCGACGGATTCGGCGATTTCTGTTATGGAAAGCTCGGTTTGTTCGAGCAGCCGTTTTGCCGCTTCGAGCCGCTTGTGAGTAATATAGCGTTGGGGTGTCTGTCCGATTTTTTCCTTGAAAAATCTTACAAAGTGAGTCAGATGCAGGTGACACAGGCTTGCGAGTTCCTGGTTATCTATGTGCTGATGAAGATTTTCGTTTATGAACGACAGCACCCGACTGAGACCCTCACTGTTTTTTCCGCTGACGGCAACATTGCCTTTTCCTGAAAGCACAATGTATTCTCTTAACAGATTAAGAATACATGCTTTTGTTTCTATTTTATCGCACAAAAGCTGGCTGTTGCAAAATCTTGCAAATCGTTGAAAAATCTGCTCGGGAGCTGAACCGTTTTCAGCTTTTACCATAAAATCGAGCGATAATTGCTCTGCAAGATTCATTTTGGGGTACAAGTCGAAATGAATGGAATACAGTCCGAAATCAAGCGAAGAGTCGTTGTAATAGCTGTGGGGGACATTTGCGGGAATGAAAAACCAGCATCCCGGAACACCTTTGTAAAGCCTGCCGTCTATTGTTACATGGCATTTGCCGTTTGTTATATAATAAAACTTGTTCTGGTCAAAGAGTATGTTCTGACGGCGCCAGTCTGTACCGGTGGGCATATAAAAATGACCGCCGGTGCGGTAAATTGTATTGAGGTTGGCAAAAAAGTCTTCCTGAAAAGAGTTCATGAAAATCCTCCTTTTGCTTTTTTGATACAAAAAAATGTGTTTTTCGTTAATGTACAACTAATTATAACAAATGTATAATATATTTGTCAACAGGTGATACGATGACAATTTCTGCGAATTTCTTTAAGGAAAGGATCTGAGCATTTTGTTACAAAAAGAGAATAGATACGATTTCAAAAAGGATCTTATGCAGATTCACAAGAAGGACAGAAGAGATTACGGTGCATTGCCGCTTGAGAATGAGTTTGTTATTTCTGACGGCGCAGAGATTGTTCTGCCCGAAAAATATGACTCTGTGGTAGAGACGGCGGCTAATGATTTTGTCGATTATATGCTTACATCAATGGAAATGAATACCTTGGTGAAGTATGATGTAGAAAGCAAGGACTGCATAAAACTGTCTTACAACCAAAATATCGGGGAAGGCTCAGGATATATGGGCTACCGTATCCGTGTTTCTGATGGCGGCATAACCGTTGAGGGCTATGACGGAGAAGGTCTTGCACAGGGTCTTTATTTCCTTGAAGACCTTATGAATCTGAGAAAAGCTCCTTTCCTTGAAAAAAGAGTGTGGGAAAAGAAAGCGTTGTTTTCACCCCGTTTTGCTCAGTCCCCACTTGGTATGTTTGAGTATACCGACGAGTGCCTTGCACAAATGGCGCACCTCGGATATGATGCAATTATGCTTTGGATAAAGGGGCTCAATATAGATAAACGCGGAGAATTTATTGACATGCCGCTTCTTTGCGAGCGTGCCGAAAAATACGGTATAAAGGTTTATATTCAGCTTTATGCCGACCACACCGCGCATCCCGATGACGAGGGGGCGGAGGAATTTTACGACAGACTTTACGGAGATATTTTCAAGGCTTGCCCGAAGATTTGCGGCGTTGAGCTTGTGGGAGAGGCAAACCACTTCCATAGTAAAGACCCTGACAAAAGGGTGGGCAGGTCACCTTTCAGTGCAAACTATATTGAAAACATTCCCACGGGCAAGGTGTCTCCCGGATTCTGGCCCTGCTGTGACTATCCGCAGTGGGCCCAATTGATAAAGAAGTGCATACGAAAGCACAGACCGGATGCAGATATTGTATTCTGTACATATAACTGGAGCTGGGTAGGGGAAAAGGAAAGAGCAAAGCTTGTGGATAATCTTCCGAAGGACATAACGCTTCTCGCTTCGTGGGATATGTGTCAGACTTATAAAATCGGAGAGGCCACAGGAAGTATTGCGGATTATTCCCTCAGACAGAGAGCGCCGAGTGATTATTTCGCCAGTGAAGCAAAGTCCGCAAAGAGAAACGGCCTTCGTCTTTATGCAACAACGAACTCTGCGGGACTTTGCTGGGACTTTGGTGTGATTCCCTATGAGCCCATGCCATATGCCTGGATTGAGCGATATGAAAATATGCTCAAGGCACATGACGAATGGGGACTTTGCGGTATGCTTGAATGTATCCACTACGGCTTTTACCCGTCGTTTATCAGCGACCTTGAAAAGTGGGCGTTCTTTACACACGAAGAAAAACTCGAGGATGTTCTGAAAAAGATTCTTGCCCGTGATTTTGGCAAAGAAAACCTTGAAAAAGTCGATGAGGCTATGAAAAAATGGAGTCTTGCAATAACTCATGCTGTGTCTACAAACGAGGATCAGTATGGCGCGTTCAGAATAGGTCCTGCGTACCCCTTGTGGGTAGTTGACCCGAGAATAGGACTTCCTCTTCCGGACGGGGGCAAAGTCCCTGCGGCAAAAAGTGCGATGTTCGGCAACGGCATTTATAATTCCGCTTATACTCCCGACTATAATTTCAACAGAGTGAATTCTCTGCCCGGTATCAGAATTCGTGAGGAACTTAAGGAAATCGATGCCATGAAGACTCTCTTTATGGAGGGTATCGAGATTCTTGAAAGCATAAGCGAGCCGAATGACCGCCTGCTGAAGCTTATCAATATAGGCAAATTCATGTACCGTACATGTATTACCGGAGAGCATGTAAAGAGGATGTTTATTCTCACTCAGAAACTGAATATCGAGCCGGATAAAAAAGCGGCACTGGAATTGCTTGATAAAATCGAGGCACTTCTTCTTGAAGAAAAGGAAAATGTTGAAAAGACAATTCCCATTGTTCAGGTTGATTCACGTCTTGGCTGGGAACCGAGTATGGAATATCAGGGCGATGAAAAATGCCTCGAATGGAAGCTCAGACAGCTGAGTTATGATTTGACTTATACACTGCCTAAGCACAGGGCGTGCTGCAAATAATAACTACACAGAATCTGGAAGGTGTTTAATATGAAAATAGCAATTGGAATGTTGTGGTGTGAGGGTAACACACTCACGCCGATAAAGACAACCTTTGGTGATTTTGACTACGTGGCAGGCGAGGGTGTGTTCAAAAAACTTCCTGAAACCACCGAATACTTTTTACAAAAGGGATGTACTCTTGTTCCGACAATTTATGCAAGAGCCCTTCCCGGAGGAACTGTCGTTTACGACGACTTTATGCGTCTTGCAAACGAGCTTATAGATGCAATTCCCGAAAGCGGTCTTGACGGAATATGGCTGTATCTTCACGGAGCTATGCATGTTGAGAACATAGGCTCGGGTGAAAAATACATTCTCCAAAGGGTAAGGGAAAAGGTTGGCTTTGATATACCCGTATCCCTTGCAATGGATTTCCATGCAAACCATGAATATGAACTTGCAGGGCTTTCAAACTGCATTACAGGCTTCCGTACTGCACCCCACAGCGACCGTGAAGACACGCAGCTACGTGCGGCAAAAATGCTGATTGAATGTGTAAATGAAAAAATGTTGCCAAAACCGCAGATGGCACGTGCAGATGTTGTTATATGCGGAGATGCCGTGCAGACGGCAGTCGAGCCGTTAAAATCAATAATGGATATGGCAAGGGATATGGAAAGAACAATCCCCGGTCTTATGAGTGCCGAGGTGTTTAATGGTCAGTCGTGGGTGGATGAGCCGTACATGGGTCCGAGCTTTATTGTTACCCACAAAACCGACCCGAAGATTGCCCGTGAATGTGCAGAAAAGCTTGCCGGGGCTTTTTATGATGCAAGATACGATTTTGTCGTAGAGCACGTTGAAACCGAAAAGGCGATTGAGCTTGCAGTTAGGGCTAAAGAAAAGCAGGTTTTTCTTTCTGACAGCGGTGACAATACAACTGCGGGCGCAACGGGTGATAATGCATATATGCTCAACAGACTTCGCGAGGCAAAGGTCAAAGGCTTTTTGCTTGCAGGTATAACCGATGCTGAGGCTGTTGAAAAGTGCTATAAGGCAGAAATCGGAGACGAGCTTACATTAAAGATAGGCGGAAAGCTGGACGTTAAGAATGAAACTGCTGTTATTACCGGAAAACTCAAACGAAGAGCCAACATGGTAAATTATACAGGTGGTGCGCCCGTTCCGTCGGTTGTGCTCGAATGTGCTGATTGCACAGTCGTTATCACAAAGGAAAGAGCGCCGCTTTGCCGTCCCGACATACTTGATTCTATAGAACCTGATTGGAGAGATTTCAGAATCGTGGCTGTAAAACTCGGTTTTCTTTTCCCTGAGCTTGCGGCAGTTTCCGAAAGAACGATTCTTGCCTTTACCCCCGGAAACTCTACCCAAAGGCTTAAAGATATGCACCACAGTAATATCAGACGACCTATGTTTCCGCTTGATGATAATTTTATGTAAAACTTGATTTATCCTGTTTTTTGTGGTAAAATGAAATAAAAACGGAGAAAATTCATGAACGTATTCGATTTTGACAAAACAATCTTTTGTGGTGACAGCACTGCGAAATTCTATAAATACTGCCTTGTAAAATATCCCAAAACATGGCTTCATCTTCCGTCGATGGCGGCGGCGTTTTCAAAATACTACATATTAAAAAAGGGAACAAAGACACAGTGCAAAGAGGTGTTCTACCGTTTTCTTACGGCAATTCCCGATGTGGAAGCGGCGGTGGAGAGTTTCTGGGAAAAGAACATTGATGGAATTTTTGACTGGTATAAAAGGGTTCATAAAGAAACGGATGTTGTCATATCCGCAAGCCCTGAGTTTCTCCTTGAGGGAATTTGTGCAAAGCTCGGCGTTGAGAAGATGATGGCATCAAGGGTTGACAAAAACACAGGCAAATACAGCGGTGAAAACTGTTATGGTGAAGAAAAGGTCAGACGTTTTTACGAATGTTATCCCGACGGCGTAATTGAAAATTTCTATTCCGACTCGGTTTCGGATGCCCCTCTTGCAAAAATTTCAAAAGAGGCGTTCGTTATAGACAAAGACGGAAATGTTCTTGAATGGGAGAAGGTTTTTCCCGGCACAAGCAAATGACAAAAGGACGGCAAAGCCGTCCTTTTATATTTATTTTTTCTCTCGACTTGTTTCCCTTGTATTTGTCAAAACGCTTCCGTTATAATTTCTTTATAAACAACGGGGAGGAATTATAATGAAAGATATGCCCAAAGTCGGATTTATATGTACAGGTGAAAACGCTCTCGAACTATCCGGCGCAATTTGTTGCGCAGGAAGGCTTATGCGACATTTCAATGAAAACGGCTATATGACAGGCGGGTGCTACTCCTGTATTTCTCCATCAAAGCAGACAAAACTTCTCAGGGAAAGAATGGGTCACATGTGTGCCTGCAATGATGTGGTTGTGGCAATAGGCTGTGACGGATTTCGCAAGGGAGATGTTATTCCGGATATAATTACTTCAATCAGTCACAAGGACTTGCCGTATTTTTCGTACAAGCTAAGCTCTGAAGAATACGTGGATGTTGAAACGGGCGTTTCGCAAAGATGCTTCCCGTCAAGAAGTGTTGCCGCCATATACGGTTCGTCGGTTATTCTGTCTGTTCCTGCTGAACTTCCGTCGTCTCTTGGAAAAATTGATTCTCTTATGTCGGCGATAAGTTTTGCTGTCGGAAATTCATCCAACAAACAACCTTCAAAGTCCATGGAACTTTCGGATTTGGTGGCTGATTTTTACATGGAACGCAGTTTTCAGGATTAAATCAGCATCCGTTAAAAAATAAGTACCGATTTGTTAATCATTTGTTAAACAAGTTTAATAAGTTTTAGAATATAATTAACATAAAGAGATGATTTGTTGAATATTTTTTTAACTTAGACAATTGAACAACAGGAGGTTTAACAAATGGGACTCAAAATTCTTATTGCGGATGATGATACAAATATCTGCGACTTATTAAAACTTTATCTTGAAAATGAAGGTTACGAAATCGTAACAGCCAATGACGGTATCAAGGCACTTTCTGCCTTCAAAATTTACGAACCCGATCTTGTTCTTCTCGACATTATGATGCCCAGAAAGGACGGCTGGCAGGTTTGCCGTGAAATCCGTGAAATGTCATCAAAGCCTATCATTATGGTTACAGCTAAGGGCGATGTATTTGACAAGGTACTCGGACTTGAACTCGGTGCTGACGATTTCATCACAAAGCCTTTCGACATGAAGGAAGTTTCGGCAAGAGTAAAGGCTGTTCTTAGAAGATATTCCGGACATGACAATGATGACAGCGAAGTTATCAAGTTTGATAACCTTGAAATCAGTCTTCAGAAGTACGAACTCAAGCTCGCAGGCAAGGCAGTTGACATTCCTCCCAAGGAACTCGAACTTCTCTACTTCCTTACATCCAACTACAACAGAGTTTTCACTCGTGACCAGCTTCTCGACAAGGTTTGGGGATTTGACTACCTTGGCGACTCAAGAACAGTTGATGTTCACGTAAAGAGACTTCGTGAAAAGCTTGAAGGCGTTTCCGACAAGTGGACTCTCAAGACTGTATGGGGCGTTGGATACAAATTTGAACTCCTCCAGCAGTAGTTACTTTTTCTTTGCTGAAAAGAAAAAGTAACCAAAAAGAAAAGAGCTACGCACCATTCTGCAAAGATGCGTAGCAGACTAAAATTGCACGATTATAACGATTCCCCGCTGTCAAACAACGACAGCGGGGAATTTTATCATTATTATTTGTTTACAATTTCGATTTGTCCCTTTGACCAAGGCTCGTCCATGATTATTTCTCCGACTGAGGGGACTGTTATTGTTCCGCAAAGGGGGTTCTTTATACTTATAACGGAAGATGTGATGCTTGCCTCAACTTCACTTTTTTCAAAGGCAAAGTCGGCCTCTTTCATCTCGCAGTTTATGAGCCTCAGACCCTTGCAGTAGCAAAGAGGCTGTGTGCCAATAATTGTACAGTTTTCAAATGTAACATTTTCACAGTACCATGCAAGGTATTCACCTTTGACGGCGCAGTTTTTTACGTATACATTCTTTGCGTGCCAGAAAGCATCCTTTGTGTCAAAGATGCAGTTTTCAAAGAATGCGTTTTCTATGTATTGAAAAGAATACTTGCCCTTCATTTCAAAATTTTCAAAGTGAAGGTCGTTTGAACGCATGAACATATATTCACCCTCAGCCTTGCAATGGTCGAGAGTGATTCCGTCAACCGACCAGCCGAGTTCTGGTGACACAATATCACAGCGCTCGAGTTTTACATCGCTGCATTCCCTCAAAGCCTTGACACCGTGAATTCTGGAGTTACAAATATGAATATGCTCGGAATACCACAGGGGCGCCCTGCAGGTGATATACATTTCGCTGTTTAAAATTTCGAGACCGTCGTTATGCCAGAAAGGATAACGAAGATGGAATTTGCAGTTGTCAACACAAACATCTCTACATTCCTTAAGTGCGCTTTCGCCGTCGGCGGGTCCGTCAAATGTGCAGTTGGTAACCGATAAATCGCTTTCGCCGTACAGCGCACGTTCGCTGTCAAAAAACTGATTGTTGATTTCTTTCATAAAATTACTTCCGATTCTGTTTATTACAATCATATTATACAGCAGTTTTGCCGGTAAAACAAGTATAGTTTTTAATGTAAATACAAAAGATGTGTAAATATGGTGGTAAGATTTGGGTAAAAATACAGTATCAAAAAAAGTTGAAATTTTTTTCAAAAACCTATTGACAAAAGTAAAAAGCGGTGATATAATAACAAAGCTGTCCGCGAGCGAAGGTTAGTGGGTAGCGATAGATTGGACCTTGAAAATTGAACAACGAAAGACGAGAAAACATAGGAAACTATGAAGTACAAAGAAATTAACT
>JAFTIR010000029.1 GCA_017456765.1 Clostridia bacterium | reverse complement strand
AGTTAATTTCTTTGTACTTCATAGTTTCCTATGTTTTCTCGTCTTTCGTTGTTCAATTTTCAAGGTCCAATCTATCGCTACCCACTAACCTTCGCTCGCGGACAGCTTTGTTATTATATCACCGCTTTTTACTTTTGTCAAGACTTTTTTTAAGTTTTTTAAAAGTTTTTTCGGTGGTATTTCGCTCGCCCTTTTTTTCGGGGAGCTTAAGTAGTTTAACACAACGAAACTCATTTGTCAAGTACTTTTTGAAACTTTTTTCAAGTTTTTTCCTCTCAATATTTCATTGTGTACTGTCTCGCGACAGCTTGACTATTCTATCACTTTGATTTCGATTTGTCAAGCATTTTTTTGACATTTTTTTCGTTTTGGTGTTTTATTGCGTATATAACAAATCCAAATCTGCGAATTTGTATATTTTTGCCAACAATCGCTTTACAACACTAAAAGAGCAGAGTGTTTCTGACTCTACTCTTTATGTTTACCGCATTTTATGTATTATATGCGCCAATCATCATCTTCTATCGTACCTTCATTTTTTGAATAGGCACATATATATTAAATTGTAGAAGAAAACTTTTTTCTGTATCGCAGGAATATGATGAACGAAATAAACACCTTATTATTTTAAAAATGTATATTTATTTTCATTTTTACTATTGACAAAAAAGTTTTACAGTGTTATAATGTTATCGCTTTAGCAAAGTAAATTACTAAATCAAAAGGAGATTTTTACTATGAAGAAGATTTTGACACTCACTCTTATTGCACTTATGTGCCTTTACGCATTTGTTGGATGTACAGCTGAGAAAATCAATGATGAAAAAACTGAAACCGACAAGCTTGTTTGCGGTGTGACGATTTTCGAAAACATGAACGAAAAAGACAAAAACGGAAACTGGACAGGTTTCGAAACAGAGTTTGCTCAGGAAGTCGGAAAGTTAATTGGAATGGAAGTTGCTTTTCAGGAAATAGACTGGGCACAGAAGTACAACGAACTCAATTCTGGCGCTATTGACTGTATATGGAACGGATTTACTGCCAACTCTTCAGATAATGGAATTAAGCGTTCCGATCTTGTTGATTTTTCTTACGGCTATATGCTTAACCAACAGTGCATTGTTGCAAAAGCGGAAAATTTGGAAAAAATCACCTCTGAAGTCGACCTTGCAGGCAAAACCGCCTGTGTCGAGGGAGGTAGCGCAGGTGCTGCATATGCAGAATCAGTAACAGATGCAGACAAGATTTTTGCTACAACCGCACAGATCAATGCATTCACAGAAGTTAAGGCCGGTGCTGTTGATTTCGCAGTAGTAGACATTATTCTCGCTCAGAATGTTTGCGGAAAAGGTGACTATTCAGACCTTGCAATTGTAGAAGCAATCGAACTCGAATCGGAAATTTATGCGGTAGGCTTCAAAAAAGGCAGTGACCTCACAGCGAAGGTTAACGACGCAATCAAGACTCTTGAAGAAAACGGAAAGCTCATGGAACTTGCTAAAAAGTACGGTTTCGAAAACGTTCTCAAAGTAACTGAAAAAATCGACTAATAAAGCAATAAAAAGGAATATTTATAATGGGATTTTGGAATGTAACTTTAAGCCTTATCGGCGGGCTTAAATACACCTGCCTGATATTTGCGCTAACACTTGTGTTAGCGCTTCCTTTAGGTTTGGTGATAGCATTTGGCTCAATGTCAAAGTTCAAGCCGTTATCATATTTAATAAAAACATTTGTCTGGATAATACGTGGCGTACCGCTTATGCTCCAGGTAATCATCTTCTTTTATGTGCCGGGTTTTCTGTTCGGTCAACCCATATTGACTCGATTTGCTTCGGTAATTGCAGCTTTCGTTATAAATTATGCTTGTTATTTTTCAGAAATTTATCGAGGCGGCATAGAAAGCATTTCCAAAGGACAGTATGAAGCGGGTCAAGTATTGGGAATGACAAAATTGCAAATCTTTTTCAAAATTATACTTATGCAGGTAGTAAAACGCATTCTTCCGCCTATCGCAAACGAAGTTATTACTCTCGTCAAAGACACAGCATTGGCTCGTGTTGTTATGATAGTGGAAATCATACAGGCTGCTCAGAATTTTGCCGCATACGGTCTTATGTGGCCTCTATTCTACACAGCCATTTTTTATCTTGCGTTTGTGGGAATTCTTACACTCTTATTCGGTCATATTGAAAAAAAATTCAATTATTACAAAGCATAAAAGGAGGAGAAAGCCATGTCAGTACTCAACGTAAACAACATAAAAAAGAACTTTGGCAAAGTTGAAGTTCTCAAAGGCATTTCCTTCTCACTTGAAAAAGGCGAAGTAATATCAATTATAGGCTCATCCGGAAGCGGAAAAACGACCCTTCTTAGATGTCTCAACTTTCTTGAAACTCCTGACAAAGGCACAATAACCGTAGACGGCAAGGTTATTTTTGATGCCGATAACAAGAAAAAAATGAGCGATGCCGAAATAAGAGAAAACAGACTCAACTTCGGACTCGTTTTTCAATCATTTAATCTTTTTCCTCAGTATACAGTTCTTAAAAATCTCACGCTTGCGAGAGAACTTATGGAAAAGAACAAAAAAGACGGGCTTTCAAAGCAACAAATAACAGACGAAGCACTTGAGCTTCTTGAAAGAGTGGGGCTTGCAGACAAAAAGGACTCATATCCTTGTCAGCTCTCGGGTGGTCAGCAGCAGAGAGTTGCCATAGCACGGGCACTTTCCATGAAGCCGGCAATACTTTGCTTCGACGAGCCGACATCGGCTCTTGACCCAGAGCTTACGGGTGAAGTTTTAAAGGTAATCAAAGAGCTGAAAGAATCAAACACCACCATGATTATCGTAACGCATGAAATGGGATTTGCAAAAAACGTTTCCGACAAGGTGATTTTCATGGCGGACGGCATTATTGAAGAAGTAGGAACCCCCGAGGAAGTCTTTGACAATCCCAAAAGTGAAAAAACAAAGCATTTCTTTTCAAAATCTTTTGAAAACATATAAAAGAAAAAGCACTCATATGAGTGCTTTTTTATTGCAATGACGGAACGTAAACCGTCATATAACCGTCGTGGTACGTATCGTCAATATCCTTGAAGCGTCCCTCGCCCTTTACCAAATTATCAAGAATTTTGACAATGGTTTTTGCCGAGCCTTCAAAATCCGTGTCCACATCGCGCCTTTCCACTTCAACAAACGCCGCTTTCTTATATCCGTCAGTTTCATTTTCAACATTTGTACCAAAGAAAACAACGGGAATATCCTTCTGCATTGCAATTTCCGCCGCATGCTCGCTGACATCATCCTCATTCACATCAACAATCAGAGCCTTTGCACCGCTTTTAACAGCATCCTCAATCTGCTTTTCCATTGAATCTTCACTACCCTTTGCATTATAGGCGGTATATTTCACGCCCGAACCGTCAAACAGAGCCTCAAGTTCTTTTTTTACTCCGGATACATATTCATTCTTCTCATCAGAATAAAAGATTGCTACCTCTCCGTTATGTGATTCCTTTCCCGAAAAGCTGCAGGAAGCAAGTGACAATATGCAAGCAAGCATTGTAAACACCAAAAGTAAACGTTTCATAACAGTATTTCCTTTCAATTTTTTTACACCTTTAGTGTTTTCTGCATCAGCAAGATTTATTCATTTATTCTCGCGATTTGTTTATGATTGGTATTTTGCAAAAAACAATAACAAAATTTTAAAGTCGTATATGTGCATAAGTAACAAACTTGATTATTCACACAGTTTTTTAGATATTTTCACCAAACGACTATTGACTTTTCATAAAAAATAGTGTAATATATATACAAGAAAAGTAAGGAAGCAATTCCTTTCAAATAAACACCACAGGAGGAACATATTATGATTAAGATTTTCGCAGGACTCAAGGGTTCCGGAAAGACAAAAAACCTTATCGAATTAGTTAACGCGGCACAGGATACCACTTCAGGTTGCGTTGTATGTATAGAAAAGGGCTCAAAACTTATACACGAGATAAACAACAAGACAAGACTCGTTGATATTTCAGAATACGCAGTTGACTCTGCTGAAAAGCTCTATGGCTTTGTATGCGGTGCACTCAGTGCAAACTTTGACATCACTGACCTTTTCATCGACTCTGCCCTCAAGATTTGTGCAGAAGACCTTGAAGGACTTGAAAGGTTTGCAAATGCTGTAAAGCCCATTCTTGAAGCAAGAAACGTTAACTTCACAATGACAATTTCCGTTGAAGTTGAAAAGGTTCCCGCTTCTCTCAAGGAATACCTCGCTTAATCACAAAACAAATCGGTCACTGATGTCTCTTAAAGGCATCAGTGATTTTTTTGCATATTTTTCATGTTTTAAAATTCTCAAAACACAAAGAATATAAGTAAGTCTTAAAAGGAGGCTTAAAAACATGAAAAAAACAAATTTTCTTTTAATTATATCTGCAAGTATTCTCGCAGTATTTCTGTTCTGTTCATGTTCAAGAAGCAGTATGAACAGAACAGGTAATTCCATTAGAAATGCGACACGCCGAGCTGAAAACTACATGGACAACGGTCTCAACGCCGTTGAAAACGGTGTAGAAAACGGTTCAAATACTATAATCGGCGGCGCTTATGGTGCAAACAGCGGTTACAGCGGAAACGCCGGCATCGGTTCAAGCACGGGCATCGGATACGGCACAGGTACGGGTGCGGCAGTGGCAAGAAGCGGCAAGGCTTCTCCCCTACTTCCCACTCTTGGCGACAAGTCACGCGACAACAAGGGTCAGATAAACACCAACAACGGTTCTCTTGACGGCGGAATGGGTGACATCTACGACGACACAAACATGAAACGAAATTCTTTAAGGCGAGATATGATTTCTTAACTTACTTTCTTGAAAGAAAGTAAGCAAAGAACTTTGCATTTAACAACTTTAATTTTTAAGTTTAAAAAAATGCAAGGTTCTCGATTGATGCGATTCCCGACCGCCATTAAGGCAAGCGGTCGGGAATTTTATTTTTACTATTGAAAAAACGAAAATGGTGTGGTATAATATGTATGCTACACTTCTACACTCATAATGAATAACCATAACCATGCAGGTGTACGCTAATGTAAAAAGCGTACACTTTGTTTCGACATACCTGCCTTGGTTTGGTTATGTGTAGAAGTGTGTAGCAACCTTTGGAAACAAAGTCACTGCGTTTTTTGGTGCGTGGCTTTGCTTTCGAGTGAGCTACGCATTTTTTATTTTCAGGGGTGAAAATATGGTAGTTACATTTTGCGGTCATAGCGAACTGCCTCCATCTGAAACATCACACATAAAGAGGCGTTTGACACAAGTTGTGGAAGAACTGATTTCAAAAGGTGCTAACGAATTCCTGCTCGGCGGCTACGGAGAATTCGACAAATTATGTGCTGCAATAGTGAAAGAGTTGAAAGGTACTTACCCACATATCAAATCAATCCTTATCATTCCCTACATTGACAGAACTTTCGACCAACAGCTATACGACTGTTCCGAATATCCACCGCTTGAAAATGTTCCAAAGAGATTCGCCATATCCAAAAGAAACGAATATATGGTAGACATTGCAGATGTTCTGGTATGTTATATCACGCACACATTTGGCGGCGCATATAAAACTCTTATATACGCAAAACGAAAGAAAAAACAAATAATTGATATATAAAATTTCCCGATGTCACCTTTTGACATCGGGAAATAGTTATTCATGCGAATAATATTATTTGTTTACATATAATTGCCAACGGGTGCTACCCGTTCTTTTCAGTAAAGAGAAAGTAAGTTCTTTTTGATTTCGAGGATAAAGTCCTTGGAATTTACTGCCTTTGTTTCGATACCTTCGGCGAGGTTTACAAGGTCCTTTGTCATAACGCCGCTGTTAAGAGTTGCTATGCACGCCTCTTCGAGCTTTTTTGCAAAGTCTACAAGGTCTGAAAGTCCGTCAAGCTCACCCCTCTTGCGAAGAGCACCCGTCCAGGCATAGATTGTTGCCATGGGGTTTGTGCTTGTTTCTTCACCCTTGAGGTACTTATAATAATGACGTGTAACTGTACCGTGAGCCGCTTCATATTCATAATTTCCGTCGGGGCTTACAAGCACGCTTGTCATCATGGCAAGTGAGCCGAAGGCAGTTGAAACCATATCGCTCATTACGTCGCCGTCATAGTTCTTAAGCGCCCAGATATAGCCGCCCTTACTTCTGATTACACGTGCAACAGCATCATCTATAAGGGTATAGAAATATTCAAGACCGAGCTCTTCAAATTTTGCCTTATAGTCATTTTCGTAGATTTCAGCAAAAATATCCTTGAAGGTATGGTCGTACTTTTTACTGATTGTATCCTTTGTGGAGAACCAGAGGTCCTGCTTTGTGTCTATTGCATACTTGAAGCAGGAATGTGCAAAGGCACGAATGGAGGTTTCCTTATTATACTGACCCTGAAGAATGCCGGGACATTCAAAATCATATATTGTTTCTCTTGTTTCCTTGCCTTCTTTATCAGTATATACAAGCTCAGCCTTTACTCCTTCTGGTGCTTTAAGCTCTGCCGCCTTATAAACATCACCGTATGCGTGACGGGCAATAGTAATAGGCTTTGTCCAGCTTCTTACGGCAGGCTTTATGCTGTCAAGAAGAATGGGAGCGCGGAATACAGTACCGTCAAGCACGGCTCTTATTGTACCGTTGGGACTCTTCCACATTTCTGTGAGGTTATACTCCTCTACTCTCTGGGCATTTGGTGTGATTGTTGCACACTTTACGGCAACACCGTACTTTTTATTGGCATTCGCCGCATCCAAAGTTACCTTATCCTTTGTCTTTTCTCTTTCAGGAAGACCCAGGTCATAGTACTCTGTTTTGAGGTCAACGAAAGGAAGAATAAGCTCATCCTTTATCATCTGCCACAGAATTCTTGTCATTTCGTCCCCGTCCATTTCGACGAGGGGAGTTGTCATTTTAATCTTTTCCATTTTATTATCTCCTACGAGTTATGCTTTTTATAATAATTCATAAGGCAACCGTCAAGGATAATTTCCTTTTCGTCATCTGTAAGTCCCTTGACATAAAGCTTAATGTCACATACTTCTCCGCTTGCCTTTATAACCTTTGCGTCAAATTCTTCTGTTCCCTTTTCAATCTTTTTTCTTACATCGGGAACAAATACAAAGTCGCCCTCATTATACTCAAACTTTTCATTTTCGTCGATTGTGAAAGGCAAGATACCCCAGTTGATACAGTTACTTCTGTATCTCTTGGTTGCAAATTCGTAGCAAATATTTGCAAATCCGCCGAGAACCTTCTGGCAGGATGCCGCCTGTTCACGGGCAGAGCCGTCACCGGGCTTGTTTGCAAACACGCATGAGCCGAACTGAGTATTTTTCGAAAGTTCTTCTGCATTTCCGACCTTTGAAAGTGCATTTCTTATTTTGTCGGAAACATTTCCATCACGTCTTGCTCTCTCATCCTTATCAACCGCCTTACTTCTGCCCACATATTCGGGAACTCTTCTGGAGAGTGCAAATTCCGAAAGACGCAGAGGATTACTTCTGTAAGATGAGGTTTCACCCGAAGGAATAAGTTCATCTGTTGTTGTAACAGGGTCACGGATTATGGCACAAAGCTCAACGAGAAGATTTTCCGAAAGCTCGTACATACTTGGCCAGTCGGTAATATTAGGACCGAGAATGAGTTCTTCGTCGGGATTTGCCTTGCCAAAGCCGTAATAAAGTCTGTTTTCGTAAACTGTTTTATCAAAGTGGTAATCCACATGATTTGATGTATATTCAACATCTGTCGCCGCAGTGATTACGCCTCCGTTTGCCGCCGTTGCCGCAATACTTCTCGAGTCCATAAGAGCAACGCCTGCAATCTGTCCTTCACCCGGCTTTGAGCCTTCACGGTTGGGGAAGTTTCTTGTTGTATGGCGAAGCGAAAGGCCATTGTGCGAGGGAACATCGCCTGCACCGAAGCAAGGTCCGCAGAATGAGGGTTTTATAACAGCACCTGCTCTGAGGAGCTTTTCAGTAACACCAATCTTTGTAAGCTCAATACTTGTGGGCACGCTTGTGGGATACACGGAAAGTGAAAAATACCCATTTCCTGTACTCTTGCTGTCAAGAATATCTGCTGCCTCAACAATATTATCAAAAATACCGCCGGCACAGCCTGCAATTACGCCCTGGTCAGCATAAACCTTGCCATTCTTCACCTTTGAAACAAGGTCATATTTAAGTCCACCGAATTTTTCCGCCGCTTCCTTTTCAACCTTTGCAAGAATCTCTGCCGCATTCTCATTGAATTCGTGGATTGTATAGGCATTCGAGGGGTGGAAAGGAAGTGCAATCATGCTTTCCTGTGCTGAAAGATCAATTTCAATCATGCTGTCATAATAAGCGACAGGTGCTGGCTTAAGTTCTTTATAGCATTCGGGTCTCTTATGTATTTCGTAATACTTCTTTGTTTCATCATCTGTTTCCCAGATAGAAGAAAGGCAGGTTGTTTCGGTTGTCATAACATCAATGCCGTTTCTGAAATCTATGGGGAGATTTTTCACACCGGGACCCACGAATTCAAGTACCTTATTCTTTACAAAGCCGCTTTCAAAGGTTGCTTTTACAAGGCTGAGTGCAACGTCATGGGGTCCTATACCGCGTCTCGGGGCGCCTTTAAGATATACAAGAACAACCTCGGGACGTTTTACATCGTATGTGTTTTTGAGAAGCTGCTTTACAAGCTCAGGTCCTCCCTCGCCTACACCCATTGTGCCCAGAGCTCCGTAACGGGTATGGCTGTCAGAGCCGAGAATCATGCCACCGCATTTCGCCAGTTCCTCTCTTGCATAGGAGTGGATAACACTCTGATTTGCGGGAACATATATGCCGCCGTACTTCTTAGCTGCAGAAAGGCCGAAAACATGGTCATCCTCGTTTATTGTACCGCCAACAGCGCAAAGGCTGTTATGGCAGTTCGTCATGGCATAAGGAATCGGAAATTCCGTAAGACCGCTTGCACGTGCAGTCTGTATAATCCCAACATATGTAATATCATGGGAAACAAGGGCATCAAACTTTATATGAAGAACGCTCTCATCCGATTTGTTATCATGAGCGTCCAAAATTTGGTACGCTATTGTACCTTTTCTCGCTTCTTCTGCCGGAACATCACACTTTTCGCAAGGTATTCCATTGGCAAGATAAACGCCTTCTTTTCTTAAAGTAATCATGGGTTTTTGCCTCCAAAAACAAATATATTTTATTATACTAAAATCTGTCCTCAATGTCAATAGAAAAGCGGTTCAAATATATCATTTTTTACGCACATTATTCATGCAAAAGCACGGACTTACATAAACGAAAGCCCGTGCTACACTATTTATTTGTTATTTTTTCTTTCGATTTTTATATAAGTGTTACCACCGAGTTTCTTCGATAAAGAAAGTGTTCCTGTTTTATCCGCACCGACATCCTCCCTGGAAACAACAATTTCATCCTGAACGGTTATAAGAACAAGTTTTTCTTTCTTTTTAAAGCCTCCGAGTCTCAATCTGACCGCCGCATTTTCATCGCACATTACATATACAACATCCCTATGGAAAAGCAAATCATAATGTCTACCCGAAAAAGCGATATTATTGATACCAACATTTTCACCATCATTGAAAAGCGGATTTATGTTCAGATTTTTGCCGTCGGTAGATATTCCGAAAATCTCTCTCACGGCATTACTTGCAGAAAGTGCATAGTAAAGTTCGGGTTCTGCCTTTTCCGAAGTCGGAATGACATATGCACCCTCGTTAAATTCATTTGCAAGATGATATGCTCGCTTTCTTACATCGTCCTCGGATGTAGTGTTTCCCGAAAGAAGATAGTAATTACCTGCAAGTGCGCTTGGTGAACCGTTCATCCAATACTCGCCGAAAAGCGCCTCATCATCGAGAGAATAGCTTCCGTTTGCATTGTACCACCAATTTTCAACAGCCTTGACGGTTGAAAACGAAGGTGTAGCAAGAGAGCTGAATTCATTTGGATTCTCATAGCTGTCAGATTTAACAGTTCTTTTTCCTTCCACCCAGGAAAGTATGCTCTTTGATTTTTCTTCATCAGCAATACCAAAACTTACAGCCATAAGATTTATTACCGAGAAACCGCCGTCGTGAGCCTTGCCCTCATTATCTATACAGCCTATATATCTGCCGAGAGACGAATTATAAAGATTCTCATTTATTGCCTTTTTATTTGCCTTTGCAATAGCCTTATACTTTTCTGCTTTTTCGCTGTCCCCCATGAGAGTATAGAGTGCTGAAAGGTCGTTCATTGCACCGTTAAACACAATATTGTTATAGGTATCAATATACCCGAAGCGATAATTATAGAAAAGATTTGAAGGTTTACCCGAAAATGTTCCGTTATTGTCCGCAGTAAGTACATAAACGAGTCCGTCACTGTCGTTATAACGCACGCCGCCTCCATTGAGGTAATCATCATAATCAAAGAAATGTGAAATTACCTTATCGAGCTTCTGCCCAACAGTCATTCCGACCGAAATATCTCCATTTGCTTCACCTGTTACATCCACACTGTCAAGGAATGAGGTATTTCCCTCCCAAAGGCAAATATCACATACAGCAGACACAAATGCCGCATTTGTATCATAAAGATATGAGCTGACAACAGGAGATTTCATGCTGTTTTCGCTTGACCACACATAGCCGTTTGAATATATGGGATAATCCCTGATTACCTGCTTTATCTTTTCAAGCACTTCGTCCGAGGCATTCCATGTATAAGTTTCCGTTATCATGGAAAGATGCGACCCTGCAACCGGCGAAGCAAGCGGTTCAAGCGATGCTGTTACCATTTCAGAATACATGGAATTCATCGCCGAAGGAATATATTGCTCTTCTGTATTATCTTTACTGTAAACAACACCGTCAAAGGACGAGAAAGCCGAAAGCAGCTTTGTTTCCTCTTGGGACACCGCTGCACCTTTCGAGTCTACATCATCCTGTTTATTCCCCGTAAACAAAGAAACAATTCCAACAATAATAGCAACTACCACAACCAGACACAGCAAAAGAATGCCCCATGCCATTACCATTTGTTTTATTCTGTTAATTTTTTTCTGACGAATGATTTCAGCACGTCTCATTCTTGCAGCATTTCTCATTCTTCTTTCGCGCTCTATTTGTTCATTCTCTCTTATTCTCTTCATTTCAGCATTTGAAGAAAAGTCAACAAGGTCAATTTCATTATTCTTATCAAATTCGTTTCTGTCGTTCACGCTTTTCACCTCTCATTTTCACTTTTACAATATTATTTTATCACACATTCTTTTCTTTTTCAACAATATTGTATTTGTTTTTTGTAAAGGTACAGAAAAAGCACTGCATGGCAGTGCTTTTCTTAAAACTATTTTGAAACCCTGATAACAGTTGCATCATACGGTGCAATGTTGTCTATATTGCCGTATATCACCTTTTCAATCTTATATTCCGGCTTTATTGTAAGATTTGTTTTTACCTCATTCCCTGAATAGTTTACCAAAACAATATAAGCGCTGTTTTCATTTTCATGATGTTCCGTAATACCTATACATTTAACATCGCTGTCTGCCACATGATTTGCAATTTTTGCTTCAAAAATCATGCGATAAACTTCGGAATAATCTGTTTTATGTATATCGGGCACATCAAGGAGTCTTGTTTCCATCGGGAAATTGACAAAATAAACCATACCCTTGCCATACTCACTTACGGTTATGAGCGGATTTTGCTTTTCGTCCCGGCAAAGCACCTTTGCTCTTGTTTCTGTGAGGGTAAACTGTCTTCCCTTGGTATATGTCATCTTTTTGCCTGAAAATTCGAATGTGCCGCCGTCGTAACAAGTTCTCGAATCCTTGATGCGAACTCCGGTAAGTTCTTCAAATTCAGAAATTACCGGGTTATTTACAGAAAGATAAAGCGTTGCACCGTCATGTATTTTCTGTTTGAGTTCCTTGTATCTGTATGAGGGCATCATACGAAGAGACGCCACAGACGGAAGCATATATACATCTGAATCGGGAATGCCGTTTGATGCATACGCATATTTAAGATTCACCTTTGCCATCTTTGCAAGAAGAGTTGTCATATAGGCCGCACCCCACTGGTCCTGACCGTCGGTAACAAGACATACACCATCCTCGTGCGCTTTCGGAAGCTCGAAATCAATATTCCTTACAAATTCCGAGAACTTCTTCATTTCAAGAAGCAAGGGCTTTTCTTTTCGGTTTTTGTCAAGAAGTCCAAGCTCAACCTCACACATGTTCCAGCAATAAGGAGGTGTTTCGAGCATCATCTGGTCATTTGCACACCACCAGATAACACCGGGTGAGCCGTGCGCCCAGTTTGAAAACATATTTGTTTTCAAAAATCCCGCCGCAGTTTCTTCGTCGCACATCATATTTCCAAGATTTCCGATTTCTTCAACAAGGCAGGGCTTTCCCGAGAGGTCTGCATAGTATTTTGTTTCGGTCGTTGCATGAAGGAGCGTTCTCATATCGGAAAAATTATCCTTTGTACAATGAGGAACAAAATAAGGATAGGGATGCGTTGTCAGCATATCTGTATAAGCTTTTTGCGCATCTATTCTCCACACCCCCTCAACCGAAAGACCGTGCATACCTGAAATCACCTGTCTTGTCGGGTCATTTGCTCTTATGGCATTGCAAATTATACCAAGCCATGCTTCCGCCGTATTATAGTCCTCTGCCTTACTCAGATTATTACACTCATTTCCGGGATTCCAGGCATAAACAGCCTTCTTTGCTTTTATTCTTTGCACAAAGCCTTCAATAAACTTCATCTCAAAGTTTAAAGCAACAGGGTCTTTAAACAAATCCTTGCCGTAAAGGGCAGGAGGTATAAAGGTTCTGCCGCTCATGAAGCCTGTGAGTATTCCGACAATAAGTTTCATACCGAATTCTTCTGCAATATCGCAAAACAGTTCAAATCTCTGCAGCATTGTTTCGTCAATATAATACTTATTTTCAGGGAGCTTATCCTCATGAACTCTGTATTCTCTTACTACACCAACACCGTCAAAAAGGGGCCATACAGGCTGAAAATCACGCCAGTTAGGGAAAACTCTCAAATATTCAATTCCGTTTTTTGACAAAACTTTCAAATCTTCACGCACGGATTCCTCGTTCCAGTTTCTCCACATTTCGGTTCCTGCGTGGGACGCCCAATAGTTACATCCAAGCATAAACTTTGACATATTACATTCTCCAATCCTTATTCAAATCAAAGGTTTTCTACATGTCTTGAAATAACTGTTATTTTTTTGTTTTCAAACAGTTCCTTTGCGTTTTTTACAAAATCAAAACAGTTAAGGTCTCTGTCTCTGACAATTGTTCTGGGAGCAGCAAAGGAAACCTCATAAAGCCATGCGCCATTATACCCAATCTCGTCAAGTGCATTTAAGATTGCCTGCCAGTCTGTTTTTCCCTCTCCCGGGAGCCAGTGTCTTTCATTGACAAAATCATAATCCGAAACATGAGTCGTAACAATCTTTTTTCCTATTTTGTGTATAAAATCGACAGGATTTTCAGCCAAAAGATGGTTTGTATCAAAGCAAACCTCAAGATTTTCATCAACACTTACAAGCTCCAAAATTTCATCGGAGTTCTTTCCAATACAGGTACGAGGCAGATTTTCCACGCAAATGACCGCACCGTTTCGCTTTGCAATTTCTGAAAGACGGACAAGGCTTTCCTTTGTACAATTCATTCGTCCGTCTCGTTCTTCATCACTTATCGGCTCGCCGCTCGGATGAACAATAAACTTATCTATACCGATGTCAGATCCTTTTTTTATCAGCTCTTCAAAGTAGCTGATTGTTTTTTTACAAATATCTTTATTCGATATATCAATTTCGGTAAAAGGAGAAAACGGCAGGTGGTATGACCATAGCTTGATGTCATATTCTTTTGCCCATTTTTGTATTTGCTGACAATTCAGATTTGCATATTCCTCAGGATCTAAAGAAATTTCCATCATAGATATTCCCGATTCATGATATTGTTTGAACAAATCCTCACAAAGAATTTTTGCACAGGTAGAAAGTCCTATTTTATACATTACTGTTTTCCTCCCGACTCATCACACTCTTATACTCAAATTATATCACAAAGCATACCACTTTTCAACAATATTTGCTTCATTTTTTTAAAAAGAAAGGAAGCACCGTGATAGTACTTCCGCAATGTTTTATTTTAATTTATCAATAAGCACGTCCATAGCATGAACATAACCGTCAAACCCTTCTCCGGCTATTCTCTTAAAACAATATTTGCCAACATAAGAAATCTGTCTGAAATCCTCTCTCGAGTCAACATCCGAAATATGCACCTCAACAGCAGGAATGTTCACCGCTTTAAGTGCATCAAGAATTGCAACGCTTGTATGGGTGTACGCCGCAGGGTTTATGACTATACCGTCAACCTTATGAAAATATGCCCATTGAATCTTTTCCACAAGCTCTCCTTCATGATTTGACTGAAAAATTTCAATGTCAACATTTCTTTCCTTTGCCGCATTTTCCAAAAGAGCGCAAAGGTCACGGTATGTGTTTTTTCCGTATATATCGGGTTCTCGAATTCCGAGAAAATTAAGGTTAGGACCGTTTATAACAAGAATTTTCATATTTTTCACCTGTCAAAAGATTTTTGGAAGCTCTTCTGTAATCATATTATAAAGCCTTTTTGCACATTCGTCAACATCCTCATGTGTTTCTATTACAACATCCGCCGCATTTTCATAAAGAGTATGGCGTTCTTCATAGAGCTGCTTTATCTTTTCATCGCCACCCTGAGAAAGAGGTCTTCCGTCGGTTGACAGCTTTGAAAGCTCACGTTTGAGGTAGACAACAACCCCGTTCTGTTTCATGAGTTCAATGTTTTTTTCCCTCTTGACAGCACCGCCGCCGGTTGCTATTACCTTTTCGCTCATTGATGAGAGCATCTGAATAGCCGCCGTTTCCTTATCTCTGAAAACTTCTTCGCCATACTTTTCAAAGATTACGGGGATAGGCATACCCGCCTGTTCGACAAATATGTCCGTATCAAGGAATGAACGTCCTGCAAGGGAGGCATACGCCTTACCTATGCTCGTTTTTCCGCAGCCGGGCATTCCGACAAAAACAACATTCAGTATCTTCATAAGACACTTATAATAGACATCCTCAATTACAGTGTCAGACATTTGTGTATCAAAAAAGTACTCATGCGCCCTTACTGCCTGTGCAACAAGCATTGGAAGTCCTGTAGTTGAGGGAATATTTCTCTTTTCAGCCTCGATAACAAGAGCCGTTCTTATTGGATTATAAATAACATCAACAACACCCGAAAGATTCTTGAAAAGGTCAAGGTTTACAGGAACCCGTCCGTTATCGGGGTACATTCCGACAGGAGTTGTGTTAATCAAAACATCTGCGTCGCAAAAGGCTTCGGTATTATCATAAGTAACCGCTCCTTTTCTTGAAACAACAACTACTTCCCTTGCGCCCTCTCCCTTGCAGACAGCTCGCGCCGTAAGGCTTGTGCCTCCACTTCCAAGAATTGCAACCTTCCTGCCGCAAAGGGAAATTCCTGCACGTCTTAGCATATAAACAAATCCAAAATAATCGGTATTGTAGCCATAAAGAGTGCTGTTTTTATTTACAACGGTATTTACCGAGCCTATGGCACGCGCTTCATCCGATACAACATCACAAAGATTCAGTGCATCAAGTTTATATGGAATTGTGACATTGAGTGCGTTAAAGTTTCTTGCCTCAAAAAGCTCATAAAGCTCGTCCTTTTCGAGGCTTAAAAGTTTATAATCATTGTTTCCGAGAAACTCATGTATAACCTTTGAATAGCTATGCTTGAGCGTTCTTCCGCAGAGTCCGTATTTTATCATGGGTAATCACTCTTTTACTTAGATTTCAATATAATTTCCGAGGAACACAAATTCTTCGGGACGAGCATCAAGCTCGCAGAGGTAGGAAATAAGGTCCTCCGACAGTCCGTAGCTCTCAATTTCGGCATAGAACATAAACTCAAAGTCACGTCCCTTGATAGGTCGGCTCTCAAGTTTTGAAAGGTTTACTCCGAGAACATTGAATCTTGAAAGTATGCTAACAAGGCTTCCTGCCCTATGAGGTACGGTGAACATTATCGCCACCTTTGAAGAGCCGGGATAGATTTCAAGGTCCTTTGATATACAGATAAACCTTGTGTGGTTATTATCGCTGTTCTGAAGCTCGTCGCAAATAACCGAAAGTCCGTAGAGTGCCGCACAGTCATAAGAAGAAATTGCCGCAACATCACGTCTTTCACCCTCCGACACCATTTTCGCCGCCATTGCCGTATTCTTACTGACATTTACACCTATTTCAGGGTGTTCTCTCAAAAATTCACTGCACTGACCTATTGCCTGATTGTGGGAATAAACCTCTTTTATGTCTGAAATCTCCGTGCCTTTCTTGCCGAGAAGAACATGATGAATGGGCACCTTTATACATCTGACAATATGTATTTTATTCTTATATTCCTTAAGCAGGTCATAAACCTCTCCCACCGAGCCGTGAAGGCTGTTTTCGATGGGAAGTACGCCGTATTTACATTCCCCGTTTGCCACCTTTTCAAAAGCATCGCGGAATGTTTCGGCATAGGAAATATCAGGTCTTCTGAAAAGTCTTTCGCAGGCAAGCTGTGAATATGCTCCCTCAACACCCTGACAAGCCACCTTTGCAACAGCGGGAAAATATTCGGGGGTGTTTAATTTTGCCTTTTTAATTTCCGCAGAAAGTTTTGCATCGCCCGTCAGCATTTTGTTCTGTCTTGCCCTTGAAATTTCAAAGATTTGATTATACAGGACAGAAACATATCCCGCCATTTCTTCGTCGAGATTTTCCGTAAGTTTTCTTATAATTTCTCTTTCTCTCGTCGGGTCAAAAACAGGCTTTCCCGACTGTCTTTTGCTTTCGGCAACTTTAGCGGAAATCCCCATTCTTTCTGTAAAGAGCTTTACAAGTTCATTATCAATTGAGTCTATTTTTTTTCTGAGTTCGGAAAGTTCCATTTTTTCCTCCTGATTATAGCACAAACTGAGAAAGAGCAAGAGCCATTGCTGCCTCAATACAAGGAACGGCTCTCTGGACAATACATGGGTCATGTCTTCCATGTATTTCAAGAACATCGTTCTTACCGCTTGCAAGATTTACGGTATTCTGAGCCTTTCCGATTGAGGGTGTAGGCTTCATCGCAACCTTGAAGGATATGGGCATACCCGTAGCAAGTCCTCCGCATATGCCACCTGCATTATTCGTTCTCGTTTTCACATTTGAGTTTTCGTCATAGTAGTATTCGTCATTGTTCTGCGAGCCAAAAAGTGAAGAGCTTTCAAAGCCAAGTCCGAATTCTAACCCTTTAACTGCAGGGATGGCAAACACGCTCTGTGCAATCACGTTTTCGAGTCCCTCGAACATTGGCTCGCCAATACCCGCGGGAACGCCGACAGCCATACATTCTATAATACCGCCGACAGAATCAAGGTCGTTCTTTGCCGCAAGTATAAGCTCTTTCATCTTTTCTCCAGCCTCATCGTCAAGCACGGGAAAATCCTTTTTACCTGCACAGAGTAACATATCAGTATCAAAACTTGTATTGTCAAACATCTTATCTTTGATGATTCCTATCGACGAAATATGAGCACCTATGTATATTCCCTTTTCTTCAAGATATTGCATAAGAATTGCCCCTGCAATACAGATGGGAGCCGTCATCCTACCCGAAAACTGTCCACCGCCGCGAACATCATAGCTATCACCGTATTTTACGTTTGCAGGATAGTCTGCATGGGAGGGACGCATTTTTGCACGAAGCTCGCTGTAATCCTTTGAGTGCTGGTCTTTATTGAAAATAACCGCCGTCAAAGGAGCGCCGCATACCACTCCGTCAACAAGTCCCGAAAGATATTCAACTTTATCGGCTTCCTGTCGTTGAGTAGAATATGTGTTTTTACCGGGAGCCCGTCTGTCAAGAAAAGTTTGAACTCTGTCAGTATCAACTTTCAACCCTGTGGGCAGTCCCTCTATTGTAACGCCGATTGCTTGGGCATGGGATTGACCGAAAACGGTTATCTTTATCTTATTTCCGAATGTATTCATTTATTTACGACCTCATGTTAAGTTTATCAAAATCCGAAAAGAAGGTAGTGTAGGATTTTTCCACTGCCTGCGCTCCCTCAATTATTACCTGATTTTTGCAGATAAGCGAGCATATTGCACTTGACATTACAATTCTGTGATCATTATGTCCGAAAACAGTGCCGCCCTCAAGTTTTCCTTTACCGCAAATTTCAAGTCCGTCATCGGTGACAGCTACATCGGCACCAAGACGTGTAAGAAAATCTCTTGTGGTTTCAAGTCTGTCGCTCTCTTTAAGACGAAGTCTTTTTGCTCCGTAAATTTTTGTTTTTCCCCTCGCGGCACAAGCCACAACAGAAAGAACGGGAACAAGGTCAGGAATGTTTGAAGCATCAATTTCAATTCCGTGAAGTCTTCCTGCCTCAATTAAAATTCCGTCCTCGGTAATAATCTTTTTTGCGCCGAAATTTTCAAGTATTTCAATTACCTTCCTGTCGCCCTGGGGACACCCCTCGTCAAGTCCCGAAAGCACCACATTTGCTCCGAGTGCATCTGCACAAAGCCAGAACGCAGCACTTGACCAGTCTCCCTGCGCACGGATAAATTCAGGGGATTTATAGCTTTGATTCGGAAGAACTCTATATGAGTTTTCGCCCTTTTCAATTTCTATGCCGAATTTTGTCATGGTATCAACCGTCATATCAACATAGCCTGCCGACTCAAGCGGAGTTGTAATTCTAACCTCTCCCCCCTCTTCAAACAGAGGAAGCATGAGAAGAAGTCCGCTGATATACTGACTGCTGATATTTCCCGGGATTTCAAAAACACCGCCATGTGCAACATTTGCACTTACGGTTATCGGAAGTTTATCCGAGGAAAACTTTGCACCATTCTTTTCAAGACTTTCGCAAAGAGGAGAAAAGGGTCTTTCCGGGAGTCTGCCGCTACCTACAAGTGTAACGTTCTTACATATTGCCGCCGCCACCGGAAGAAGAAATCTTGCCGTCGAACCGCTCTCGGAGCAGTCAAGAGTAAGTCCCTGCATTATTTTTTCTTTATCGCATGGAGTTACCGTGATACATCCGTCAAGAAATTCCGCCTTTGCTCCAAGCATTTTTACACATTCAACGGTTGTAATTATATCCTTTGAAAGTCCCATGAACTTAATCTTTGTGGGCTTTTCCGAAAGGGCAGCACAGATAATACATCTATGTATATCCGACTTTGATGAAATTATATCGAGTGTTCCCGACAAAACTGTTTTCGGGTCAAGTGTTACTGTCATATTTTTACTTTCCTTTTAGCCTATTGCTTTTGAAAATATATCTTTAAGGTTTTCTACATCCACATCGTAAAGGACGCATTTGCCGATTTTTTCAGGAAGTACGAGTGTAAGTTTTGAGCTCTGGCGTTTTTTATCAGAGAGAGCCGCCTCGCAAAGTTCTTCTGCCGTAATATCGTATTTTGTCGGCAGATTAAATTCTTCCAGCATTTTTTCAACTTCTCTATATGTTCCCTCTTTGCAAATGCCGAAGTTTTCCGCAATCTTTGTTGCTATCACCGTGCCCACTGCCACAGCCTGTCCGTGAGTAAGACTATATCCGCTGACCTTTTCTATACCATGAGCGGCTGTATGACCGAGATTTAATAGTTTTCTCTCTCCGTTATCAAATTCGTCCCTCTCAACTATATCACGCTTGAAAATCACGCATTTTTCAACGATTTCATCAATATCACATTTGCCGCTCATAAGTGAGTCGCAAAATTCCTTTTCAAACAGTATACCGTATTTTATTACCTCGGCATAACCGCAGGCAACCTCTTTTTCGGGGAGTGTTTCAAAGGTATCTGTATCACAGATTACGGCAATCGGCTGATAAAAAGCACCTGCAAGGTTTTTGCCTGCTTTAAGGTCTATTGCCGTCTTTCCGCCAACCGATGAATCCACCGCCGCAAGAAGTGTTGTGGGAATCTGCACAAAATCAATTCCGCGAAGATAGCAAGAGGCCGCAAAGCCCGTAATATCTCCCACAACTCCGCCGCCGAGGGCCACGAGAAGGTCGCTTCTTGTAATCTTCTCCGATGCAAGAAATTCGAGAATCTCAACAAATGTTGCCGCATTTTTGCTTTTTTCTCCTGCCGCAAACACATATTTATCTGCACTGTATCCCGCTTTTTCAAGTGATTCAATCACGGCATCAGAGTAAAGCGGGTCAACATTTGAATCCGTAACAATTACCGTACGGCAAGGCTTTTTTATTCCTTTCAGAATTTCACCCACATTACTGAGAAGTCCTTTTCCAATTGTAATATCATAGTTTCCCGACGCCTTGACGGCTACTGTTTTTGTGTTTTTCATCATAACACCCTATCTGCGTTTATTATTTTCTGCCATAGTCCACGAGGCAACTCTCTTTTGCTTACCGTCCGTGAGAAGTGCCATGAGGGCATCCCTGTCACCCTCTGCTATTGCCTTATGATATTCGGTCAAATTATCTATTAGAACCTTGAGTTCTGCGAGAAGAAAGTCTTTATTCTGCAAAAAAAGTTCAGACCACATATTTTCATTGAGGTATGCAACTCTTGTCATGTCCTTAAAGGAGCCTGCGGAAAAACCAAGGTTCTGCAAAGAAGTGGGACTTTTTACATATGCACTTGAAGCGATATGCGCAAGCTGTGAGGTATATGCAATAATTTTATCATGCTCCTCGGCAGTTGTTATGGTTATTCTGTAAAAGCCGAGAGAAATGAAAAACATTTTTGCATAATCAAGCGTTCTTGCATCCAAATCCTCGGGCGGTACCATAATCATGAATGCTCCGTCAAAAAGACTGTCGGTTGAATAGTCATATCCCGACTTTTCAATACCCGCCATAGGGTGTCCGCCGATAAAGGTAAAGCTATTTTCCTTTGCAACGGGAAAAAGCTCTGTGCAAACCTTTGTCTTTGTACCGCCGCAGTCGATAACAATGGTATCTTTGAGATTCTTTGCGTTGTCCTTTACGAATTTTACAATGTCGTCAGGGTAAAGCGCAACCACAACAATATCACATTTATCAATTGATAAATCAAGCTCACCGTCAATTGTACCGTCAAGTCTTGCATTTTCCATTACCTTTTCGCTTGCATCAATACCGAGAACAACAAAATCCGTATGCTTTCTCACCGTTTTTGCAATTGATGCACCTATAAGTCCAAGACCCACTACTCCTACTGTCATATTATAACACCTCTCAAATAATTTTTCAACAAATATTATTTAAATAAAAATCCGCAGCGAATTTTCACTGCGGTCCTTCGTTATCCATGTACAACACAAAAACATTTATACACACAAACGAAAGACCTTACCACCAAAGTCGATAAAGCCATAATAAAAATAGTTGTGTGCATACATATTGTTCGTCTTCATTTTTATCTCCGAAAATCCATTTTTTGATATTATACTACTCCCTGCATTTTGTGTCAAGAATTTGTACGAAAGTTAATATTTTCTTTACTGCATCACCCGTTTTATCGCACTCGTTTACAAATAGGAAACATTTTAGCATCAATGAAAAAGGCGGTTTTCACCGCCTTGAGTTTCTATTCTTCAAAATGAGTGCTTGTATAGTATGATACGGATTTATACTGCCGGTACAAAGCAATGAGCTTTTCGGGAATATCCTCGGTAAGATAAAAATTATTGTTCTTATCAATTATTCCCACATCATTTATAACCGGGATTTTCTTCATCACCGTGTCTGTATACTGCATATATCCGCTTGCATCGTACCCCATCTTTTCAAAAAGCACATTCATGAGAAAACAGGGGCTTGTCATAGGACCTTCTCCCGAAAAATCATCACCTATAATAGCCTTTGCCGCATCATTTGCAATTATAACATATTCCGTCGAGTAATAGTTGAGAAACCCCTCTTTTGTGGAAACATCAATGTTTATCGAAAGCTCATCATACACACTGTTTCCGTCGCCGAGCCACGGCTTATGGTCACCGAAAAGAATAACTACACACGGCTCTTCCCGTGCCTTGATTTTTTCGACAAACTGCCACATTCTCCAGCCGGTATCCTTGATTGTACCAAGGTAATTGTTGAGTATACAATCGGTTTCAAACGAAACATTTTCACCCACGTAAAGAGGTGTTTTGTCCGTTCCCCAATATTTTGCATTTGTTTCATATGGTGCGTGTCCCTGATAAGTCACGTGAAAACCAAAATACGGATTTTTATTATTCTCGAGGTGATTTACATAGTTTTCATAAAAATCATCAAACACAAGGCTGTCGGCTCTCATCATATCACCGTATTTTTCATAGAAATAGTTTTCAACAAAACGGTAATCTTCAAAACCGAGAAAATTATTTATATTCTGCCTGTTATAAAACCAGTTTTCGGACGGGTGGCTTCCGTCAACAGTATAGCCTTGAGATGCAAGGTATCTTACATAAGAATTTACGTTTCTCCTGTAAGAAGCAACATCGGGGTATCCCGTCAGAAAAGCTCTTTCGGAGTCAATGGTACCTGCCGCGAAAATATTCGTCACAAGTGTTCCCGACAGATTCTGCTGTTTGAGAAGCCTGTAGAGTTCGTACACACTGTCGTCAATCCCGTCTATACCAAGGTTTCCGAGGTCACAGTATGCCTCAAGCATAATGCCTATTATATTTATCTTTTTGTCATTGTCTATGCCCTTATCCTTATACTGTGAAAGTATTTTCACGGTTTCTTTTTCGTCATATCCCTCGGGTTTTACATCCAGCACTTCATTCATACTGTATATAAAGGGATATACAAAACCTTTGGCAATATATTTCTGAGTGGGTGCCCAGACAATAACCTCGTCATAATTATCAGTGCATTTATCATAGATTGCCTTACTGAGATATACATCTTTAAGAATAAGAGATGCGGTCAGCACTAAAATTACCATATAAAATCTTACAGACATTTTAAGCTCAGTTTTATGGAAAAAAGCAAGTATAAGCACAAAAGCAATGCAAGCCGCAATACAGCCTATCATTCTGCCCGTAAGAGCATAGTTATATCCCTCGGAGGAAATTTGAACAGCTTCTCTTAAATAAAAAATGTCCGCAAACATAAGCGCATCGTCACGGAATTTGAGAACAAAAAAGTGCGCAAAGGTAAGCCCCATAACAACGATGCTCTCAACAAGATATGCAATCCAGCTTTTACCGACAATGCTGTAAAGAACAAGAAAAAGTCCGAGTACGGGAAGATAATTCAAAAGAAAAATGAGCGGATTTTCAAAGTACCCCAAAAAAATCCTATCTGAATATGCAGTGCCATAAGCAACAGAAAGCGAACAAATACAAAGCGATGCCGTTGCCGCAAGAACTATAAGCATATTATACACAAACGACAAGATTACACTTTTATTTTTGCTTTTATTCATTCCTTTCCCTCCTTACAGCTAAAAAAATAAAAAAATTAAAATAAATATTGAAATCCCATTTATTATATATTATAATGAATACGACGGAAATGTCAACTATTCAAATAAAGGTGGTTATTATTATGAAGATTGGTGCTCAACTTTACACATGTACAAAATTCTGTCAGGATCTCGACGGACTTTCCGAAACCTTAAAGAAGGTTGCCGACATCGGCTACACAACAGTTCAGCTCTCCGGCGTTTGTGCATACGAAGCAGACTGGATGAACGAACAGCTTAAGAAAAACGGCCTTGAAGCAATCATCACTCACTCCAGTGCAACAGAAGTTTTAGGCAAGACGGACGATGTTATTGAAAAACACAAGAAGATGGGTATCAAGTACATCGGCATCGGCGGACTTCTCGGCCTCTGGAATCCCGACTACAATCAAAAGCCCAAGGAATACTGGGCAAATTTTGCTGACAAGTTTGTTCCTGTAGCACAAAAGATTAAGGATGCAGGCTGCTACTTCATGTATCACAATCATCACTATGAATTTATGGACAAGGACGGAGAAATCCTCCATGACTTCCTTCTGAAGAATTTCAGCCCCGAAATCATGGGCTTTACACTCGACCTTTACTGGGTAAAGGAAGCAGGTCGCGACCCCGTTACAATGCTCAACGAATTAAAGGGCAGAACACCCGTTGTTCACTACAAGGATATGATAGTCATGCCCGACGGTGCACACAGATATGCGTCCGTAGGCAGCGGTATTCTTGACTGGGATGCAATCATTGAAACAAGCCTTAAGAACGGTGTTGAATATGCAATGGTTGAACAGGACAACTGCTACGATGATGATCCCTTTGACTGCCTCGCAAAGAGCTACAAGTTCCTTACAAGCAAGGGTCTCAACTAATTTTCCAAATAAATACTTAAGGACTTCCGTTTTCGGAAGTCCTTTTATTCTGAAAGTTCAGACATTGAGAAGCACAATCGCAATAGTTCCAAATCCTATTGCCAAAAGCTGTCTTTTTGTAAGTTTTTCTTTGAACATAACAACCGCAAGTATACAGGTAATAATAAGCTGACCTGCAGACACAACCGGAAAGAACACAGAAACATTTAGTTTATTATTTGAAACGATTGTTGTCATGAAATTATAAACGCCATTGCACACTCCGCCGAGAAATGCAAGCGGCAAAGCGATTTTTATGCTGTCAAGCATAAAGCTTTTAGTTTTTCCGTCAGTTTGCGTTATTTTCAATCTTCCCTCGCGTATTAGTGCCGCGACAAAAAGTCCCACAGCTGCCACCGCATACGCAAGTGCCATAAATGTACCGTTTCCTTCTGCTGCCGCCTCTTCTCCAAGAGCAATACTATGCATTTTTATGGCAACAGGTGCAACACCTTCAAAGAAAAATGCTATACATACAAGTATAAGCCATTTTGCCGACACCTTTTTTTCATCTTCAGTCGGCTTTTCACTCATGAATATTATCGATACGGCAAAAAGAACAATTCCGATTATTTTAGCAGTATTGACAGGCTCATCCCATATAAAGAATCCAAGAAGCGTCGGAATAATAAGGGCAAAGGAATAAATTGTTGTCGTAATTGCAAGTGAACCGCAGCCGACAGCAAGCACATATGTAACGGTAGCACCTGCATAACAAATCGCAAAAAGCAGAGAATAGACAAAGGAATCGGGGTTAAACTTTGAACCCGACGCAAGGGCAATTATTACAAAAAGAATAAATGCAAAAACTGCGCACACAAAAGTATATGTAAGTTCTGCACCGGGTCGCTTTTCGTCGAAACGTTTGATAATTATTCCCTGTGCCGTCAGCGCAACCATTGCAACGATACATACAATCAAAAACAAGGGTGACATAATTTCTTCCTCCGCACTAAAAGTATGACGCAGCTACGCTGCGTCATTTCTGTTTATTAAGTTATCTGCAATACTTTGTGATGATTGCTTCCATTTCAGCTGTTTTTGCTTCCATGTCTGCAACGAGTTTGAACTGCGTTCTTGCTCTGTCAATGTTATGATTCTCTCTGTGAATCTTGAAGTATGTATCACCGTTGAGGTGGTCCTCAAGGAATCTCATACCACATTCAAATGTAAGAATCTTAACACTATTTACAAGGTTTGCTATTTCTCCTTCGGTGAGTGTTTCCTTCATTTCAGAAGCAAAGCCCTTTGTAAATGCATCGAACATATCAAGGTCAAACCAGATTTTATCAAGGTCCTTCTCATCTTCGGGACCGCTTGCAGCACCAAATCTCATGGCATCACCGAAATCATAGAGTACAGAGCCGGGCATTACGGTATCAAGGTCGATTACACAAAGTCCCTTGCCTGTTGCCGCATCAAAGAGGATGTTGTTGAGCTTTGTGTCATTGTGTGTAACTCTTAAGGGAATTGTGCCGTCGGCAAGACCATTATTAAGAATATCTGCAAGGAATTCATGGTTCTTGACAAACTCGATTTCCTTTTCAACAGATGCACGCTTACCTACAGCATCATTTTCAATCGCGTCCATGAGACGGTTATAATAATTTCTTGTGTCATGGAACTTGGGAATTGCCACAGAAAGTGTTTCAGCAGGAAAGTCGTCAAGCATATGATAGAACTTGCCGAGAGTTTCTGCCGCACTTGTCATCTGCTCGGTATTCTGAGCCTTATCTACAGAAAGATTGTCCTCAATGAACTTATACATTCTGAAGAATTTTCCGCTGTCTGTTATAAAGTAAGGTTTTCCATCAGAAGCATTTATAACAGTCATAGTTTCCCTTTCGGGGTCACCGCCGTTTTCGCCAATCTTTTTCTTTAAGTGTTCGGTAACATTTACAATGTTTTCCATTACACCCACAGGATTCTTGAAAATCTTTGTGTTAAGTGCCTGAAGAAGCATCTTTACACCGTTCTGTGTTACAACGAAAGTGTCATTGATATGACCATTTCCGTATCTCTGAATGTCAATTTCCTCAATATCAAAATTTTCAATAACTTTTATAAGCTCTTTTGCGTTCAAGATTCTTTCCTCCTAAATTGCAAATTGTTATATTTTTCAGACCTTTTGCTAAATAAATCAGAGTCTTTGTTGACGCATTCTTGAAATGTTGATAATGCCTTCGGGAAGAACCTGTATATTGTCAAGGCTTCTGCCCGTTCCTATCGCCACGCAGGTAGAAGGATTTTCCGCAATATAGGTACGTATTCCCGTTGCGTGTTCAATTGCCCTGTCAAGACCGTAGAGCAGGCTTCCTGCACCCGTCATGACAATGCCGCCCGCCGATATATCTCCGACAAGCTCGGGTGGCGTTCTTTCAACGACGTGACGTACCGCAGTAACAATACTTCTTACCACAGGTTCAATCGCATCGCGTATTTCGGCAGAATTTACGGAAATCATCTTGGGAAGCCCTTCCGTAAGGCATCTGCCCTTTACATCAACAATGTATTCCTTATCAAGCGGAAGTGCAGAACCTACCGTCTTTTTGATTTCTTCAGCAGTGACTTCACCGATAAGCACATTGTATTTATGTCTTATATATTTGATAATTGCCTCATCCATTTTGTCGCCCGCCATTTTAACCGAATCGCTGACAACAATATCTCCGTAGGAAATAACGGCAATATCACAAGTTCCTCCGCCAATATCCACAACCATGCTACCGTTTGGTTTAGAAATATCAATTCCGGCACCGATTGCTGCCGCCAGAGGCTCTTCAATAAGGTATGTCTTTTTTGCACCCGCACTCGTTGCCGCGTCGCAGACCGCCCTTTCTTCAACCTCTGTGATTCCGCCGGGAACGCATATCATTACCCGTGGTTTGAAAAAGCTGTTTCCGCATACGCGCCTTATGAGATAACGAATAAGATGCAGGGTAACATCATATTGAGAAATAACCCCGTCTTTCAACGGTCTTACCGCAAGAATGTTTCCCGGAGCCCGACCCAGAAGCAGCTGTGCTTCTTTGCCGACCTTCAGAATCTTTCCGGTTTCCTTTTCAACCGCAACAACCGAGGGTTCCTCCATGACAATGCCCTTGTCCTTGACATACACAAGTACATTAGATGTACCAAGGTCAATTGCAATATCTTTACTCATATTTTTTCTCCTAAATGCGACTTGTCCGCAGACAGATACATTGTTATTATACTACACAATTTTTCAAAAAACAAGGGCTTTTTGAAAATTGATGAAAATAGCACAAAAATTTCAATTAAAAAATTCGTTTTTTATAACAATTTTATTTGACTTATATATTATTATATGTTATAATATATAATGTTAATATATATGTGCTTTGCAAGATGCATCGTCACATGTACAAAAAACTTTTCAGGTGATGTATTTTATGGGCAACAACGGTGCAATCGGCGTATTTGATTCCGGGCTTGGCGGGCTTACGGCTGTCAGGGTTCTGAAAAAAATATTGCCTGACGAAAAAATAATATATTTCGGTGACACAGGCAGAGTTCCCTACGGTACACGCTCGCCCGAAATAATAACAAAATATGCTCTTGATGACATGAACTTTCTGTCATCCTTCGGACTCAAAGCGGCACTTGTTGCCTGCGGAACGGTAAGCTCTGTGGCACTGGGTGCGCTTAGGAGTGCTTTTGACATTCCGATTACGGGAGTGGTTGAAGCATCTGCAAAAAAAGCATGCAGTCTTTCCAAAAACAAAAGAATTGCGCTTCTTGCTACACCCGCAACCGTAAAAAATGCGGCACACGAAAAATATATTAACGAAAATTTCGACGGCTATTCGGTGATGGGTATCGGTTGTCCCATGTTTGTACCTCTTGTTGAAAACGCATATGTTGCAAGAGACTGCAAGGTAACACAGATTATCGCAGATGAGTATATTTCAAAACTCCGGGAATTTTCACCCGACTGCATAATTCTCGGTTGCACCCACTATCCCATTATACGCGAGGTTATACTCGACAGTGCAAGAAAACTGCTTTCAGACGACATACAGATTGTTGATTCAGGCGAGGAAGCTGCACATGAAATAAAACATTTCCTCGAACAAAATAATCTGTTTTCCGACGGTCAAATGGGCTGTGTCGAATATTATGTCAGCGATGAAGTTTACGGTTTTCGCGAATCTGCCTCGCTGTTTCTGGGAGAAAATATTGAAAGCGTAAAAAAAATCGACATAACATCATATCACTACACAGAAAATAAGTGAGGAACAGGCATGAAAATAACACATCTGCCAAAAGAAGTTTCCATAAGCATTTGCGGCAAGCACTATTTCGGGTGCGATTATATTTTTGCCAACATCTACGGCAGCAGTGTTTTTTCTGAAGAAGAAAGCAAAGCTTTGCCTCAGGATGAATCTTTGGGAGAAATATCAAGAGACCCCGAAAGCGGCGATTTCAGCAAAGAAACTCTTGAGGAATTCATAAGCTCTGACACAGGTGACATTCTTGACCTGTCTACCCTACCCGATGTCAACAAGGAAATTGAATACTCCACCCTCGGCACACTTCAGAGTGACGGCAAGGGCGGCTATCTTATAAGATACAGCGGAGATTTCACCCCAATATGTATCCACGCACAGGACGAAAAAATCACACTTAACGGTCAGGAGGACGACTTTTCCGAGCTTGTCTTCGAAAAGGACAAAAGGAATTACATATGTCTTCCCGAATCCCTGTTTCTTGAAGATACCACCGAGGAAAACGAAAACCAATCACCCATAATGCTCTGTCTTACCGCAGAGTGTGTGGAAAACAACCTAAAGGAGGACGGCGGCGTGCTTCACGTCAGCTATTCCATCGAAGTTAACGGCATTACCGCAGAAGTCACCGATTTTACTCTCACAGTGGCTTCGGGCGAGGAAGTGTCTCCCCTATGAAAGGAACAAAAATGAAACTTAAAAGAATTCTGGCTGCATTAGTTGCAGCATCGGCATTTGCCACAAGTGCATTTGCCTTCACCCCCTACGGACCGCAAACAGCTCCCCTTGAAGATGAAATTCAAGAAGACACAACCGAAGGTAGCTCTCAAGCAGAAAGCACTTTCCCTTCGGGAATTGTTCAACAGTACAGACCGAAAGATTATGAGTACAGAATGTTCGAGCAGATTCTGGATGCTTATGTCGAAAAGCATCTTTATGAATTTACCGAAGGAGATGTTCTTCACAAGTTTTTTGAAGACTTTTTGAATGACAATCCCATTTATTTTTCGTATTTCATGGAATATCTTCTCGGTACGATGGATCCGTACAGCTCATATTACGATGCTTCGTCAAACTTTCTTGAACCCGGTAAAGGCTCTGTCGGCTTCGGTTTTACAATAATAGACAGAGAAGACGGAGTATTTATTGAATCTGTACTTCCAAATTCCAACGCTATGGAAGCAGGCTTCATGGCAGGAGACAAATTCGTTTCGGTAGCAGGAATAAATGTTGAGAATCAGACATTCGATGTCATTTCAACAATTCTTGCAAAGCCTCAGAATTTTATAAAACAGGAAGAAACGCAAGAAGCTACAGAGATTGAGAAAACAGAAGAAGTCACAGAAACCACAGAGACAGCAGAAGCGGTAGAAGCCACCGATACAGCAGAAGCCACTGATGCGGCACAGGCAAAGGAAACCACTGCACATCCCGTTGTAGAAATTGTAATCGACAGAAACGGAGAAAAGCACACGTTCAACCTTTCAAGAGGCCCTATGGAAATTTCACAGATTTCTTCAATGGTTGATGAAAACGACGGAAAGCCGACAGCCTACATTCAGGTTTCAAGCTTCCTTGGAGACGAAACCGATACAAAGTTTGCCCAGCTTGTCAAAAAATACGCCGACGACGGTATAAAGCATCTCACGATAGACCTCAGGGACAACGGCGGCGGCTCACTCGACTATGCGTTGGCAATGGCTGAAGTTTTCGTCGAAAACGGAGAGGTCATCAGTTATTACAAAGACAGAACCCTCAAAGAACCCCAGCCTATATATTCAACAACCGAAAAAATAAGCTTTGACAGCATAACAATTCTTATCAACGAGCACACGGCAAGCGCCGCCGAGCTTTTCACAAGCATTCTTCACGACAAGGGAATTGCAAAGGTAATCGGTGCAAAATCCTACGGCAAGAGTCTCGGTCAGGAAGTTTACACACTGGCAAACGGCGACTACATTACAATAACAACCTATCAGATGCTTAACGAGAGCCTTGAGTCCTACGATGGCATAGGAATTATTCCTGACATTGCCATTGAAGAAGTCGAAATGTGCTACACGCTTCCCTCTCTCGGTGTATTCAACCACCAGAACTATGTTGAAATCAAAGAGGGAGAGTACAGCGATGTAACAAAGGCACTTGAGGACAGAATGGTCATTATGGGTATTCTGAGAGAGCAATACTGCGACGGCATATTTGATGAAACAACAAAAAATGCCCTTTATGTTCTGCAAAAGGACCACGAAAAGAATGCAACGGGCTATGTTGATTACGAAACCGTCTCACTCATAACAAGAATAATAAATTCATATAAGGCAAGCACATATTATGACAGTACGCAGTACGATGTGGCTATGATTGTTCACCACTCTTTCTCTCAGGGTAAGCGCCTTGCAAACGAAAAAGAACGTCTGAGAGAAGAACAGGCACAGCTTATCGAGGAAAGAGATGCGGCACTTGATGCGGCATACGAAGCTTCCCTTGAAAAAGAAACTGCACAGGAAAACATACAGGAAAATTAACACATACAAAATATTTTGCGTAAGGTTTACCTTCGGCAATAACACAAAATACTTTGGAGGAATTTCAAAAAATGGACGAAAGATTTGAAGGACAGAATATAACAGCGGTTGAAATCTCGGCAGAGGTAAAAAAATCATTCATAGATTACGCAATGTCAGTTATTGTAGACAGAGCACTCCCCGATGTCCGTGACGGCTTGAAGCCTGTACACAGACGTATTCTCTACGCCATGTACGACGACGGTCTTACTTACAACAAGCCTTTCAGAAAGTCGGCAACAACCGTCGGTAACGTGCTTGGTCACTATCACCCCCACGGAGATGCCGCGGTTTACAATGCAATGGTAAGACTTGCACAGCCATTCTCACTCCGTTATCCTCTCGTTGAAGGTCAGGGAAACTTCGGTAACATCGATGGTGACGGTGCTGCTGCTTACCGTTATACTGAAGCAAGACTTGCAAAAATGGCAGACGAAATGCTTGCTGACATTGACAAGGATGTAGTTGACTTCATGCCCAACTTTGACAACAAGATGCAGGAACCTACAGTTCTTCCCGCACGTTTTCCGAATCTTCTTGTCAATGGTTCTGTCGGTATCGCCGTAGGTATGGCAACAAACATTCCCTCTCACAACTTAAACGAAGTTATTGACGGTGCAATCCACCTCATGTACAACCCCGAGGCTACTGTTGTTGACCTTATGCAGTACATCAAGGGTCCTGATTTTCCGACATATGCCACAATTCACGGCACAAGCGGAATTTATCAGGCTTACATGACGGGTAAAGGCAAGGTTGTTGTTCGTGCAAAGGCAGACTTTGAAGAGGAAAAAAACGGCAAAACAAGCATTATCATTTCCGAAATTCCCTACCAGGTAAACAAATCCATGCTCGTTGCAAGCATTGCGGATTTAGTTAAGGACAAGAGAGTTGACGGAATTACAGCCATCCGTGACGAATCAGGTAGAGCAGGTATGCGAATTGTTATCGAGCTTCGCCGTGATGTCAATCCCCAGATTATGCTCAATCAGCTCTATTCTCTCACACAGCTTCAGGACACATTTGCAATAAATATGCTTGCACTTGTAGACGGCGAGCCGAGAGTCCTCAACTTAAAGCAGATGCTCCGTCACTACATTGACCACCAGAGAGAAGTGGTTGAACGAAGAATAAAATTCAATCTTGACAAGGCAAGAAAGAGAGCCCACATTTTAGAGGGTTTAAAAATTGCCATTGACAACATTGATGAAGTAATAAAGATTATCCGTTTCACCCCCGGCGGTATTCCCGAAGTCAAGGAAAAGTTAATCGAAAGATTTGACCTTACCGAAATTCAGGCTCAGGAAATCGTACAGATGCCCCTCGGACGTCTGTCAGGTCTTGAAATTGACAAGATACTTGCCGAACTTGATGCAATTCACGCAAAAATCAAGGAACTTACCGAAATTCTTGAGAGCGAAACAGGTGTTATTGACATCGTCCGCGACGAAATGCTTGAAATCAAGAGAAAGTTCGGCGATGAAAGAAGAACTGCAATCGAAGAGGTTGAAAACGAAATTCTTATTGAAGACCTTATCGAAAGAAAGGACTGCGTTGTTACAATCAGTCACGCAGGTTATATAAAGAGACTTCCCGTTGACGAATACAATGCACAGAGACGAGGTGGCAGAGGTATCACTACCATGAAAACAAAGGAGGAAGACTTTGTTCAGAGTGTTATCATCGCCAACACCCACAATTACCTCATGCTCTTTACAAACATGGGCAGAGTATTCATGAAAAAGTGCTACGAAATTCCCGAGGCTTCAAAGAATGCCAAGGGTACAAACCTTGTAAACATTATTGAGCTTCAAGCCGGCGAGGCAGTTACAGCATATCTTTCTATCGAAGACTTCAAGGCTTGTCCTTATCTTACGATGATTACCAAGAACGGTATTATCAAGAGAACACTTCTTGAAAGCTACAAGAACATAAGAAGAAGCGGTCTTATTGCCATAAATCTTGACGAAGGGGACGAGCTTTTACATGTTCTCAGAACAGACGGAAACAGCGATGTTCTCCTTGCAACCCACAAGGGATTTGCGGTACACTTTGACGAAACATCGGCAAGAACTCTCGGAAGAACAGCACGCGGCGTAAAGGCGATAAATCTTTCGGAGGGCGACCTTGTTGTAGGTGCTGTGGCACTTGACAAAAATGATGAAAGACATATTCTCTTTATTTCCGAGAGTGGCTACGGCAAGAGAAGCAGAATTTCCGACTTCCCCATTCACAATCGTGGCGGTAAGGGTGTAACCTGTCACAAGGCAAGCGACAAGCTGGGTATGCTTGCAGGTATTCAGGCTGTATCCGAAGACGACGACGTAATGCTTATTACCAACACAGGTATGATTATAAGAACAAGAGTTTCCGAAATAAGCGTGTATTCGAGAACTGCGGCAGGTGTTCGCGTTATGAGAATAGGCGAAGACATGAAGATTGTTTCCTTTACCCGTGTTGACAAGCAGGAAGAAAGCGAAGAAATGCCCGAGGGTACAGAAAACGTACAGACAGAAAACATTGAATCTGCCGAAGCTACCGAAAGCACAGAAGTGCAGGAATAAAAATGAAACTCTACTTTTATGACAAAGACAAGGGTCACAAAAGAGAACAAACAGATATGTTGATAAGGGAATCCCTGAACTATTACATTTCGGGGCATTCCCTTGCCCCATATGACGGAGAAATAAAAAGAACACAACTTGGAAAGCCTTATATTGAATATCCGCTTTTTATCGGTGTTACACACACAGATGACACTGTGATAGTCGGCGTTGACAAAGAAGCTTTCGGCATTGATGCGGAAAAAGTCGGCAGAAAAATGCCAAGGCGTGATGCTATCATGGGAAAGTTCTTTACACAAAACGAATGCGCTTTGATTGAGAGTGCCGAAGACAAAGACGAAGCCTTTCTCGACATATGGGTAAAGAAAGAGGCATATGTCAAATTTACAGGCGAGGGGATTTCTTCCCTTTCAAAGTGCGATGTGACCACTCTTTCTTGTTTTGAAAAAATCGAAAATGACAAAAATTTAGTAATATACATTTACAGGGAATAATACTATGAGTGAAAATTTAATTTACGGTACAGACATTCTTTCATACGGTGCGGTGGCTGACGGAAAGACAGACTGCTCAGTTGCTTTGTCAAAAGCACTTGAAAACGGTGAAAGTCTTATCAGCTTTCCATTCGGCACATACCTTTTTACAAAGTCAATAACCCTAAGTTCAAACACAAAACTTCATTTTCATGCCAATGCAAATATCATATTTGCCCCCGAAAATGATAATGCAGATAGTTTTATTTATGCCAAAGATGCTTCTTCACTTGAAATCTGCGGGGGACTTTTTGGTATAAAAGACGGCACAAAATGCAATGCTTTTTGTTTTAAAAATTGCCAGAATATACGAATTTCAAACTGTTCGGTTAATGCACCGACAGGTATAGGAAGCATTGTATTTGACTCTTGCGAATATGCATCGGTTGTAAATGTTACATTCAACGGAATGAGCGATGCTCTGGTGCTGACCGGCAAATGCTTAAAGGTAACTTTTAAGAATTGTACTGTAAAGTCTGCTGTAAATGTCATTCAATGTGCAAAGCAAAACAGACTATGCGACATAGACGGGCTGGACATACGAAACGTTTCGGTTTCATTCTGCGACAGTTTTATAGAGTTTTTATGCGGAAAGGCAGAGAATGTTAATATAGAAAACGTAAACGCAAGACTTTCATTTTCTTTCTTCAAGTTGTTTTCAGATTTTGCACTTAGCGATGCAACACTTGAGAATATCAAACTCTACATTATTGACAGAGTTTCAAAAGACGGGAAAGCAAGTGCTTATTTTTCACTTGCATCAACTCCCGAAAATCTTGAAATCAGAAATTTGAAGAGATTAAATGAGCTTGAGTCTGTTCCTCCTGCTCCCACCCTTTTATTCAAAAACACAAATGCCGACAAAGCAAAGCTTATCATTGACGGCATATCTCTTGACAATGTAATAAACGCGAGAGGAAAATCAAAAACTGTCTCTATGACAACAGCAAAGCTCACAAATCCCACGGGCAAATTCATCTATACACTCGAAATCTCTGTCGCAAAGGATGATTCTTTAAACATCCCCTACGGCGACTTTGACTATCTTACATTATACTGCAATTAACTCACCCACCGAAAGGAACAACTATGTGGTACACAAAAGACTTTGAAGACTACGAGCTTTTAGACTGCTCCGACGGAGAAAGGCTTGAACGCTGGGGCGACATAATCTTAGTCCGTCCCGACCCTCAGGTTATATGGAAAAATGCAAAAAAGCATCCTGTATGGAAAAAGTACAATGCAAGATACATCCGTTCATCAAAGGGCGGCGGCGCCTGGGACATCAAAAATCTCTCAGGCGACGAGCTTAATGTCGGCTGGAACATACAGAGAAAGGGTCTTACCTTCTGTGTACGTCCAACAGGCTTCAAGCATACGGGTGTTTTCCCCGAACAAGCCTCAAACTGGGATTTTATTGACTCCAAAATAAGAAGCGCCGGCCGTCCCATAAGTGTACTCAATCTTTTTGGCTACACAGGAATTGCCACCATTGCGGCGGCAAATGCAGGTGCATCTGTGTGCCATGTTGACGCATCAAAGGGTATTGTTGCCTGGTGCAAGGAAAACGCGGCTCTCTCTGGACTTTCCGATGCACCTATCCGTTACATTGTAGATGACTGCAAGAAGTTTATAGAACGTGAAATAAGACGCGGACACAAATACGACGCAATCATCATGGATCCTCCCTCCTACGGCAGAGGTCCGGGCGGTGAAATATGGAAACTTGAAGATGATGTTGACAGTCTTATTGCTTTGACAAGCGAACTTATTTCCGAAAACCCTCTGTTTGTAATAATAAATTCTTATACAACAGGTCTTTCTGCTTCGACAGTCGGATATATTGCAAAGCTCCATTATGCCGACAAATTTGGCGGAAAGGTTGAGAGCGACGAAATCGGTATTCCAGTAACCACAACCGGTGCTGTTCTTCCTGCAGGAAGCAGTACAAGATGGGAAATGTAAAAGCGAAAGGAGAATTGATTTGAACAACAATCCGAACAATAGCGCTGATGACAACATGAACAATGATATTATCAATACTGCGGACACAGGTTCCGAGAATAATCCCAACAGTGCCATTGACAACGCCCACGAAATCAACAATATAAACAGTGTTGAAGAAGACAATAAAGACAGCGAAGACAATATTGACGATATTCTTGACATTCTGCAAAAGAAAAAAGCAGACGAAATCAAGAACAACGAGCACAGTAACGATGCTCCTACAAGGATTGATAACATAGCTACCGGTGCAATAACTGCCAAAGCTCCTTTGCCAGATGTAAAACCCGAACCCAAACCCCAACCAAAGCCTGTTACTCAAAGCAAACCGAAAACTTCAGTTTATGCAAGGGGCGCGCAAGGTGGAATCAGCCTTGACGATTTTGACGAACTGGTTGTAAAAAAAGTCGAGCCGCAGGATAAGAAAAAGAAGAAGAAAAAAAGACACCTTCCCGGCGGCTTGAAGGTTCTCATTTATCTTATTTGTGTTATTACCGTCAGCGTAGTCCTTTCGGTTACGGCAATCAAGGTTGGAAACGATGTTTTTGCCTTTGTCAAAGAGGATAAGGAAATAACAATCAACATTAAGAAAAACGCAACCATCCATGATGTTGCCAAGGAACTCGAAGAAAAGGGTGTTATTAAATACCCATCAATATACAAAATCTACTCAGGTCTCAGAATGGATGGTAAAAGCTATTATACCGGAGATTTTATTTCCGGTAAGCATGTGCTTAATTCCAATTTCGGATACGACAAGATTATTTCATTGCTTGCGGAATCTGCATATTCAACAGAAATTGTGCGTGTTACAATCCCTGAGGGTTACACCGTTTATGAAATAATTGACCTTTTTGTGGAAAAACGCGTAATTCCAAAAGACAAAGTAGATGAGTTCAAGGAGAAATTAAATACAGCAGTTTATGATTATGCTTTCCTTGAAGATTTTAATAAAATCAAGGATGAAAACGGCAAGATAGAATCTGAAAGGTTCTATTTACTTGAGGGTTACCTTTTCCCCGATACGTATGATTTTTATGTCGGCGAAAACCTCGACTCAATAATAACAAAATTCCTCGACAATTTTAACAGCAAGTTTGAGGACGCCTATTTTGAAAGATGTCTGGAGCTTGGACTCACTGTAGATGAGGTAGTTACACTTGCATCAATGATTGAAGCCGAAGGTGACAATGCCGAGGACTTTTATAAAATATCCTCAGTATTCCACAACCGTTTAAACCATGCAGGTGCATATCCGTTCCTCGATTCAGACGCTGCAACACTCTACTCTTTCCAGGGTGAAAAGAAAAAACTTGATGCCGGTGACAACCAGTCAAGACAGCATCCCTACAACACCTACCTCAACAAGGGACTTCCTCCGGGTGCTATCTGCAATCCCGGTACTGAAGCTCTTCATGCAGCCCTTTATCCGGAGCAAACCAACTTCTATTTCTTCTATACAAATTCTAATGGTGAAACCATATTCTCCAATAAATTCAATGATCATATCAACGCTTACAACTAAGAGGTAACAAATTGAAAAGACCCGAAATTCTATCCCCTGCAGGTAACTTTGAAAAAATGAAGTTTGCAATTCTTTACGGCGCGGACGCAGTTTACCTTGCAGGAACAATGTTCGGTATGCGTACGGCATCCGACAACTTCACAAGAGAAGAACTGTGTGAGGCAGTAAAATTCGCCCACGAGCGAAATGTCAAGGTTTATGTTACGGTAAACGTTCTTCCACACGAGGACGAGCTTCATCTTCTTCCCGACTATCTTCGCTTTCTCGAAAATGAGGCAAAGCCGGATGCACTTATTATTTCGGATTTGGGCGTTTTCTCCCTTGCAAAGACTTATTCGCCGTCAATCGAGCTTCATGTTTCTACACAGGCGAGTACAGTAAATTCCGAAGCCTGCAAGATGTGGCATTCCATGGGAGCAAAAAGAATAGTTCTTGCCCGTGAGCTTCGCCTTTCGGAAATAAGAAAAATAAGAGACGCTATCCCTGCCGAGCTTGAGCTTGAAGCCTTTATTCACGGGGCTATGTGCGTTTCCTACTCAGGAAGATGTCTGCTTTCAAACTTTTTCTCAGGTCGTGACTCAAACAGAGGTAACTGTTCACAGCCCTGCCGCTGGGAATATTTTGACAAGGAACAGTATGCGGAAATCTTTGAAAAAAAGAGACCCGAGGAAATCGTATCTCTTGTACAGAACGAGAGAGGAACATTCATGTTTTCCTCTAAAGACATGTGTATGATTGGACATATCCCTGAGCTTGTGAATGCGGGCATTGACTCTTTCAAGATTGAAGGCAGAGTCAAGAGTGCGTACTACACTGCTGTCACGGCAAACGCCTACAAAACAGAGCTTGTGCGGTACATGGAAAACCCCGACTCTTATGTTTTTGACGAAAGCTTTATGCGAGAGCTTGAATGTGTAAGCCACAGAGAATACGGCACGGGATATTTCTTTGATGAGCCACAGGAGAATGCTCAGATAACAAAGGACGGCGGTTACATTCGCGACAAAGCATTTATTGCAACGGTTGAAAGCTACGACGATGTAACAAAGAGGGCAACTCTCATTCAGAGAAACAAGGCGTTATGTGACGAGGTTTGCGAGCTTGTATCGCCCGGTGTAAAGACTCGTGATATAATTCTCAAAGGCATGAAAAACGAGGACGGCGAGGACATTGATTCCTGTCCGCACCCTCAGATGAGATTTTCCATTGAAGTGGACGAGCCACTGAAATTCGGGGATATTATACGAGGTAAGAGGTAAGAAGTAAGAGTGAATAAGTAAAAAGAGAGCCACGGCAGAGCCGTGGCTTTTTTGCAAAATTTTATGATGACAATTCAAAAATCTGTTATTTACTCTTCCTTGTTGCTGTTTTATCGTTAGAATTATATGCAAAGTTTGTATTGCCCGTGGCCTTCGTAACCTCGCTTTGAATCAGTTTGCGAAGTTGCTTGGTGCTGATGTTATCTTGGGGGTTAAATTCATCACTCGTCATATAACGGACAAGTCGCTCTTTCATCCATAAAGCAGCTGGGTCGTTTTCAGAAAAATTAAAGCCGCACACCAAGAGTCTACCCTCACCAACCGAAAACTCAAACATAGCCGCCTGACGGATTGCATATTTATGAGTTGAAGCAACTTCAATAATGGGGTTAAAGGGAACATCATCACACTCAAAGCAAATGGCATTTCCGCCCTCCATCAATGACGAGAACTGCCATCCGCAGAAACCTTCGTTAGGCATATCGGTAAGTGCCGGGTGATCGGCAACGATGGTTGCAAGATTTCCTGAGGTTCGACCTGCAAGTCCGATACGGAAAGTGGTTGGAAGCTTTACAAAGGGTTCTGCTCCCAAAAGCAGTACATCTTTTCCTTCGGATAATGCCGTTATAAGCTCTTCCTGTGTCATCTGCTCTTTCACGACAAGCTCTTTTCTGTCCGCCTTCTCTGACTTCGGGAAAAGGTAAAGCTCCCACTCATTTTCGCAAGTCAGTTCCCCGCAATCAAGCGAAGCATACAGTTTCATAGCACAGGGTTTTTCCACATCGGGAAAGCAAACCGAAAGGTCGTACAATTTTGAAACCTTGCCGTTTTCAACAGAATCTATGGTAATGCTTTTTCTCTCGATTACCTTGCCGTTTAATGCAAGGCGGATGGAAAGATTGGCATTTTCAAGGGGAGCTTTATAATAACACGATGTATAAATACCGCAAGAAAGTGATTCACCACAAGCAAAATTCACTTTTCTCTTAAGGTCAGTAAGAAGCACGGTTTCGGAGTTGTACATCAAAACATTCCGAACAGTCTCTCCGGGCTTTAATTCATAAAACTCGTTCATCATTCCCACATCATATCCAAAGGTGTGCCAATGGGTATCGATGGGACCCAAAAAATCATAGCCCGCCATATTATTACTGCGGCGAATTTCTTCAAAACAGTATTTGCGGACACGTCTTTGCCACTCACAGGAGTTTTTGAAGAAAATGGGTGCCTTTTTAAGTAACCCTTTTTCCTCAAGGTGCTTCTCAAGCGATGTGAACATTTCCGTTTTTCCCACACGGGTATTTTTGTAGCGAGCCTTCAGGCTAAGATCCGTATATGTACCGTCAATACAAATCTCATGACTTGCACGCGGTTTCTTATAGATGTCACTCCACACGTCAGATTCCTCTGCATCTGCCATTGTCAGCGAATTATAGCTGAACCGACTATTCGCATAGCTTGAATACATATCGCTAAAAGCACCCACCAGTGAGAATCTTCGGGGGTTGTGCGTAAAAGGTTTGTGCACAAGTTCATGTGCAAGCTCGGGTTCATGGAAGAAATACTCAAGTCCCCTGAGCGCGGAAAAGGGTGAAAACAGGGAGTCGGTCTGCTTATGTACCTCGTCGGCACACCTTCTGAGATGCTCAATAAAAGGTTCGTCCAAAAGAAGCTCATTACCACAGCAATATATCACAACCGAGGTGTGACGACGGCACATTTTTACTATATCCTTCCATTCTTCCACTGTGGTATTATTAGGACTTTCCACATGAAGAAGCATACCCAGCTCATCTGCCGCCTGCATATATTCTTCTTCAGGAATATAGGTATGGAAACGGATAAAGTTAAAGCCCAGCTTCTTGAGTTCTTTTATGATTGATCGATAATATGTTTTATCATGCGCGGGATGAATGGTATCGGGAAAATAGCAATGCTCACAAGCACCGCGCAAATAATACGGGATTCCGTTAAGCTTAAAATGTACTCCGTCTGCTATAAGTTTTCTTACACCAAAGGTACGCTTTATACTTCCGCTACCACAGGAAACAACCAGGGTATAAAGCTTTGGGGTTTCAGGGCTCCAACGTGCAAGTCCCGTAGTGTGAAATGTAAAATTACCATCGGCATTTCCTGCCGACAATTCTCTTTCTCCGTCAAAAATCTGCCAGGCAATTTCAGCAGGTTCTGCCATTTCAACCCTTACCTCAACATTTTCGAAATCGTCTGAAACCAGAAGTGCCACATCGCGAAGCGGGCAGTTATACACACGAAGCTCGACATTGCCTGTAATACCGCCGGTACATTCATTTGCCGCACGGGAAGTCAGTCCCGAAATCGGCTCGCCGCAATATCCTTCAAGGCGGTGATTGGAAACAGACAGGCACACTGTGTTTTCTCCGGAAACCAAAACACCCTTCGGAATTTCAAAATCAAAGGGCGTGGAATATCCCTCGTGCCGACCGAGATAAACATCGTTTATCCATGCCGATACGGCATTCTGAACTCCGTCAAAGTGCAAAACAGTCGGCTCTGTAATATCCTCACACACGAATGTGCGACGGTAAAAGAAGTTGCCCACCACATTCGGAAGCGCCATATCGGGCGCAACATCGGAAATGGGATACTGCTGAAGTCCATACTCGGGATTTATTCTCAGACGACAGTAAAAAGGCGCAAATCTGAACTGCTCTGTCATATCTTCCCAATAGCCGGGAACGGCATTTGCGATACACGCCGTTTTTCCCGAAAAGGCTGCTATTGACGTCGTAAACGGATTTTCCATTCCACGGTATGCATTTTCATCATAATTCATTTCCCAGGTGCCATTCAAAGAAATTTTGGTGTAATTCATTTCATTTCCCCTTAAACAACATTCATGTTATTTATAGCCTCGTTTCAAATCAGGACAGGAATTTACTCCTTTTCCGTATTCATCGCCGCATAAAGAATTCCAATTTTGCCGCTTTCATAGGTAAGTCCGCCCTGAAGATATACAGTATATGGTGCAACACACGGAGCATCTGCCGAAAGCTCAATAGACGAGCCTTGTGTAAATGCTCCTGCCGCCATGACAACGGGAACGGCATATCCGGGCATATCCCAGGGTTCGGGGGTTACATATGAATCAACGGGGCTTCCGCCCTGAATACCGCGGCAGAAAGCGAGTAATTTTTCTTCGGTTTTCATGCTGATAGTCTGAATAATACAGTGTCTTTCCTCTGTGGATTTCGGACTTGTTTCATAACCGAGATTCTCATATACACGGGCAGCGAGTATCGCTGTCTTTATACTTTGGCAGACAGTATGAGGTGCATAGAAAAGCCCTTTATACATATTCTTATTCTGCCCGAGAGAAGCACCGCATTCTACACCTATGCCGGGGCATGTAAGTCTGTACGAGCAAAGCTCAACCGCCTTCTTTGTACCTGCGATATATCCGCCTGTCTCTGCCATGCCGCCACCGGGATTTTTAATGAGCGAACCCATAATCATATCAGCACCATAATATGTAGGCTCATGCTCGTCGCAGAATTCACCATAGCAGTTATCAACGATTACAAAAACATCGGGATTTATTTCATGGCACGCCTTTGCAACAACGCCGATTTCTTCGGCAGACAGCGTTTTTCTTATGTCATATCCCTTTGAGCGCTGGAGGAATACACACTTAACATTTTTATGTGCTTTCAGGTATTCTGTTACAGCAGGAATATTTACGTTTCCGTCGAGCATTTCAATCTGGGAATAGTCTACGCCGAAATCTTTAAGAGAGCCTGTTCCCTCCTCGCCTCTGATACCGATGACTTCTTCGAGGGTATCATAGGGCTTTCCCGTTACCGAAAGGAGAATGTCACCGGGGCGAAGAAGTCCGAAAAGACCGATTGCGAGCGTCTGTGTACCCGACACAATATTATGTCTTACAAAGGCATCCTCTGCTTCAAAAACGCGTGCATAGATTTTATCGAGCATATCCCTGCCCTTATCGTCATAGCCATAACCGGATGTGCCTGCAAAATATGAGTCGGAAACCTTATATTCGCGAAAAGCCTCCATTACCTTTTTCTGATTATTGAAAGCGATTTTTTCAACTCTTCCGAAAACACCCTCTTCAATCAGTTCTTTTTCGCTTCTTTCAATGAGTTCTTCTATATTCATCCTGTTTTACCTCTTAAATCTTGTTATTCGCCTTAAGGTGAGCCACCTTAAGAATTGCACTCTGGGTTTTTGCGTCCTTGATTTCTCCGCCAATTACCATTTCAACGGCTTTTTCAAAAGGAATTTTTACAAGGTCGAGAAATTCATCGTCGTCAGGGTCCGATTCTCCATATTTCAGACCGTCGGCGTAGTACATATATATTACTTCATTTACATATCCGGGACTCGGATAAAGCTCGCCGAGAAATACAAAGTTGTCACTTTCCGCGCCTGTTTCCTCTTTGAGTTCTCTTTTTCCGCACGAGAGTGGGTCTTCATCCTTACTGTCCCTTTTTCCTGCCGGAATCTCAAGAAGCTCCTGCATATAGGGATAGCGGAACTGACGGACGAATATTATTTCATTTTCATCTGTCAGGGGAAGCACACACACACCACCGTTATGCTCTACCACTTCCCTGCCTGCTTCACTTCCGTCAGGCAGAATTGCAACATCACGGCGCAGATTTATAATCTTGCCTTTGAACATATATTCCTGTGATTTTGTTTTTTCTGTAAGGTTCATACGTTTTCTCCTTTTTCATAGTCAAAGGCAGGCACATATTCTTTCTTCGCACTGCTCTTTTCTTGCATAAAGCCATGTTCAAAGCCGAGAGTGCGTACAAAGTCTACCACCTTCATGTATTCGAGTGTCGTTGTTTTTCTGTTTATTTCGGGAAAATCCTGTGCCTTATGTGTCGGAAAATACTGGCACATTATGCTGACAGCAATTTCTTTTGGATTTACATGCTTTACAAGATTTTCAAATGCCGAAATCGAGTCCTTATAAAGCGACGGAAGAACAAGATGTCTTACCATCGTTCCCTTTTTCATATGTCCGTCGATGTCAAATACAGGTGTTCCCGTCTGCCTTGCCATTTCAGAAATTGCCTTTACTGCAATACTGTAATAATCCTCGCAAAAAGAATATTTCTTACTGACAACGGGTGAAAAGTATTTCAGGTCCGGAAGATAGATGTCAATGTAGCCGGAAAGTTTCTTTAGTGTATCAACATTTTCATACCCCGAGCTGTTATACACTTTTGGAATTGTAAGTCTATCGCCTGCAATATCAAGCGCTTCAATGATTTTATCGGCGTAATGGGAGGGAGTTACAAAATTGATATTCACAGCACCCATATCCTGAAGCTTTAACATTTCTTCAGCAAGTGTATGTGTCGTAATTTCTGTGCCGTGTAAATATGAAGATATTTCGTTATTCTGACAGTAAACGCATCCGAGATTACAGCCCGAAAAGAATATTGTTCCCGAGCCCTTTCCATAGGAAATGCAGGGTTCTTCCCACTCATGAAGTCCCACTCTTGCTATTCTGATTTTATCGGGGCTCTTGCAGAAGCCTGTTGTTACTGTTCTGTCAACATTACATTTTCTGGGACAAAGGTTGCAAAGATGTTTCATGTTTTCCATATTAAATACAATATGCAACTGCTGCCAATCTCTTTGCCGCCTCGGCAAGTGAAGATATATACGCAAATTCATCCCTGCTGTGAATATTGCCGCCTGTCATTCCAACTGAATCAATACAGGGTATTCCTCGTGCCGACATATCCGCCGCATCCGAACCGCCGTTGCTCGATGAATTGTTAAGTGTCATAAGGTCATTATCCTTATATATCTCATTTATTCTTTCAAGAAGCCTGAGATTTCTATCGTTCTTTTCCATGGAAATACGACTACTCTTAAGAGTCAGTAAACACTGCGTTCCTTCAACAAAGGATTTATTTGCGATTTCCTTCATAATTCTATCTATTTCCTGCATCTGTGAAAAAGTTTTGAAGCGGGAATCCACAGTAAAAACGCACTTTTCCGGCACGGTATTATCCTTTGTTCCTCCGCTTATTGTTCCGCAATTTACTGTTATTCCGTCGGGGTCTTTATGTTTTTCCAGCTCTATTATTTTTCTTGCGGCTTCAAGTATTGCATTTACTCCGTTGTAACACACGCCTGAATGAGCCGACTTTCCTGTAATGCTGAATTCATATTTGCATATGCCCTTTCTCTCAAGCGTAGCTGCTCCCGTGTAATGCGGCTCGCAGTTAAGAAATGCAACACATCCCGCCGCTTTTTCAGCCATAAACGCAACAGTTGCTTTGTCACTGAAAACACTGCTTACCTCCTCATCGCTCTGAAGAATAAGCCTTACAGGTCTTTTGTCAAATCCGCATTCATAAAGTGCTCTCATCGCAAGGAATGCCGCCGCAATTCCTCCTTTACAATCCAGAACACCGGGGCCGTAAATCTTTTCGTCATCCATTTTTACAGCCGGATACCCGAAAAGTCCAACGGGATGAACCGTATCCATATGACCTGAAAAACAAACACTTTCACCATCAGCCTCGGGATTCATGGTAATACAAACACAGTTTCCCGAAACTTGCTGGCTTTGTATTTCAATTTTCCATCCGAAAACTCCTGCTTTTTCGCAGATGTACCGGGATACAGCGTCTATCCCCTCTTTATTATCAGACGGGCTTTCAATGTTGCATATATCAACAAGAAAATTTATATATTCATCTTTCAGCTGAAAGATTTTTTCAAAAAGATTATTAAGTCCTGTTTTCATATATTTTTACCATACCGACCGAAGTTGAATAATCAACGGTTTTTCCATCAAGTTCTATAACATTTTTGTTCGTCTTTTCTTTCAAAATCAATGCCATAGACTTCTTAATCTGTTCCTTTCCGCCCAAAACAACTGTTTCAGTTTCATCTTTTATTATGTTTAATATTTCATTACAGAGAACTATTCCCATGAAAAAACTATAAACTTCTTCTTTAGAGCAGTCAAATTTATTTTTCAGAATTCTCACCTTGAAAAGTGCCTTGTTTATGCCTGCCGACTCTGTGTATTCATATCCTTTCAAAAGGTATTGCGCATTTATTTTTGATACACTTAAATCAACCGCATCTTTCAAAATCGTTCCCTGTGACAAGGAGGCAATCATTTCTCCGGTCAACATCGTTGAAAATGAAATTATTCGTCCATGATTGTCGGTTTTAATTATTTTTGAATGTGAACCGGGAAGAACATATATACACTCACCGTATTTTTCCTGCATTATGCCCATGAGTTCAGTTTCTTCACCACGCATCATATCACAATTATCTATATCTTGTCCATCGAGCTTTACACCTCGCATAAATACAAACGGTATATCCGAAATCTCATTTATTGTTGTTTCATACATCGCTTGATGAAGTTCACTAAGTCCTGCCGGCACGTTTATATGAGGTAAATTACAAAGTCCGAACTCACTGGTTATCATTCCCGATGCCAAAATTCGCTTAATTCCCGATATATTGTTTCGGGCAACAATTTCATCAATAGCACTTTTTATCTCATTTTCGTATTTTTCGCGGTTACCCATACAGGCTCTTGCACCGATATTCAACTTTACTGTATCAAGGATTTCTCCGTTTTTTAAAATGTTTACTCTCGTACTTGATGTTCCACCGTCAATGGTTATGTATGTGCTCATTATTTTATCACCTTTGTATATTCTTTTGCAAGTTCACATATTTCTGCAAAATCATTATTGTCAATCATTTTTTTATTGACAATGTTTGAACCTATTCCAAATCCGGATATTCCGGCTTTCAAATAATCACTCATATTATTTTCATTTATGCCGCCAACCGCAAGTAATTTGATATGGGAAAGAGGAGCTTTTACCGCTTTGACATAATCGATACCAAAATTAGTTATGGGAAACAATTTCACAAAATCCGCACCATATCTGTGTGCCGCCTGGATTTCTGTGGGAGTCAACGCACCGGGCATTGAAACCATTTCAAGCTCACGTGTTTTGTTAATAACTGCATCATATGTATCGGGAGAAATTATAAATCCGCCTCCGGCTTTTTTTGTAAGCTCTACCTGTTTTTCCGTAATAACCGTACCTGCACCGATGTACATTTTCCCTTCAAAATGGCTTACCAGCATCTCTATATTCTTTGCTGTTTCTTCATCTGATACAACACCCTTTGCGTCATATGTTACTTCAAGTAAACGAATTCCGCCATCATACATAGCCTCTGCCAGGGGAATAAGCTTATTCTTATCAACATTTCTGACAATTGTTATTATTTTTTCCTTCTCTATTGTATTGATTATTCTTTCTCTCATCTATATCTCTCCTTTTGACAAATAATATGTTTGTAATAAATTAACATGAATTCATTATATCATACATTTTCGCTTATTACAACAAAAAATTTCTCCCGACATTCAATCGGGAGAAATATATCTTTTAATTATTCTTTATTGTTATTTTTGGGATTTTTGAAAATCGCACCTATAACCATAACCACTGCATACACAATCAAATAGAAAAGCACAGGGAACGAAAATGTTCCGCCTTTCTTTGCAGCAAGATAGGGGGTTATGCCGTGAGCATAAACTGCCGCAAACACCATGAATCCGCACGCAACAAGAGATATTGCGGGAAGCACGAAGCGCTTGAACACTCCAAGGTCCTTTTCCTTAATCATCCATGCAATAAACATCGGAATATACATTGCGTAAATTGTAACAATAGGAAGCTCGGAGGAATCAAAATTGAACACACCAAACCAACCGCTTGTAAGATTTGCCCCGTAGAAGTACACACGCCAGATTGCACATACGAACAAGCCCCAGATAGCAGAGTTTGTTGTCATGTTGGTTGCCTTGTCAACCTGTCCGAAGGTCTCGGGTCTCGGACCACTGTTACGGGCAGCAATAGCATACATACCGCGTGTCGCGCCGACCATGAGACCGTTCAGTGTGCCAAGGCAGGAAATAACAATACATATATTGAGAATCGCACCGCCCACATTACCAAAAATGTTTGAGAAAGCGGTTGTGGCACCCTCATTAATAAGTACCTCACTGCTTGCTCCGCCTGCTACGCCGACAAAGTAAAGCACATAAGCACAAACTACTATCAAAGAACCAATTACAAGCGCTATTGGAAGATTCTTCTTTGGATCCTTGAGCTCTGCATTGATTGATGTAGCAACAATCCAGCCTTCATATGCAAATACTGTCGCAACAATCGCTGCAAAGAGTCCGCTGCTTGCACTGCCGCCCACAGCCTCAGATACAACAGATGTAAAGTTATTTGTAAGTGTGCCGTTTGCAAAGCCTGCAATTGTACCTACAACAGCCATAAGAGCTATGGGAATAAGCTTTATTACTGTTGCACTTATCTGGAATTTACCAGCAAGCTTCGGAGAAAGTGCATTCATCGTATATGACGCTACGAGGAAAAATCCTGCAAGTATCATAACCTCTGCGCTGACAAGACTCCATCCAAAAAGAACGCCGAGATATCTTGCCGACACCCATGCAAGAACAGATGTCATACCAGGGTAATAAATATTAACCATGAACCATGCAAGGTAATAGCCATAGCTGCTTCCGCAGGTTGCTTCCGCATAGTCAACAACGCCGCTGACCTTTTCATACTTTGTTGCCATTACCGCAAACTGAGCAGAACAGATAATCATAAGAAGACCTGTGATTACCCATGCCGCAATACCGAGAGGCATATTTCCTCCGGTCGCCGTCAGCACATTCTGTGCCTTAAAGAAAACGCCGGAACCGATTACAGTTCCTACTACCATACAGATGGCAGTAACCAAACCGTATTTTTTTGTAAGCTTTTCCATCAAAAATACTCCTTATAATATAAAATTTGGTTTCACATTCATATTATAACATATATTTCGAAAAAGTAAATAACAAATCAAAATTTCGTAATATTTGAACACAAAACATGGAAAATATTGTCATTTTTTACAATAAATATATTTTTGACAATTAAAGCATACGCTTTAGCTCAACTCTTTTTTTAATTTTGACATGGTTGGGAAATATGCTATGAGTTGTGTGGTTATGGACAGAATCCAGCCGATGGGCCATACGAGATAGAGGAAGGTAAGATTCGGGCAAAGCGGGAAAATGAAGTAAACCCATGGAAAACGCATAATGCACATAAAAAGCATTGTTGCAACTGTCGGGACAACGGGTTTGCCCATTCCCCTTAAAACTCCACCCATTACATGGTTTATACCGCAAATAAAATATGTACTCGAAACAATTCGCATCTTCTGACAGGAAAACTCGATTACTGCAGGAGTTGACGAAACGAGCGACGAGAGCTGTGCCGAGAAAATTGCAGACAGCGCACCAAAAAATGCACCAAACATTACAGTTATAAGAATACTGTTTCCAAGTGTCTTTCTTGCCCTGCCAAAATTCTTTGCACCTATATTCTGTGCAATATAAGGCGTTGTTGCATAGGCTGTCGCGCAGGAAATCTGATAGAGTATACCGTCAAACTGATTTGCTATCGATACACCCGTTGCGGCATCAGGTCCGAAATCGTTGACCGCCGTAACGATGACTGAATTTGCAAGCGAATAGAGTGCCGTTTCAATTCCGGCGGGAATACCTATATACAATATATCCTTAAGCTCGGAAGAATAAAACCTGAATCTGTCAAATCTGAAGCTGACCTTATCATCGCTCTTTTTTAGAGCTAAAAATGCGAGAGCTCCCATTACACCGTTTGAAACAATCGTTGCTATGCCCACGCCGTCTACCGACATATTGAACATGGTAATGAAACAAAAATTCAGTATCAGCTTTACAACACCGCCGATAATCAGGTAATACATCGGTCTTTTTGTATCTCCGGCTGCTCTGAGTATTGAGGCACCGAAATTGTACAGCATGAGAAACGGAACACCCAAAAAATACAATTTGAAATACAGCGCTGCTTTGTCAAGCATATTTTCGGGACATTTTATAAGCACCAAAAACTCCCTCGCAAACAACACACCTATAATAAGCATCACAATACCGCCGACAATTGCGAACAAAATTGACGTGCCGACCGTTCTTTCAGCCCTTTCTCTGTCTCCCTCGCCAAGGCGTTTTGCAACAACAACATTTGCGCCCGTTGAAACACCTATAAGAAGACCCGTGAAAAGAGAAATGAGTGTACTGCAGGTACCAACAGCGCCAACAGCCGTATCATTTGCGAATTTTCCAAGGATTGTCATATCTATAAGGCTGAAAGTGCTTTGCATGACGTTCATAATCATAATCGGTATTGTCATTGAAAGAAGCCCCTTGAAAATAGACCCTGACAACATATCAACCTTTGTAGCTTTAAGCATAGCAGACACACCTCTCAGCTTACTTAAACAGTATTATTATACACAAAGTATATCACATATAAAAATAATGGCAATAGCAAACCGACTATTATTTACAATAAAACCAAAAATATTTAATTTTGTGCAAAGCAGTCCTTGTCTGCAATAACATCCTTTGCGACACGAATAAATTCAGACATTGCTCTTGAGCAATATTTGTTCTTCTTGTGTGCAACATAAAGCATCCTACTGCAATGCTCCTGCCCGACATTATAAAGAACAACATTGTTTCTGAATTTTCCATACTTAAAAAGTGTATCAGTGGCAAAACAAAGTCCCATACCCGAGTCTACAAGTGCATATGAAATATTAAGCTGGTCAACGCTGAACACAACCTTCGGCACAACCTTATATTTATCAAAAATGTTCATTGCGCGGTTATACATATCGTTGCCGCTTTTCAGAAGTACAAATTTTTCATCCTTAAACGCTTCAATAGGTACGGATTTTACTTCGTCAAGACATACCGTTCCGTTATAAATGCTGTCGGGATATATCTGAAATTCACATAGGCTTTTGTTTATGGGTCTGTCCTCGGGAACGCAAAGCAAAATTCTCTCGCTTGCAAGCAAGTATTTTTCATACTCATCCATGGTTTCGTCAAAGCTGTCTATTATTATATCAATCTGCTCATTTTTTATCATTTTATGAAGGCTTGTGGAATTTGCCTCAACAAGCGTAACATCTATTTTGGGATACATACTTGCAAAGCGGTTTACTATGCGCGGCAGGACATAAGACGAAAGGTAATTTGTTCCGCCTACTGTAATATGTCCCGTTTCAAGATTGTAAATATCCGAGATTTTATTTACAAACTCTTTCTCAACATTCATAATCTTTTCGGCAGCAGAAATATACTCTTGACCGACCTCGGTAAGTCTTACACCGCCGTTTGTTCTTTCAAAAATATCTGCTCCCAGCTTTTGCTCTATATTCTTTATTGCGGCACTTAGTGACGGCTGTGAAATAAACAGTTTTTCTGCTGCACGTGTAAAACTGCCTTCCTTATAAACCTGATACACGTAATTATATTTACTAAACATAACTCCTCCATAGTTTTTTTCTATGATAATTATATCTTAAAAGTATTTGACTATATTGTATCACTCGTATATAATAAAGTCAAGTTTTTTGAGGGGGCAAACTCACATGATAAAAAAACTGACGGATTTGACAGCAATAATGATTTTTGCCGCACTTTCAGCAACCAATTATGCGATATTTATTTTTCCTAACAGATTTGCGCCTGCCGGCATAGACGGCATATGTACAATGATACAGGACACGCTGAACATCAATATCGGATATCTTTCCCTGCTTGTCAACATTCCTCTTATCATCCTTGCATTTATGTTTTTAAGCAAGGATTATGCCGTAAAAAGCACTGTGTATATCGCTTCTTTTTCTATTGTTTCTCTGATACTCGGAAGTATTGACCTATCTAAATTCTGCTACTGCACAGATTCCGGAACAAGCATTGTTTTTGCTCCTATTGTGGCGGGCACGATACGCGGACTTCTTTACTATGTTACAATTAAGCTCAATGGTTCAAGCGGAGGCGTAGACATTATCTCCGCCCTTGTCAAACACAAAAAGCCGCATCTTGAGCTTATGAATATAATTTTCGCCTTCAACATGGTTGTTGCCTTATGCTCATATTTCGTTTATGATCTGAAACAAGAGCCTGTAATCTGCAGTATTATTTATTCCTTCATTACAACCAGCGTTACAAACAAGATACGGGAATCTAAAGACAAGAACATAAAATATGAAATCATAACTCCGACGGCAGGAGACCTTTGTCTTGAAATTTCAAAAAAGTTCCATCAGGCCGCCACGATAATTGATGCCCACGGAGCTTATTCCGGAATAGATACAAAAATGGTTGTATGTGTCGTGAGCAAACGCAACGCTCCTTTTATTGAAGAAATAATAAAAAAGCACAAAGACTGCGTTGTTTTCAAAAGCAGCGTCGGAAGCACCATTTCGGGAATCACTTACCAATAAAGCACAAAAGACTGCCGCATGGCAGTCTTTTGTATATCATATCCCCCAAAGGTTTACAAGACAGTTTCAGCGAGGCGGGGGTATGAAATCAATTTTGAGCTTTTATACGCTTCACTATTTCCTTCTGAGATTTAACAATACAGTCGGACTCAAAAACGCCTCTGAGTGCATTTAAGGGATACACTGATGTGTTCTTACCTATTACAGTTCCGGGATTAAGTACACATCCACAGCCTATATCCGCACCATCTGCAAGAATAGCCCCCATTTTCCGAAGTCCAGTTTCATACTCTTTATCCGCGTGAACAATTACAGGCTTTTTATCCGACTTGAGATTTGAACAAATTGAGCCTGCGCCCATATGTGCTCCATTCCCGAGAACAGAATCGCCGACATAATTATAATGAGGCACCTGTACCTTTTCAAGAAGCACACAGTTTTTAAGTTCAGATGAATTACCAATTACGCAATTTGCACCCGTAATCACAGAACCTCTTATAAATGCTCCCGGACGTATCTCTGTCCCCTCGCCTATAATTGCAGGTCCTTCGATTACTGCCGTGGGATATATTTTCACATTTTTTCCCACATAAACGCCCTCGGATATTTCATAAAAATTCCCGAGTCCCTTTTCTATAAGTTCTAAAATATATGCCTTTATATCAGGAAGCATTTCCCAGGGGTACTCATATCTTTCAAAAAGTGCTACAAGATACTCGGTTTTACAATCAAACAAGTCACTTAACCGTACAAGCTTATTCAACCCCGTGTCCTCCTTTTATTATGGTGTCGGCAATCATCTGTGCGTAAAGGGAACACTTTTCCTCGTCCTCGCACTCTATCATTACTCTTACAACAGGTTCTGTGCCGCTTTGACGAAGCAACGCTCTTCCCTTTCCGGCAATCAGCTTTTCCACTTCTGCAAGACTCTCCATAACAGCCTTGTCTTTGAAAACCGCCGGCTTATCCTTAACTTTAACATTCTTTGTATACTGGGGGTAGAGTTTTACGGGTGACGCAAGTTCGGAGAGAGAAAGCTTGGAGTCACATATTTCCTCTGCAATCATAATTGCAGTGAGTATTCCGTCACCCGTTGTAGCATACTTCTTAATTATGATATGTCCCGACTGTTCACCGCCAAGGTCATAACCTTTTTCCTGCATACATTCATATACAAATCTATCGCCGACATTGGTCTGTTCACACTTCATGCCAGCTTCCTCAAGGCTTGCGAAAAATCCGCTGTTTGACATGATAGTTGCAACAACCGTATCATTATTTAACATTCCGCGCCCTTTTAAGCGTTTGCCGAGAATATACAGCATCTTATCACCGTCAACCACTTTTCCGTTTCCGTCCACGGCAATACATCTGTCGGCATCTCCGTCAAAGGCAAAGCCAACATCAAGATGCTGTTCCTTTACAAGCCTTGAAAGATTCTCAATATGTGTCGAGCCACAGTTTTCATTGACATTAAGTCCGTCAGGCTCAGCGCCGATTACAACCGTCTGTGCGCCAAGGGCGGCAAACACGGATTTTGCTATCATCCAGGAAGCACCATTAGCACAGTCAAGACCAATTCTGAGATTTTTATAGGAATGGGATGCCAGTGAAATAAGATAGCCGATATATCTGTTTCTACCCGATGAGTAGTCGATAATACAGCCGATTTTTTCCCTTGTTGCAAGGGGAAGGTCTTCACCTGAAACGCCAAGCACACTGAGGTTTCCATCAATATATGCTTCAATAAGGGCGGTGGTTTTATCGTCGAGCTTTTCACCGAATTTATTTATAACCTTTATTCCGTTATCATAAAAAGGATTATGTGACGCGGTTATCATAATACCGCAGTCAAATTCCTCCTGCCTTGTAACATAGGAAACACTTGGGGTTGTTGTGACATGAAGCATATAAGCATCGGCTCCGGATGCGGTAATTCCGGCAACAATGGAATACTCAAGCATGTAACTTGATCTTCTTGTGTCCTTACCAATTACAATTCTCGGGCGGTGATTGCTTTTTGTGCAGCCTGAAAACGGTGAGGAATAGTACCAACCGAGGAATCTTCCCACCTTATACGCCTGCATTGATGTAAGATTTACATTTGCTTCACCTCTGAAGCCGTCTGTACCAAAATACTTATTGCCCTCATTATCTGTCTTTGAGATTTTTATACTCTCACGAAGCAGCTGATCCGTGGAAATGCCAAACAGTTCACACAACTGCAACACCTTGTCAATCTGCGGCAATGCCTGGTCCATTTCCCATTTTGAAACAGACTGTCTTGAAACGTCAAGGCTTTCTGCAAGCTGCTCCTGAGACATTCCGGCCGTAATCCGAAGATTTGAAATTTTCTCACCTATTTTCATATACCGACACTCCTCATTGTATATATTACACTTATGTTATCAAAACTGACACATATATTCAACCAACTATTGTTTGAAAATTTCGCAACTATCGGTTGCAAATTCGCCATCCATTTCGTATATTTTATCATATTTTATGCTTTTGTGCAAGATTTTGTGCATGCATTTGTTTACAAAACGAAAAAGCAGATACATGATTTCATCTCATGTATCTGCTATTAAACTTTTATTTCTTTTCGGGTCTTTCCTTGTGGAAATATACACCATAATGTGCCTTTATCTCGCGTTCCTTACAGAATTCGTTATAGGTTGCATCAAGTCCGAGTGCTTCAAGTCTTTCGATATCTCTCCAGCTTGCTATCGGATATGCTATATCAAAGCTATCAAGGAATTTCGGATTCTTCTTTGCAATTCCGTCATGAATATCACGTGTCAGGTCATGCACTTCGATGCGAACACCTTTTGCGAGAATCATAAAGTCAACTATATGCTTCATGAATCTGTTTTCAATTTCAAGATATTCGGGTCTGCCGCCAAGATTTACCTTTTCTTCGGGGTCATTCACTCTGTCAAAAAGGCAGGTTTTCTCGGTAAATGGATAGTATGTAAATGTATATTGCTTATCAACAAGTGTCTTACAGCTATCGCAGAATTCACTCATATTTACTTCTCTTTCCACTTCTTTGCCCGTTGCAAGTCCAATCATTGAACGGGATGTGCCGAATTCCTTTTTATCACCTGCTATTTCAAGGGCTGTTCCGCCAATGTCAAGACCTCCGCAGAGGGCATCACATCTTGTTCCCTTTTCAAGCTCGGGATGGTTTGAAATAATCATGGGTATAAATAACTGCGGCTTGTATGGCCAGGGACCCTTTGTCATTACATTATAATCATTTTCACAGCTTCCGTGGTCGGAGGTGAAAATTATTGTTGTATTATCGTAAAGTCCGTTGTCTTTAAGCGATTTTACGATTCTTCCGACAAGGGCATCAACCTCAACAATCAGTTCACAGTAGAGAACCCTTTCTCTTTTTCTTGCAGCATCCATGCAGTGGGGGTCAAGCACAACCTCTGTAGGATTTAAGAATGCTCTTCTGTAAAGCTCAACCGACGGGATATCCTCATCAGGTCTTTCCTGCACAAGAACTTCGGGAATTTTATCTTCATCAACTGTGCCTGAAACCTCAATCGGAGGAATAAGCGGCATATGGGGAGAGAGAAATCCGCAGTACATAAAGAAAGGTGCATTTTCTTCATCGGCACCTACTCCATTTGGTGCTTTTCCCGTCTTTGTATAACTTTCTATAAATTCGCAAGCACAGTCTGCCGCCCATCTGTCATAGAATTCTTCCTCGGAATACTTGAAATGCTCGCCGCTTTTGTCCTGGGGATAATAACTCGTTTCCT
>JAFTIR010000005.1 GCA_017456765.1 Clostridia bacterium | reverse complement strand
GGATTTCAAAGCCCATATTTGTGCCGCTGAAATAAAAGTCCTCTCGTTTTACAGGTTCACCGAAAATAAGCTCTTTGTTTGCTTTTTCGATGATGTTGTCGATATGAGGAGTAAGGTCAATTTCAACGTGCTTCCACTCGTCCGACACCTTTACATTGTAGGGCTCGGGGCAGAAGGAGTTTTTCATGTCACCGTAAACCATTTCGTTGGAGAGGGCATAAATCCAGTTCTGTCCCCCTGTCTCCTGGTGCCAGAAGTGGCTGATTGCGCCGTGGTCCCAGAAAGGACTGTAGCCGAGATAGATGTGATTTCTGTCGAGAAGCTGAAGATATGCGTAAGCAACAAACTCACAGCTGTTATGTCCCTCGGGGTTTGTTGTGGGAACATAGTCAACAATTCTCATGTCATACTCCGCAACAATCTTATCGCTCTGCAGGCTGTAAAACACCTTGTCCTCATCGGAAAGCTTTCTGAAGTCAAACAAATCTCTCTGTTCAATCAGAAGATGGGGCCAGTAGTGCTCAATCTCCGTCTTGCCCTTGTATATGTTCTGGGCGTTTACCTGAAATCTTACGGATTTTTCCTTTGGATTGTATGTAAAAACCTCTGTGTCCTCTATATCCGTCATGACATATGGGCTTCCCACATCCTTGTTCTGCTTTACAAAGCAGCATCCCGAATAGTGCTGTATAAGTCTCCACTTAGGGTCAGACTTGCTTTCGGGGAACGACCACTTTTTGCCCCTTACGGTGTGGTCAAAATCAAATTCAAGGGGCATTACCTCAAAGCCGTCCTCATAGTGCTCGTCAGCAAAGAGTCTTTTTGATTTATAAAGGGATTTGTCAAAATCTACCATTGTTTTTCTCCTACTTCTTTATATAAGAAACAAGATTATAGTTCTTGACTTCTATTGTACAGCTCATGTTCCCGTGAATTTCAAAGCCCATGTTTGTACCCGAGAAATAAAATTCCTCTCTCTTTACGGGTCTGCCGAAAATAAGCTCATTGTTAGCCTTTTCAAGGATTTTGTCAATGTGAGGCGTAAGGTCAACTTCAATGTGCTGCCACTCGCCCGTAAGAATGGTTCCGTCAGGACGATTGAAGGAATTTTCAATGCTTCCGTGTATAATTTCCTCGGGAAGCTGGTAAACATAGTTTGCGCCGCCCGATTCCTTGAAGAAGTTATGCTTTACGTGCCAGTTGGCAACAAAGGGAGCACAACCTACATATACATGGTTCTTATCTATATGCTGAAGATAGGTGTATGAAACAAATTCACAGCTCTTTACATCTTCTTCGTAAGGAGTAGGAATAAATTCGTGGATTTTAACATCCATTTCAACGCAGATTTTATCTGAGTTTGCACTGTAAAATCTCTTTTCCTCTCCCTCGGGCATATTCTTATAGTCGCAGATGTGCTTCTGCTGAATAAGAAGGTGGGGCCAGAATCTCGGAACGGTATGCTCGCCCTCGTAAATATTCTGTGCGTTAAGCTGGAAGGTTATGGATTTTTCCTCAGGATTGTATGTAAATCTCTTGGAATTGTGGGTGTCCGTGAGAACATAGGGAGTTCCCACATCCTGTCTTTCCTCCCAGAAGCAGTATTTTGAATAAAGCTGCAGGATTTCCCACTGAGGTTCACCCTTGGTTTCGGGAAACGCCCAGTGCTGCCAGGGTGTGCTTCTGTCGTCATCGTACTTTAAGGGAAAAACCATAAAGCCATTTTCAAAATGCTCGTCGGCAAAGAGTCTTTTTACTTTATACCCGGATTTATCAAAATCTGCCACCGGATTATTCCTCCTCTTTCTTTATGTATGAAACAAGATTATAATTCTTAAGCTCAACCGTACAGCTTATATTGCCGTAGATTTCAAAGCCGATATTTGTGCCTGAGAAATAGAATTCATCACGGCTGACAGGTCTGCCGAAAATGTTGTCCCTGTTTGCCGCCTCCATGATGGCATCAATATGAGGTGTAAGGTCTACCTCAACGTGCGTCCATTCATCAGAAACCTTTACATTGAAGGGCTCGGGACAAAGGGAGTTTTCAACACTTCCGAAAACCTGCTCTGTTGTCAGAGTATAAATGTGGTTGTTGCCGCCCGTCTCTTTTCTGAACATAAAGGGAATTCTTCCTCTGTTGTCAAAGGGAGAAATGCCGAAATAAATCCAGTTTGCACCCACAAGGTTGAGGTATGCGTATGCAACAAACTGGCAGGCATTTACATCCTCGGGATTTGTTGTCGGAACATAATCAAGAATTCTTATGTCATATTCCGCTACAATTTTATCGGAATTTGCACTGTAAAACTTCTTTTCATCGCCCTCGGGCATATTCTTGTAGTCGCATATGTCTCTCTGGTCAATAAGAAGGTGAGGCCAGTATTTATAATTCTTCGACTTGCCCTGATAAACTTTTCTTGCGTCAAGTGTCATGCGAAGGCTCTTTTCCTCGGGATTGTAAACAACCCTCTTTGAGCCGCCGTTGTCGGCAATAATGTTGGGGTCGCCCTCGTCCTTTCTGTCTTCCCAGAGGCAGTATCTCGAATAGTGCTGGATAATCTTCCAGGAGGGTTCTTTCTTGGAATCGTTATACTTCCATGTTTCAAAAGGAATCGATTTGTCGTCATCTCTTGCAAGGGGTACTATATAAAAACCATTTTCAAAACCGCCGTCTTCAAACAGCTTCTTTACTTTATACTTGGACTTGTCAAATTCCACCATTTTAATTTCTCCTTACTTTTTGATGTATGATACAAGATTATAATTCTTTACTTCAAAGGTACAGCTTATATTTCCGTGAATTTCAAATCCCATATTTGTACCCGAGAAGTAAAATTCATCTCGTCTTACGGGTCGTCCGAAAATAAGGTCACGGTTTGCCATTTCCATAATCTTGTCAATATGTGGTGTAAGGTCTACTTCCACATGCTTCCATTTTTCAGAAACCTGAACATTCTGAGGCTGCGGGCAGAAGCAGTTTTCAAGCCCTTTGTAAACCATTTCCGTTGAAAGTCCGTAAATGTGGTT
>JAFTIR010000028.1 GCA_017456765.1 Clostridia bacterium | reverse complement strand
TTCCCCATATATCGCTCCACCTATAATAAGAATTGCTCCGATAACCTGTATCGGTAGCATTATTTCTTTTAAGAATATCACAGAAAATATAACGGCAGATAGTGGCTCTAAATATCCGCAAATTGCAACCGTTTGAACGGGCAATCTGCCGATAGATGAAAAATAAAAATAACAACCTATGCCTGTATTTATAATACCTAAAATAAATATCGGAATTATACTTGATTGAGGTATCTGAATGTTACATCCTTGCTTTATTAAAACAAAAATTGCAACGGTAATAAAGCTGATGAAAAGCTGTAACATGGAATTTTCAAGCCCTGTTATGTCCCTTGCTTTTTTATTGAATATAACCATAAATGAGTAACAGAGAGCAGACATTAATCCGCAAAAAATTCCCCACATATTTTTGTCGTTATTGAAGGCTGTACCGTTTACAAGGAATATACCGACAAGCACCGAAACAAAGCTAATTATTTTGGTTTTAGTTAATTTCTCTTTGAATAATATCGGGGACAGCATCATCACAATAACCGGACCGCAATAATATGTGAGCGAAGCAAGACTAACACCGATTTGACTATATGCTTCATATAAAAATACCCAGCTTGCCCCCATAGCAACACCCGATAAAGCTAAACAGACAAATTGACTTTTGTGTCTATAAAATGTCAGTTTTTCTCTTGTTAAAAAGAAAATTGCTATCAGTAATAAACTGCCTATAAGTGTTCGGAGAAGTACAATTTCATAACTGCTTAAATCAATGAAACTTGCCACAATTCCGTTTGAGCCAAAGAGTAATAATGCAAATATGTACTTAAAATATGCTGTTTTCATTTTGTAAACCACCTGTTATTGACTTTTTTCTGCAAATAGTATATCATATATTCATACATTACACAAGCGAATATATTTCATAGTTAGCATTACAAAAACAGATACAAGAGGTAACAGAAATGGATATGAATATACAGAAATATTTGGCATTTATTAAAACGGTGGAATACGGGAGCTTTACAAAGGCAGCAGAAATATTAAATTATTCTCAATCAGGCATAAGCCGTATGATAAATGATTTAGAAAAAGAATGGAATGTGTCATTGCTTGAAAGAAATCGAACAGGGGTAAAACTGACCTCTGACGGAATGAAAATACTTCCTATTGCACAGAGCGTATGTAATGAATTTAATCGTTTACAGGAGCAGGTTGATGAAATAAACGGACTTGGATCAGGACTTATACGCATAGGTACATTTTCATCTGTTGCGACACATTGGCTGCCAAAGATTATAAAAGAATTTCAAAAGGACTACCCCAATATAGACTACGAGCTTCTGCTCGGAGATTATACCGAAATTGAAGAATGGATAAAGACAGGCAGAGTTGATTTAGGTTTTTTAAGACTCCCTACAACAGAAGAATTTGAAACAATATTTTTGGAAGAAGATAAATTGCTTGTTGTTTTACCGGAAAATCATCCGCTTGCTGAATGTGATAAATTTCCTGTAAAAGCATTATGCGACTATCCGTTTATGCTTTTGGAAAAAGGAGCGAAAGCGGAAATTTCAGAAATATTTGAAAGAAACAACATAACCCCCAATGTGCATTTTACTACTTGGGATGATTATGCAGTTATGTCAATGGTTGAGGGCGGTCTTGGTATCGCAATACTTCCGCAGCTAATCTTGCGCAGAATACCTTATAAAATTGTTGCAAAGGAGCTTGATGTTCCTGCATACAGAAAAATAGGCATAGCATACAGAGAAAAAGCAAAGCTTCCACTGGCAGTTAAGAAGTTTATTGATTACTTAGAATACAGAATATAATTGTATCAAAATTTGATACGCATAAACAAAGAAAAGAGATTTTAATTTTGGGTAAAAAATATTCTGCGAGAATTGAAAAATATTCTTGCAGAATTGTTCTCTACAGGCGAAATTGATAGAATTGACGAAATCAAGTGATGCTAAAATGATGATGTAGCAGACGGAATCGTTGGAAACAGATGCAACCGTATGCGAAATTGATGCTCATTTCAGGCATAATTATTTGAATCACAAGACCATGCGCCGTCATCAAAAATATACTCGAAAATTATCAAAAATCAAAATTGATGCTCTGAAATTTGATTTTGAAACATAAAATTTTTATATGATTAAAAAATAAGAAGTGGCTCAAACGCAGTGTTTGAGCCACTTTGTATGGCAGGGGCAGTAGGACTTGAACCCACGGCACTCGGTTTTGGAGACCGATGCTCTACCAACTGAGCTATACCCCTAAAAAGCAAATATTAAGTTTTATTGAGTTACCATACGAACATAGGGACACGGCTTTGGAGACCGCTGCTCTACCAACTGAGCTATACCCCTATATTTGAGTTAAATAAAGAGTGCGCCAAAGCGCTGAATCTTCAACGCACCCTGTATATGCAAAAAACTTATGCAATGCTATTCATTGCAGCTGCGTACTGGCTCTTTCTGCGAGCAGCTGTATTCTTGTGAAGAATACCCTTGGCAACAGCCTGGTCTGTCTTCTTTACAACAGCAGCGTATGCAACAGAGGCTGCATCTTTGCCTTCTGTAAGAGAAGCTTCAAACTTCTTTATAGCAGTTTTGAGCTGTGACTTAACCATCTGGTTCTGCAAAGTCTTTGTAGCAATAACCTTAACTCTTTTTTTAGCTGATTTAATGTTAGGCATGATTTCACCTCCACTCAAACTTCTGTTTTTCAAGTCAACTCTTAGTATGATAACACATCTTTTTGAAAAAATCAAGCTTTTTTTAAAAATTGTTAGAAATTTTTTAATTTCGTTGACAAAAAGCCCTTATTATTGTATACTTTGTATGTATTTGTGCGGGGTGTGGTGGGTTATCCCACTGTGTCCCTTTAAATTTTTTACATTTTGCAAAGCCATAAACAGGCTTTGACTTCATACAAATTAAGGAGGAATTTCCTTTGAAAAATATTCCCGAGCTTTTCGGCAGTATGGTCTTCAACGAAAACGTTATGAAAGAGCGTCTGCCAAAAGAGATTTACCGTGCCCTGAAGCAGACAATCAATAACGGCGTCAGCCTTGACCGTGATGTTGCCGATATTATTGCGGCAGCTATGAAAGACTGGGCAATTGAAAAAGGAGCAACACATTTCACACACTGGTTTCAGCCTATGACCGGTATTACGGCAGAGAAACACGACAGCTTTATTACTCCCGGAAAGAACGGTTCTGTTCTTATGGAATTTTCAGGAAAGGAGCTCATCAAGGGCGAGCCTGATGCTTCCTCCTTCCCGTCAGGCGGCATCCGTGCAACCTTTGAAGCAAGAGGCTACACCGCATGGGATCCTACCTCCTATGCATTCATAAAGGACGGGACACTCTGTATTCCCACAGCCTTCTGTTCTTACGGCGGCGAGTCTCTCGACAAAAAAACTCCGCTCCTCCGTTCTATGGAAGCCATAAACAAGCAGGCACTTCGAATACTAAGACTTTTCGGCAAGGATGATGTAACAAGAGTTGTCTCCACAGTAGGACCTGAGCAGGAATATTTTCTTATTGACAGAGACATATACAAAAAGCGCAAGGACCTTGTTTACTGCCGCAGAACTCTTTTCGGTGCACCGGCACCAAAGGGTCAGGAAATGGAAGACCACTACTTCGGACATCTGAAACCCAGAGTATCTGCATATATGAAGGAGCTGGACGAGGAGCTTTGGAAGCTTGGAATTCTCGCAAAGACAAAACACAACGAGGCAGCTCCGGCACAGCACGAGCTTGCTCCTATCTTCACAACAACAAACATTGCCACAGACCACAATCAGCTCACAATGGAAATGATGAAGGTTGTGGCAGCCCGTCACAATATGGCGTGTATTCTTCACGAAAAGCCCTTTGAGGGCATAAACGGTAGCGGAAAGCACAACAACTGGTCTCTTTCCACCAACACAGGGGAAAACCTTCTTGAACCGGGAAAATCCCCTCATGAGAATGCCCAGTTCCTTGTGTTCCTTTGTGCGGTTCTCAGTGCAGTTCACAAGCATCAGGACCTGCTCCGTATTTCTGCCGCAAGTGCAGGAAACGACCACCGTCTGGGCGGTCACGAAGCACCTCCTGCAATTATATCAATGTTCCTCGGGACAGAGCTTGCAGAGGTTCTCAAATCAATCAAAAACGACAGCGACTATACGGGAATGAAAAAGGAAACAATGAAAATCGGTGTTACCGCTCTTCCTCAGTTCCCGAAGGACTCCACCGACAGAAACCGAACCTCGCCCTTCGCCTTCACCGGAAATAAATTTGAATTCCGTATGGTGGGCTCCGCCGATTCTGTTGCCTGTGCAAACATAATGCTCAATACAATCGTTGCGGACGAGCTTCAGATTATGGCAGAAAAGCTCGAAGGCGCAGATGATTTTCTTGGTGCTGTCAACGAAGTGGTAAAACAGGCAATCACCGACCATGATGCCATTATTTTTGACGGAGACGGTTATTCTGACGACTGGGTGAAGGAAGCAGAAAGAAGGGGGCTTCTCAATCTTGAATCAACGGTGGATGCTCTCCCGCACTTCATCAAGCCTGAGAATATTGAGCTTTTCAAAAGACACAAGATATACAACGAGACTGAAGTTCACGCAAGATATGAAATTATTCTTGAAGAATACTGCAAGATTATCAATATTGAAGGTCTCACAATGGTAGATATGGTGAAAAAGGACTACACCCCCGCAATCAGCAAAATTCAAAGGTGTCTTTGCGATACTCTGATTGCAAAGAAAAAGGTTTCGCCTGATATTCCGTGCAAAGCAGAAACTGTGAAGCTGGACAGAGTAGCTGCCTTGGCAGATAAGATTTTCGAAACAAACAACGACCTTGACAATGCCCTGAAAAACGTTCCGAAGGGTGATGTCCTGACAAGAGCTACCTACTATCGGAAAACAGTTTGTCCCCTTATGGAAGAGCTTCGCCGACATGTAGACGAAATTGAGGCAGACTCCGACCGTGAATTCTGGCCTGTTCCTTCATACGGTGATATTATCTTCAGTATAAAATAATCGAACATAAAAAGACGTTATCCGGCGGGATAACGTCTTTTTCTCTGTTTTATTCCTGTTCAGCTTCCGTCTCAGTCACATTTTCAGCAGCAGGAGCAGTTTCCTTCAAAATATCACGAATTTCTGCAAGAAGCTCTTCCTGAGTAGGTGCCTTTGGCTCTTCAGGCTCCGGTGCCACTTCTTCCTTCTTTCTGAATTTTCCTACAAGATGGATTACCATAAAAATAGAAAAGGCAATAATAAGAAAATCAACCACATTCTGAATAAACTGACCGTAAAGTATAGCAGCCTCCGGCTTTGTTTCGGTTGCGGCACTGATAACATATTTCATTTCCTTGAAATTCATACCTGATGTCACCGCACCAAAAGCAGGCATAACAATATCATTAACCAGCGAAGTAACAATCTTTCCGAAAGCACCACCAATAATAACACCGACAGCCATATCAAAAATATTTCCCTTGAAGGCAAAATCCTTAAATTCTTTCCACATAACAAAAAACTCCCTTCAAAAATCTTTCTTAATTCTATCACTAATCGCTGCAAATGTCAATATCCGACTAATTTCGTCATTCTTACCATAGACAAATACATAAAATTGGTATATAATATTAAGGTTATGTTAAGATAAAAGAGATAAAATCAGAAAGGCTGATAATATGAAAAGAGAAGACCTCAGAAATATTGCAATCATCGCCCACGTTGACCACGGAAAAACAACTCTTGTGGATGAAATGCTGAAGCAGGGCGGTGTATACCGTGAAAATCAGGTTGTGGAAGACCGTGTTATGGACAACGGCGACCTGGAACGAGAAAGAGGAATTACAATTCTCGCAAAAAATACTTCCGTCCACTACAAGGACATAAAAATGAACATAATCGACACACCCGGACACGCTGATTTCAGCGGAGAGGTTGAGCGTATCCTGAAAATGGTTAATGGCGTAATTCTTCTTGTGGATGCTGCTGAGGGTCCTATGCCACAGACCAGATTTGTGCTCCAGAAAGCTCTTGAAATGCAGCATAGAATTATAATTGTGGTAAACAAAATCGACCGTCCCGACTCCCGTCTCAACGAAATCGGCGATGAGGTTCTTGAGCTTCTTCTTGACCTGAACGCCAACGATGAACAGCTTGACAGTCCTATCATCTACTGTTCAGGAAGAGCCGGCACGGCATCCTTGAGTCCTTCGAAGCAGGGCGAAGACCTGACCGTACTTTTTGAAACCATAAAGAATTATATCCCCGCTCCCGAAGGCGATGAAACAGGGGAGCTTCAAATGCTTGTTTCATCCATTGACTACAACGACTATGTAGGCAGAATTGCAATCGGCAGAATTGAAAGAGGCTCTATCCGCCAGAATCAGGAAATAATGGTCTGTGAGTATCACGGAAAGCACGAACCCTACAAAGCAAAAATTGCAAACCTTTACCAGATTGACGGACTTGGAAGAACCTCTGTTGACGGAGCAAAGGTGGGTGACATTATCTGTTTTTCGGGTGTAACAAACATTTCAATCGGTGATACTGTTACATCTCTTGCCGCTCCTGAGCCTCTGCCCTTTGTAAAAATCGGTGAGCCTACAATTGAAATGACCTTTTCCGTAAACGACAGCCCCTTTGCAGGACGTGAAGGCAAGTTCGTAACCTCCCGCCAAATTCGCGAAAGACTCAACAAGGAAATGCTCAAGGATGTATCACTCCGAGTAGCTGACGGAGATACAACCGACAGCTTCCGTGTTGCAGGAAGAGGTGAAATGCATATTTCAATCCTGATTGAAACAATGCGACGTGAAGGCTATGAATTTTCGGTAAGCACACCAAAGGTTCTCTACAAGACCATAAACGGTCAGCAATATGAACCAATTGAAAGACTACTTATAGATGTTCCTGAGGAATCAATGGGAGCTGTTATGGAAAAAATGGGTTCACGAAAGGGCGAACTTACCCATATGTCGCCACAAGGTGACAGAATGAGAATTGAATATCTCATCCCATCACGTGGTCTTTTGGGTTACAGAAACGAATTTCTCACAGACACAAAGGGTGAGGGTATTCTCAACTCTGTATTCTATGAAT
>JAFTIR010000027.1 GCA_017456765.1 Clostridia bacterium | reverse complement strand
TCCCTTACCGGACAGCAGATGATTCGTGCCATGGAGGAAAATGAGACAATCGAAAAGCACCTTCATGAGCTTGAAGAAGAACACAAGGCACATCATGAGCATCACGAGCATCACCACGACCATGATGAACACTGCTCCTGCGGTTGCCACGACCATGACCACGAGCATCATCACGATGAACATGAACATTGCCACCATGAGCATCATGAACACCACCATGACCATGATGAGCATTGCAGTTGCGGTTGCCATGACCATGAACATGAACACCACCATAACCATCACGCCGATGAGGTGTTCACAAGCTATGGTGTTGAAACAACACACAAGTTTACAAAAGAACAGCTTGAAAATATCCTCGAGAGCCTTGACGACGAGCATGAATACGGAATTGTACTCAGAGCAAAGGGCATTGTTGAAAACGAAGACGGAAGCTGGATTCACTTTGACTATGTACCCGGAAGCAGTGATGTGAGAGAGGGTTGTGCCGACATTACCGGCAGAATCTGCGTAATAGGCTCAAAGATTGACGAAGAAAAGATAAAGACACTTTTTGCACTTTAATTGTTGAGAGGTAGAGAAAATATGGAAATTCCGGTATATTTATTCACCGGCTTTCTCGATTCGGGAAAGACAAAATTTATTCAGGAAACTCTTGAGGACGTAAACTTCAACAACGGAGAAAAGATTCTCCTTGTCGTTTGTGAGGAAGGGGAAGAGGAATACAACGAAGACAATTTCCCCGGGGACAATGTTGATATTGTCTACATTGAGGACAAAGAAGAACTCACAAAACAAAACCTTACCGCAATTTCACAAAAGAGCGGTGCTCAGAGGGTTCTTATTGAGTACAATGGCATGTGGATGCTTGACGAACTTTACTCGGCACTTCCCGACGAATGGCTTGTGTATCAGGAAATGATGTTTGCCGAGGCTATGAATTTTGAAAATTACAATGCCAATATGCGTCCCCTTGTCGGCGACAAATTAAAGAGCTGTGAAATGTGCGTTTTCAACAGAGCGAAAAAGGGCTTTGACAAAATGGCAATTCACAAAATTGTGCGTTCTGTTTCGCGACGCGCCCAGATTGCTTACGAATATGAGTCGGGCGAGGTTGAATATGATGATATAGAAGATCCGCTTCCTTTTGATAAGAACGCGCCAATTATTGAAATTGCAGATGACGACTATGGGCTTTGGTACATGGATTTTGCCGAGAACACAAAGGATTATATCGGCAAGACCATAAAGGTTCGCGCTCTTACCATGAGAAACAAGCTCATAAACGCAAAGAGCGAAATTATAGTAGGCAGACAGATTATGACCTGCTGTGCAGATGATATAACCTACAAGGGACTTTTATGTAAGGCAAATAATGCTCAGGATTTTGCCCAGGGCGAATGGGTGCTTTTGACTGCAAAGATTTCCTTTGAAAAGCATAGAGTATACAAGGACGATAAAGGACCGGTTCTGACGGCTGTATCCATGGAGAAGACGGTTTCTCCAGAAAAGCCGGTGGCGGATTTGCTTTAAGAAAGCGGGCAAAGTTTCGGCACTGCGGTGCCGACCATATTTTGGCTCGCCCCAAAATATGGAAAAAACGCTCCACTCATGCGTCGGAATTTTTCGAGATTCCGACACGGGGCGTGGAGCCCCTTTTTAGCCCTCTACGAAACAAATGTGTAATTTTTAATGTGAATCCCACTACTTTATGTGAAAAGACCTGCCTTGCGGCAGGATAATGTATATAAATCGCGTAGCCGTAAGGCTGCGCCGTCCTCGTGCGAAAGCACGACGGCAGTCCACGTTTTTTAGTCGACAGAGTATGTTGCATAAAAGCGGGGCTCCGCGCCCCGTGAAAAATCTGAGCGAAGCGGTAATTTTTCACAGAGCGGTCGCTTTGGGTTACTTTTCGCGAGTGAAAAGTGACGGAAAACGCGGCTCGCAAGCCGCGGAATTCTCTCCAAAACACACATAAACTACAAAAATATGGCAAAAATAACCTTATAATAACTTTGCAAATAACGCAACGGCTCCAAAAGACCTTGCGATAAAATAAACAAAAAGCACAGAAAGGAATAATCTATGGCAAGAATAAACGGTAACACAAATTACAAAAACAATCAGATAAACCAAAAAAAACAGAAGAAAAAACTGTCAAAATTCCGCGTAATTCCCCTTGGTGGACTTGGCGAAGTGGGCAAGAATATGACACTTGTCGAATATGAGGGAGATATTATCGCCGTTGACTGCGGTATCGGATTTCCCGATGATAGTATGCCCGGTGTTGACCTTGTAATTCCGGACATAACATACCTCGAAGAAAACGCAGATAAAATGAGAGGGTACGTCATTACCCACGGACATGAAGACCATATCGGTGCGCTTCCCTATGTTCTCAGAATGGTAAACGCACCTGTTTTTGGCACACTGCTTTCTCTCGGTATTGTGGAATCAAAGCTCGAAGAACACGGACTTGTTTCTTCATGCTCGCTCAATCAGGTAAATGCAGGGGATAAAATTACCCTCGGCAAATTTACGGTTGAGTTTATTCACGTAAATCATTCTATTGCAGACGCCTGCGCCCTTGCAATTACGACAGAGGCAGGAACACTCCTCTTTTCGGGCGACTTCAAAATAGACCTTACTCCCATTCAGGGAGAACCCATGGACCTTGCACGCTTTGGCGAGCTTGGTAAGGAAGGGGTACTTTGTCTTTTCATGGAGTCAACCAATGCCGAAAGACCCGGCTATACTAAGTCTGAAATGACGGTTGGAACGAGCCTTCGTGAGATTTTTCTTGCAAATCCCGATAAGAGAATTGTCATTGCAACCTTCTCGTCAAATGTTCATAGAGTACAGCAGATAATAAACTATTCTCATAAGTACGGCAGAAAGGTTGTGCTTTCGGGAAGAAGTATGGTGACAATTATCAATGCCGCCGTAAAATACGGATATATGGCTATCCCTGAGGGAACAATCATTGACATTTCCGAAGCAAGGCGCTATAAGCCCGAGGAAATCACTGTTGTCACAACAGGCTCACAGGGAGAACCCATGAGCGCACTTACGAGAATGGCATTTGCGGAACACTCAAATATTATCCTTGGTCCTGACGACCTTGTTGTACTTTCTGCATCTACAATCCCCGGAAACGAAAAGGATGTAACTAAGATTACAAACGAAATACTTAAAAAGGGTGTTACACTTCTCAACGATGAGGTTGCGGATGTACACGTTTCGGGTCACGCCTGTGCCGAAGAATTAAAACTTCTTTTGCACCTTGTAAAGCCTAAGTATTTTGTGCCTCTTCACGGCGAATACAGACATCTCTCAAAGAATGTTAACCATGCAATAGAAATGGGTATTGCTCCCGAAAACACATATATTGCCGAAATCGGACAGGTAATTGAGATTGGCGAGGATGTGTTCAGAAGCATCGAAAAGGTACAGTCAGGCAAGGTTCTTATTGACGGACTTGGCGTAGGAGATGTAGGAAGCGTTGTGCTTCGTGACAGACGCCACCTTGCAGAGGACGGTATTATCATAGTTGTTGCGGCGGTTGACGCAGATACTATGAATCTCATTTCGGGACCCGATATTGTTTCCCGCGGCTTTGTGTACGTCAAGGAATCAGAAGAACTTATGGAGGGTCTTCGCAAAAAGGCCCAGGAGGTTCTTGAAAAATGCCTCTGGGACGGCATGACAGAGTGGAATCTTATTAAGGGAAGAGTAAAGGATGTGTTGACAAACTACATCTACTCAATTACAAAGCGCAAACCCATGATTCTTCCTATAATTATGGATTTATAAAAGGCGCTTTCCAAGAGAATGTAAAAAGAAAAGAAGTGAAATGATGTTTTCAAATAAAGAGGTTGACGGCGTTTTCGTAATGCCGAAAAGCGTTCTTTCCTATATGAATAATGCAAAAAAAGTCGAGCTTCGGCTTATCATGTATATTTTTGCTGAAGGTGACGGTTTTTCTGTGAAGGATGCCGCGTCTGACCTTGGCGAAAGCGAGGATATGATAAATTCTGCCCTTGCGTTCTGGAGAGGAACGGGAATAATCACCGAAACAAAAGAGGGCGTCAAGATAAAGAAGCAAGTGACTTCGCAGGTAAAGCGGGTGGATGAGGGCTATTCCACCCTCGATGTTGCAAATGCGACAATGAATGATGATGAATTCCGGCAGATAGTAAAATTTGCCGAGAAAACTCTCGGAGACCTGCCCAATGCTTCAAAACAGGCACAGCTTTATTATCTTTACGATAACCTCGGTATGCAGAGCGATGTAATTATGGGAATCATTGCTCACTGTGCGGCAATGGGAAAGACAAGATACGATTACATCAAAAAGACTGCCGAGGGCATACATAACGACGGTGTTGTGACCTATAAGGAGCTTGAGTGTTACATCAAGGCAAAGGAAGATTCAAAGCAGTTTGAAGCTGTTGTAAAGAGAATAATAGGCGCAGGCGAGAGAGCCTTTACAAAGAGCGAAAAGGCTCTTGTGGAAAAGTGGGAAAGAGAATGGGAAATAGGTGAAGAGCTTCTTTATCTTGCCTATGAAAGAACTATTACTCTTATCTCAAAGCCTTCGCTTCCTTATATGTCGAAAATCCTCGAAGGCTGGTATAAAGAGGGAATAAAAACGGCGGAAGATGCTGAAAAAATGATTTCTTCTCAGACACAGAAAACGAGAAAAGCACTTGAGGACGAAAAGACACTGAAGGCAGAAAAGGCTAAAAAAGCAGGCTTTGACTTTGATTTTGAAGATATATTTGAAAAGCCCTGAAATCTTAACCCTACGGAGGAAAGAAAATGAGGATAAAAAACCTCAATATAGGCTCATTCGGAAAGCTTGAGAGCGTAAGTATAGGTCTTGACGATAAAATAACAGTGGTCACGGGTAAGAATGAGGCAGGCAAGAGCAGTATTGCAACTTTTATAAAATATATGCTCTATGGCTTTGACTCATCGAAAAAGACCGAGGTTTCCGAAAATCAGAAAAAGAAATATATGCCGTGGAATCTTGATGAATGTTCGGGCGAAATGACTTTTATCTCGGCTGACGGCAAGGAATATACGGCTGTAAGAAAAACGGCTGCAAGAAGCCAGAATACCGTGTTTGACGAAAGCAATATGCCCGTAACAAGTGACAATGCGGGAGACTTTTTCTTTGGCATAAACGAAAATGCCTATAAAAAGACTGCATTTATCGGGCAGAATGACACGGCTTTCACGGATGACGGCGAGCTTGACTCGGCGCTCAACAACATGGTGTTTTCTGCAGACGAGTCGGTGGACAGCCAGAAAGCACTCAAAAAACTCGAGGATGTAAGAAAATACTATCTCGGAAAAGCGAGCCGAAGCGGTAGGATTTTTGAGCTTGAAAAGGAGCTCAGAGACCTTTGTGAGCAGAGAGACAAATGGAAGGACGGACACAAGGAGCTCCTTTCTTCGGAGTATCAGCTCTCGGAAATCCAGAAGAAAATTGCCTTTAACAGGGAAAAGAAAGAACAGCTTGACAAGGAAAAGGCAAATCTTGAGTGTTATGAAGCAAAGTGCAGACTTTTGCAGATTGAAGAGGCAAAGAAAAAGGTCGAGGATGACAGGTTTTCACTTTCCGAGCATTGCAAAACAATGCAGAACGGCGACTTTTTGCCCGATGCCGATTATATTTCTCTCGTAAAGACGGCACTTAACAATATTTCGTCACAGGAAAAGTATTCAGAGGAATGCAGGACAAATTTTGAGCGTGCAAAGAAAAATCTTGAGGATGTGTGCTCTGACGAAACTCAAAGAAGAGTTTTTGATACCCTTGCAAAAGAGAACGAAACGGCAGAGAATCTTCTCCGTGAGATAAAAAAACTTTGGGGCAAAAAGAAAAAGGCAAAAATTCTTGCTATAATTCTGACCTGCCTTATTGTTACAATTCCGATTGCAATATTCTTCTACATAAACAGCTCCAAGGTATCAAAACATCTTGCATCGATTTGCGAAAAATACGGCTGTGAAGCTATAGATGAGCTTGAGGACAAGCTCTCGGGAGAGGGTTCCTTCAAGGCGGCAAACGAAACGGCAAGACGCTATTTTGAGGATGCCGAAGAAAGTCTCGAAAAGAGCGAAAAAACGCTTGGCGAATATTACGAGGCACTTGCGACACTTTCACAAAAGGGCGGCTTTGATGCGAAAGAAGCAAAAGAATATGTAAAAAAAGCGGACGCGTGGCTTGAAAAGGGTGGCGAGCTGACATCGAAATACCGCGAGGACCATGCCGGTTATAATGCACTTGTGGCGTCGGTAAACGTTGATGAACTTTGTGAGCTTGCATCAAAGCTCGATGAAAGCATTGAAATACGTGACGTTAAGACAGTCAATCAACAGCTTGCCTTCTACACTCAGGCAAACGATGCTCTTATAGTTAAGGAGAGGGAACTCGAAAAGCAGGCGGCGGTGCTTTCAAACACATTGCCAAAACCCGCAGAAATACAGTCGAGAATTCTTTCTCTTTCGGCAAGCCTTAATGAGATGAAAGAGAAGCACTCATCACTCTGTCTTGCGATAGAAACCCTCGAGAGGGCAAGCGAGAACATGAGAAGTGAGGCTGCTCCTAAGATTGCCGCAGAAACAAGTTCACTTTTCTCTAAAATTACGGGCGGAAAATACAAGGCACTTTATGCCGACAGCGAAATGAAGCTCACATTCCTCGGGAAGGACGAAGCCCAGGTAAGGGACGCAGGATACTTAAGTACAGGCACGCTTGATGCCGCGTACATAAGTCTCAGGCTTGCGCTTTGTGAATTTCTGTACAAGGAGCATCCGACACTCGTATTTGACGATGCGTTTGCGAATATGGACAGTGAAAGACTTGCGAACACCCTTGATTTTCTCGTGGAATTATCGGAGGATTTCCAAATTGTAATTCTATCCTGCCACGACAGAGAAAAAGAGTATCTTTCGGGTAGGGCAAAAATAATAAACTTCGAGGTATGAAAAATGGCATTTGAAAAAGCAAAGGCACATCTTGAAAAATACGGATTTGCCGACAGAATAAGAGAGTTTGATGTATCAAGTGCGACTGTTGAGCTTGCGGCGGCGGCTCTCGGCTGTGACGGGGCGCACATCTGCAAGTCCCTTTCGTTTAAGCTTGATGAGAACAGAAGCGTGCTTGTACTTACCAGCGGTGACTGCAAGGTTGACAATGCAAAGTTCAAGGCATACTTTGGAAAGAAAGCGACAATGCTCTCATTTGACGAGGTTGAAGCGAAAATCGGACACGCAGTCGGCGGGGTATGTCCTTTTGGTATAAACGATGGCGTTGAGGTTTACCTTGACGAATCCATGAAGCGTTTTGAAATCATGTATCCTGCCTGCGGAAGCTCAAACAGTGCGGTAAAGCTTTCTATCGAGGAGCTTGAAAAGTGTTCCGGGTATAAGGAATGGATTGATGTTTGTAAGCGGTGAGTCGCCGCTTGCAATTTCTCGACGGGTAGCACCCGATTGCAATTTCTCGACGGGTAGCACCCGTGGGCAATTTCTCGACGGGTAGCACCCGTGGGCTATTTCGCGGGAAAAGTTGGAACATAAACAATCAAATCAGTCGCGTAACAAGCGAATCACCCATGTCAAACTCCGACATGGGTGATTATTATTTCTGAGAATGATATGAATTTTTCGATTAAGTATTCGAGAATCAAAAGCTGTATTCCCATTACCCCACAACCGCCCATAACTCCGGTTATAAGGCGTCGGATATTGGTGGACATTTTGATTTCACGATATTGGATATACCAGTCAAGAAACATGACCGCACAGCCCGAAAGGCAACATGTTATACTTGTTCCATGAACAAGATGAAGAATAATGCCGAGAACGTAACCTATAAAAACCCCTGTACATCTTGCACAAACAGGAAATTGATAGCCTTTGATAAAAAAACTTCGTTCTGGCAGTTGGTGGCAGCCGCCAACTGTGCCAAGGTGAAAGAGGGTGTTATATATTTTACTCATAGGTGTAGCCGTTTATTTCTATATCTTGCTTTTCCAATTCCAAACACTTCATAACACTAATGGATTTTATAAAACTCAAGGCTTCTGAAATAAACCAAATCAAAGCAGGTATACCATATAACAAAAGAATGCATATTTCTGAAGAATCATAATACATGACATCATCCTTAATATTTAAGAAAACAATAAATGCTATAAGGGCAAGCAAAATCATAATGAATGTTGAAATGTAATTAGTTTTTTTCAAATTGGTGATTTGCGCATCTATATCTTCGACTTCTCTGAATTTGTTTCCACAGTCACGACAAAACCAAACACTGTTACTGGAGCTTGTCGTAGTTGTTTTAACCTTACTGCCACAGGCTCCGCAAAGAAGTCCTAACGGTCCTAATGCCATATATCCGCAACAGCCTTTTCCGGCAGAATATCCACCGCCCGTGGTTTCACTGTGAAATTCGGAGCCAATTACAACCTGAAGATTTCTTGATTTGCATTTCGGACAGCATTTCTTTTTTATTCTTGTCTGCTGTTGTCTTCCGTCGTTTTGTGCCATGGGTGTTATGAAGTTGTTTTGTGTCTCTTGTTTTTCATTTGCTCTTTGGCAGTCTTCACACAATTCTGACTCACCGTTTATTTCTTTTCCGCATTTTATGCAATACATTTTATTTCCTCCAAAAGTGTTAATTCAGAACGCTTTTGCATATTATAACACCGTTTGGTGCTATTGTCAACACCTTACGGTGTTTTTTTGTATAATGAAAATATAATACTTCATTGGGAGGCTGCTATGTCACTATACAGGCGAGTGCGTGATTTAAGAGAGGACAGGGATTTGACGCAAAAGGATGTTGCAATTCTTCTCAACATGCAACTAACTGTTTATCAAAGATATGAAAGAGGAGAGCGGGAATTGCCTCTTTGGGCGGCGATAAAGCTTGCAGATTATTATAAGGTTACACTTGATTTTCTTGTGGGAAGAATGGATAATTGAAAAACACACTCTATCAGTATGAAAGAGTGTGTTTTTTCTTATTAACAAGATGCTTCAAAACTTAAATACTATCCCCACCACCGCCGCAATACCGATAAGGGCAATAGGGTGGAGTTTGGGGAAAATCTTCTGAACAATAAAGAGTCCCACGGC
>JAFTIR010000026.1 GCA_017456765.1 Clostridia bacterium | reverse complement strand
TTCAAAGGACGGTACCCTTCAAGGTCCAAATCTTGAGCAGCTTTCGGCACTCTCAAAGGCTGTTGGCTGCGACATTACTGCCTCAGGCGGTGTTCACAACATTGAGGACATCAAAAATCTCAAGGACATGAACCTCTACGGAGCAATCGCAGGGCGTTCGTTATACGACGGAACACTTGACCTTATAGAAGCTGTTAATCTGACAAAAGGTATCTAAAAGAGCCTCCCTCCGAGAGGGAGGTGGCACGGCTTGTCCGTGACGGAAGGAGCTTGCGTAATTTTGAAGTTTGCAGGAATTTAGATTGTACGCACTCTCCTTCAGTCAGCATTCGCTGACAGCTTCCTCCCGGAGGAAGCCTGAAATAACAAACGCAAAGGATAATAGTATGCTTGCAAAAAGAATTATTCCCTGTCTTGACGTAAAAGACGGCAGGGTGGTAAAGGGTGTCAACTTCGTGGGACTTCGTGATGCGGGAGACCCGGTTGAAACGGCACAGTTTTATAACACACAGGGAGCGGACGAGATAGTTTTTCTCGACATCACCGCCTCCCACGAAAGAAGAAAAACAATAACCAGCGTTGTCGAGAGGACAGCAAGGTGCGTATTTATGCCTCTTACTGTCGGCGGAGGCATTTCTTCGGTAGAGGATTTTCGCACGCTTCTTAATGCGGGTGCCGACAAGGTATCGGTAAACTCTGCGGCACTTAAGGACAAGTATCTCATATCCCGTGCGGCTGAAAAATTCGGCTCGCAGTGCGTTGTGGTTGCCATTGACGCCAAAAAGACGGATGACGGTTATCACGTTTTCACCCACGGCGGAAGATACGACACCGGCGTTGACGCCATAGAATGGGCAAAGGAAGTCGAAGCCTTAGGCTGCGGCGAGATACTTCTCACAAGCATGGATGCCGACGGCACAAAGCAAGGGTTTGACATTCCCCTTACCGACATCATCTCAAAGACGGTGAACATTCCCGTAATCGCTTCGGGCGGATGCGGCTCTTTGCAGCATTTTTCCGACGTTTTTGAAAAGACGGGCGCAGATGCGGCGCTTGCGGCGACTCTCTTTCATTTCAGGGAGCTGACAATAGGCGAGGTCAAAGATTATCTCAGGAGCAGAAACATATGGGTAAGACACTAATTGATATAAACAATCTGGATAAATATTTTGCAAAAGCAGAGCTTGTTCCGGCAATTGTTCAGGACGCAGAGAACGGCGATGTTCTCATGCTTGCGTATATGAACAAAGAATCGCTGAGGAAAACTCTTGAGACGGGCTACACATGGTTCTACAGCCGTTCGAGAAACGAGCTTTGGAACAAGGGTGCAACAAGTGGTCATGTGCAAAGAATTGTTGAGATGTATTCGGATTGCGACGACGACACCTTTTTAATAAAGGTTATTCAGACAGGCCCTGCCTGCCACACAGGCTCGAGGAGTTGTTTTTTTAACAAAATGATGGAGGAGTAATGAAATGAACGACAGCATACTTAAAATGGTTGAGGAAGTTATTGAATCAAGAAAAAACGAGGACGCAGAGGGTTCTTACACCTGCTACCTATTTAAAAGCGGACTTGACAAAATACTCAAAAAGGTGGGCGAGGAGTGCACCGAAACTGTTATTGCCGCAAAGAATCTCAAGGTAAGCGGCGGTGAAAAGGAAAAGGAAGAGCTTATCGGCGAGGTTGCAGACCTTTTCTATCATCTTCAGGTAATGCTTTCTGACCTTGGTCTTTCCATTGACGATGTTCTGCTTGAGCACGAAAAGAGAAATCTTAAGGTTAACAACAAAAAGCAGTTTAAGGTTGTGGATAAGAATTCGTAAGTTACTTTTGACGCGGCAAAAGTAACCAAAACCGCCCACTCTGCAAAAAAATACCGCTACGCTCAGATTTTTTGCAAGCCGTGGAGGCTAAAGCTCAACAGAATACTTGCAAAAGCTTCAGTTTGGTTCCCGCTAATAAACATGGTTCGCCTCGCTTTGCGAGGCCATAGCCTGCCGTAGGCAGGCAAACTGCACGGAGTAGTGAGATAAAAACTATAAGTTTTATTTAACTCTTCGCAGAGCATAAAAAAGAGCCTCCATGGCTCGGTCGAATGTTACGGAGCAGAGCGAAGTATTCGACCATGAGTGGAGAATTTTTGGCACTTTTGTTTCGGGACAAAAGTACAGAAATACGAGGTACAGAATGCAAAACACAGGCACGTCAAAAACAAGAAAAATATATTTCCTGCGGCTTTGCGGCAGAGTTCTTGTTTTGCTGGTTGCAATTCTTGTCTATATATTTGACAGAGAGCAATTCAGCGCTGCCGAGGGACTGAACTTTTTTAAGAAGTTTTCGCTCTTACACATTTTATGGGGACTGTGGATATATGACATGGTTTTGCAGCTCATTCCCGTAAAGGCGCACATTTCGATAGGCTCACAAAAGGTTTTTGAATCTCTTTTCAGACCCATTAAGGAAAGAATCAACTACAAAAACTTAAAACAGTATATAAAAGACACAACAGCTTCGGCATACAAGGTGATGATAATGTGGATAATTCTCACGGCAGTGGTGAGTGGGCTGTTTCTTGTGGGAGTTATTGACACAGGAATTATGGTTTTGCTGTCAACATTTTTCTATGTTTGCGACCTTATATGCGTACTTATATGGTGTCCTTTCAGGCTTATAATGAAGAACAAATGCTGTACGACCTGCAGAATATTTAACTGGGACCACCTCATGATGTTTCTGCCGATTGTATCGCTTCACAGCTTTTATTCCTGGTCTCTTGTCATATTCGCCTTTATCATATGGCTTATATGGGAGGTGTGTGTGTTCACATATCCCGAAAGATTCTGGGAAAACAGCAACATGGCATTAAGATGCTCGGAATGTACCGATAAGCTCTGCACCCAGTATTGCAGGAAGCTGAGGGGGAAATGATAATAAAAAGGACAGGGTACGATTTGTACTCTGTCCTTTATACATTGTTTATGCGATTAGCCGATGGGAACCCATTCGCCGTCAAATTCTCCTGTTTCGTCGGAGCCTGAGAGAATATCTTCTGCAAGGAGTGCGGTTACTTCTATTTCGGGTGCTATATACTTTTTTATGTGTTTTTATCTCTTTTCGTCAACGGGGTTAAATTGCTTTGTTTTTTCTCATTCACTATTACCCACGGTTTTGCCAAAATTTGTGTTTAGTGAAAAGTGAATAGCGAATAGTGAAAAAATAAAAATTCTCATTCATAAGAATGAGAATTCTGGTGGGGGGTACAGGGCTCGAACCTGTGACCCTCTGCTTGTAAGGCAGATGCTCTCCCAGCTGAGCTAACCCCCCGAGCAACGTGACTATAATATCACAAACAAAGCTGTTTGTCAAGGCTTTTTTGAAATTTTTTCTTTTTTTATTTGTTTTTGACCAAAATTGTCTTAGAGGCAAAAAATGTCCTGTTTTTCTCGGTTTCTGTCGTGACTTTTTTATAATAATCTGATATAATGGCGTCAAAAGGAGGAACAGTTATGTTCTTTGACGAAATTATCCACGGCACGCAGTACTACCGCTCACCCACGCCACTTCCCGAGGAATGGGAAGAAGACATTCCAAATCTTGAAAAATACAACATTGACGCTTTTCAGATAAGAATGAACTGGCGTTGGAATGAAAGACGCGAGGACGAGTACGACTTTTCCGACATTGACAGGCTTCTTGAGCTTGCTGAAAAAAGCGGAAGAAAGGTAATAATGAAGTTCCTTCTTGAATGTGCGCCCCAGTACATTTATGAAAAGTACGACGGCACAAGAATAGGTTCAAAAGGAGAAAAATTGCGCCCGGGGGCTCACGGCGCTTTCTACGGTGGATGGCTTCCCTGTTTCACCAATCCCAAGGTGCAGGAGAGGGCGGTAAAGTTTGTTGAAGAGGTAGTAAAGAGATATGTCGGCAACAAAAACATCATTCTTTGGCACACCTGGAACGAAATAAGAAACAGACCTGTTGACGAATGCTTTTGTCCTCACTGCCGACGTGCTTTCGGGAAGTATCTTGAAAAGAAGTTCGGTACAATCGAAAATCTCAATGCAACATACGGTGCGGCGGAGGACAGCTTTGAAACCATAAATCTTCCCGTTATGGCACATGGCTTCTGGGACATCTACGAGTTCAAAAAGTTCAAGGGAAGCTACGAGCTTTCAAATTACTTAAAGTTTGTTTACGATGCAATAAGAAAGTACGACAGCGAAAGACCTATTATGTCCCATGTCGGTGTTTGCGCTGCTTTTCAGGACAACATAGGTGACGTGTGCGATGATTACACCGTTTCAAAGGCTGTGGATTTTTGGGGTACAAGTCTTCCTTTTTACCCCGTTCAGATGGATAGTCACCAAAAACGTCTTGACATGATGCTTCTTACCGATTTTCTCAGAAGTGTTGACAAAAACTATTTTATTCACGAAATCTATCCCGGTCACGGACGTTTTAAGGATTATGATACGCCGTTTGATATGAAGTATAAGCTTTATACGGGTCTTTCCGGTGGAGCGAAGGGCATTGTTTACTGGCAGTACAGAGCCGAGAGAGTAGGAATGGAACAGGATTGCGCAGGAATTATGCACATGGATGGCTCACCGCGTGAGGTTGCATTTGAAGTGCGCGACTTTGGTTCAAATCTCAAAAAAGACATGAAGTATTTCAAGGATGCCGAGCCTGAAAGGGCGTCTGTCGCCATTGTTTACGACTTTGATTCTCAGCTCATGGGCGAGATTGAGGAAAACTGTGTTGAGGACTTCAACTTCAGGTTGAAAACGGGTCTCAACTACTACAACAAGGCGCACAGAGGTATGTATCAGCTTGTGCATGATGCGGGTTACAATGTTGAATATGTGGGAGTTACAAACCCTTGGGAATTTGAGAATTACAAGGTACTTATGTTCCCGTACTATTCAATGCTTGACAGTAAAATTATCCCCTATCTCAAAAGTTTTCTTGAAAATGGCGGTATAATTATTGCCGACGAGGGCTTTGGCATGAGACAGATGAATACATGGATGCAGCCCTATGACATTGATGCAAAAACCATACTTGACGCAAGACAGATTTTCAGAGTTGAAACAAAGGAAGACTTTGTTGACATTTGCGGCAAAAAGACAAAAATCATGCCTTACCGTACAGAGTACAGGGTAAATAATGGCAAGGTTCTCGGTAGCTTTGAAAACGGAAAGCCTTGTGCGTTTGAGATTGGCTTCGGTAAGGGCAAAATGTATCTTAATGGCTTCTCGACAGGTTTTTCATACTTTGAAACGGCAGAGGAAAGCTGGAGAGATTACATTGATGGCATTATGTCCGAGGCAGGAATTGAAAAGTATACACTTGGCGATTTTGCGGCGGGCGTATATGAGAGAAGAATGACATGCGGCGACAAGAAAATCATTTTCATCTTCAACAATTCGGATTGTGACAAAACCTTTGACCTTAACGGAGAACTCGTTTCTTTTGGTGCAGATGCTACAGTTTGCGACGGCAAAATGACTGTCAAGAGTGGAGAAATTGGCTACGTAATAGTTAAATAAGAAAAAATCGGGCTTTATGCCCGATTTTTGTTATATTCTTTAGTTGTAATACTGAACTGAGCTAAAGCCGCAGGAGCAACTGATGCTCTCGTCCGAGAAATTTGGTTTTTTGCCGCACTTAGGGCAGATTCCCGCGTTTTCGGCTTCAAAGGATGAGCCGGAAAAGGCTTCGGGGTGGATTGCAATTCCGGACAAATCGCCGCTATGTGTTGTAACCTCTCTGAGATTTGTACAATCTCTGAAGGCGTACTTATGGATTGATGTTGTGTCGTCGGCAAGCACAACCTTTTCAAGTGATGTACAACCCTCGAAAGCAGAGGAATTGATGCCGTCGCTTGTGAAGCAAGCACTTCTTTTGGGATGAACAAAGGTTTTGAGGGACGCGCAGTTTTTGAATGTGGCAACTCCCATTTCAAGCTCAGCATTTTCGTCAAGCACAACACTTTTAAGGCTTGTACAGTCGGCAAAAACTGCACCGTTGAGCTGAATGAGGTCTGCGTTATCTATAATTACCTCTTCGAGCTTTTCACAGCCCATGAAGTCTCCGTCAAAGGCAAGCATGTCGCCATGGCAGACTACCTTTTTCAGATTCTTTAGCCCTGCGAAAATTCCTTTTTTACAGCCCGTGTTTGAATATCCGCCGCTTATGACAAGCTCTACAATCTCGTCATGACCGTCGAATATGGAACAATTATTGATTTCGAAATTATGTGCGGGAAATACAACTTTCTGTGCGTTTCCTGTGTAGCCGCGAAGCTCATATGTGCCGCCGAAGCGTTTTTTTACAACAAAGTCGGAGTCACTCGATTCTGTTAAAACCTCTTTTGTGCTTTCGCAAACGGGGGCGTATTCATCTGTTATAAGGATTTCTGCTTTATGCTCTTTTTTGAGAGGCTCTTTCTTTTGCGGTTTTATTTCATCTGTATCCCGGGTTGCGGTAAGACCTATCATTTCTCTTATTCTTTCCACGGAATGCTCCATTCCGCACACCTTGCAGGCACCGCCTTTTCCGCCCGCGAGCATTACAAGCTCGCCGCCGCATATATCACACCTTATTTTCATATGTAAATTTCTCCTTTCATTGCTTTGGAATTTAATTATAACATTAAATGAATTGAAAAGCAAGACTTGTTTGGGAATAAGTCTTCAATGATTTGTCGGCATAAGGGGAAAGATGAGTCAAAAATACTCTTGATATTTTTATGCCTTTGTGCTAAAATAACCATATAAATTCCTAATTCCTAATTCCTAATTTCTAATTTTCTATACCCCCCACGGACACAAAAGTGTCCCTGTTTGTGTATGAGGAGAAATTACATGAAAACACCGCTTGAAATGGTAAAAAAACTTCCTGAATACAAAGAAATACATTCTCTGCTTTCGAGATTCTCCAGAATGGGAGAAAAATACAGTCAGGGTGTATGTTATCTCACGGGACTTTCCGAGGGTCTGAGAGACTGCCTTGCGGCAACTATTTTCTCTGACAGAGCCTGCTATTCAAAGGACGGAAAAAGCGGGTGCTGTGTGTGCATATGCCCGGAGGAAAAGACGGCGTATTCGGTAAAGAGCGCACTTTGCGCCTTTGGTCTTTCGGCTGAGGTTTTTCCCATAAGAGACTACAATTTCCACAACATTTCCGCAACAAGCCACGAGTGGGAGTATGAAAGACTCAGGGTTCTTCGTCTCGTGATGTCGGGAAATCTTGACGTTGTTATTGCTGTGCCCGAGGCGGCGCTCGGTATTCTTGCAAGTCCCGAGAAGATGACGGGTGCAAACGAAATTAAAATGGGCGACGAGGTAAGCCTTGACAGCCTTTGCGAAACACTTCTTTCCTATGGCTACAACAGAACGGATGCCGTTGAGGGTCAGGGACAGTTTGCGCAAAGGGGCGACATTCTTGACGTATTTGTACCCGACTACGAGAATCCTGTAAGAATGGAATTCTTCGGAGACGAAGTTGATGCCATGGGCTTTTTTGACGTAATGACACAGAGAAGAACAGAAAATGCAGACAGTATCAGCATTTCACCCATACGCGAGCAGATGCCTGACAGTGCTTCACTTTCAAGAATTTATGAGAGAATTGACAGGATGATTTCTCTCGCAAAGAAGAAGAAAAACGAGAGCGCCGAGGAAAAGCTCCAAAAGGAAAGGCGAGACCTTGAAAACGGCACGCTCTGCAATCTTGACAAATATCTGCCCCTTATGTACGACTCCTTCTTTTGTCTTTTTGACTATGCAAAAGGACCTGTATTTGTATGCGATTATCCGAGGGTAAAGGACAGGCTGAATTCTTATCTATGGCAACTGAACGAGGATTTGGTTTCCCTTGCCGAGATAGGAGAGGCGGACATAAGTCAGGCGAAATTTTGCCTTGACACAGAGTCGCTGAAAAGCAGTCTTATGTCACGTCCGTGTGTTGTCACCGACAATTTTTCCTCAACGCCCGACATTGACCTTTCGGGCTTCTTCGAGGTTGTTTCAAAGCACACATCAATGTCGGTAACAAATCCCGATATTCTCAGCGAGGATTTGCAAGGGTATGTAAAGGCGGGGTACAGGATAAATCTTGTGACGTCGGGAGTACGTCAGGCGGCGGATATAGAAAATATTCTCCGCGACAGAAATGTGCCGTGTGTAGTTGCAGAAAACGTGGACTTTGAACAGATGCAAAAGGGGTTTGTCTACATTACCCCCGACGAAAAGTGTGCTTCTGTACATGGCTTTGACTGCCCAAAGGCGCGTTTTGTTATCATTTGTGACGGAATGGGCGAGGAAAAAGCAGGAAAGAGGGCAAGTGTCGGAAAACTCAAGACCTCAAAGAGCGGTGCAAAGAACAGGCTCACAAGCTATCTTGACCTTACTGTGGGGGATTTTGTTGTCCACGATGTTCACGGAATTGCCGTATACGAGGGAATAAAGACCCTTACCGTCGGCGGTATTACAAGGGATTATATCACACTTAAATATCAGGGAAGCGACTCGCTCTATGTTCCCTGCGACCAGCTTGACAAGGTTTCAAAATTCTCGGGAAGGTCAGAGGGGGTACGTGTATCAAAGCTTGGCTCTTCCGACTGGACAAAGACAAAGCAAAGGGTAAAAAGTGCGGCAAAGGACATTGCAAAGGAGCTTATTTCGCTTTATGCCGAGAGAACAAGACGCCCGGGATATGCCTTTGGTGCCGATACCGACTGGCAGAGAGAATTTGAGGAAAGATTTGAATACGAAGAAACCGACGGACAGCTTGAGGCTATAAAGGAAATCAAAGAGGACATGGAAAAGCCATGTCCCATGGACAGACTTTTATGCGGAGATGTCGGCTTTGGCAAGACGGAGGTTGCGCTTCGTGCTGCTTTCAAGGCGGTAATGGACTCAAAGCAGGTTGCAATTCTCGTTCCCACAACCGTGCTTTGCTGGCAGCATTACAGAACTATTATTTCGCGTATGCACGGCTATCCCATAAAGATTGAAATGCTTTCAAGATACACCCAGAGCAAGGCAAAGAAAATATGCGAGCGGCTGAAAACGGGGGACGTTGACATTGTTGTCGGCACTCACAAGCTGCTTGCAAAGGGCGTGGAATTCAAAGACCTTGGGCTTTTAATAGTTGACGAGGAGCAACGCTTTGGCGTTACTCACAAGGAAAGACTCAAAGAAATGTCAAAGCAGGTTGACGTTCTTACTCTTTCGGCAACTCCCATACCCAGAACCTTCAACATGGCGCTTGTGGGAATACGGGATATGTCGGTCTTGGAGGAAGCACCTGTTGACAGGCATCCTGTGCAGACGTATGTGCTTGAACACGACATGACGGTTATAGGCGAAGCCATAAAAAAGGAACTGCGAAGAGCAGGTCAGGTATTCTATCTTCACAACAAAGTGGAGGACATTGACGATGTTGCGGCGAAAATCCATGATATTGTACCCGAAGCGACCGTGGCGGTGGCTCACGGAAAGATGAGTCAGGAACAATTGTCCGAGGCGTGGAAGGACGTGGTTGAGGGCAAGACGGATGTGCTTGTCTGCACCACAATTATCGAAACGGGTGTTGATGTACCCAATGCCAACACGCTTATCATTGAGGATGCCGACAGACTCGGACTCTCACAGCTTCACCAGCTGAGGGGAAGAGTCGGACGTTCCTCACGCAGAGCTTATGCCTATTTTACCTGGAGGCGTGACAGAAGCCTCAATGAAATTGCCACAAAGCGTCTGACGGCAATACGCGAATTTACCGAGTTTGGCTCGGGATTTAAGATTGCAATGCGCGACCTTGAAATAAGGGGTGCGGGAAATTTACTCGGTGCAGAGCAGTCGGGACACATGGAGAGTGTCGGCTATGATATGTTTATAAAAATTCTCGAGCAGGCGGTACTTGAAGAAAAAGGAGAAAACGTTCCCGAAACCGTGGAATGTACCGTTGATCTCAAGGTAAATGCCTTTATCCCCGAAAGGTACATTAAACGCCCGGGTGACAGAATTGAGATGTACAAGAGAATTGCGGCAATAACGACAGAGACGGATGCGGCAGACGTTAAGGACGAGCTTCTTGACAGATACGGCGACATTCCCACCGAAACTCTTTCTCTTATTTCCATTGCGCTTATCAGAAGAAAATGCGAAAAAATCGGCATTGTCAAAATTGAGGAGAGGGCAGGTGTGCTTGCGGTATACCCCAAAGAGCCTCCTACCAAGGAGCTTGCGACGGGCTTTGTGTCAAAATTCCCAGCCCGCGTTCTTATTTCCATGGGCAAGGAGCCTTGCTTCAACATTAAAATGAAGGCTGGTGAAAGTGCCGCGCCTGTTCTTGAGGAAATATTTAAGATTTATTCATACAACAAAGGGGAATAGGTGGTATAATGAGGATAATGGAGAGTTTCGGCTCTGCGGGGAAATGAAAAACTCAAAATGCAAAGTGCAAAGTGCAGTGTTAAGAGATTTCGCAGCTTGCGAGCCGTGGTGGCTTTTCTGTCCTCAACAAAACATTTGCGAAAACTCCGGTTTTCTTTTCACTTACAGGCCTGGTTTGCCTCGCAAAGCGAGGCTATGGCCTGCCGCAGGCAGGCAAATACAAGTAGAGTAGAGAGAATGCTCTAAAACTTTTCTAAAATCCTGCGTAGAGAAAAAAAGAGCCTCCGCGGCTCGTGTCGGGACCTCAAAAAGTCCCGACACATGAGCGGTCGCTTTGGGTTACTTTTCGCGAGTGAAAAGTAACGGCAAACGCCGTCCTCATACGGCGGAATCCCCAATTCCTCATTCCTAATTCCTAATTCCTAATTCCTCAAAAATATCCACGGAGGCACAGACATGAAAAAGAATCTTTTAAGAATCACAGCCTGTTTTCTTACACTTGCCATAATAGTGTGTGCGTTTGCGTCTTGTTCAAAAGACGGCAATTCCAAAAAGGTAGCAATCGAAATCAAAGATTCGGAAGGCAAGACTGTATCGACAATCGACCAGAAGCTGCTCAGCCTTATAATGGCAGTGACAAATTTCAATCTCGGTACGAGCAACCTTGAGGAAGACATGTGGGACATGACTTTTCAGGAGGGAAACGACACAACCGTAAAGCAGATTGTTGTGGCACAGAGTACAGCTTATGCAAAGGGACTTCTTCAGGCAGAGTATCTTTGTGATGTGGCTTACGAAATTGGTCTTTCGGACAAGCAGAAAGATTCAATTGAAACATATATTTCCGACCTTTCGGCTTCTTACGGCTCAGAGAAGAATTTTGAAAACGCACTTTCGGTTTACGGCGCCGACGTTGCTTCTTTCAAACGGTTTATGGAACTCATGCTCAAGCAGAGCACAATGTACGAAAGCTTCTATGCCGAAGGCGGTTACAGAAGGGATGCCGTCGAGTTGGCAAAGCCCGAATATTTCGAAGAAAACTACGTTATTGCTGATCACATTCTCTTAAAGTATTCGGCAGGCACAAGGGCGGATGGTGTGGACATTCCCGTTTCCGAGGAGGAAAAGGCGGCAATAAGAGAACGTGCAAAGACACTTTACCAGGAAATTATAACAGGTGTGCGCGATTTTGATGAGGCGCTGACAGAATTCAGCGAGGACACATATAAGCTTGGATTTCCATACGGATACTTCCATCCCGTTTTCTACTACCAGGATGTAATATCGCAGGATGTTCAGGATGCCGCGCGCAAAATGACGGTTGGAGAAATCCGTTTTGTCGACACGGAGGCGGGGGCTTACATTGTCAGAAAGAATGAGATGGACCCTACGCTCTATTCCTCAAACGGTGATTTTGAATTATCTATCGAATCCGTTATTGCACAGGAGGATTTTCTTTCTTTGTGCGAAACGGCAGGCGAGGTTGCGGTGAACGACACGATTGTAAATGAACTCAATCCTGCCCACATTCCTCCCCTCAACATTGATGCGCTCGGTCAGTGAGGATGAATCAATGAAGTACAATTATAAAAGTGAAGGCGCAGGAAAGCATATTTTTCTTGGGGTGACGGCACTTGTGTGTTTTTTGCTTGCTTCATCTGTTTTTCCGTTTTTATCTTCGCCTGATACCGCAAAACCTTTGCCGGATATAATGCTTTGCTTTGTATGTGCGTTGCCTGCGTTTACGGATATAAAAAAAGCAAGCATATACGCTCTTGCTCTGGGCTTTTTGGCGGATTTGTTCGTAAATTTGCCTACAGCTTTTTCACCGGTTGTTTTTCTTTGCTGTATGATGTTAGCCTATGCCTGTCAGAAATATTTTTCAAGGGTGGGAACACTCGTTATCGCCATAAGCACCATTCCCTGCTCGATTGTGAGAAAAGCTGTACGCTTTGCCGTGGCATCGTTCACGGTAGGAGGCGCGGCGGCAAAAAAAGAGCTTTTTATGGGCTTTCCCATGTGGCTTGTGGTTGACTTTGCCCTGGCTATAGCACTTTCCTTTATCATGAGAGTGATTTGCAAGAAAATGAGATTTATAATAAATAATTGAGAATTCAACACATTTCGAGGAGAATTGCCATGTTAATTGAAAAAGCAAATGCCGTTGTGGGACAGTCGGGCGGCCCTACTGCCGCAATAAATGCTACCCTTGCCGGTGTTATCAAGGGCTGTCTTGACAGCGAAAAGATAGAAACCGTTTACGGTATGAAAAACGGTGTTGAGGGACTTGTGAAGGAAGATATTATCGACCTTTGCCCTTATTTTGAAAAGAATCCGTCACAGCTCGACCTTCTCTCTCTTACACCTGCAGCAGCCCTCGGCTCGTGCAGAAAAAAGATTAAGACGGATGAGGAAATCGAAGAAATTTACAAGGTTCTCGAAAAGTATAACATAAAGTATTTCTTTTACATAGGCGGAAACGACAGCATGGACACAATTGACAAGCTGTCGGACTATGCTCGCAGAAACGAGGGAAAAGGACTTTCCGACATAAAATTCATCGGTATTCCCAAGACCATTGACAACGACCTTGATGTGACCGACCACACACCCGGCTACGGCTCTGCTGCAAAGTTTGTTGCCACAACCATGCAGGAAATTTGCAGAGACTGTGCCGTTTACACCAAAAAAGCGGTCACAATCGTTGAAATCATGGGAAGGGATGCCGGCTGGCTTACGGCATCAAGTGTTCTTGCAAAATACCTTGCGGGTGCAGGACCTGACCTTGTTTATCTTCCCGAAAAGGTGTTTGACGAGGAAGGCTTTATAAAGGACGTAAACAAAAAACTCCAGAATCCCGACAAGCCCTATGTTGTTGTGGCAATTTCCGAGGGTATAAAGTTTGCCGACGGAAGCTATGTCGGCGAAAAGAAGACGGGAAGCTACGACGACCCCTTCGGTCACAAGATGCTTGCAGGTGCAGGCAAGGTGCTTGAGGCTATTGTCAACGAAAAAATCGGCTGTAAGTGCCGTTCGGTTGAGCTTAATGTTCTTCAGAGATGCGCTTCGCACGTTGCTTCAAAATGTGACATTGAGGAATCAAGACGCATCGGCGAATCGGGTGTAAAGCACGCGCTTAAGGGCGAAACGGGCAAGATGATGTGCTTCAGACGCCTTAAAAACTCCGACGTTTACAGGGTTGAGATTTTCCCCGAGGATGTAAGAAACATAGCCAACAAGGTAAAGGGTATTCCCGAAAACTTCCTTTCCTCCGACTCTCAGGGGGTAAACGACAGATGTATAGACTACATGCTTCCGCTTATAAAGGGAGAAAATGATGTAATTTACGAGGACGGTCTGCCTGTACATTTTGAGTTTTAAATTGTGCTATAACAGGTCATATGTGCAAATTGCTTCTTTGAAGACTCTTTTGATGTGCAGTATGACCAAAAAAATATATTTTACTTGACATTTGGGTACTTTTGTTGTACAATAAAATAGTTAAAATAGGATGAATACCTGTTTGTCTGCCAATGCGCCGCAAGGACGTATGCAGACATAATGCGGATTATTTGGGAGGAACCACACAGCATGAAAAAATCAAGATTTCTTTCACTTTTACTTGCAGCTCTTATGGTTGCATCCACAGTTCTCTTCTCGGGTTGTTCCGAGAGTGAAGAAGAGGGTGGCAGCACCGCTAACACCAGTACAAAGGAAATTGTAGCCCTCAATATGTACATTCTCACAGAAGAATCTACAACAAAAGAGGCTGCTGACAGAGTACAGATGGCGATTAACGAAATTCTTCTGCCAAACTACAAAACTATGCTCAAGATAAACTACCTCACAGAGGAAGAATACTGGGGCGAAGTTGAAAAGATGCTTGAAGCAACAGACCCGACGGTTAATACTTCGACAACAAGTGCAAAGGTAATAGGTACCGAAAAGCTCGACTTTGCACAGACGATTGAATATATTTTCAAGGAAGACACCAAAACTCTCGAACTTGATGCCCCCCAGATAGACATCCTCGTAGTGAACGATTACGACAAGTACGTTGAACTTGCAAACGATGGAAAGCTCGCAGGACTCAATGAGTTTATCAGCTATGACAGCAAGATTCTCAAGACAAATGTTCATCCCACACTTATGTCAGCTGCTCAGGTAGGTACTCAGATTTACGGTATTCCTACCAACATCGGCGTTGATGCAGGTGAATATACATATCTTATCTTCAACAAGGATCTTGTGGAAAAGTACGGCTATAACTACAAGGATTTAGCAAATTTCGGCGGTAATTTCCTTACAAAATTCTCGGCTGATATAAAGGCAAACGAACCCGGTATCTGGCCCTTGTCCGCTCCTTTCGGTATTGCCGGCGAGGAATTGTATGAAGATGTGTTCGCTGTTGCTCCCACAAGTATCCAGTACATCGGAAGCAGCCTTGAACCCAAGTATTTACACGCACAGTACCGTAAGAGCAAATCAATGGTTGATTATTATTCCGAGCTTGGTTACTTCCCCGCGGGAAATGCACCCGAAAATGCAAAATATGCAGTCAGAGTTGAAACATCAAAGGAACTTCTCACAGCTGACGAAGACAAGATGTGGACAGCGGCAGACGGTACAAATTATGTAAGATACCTCTTTGATGTGCCGAGAATTTCTGTTGATGAAGCATTTACAAGCGTTATGTCTGTAAGCGGAACATCTCCTGTTCCCGACAGAGCTATGGAAATCATTACTCTCTTCCAGACAAACTCCGAGCTTGCAAACCTTCTCCAGTACGGTATTGAAGGCGTTAATTACCAGATTGATGAACGTGACGGAAGTCTTGTTAAGATGGACGACACATATTCAATGGACAATATTGTTACAGGTAATACATTCATCAAGTATCCCGAAAACAACGACAAGGATTATCTCAAGAAGTGCGTTGCAATGAACCTTGGTACAGCTCCTAGTGCGCTTCTCGGCTTTGACCTTGATCTTAACGGCGCTGATAAGAGCAAGTATGAAACAATAAAGAACATCATGCTCGCTGCAGACAGAGCTGTTGAAAACGGTGCGAAGTACGATGATGTACAGAAAATTGTAAACCGTGAACTTGTTCTTCTCGGTTGTGGACTTTCCTCCACATCTTACGGTGCATACGATGGCATTGCGGGTGATGTTCAGAAGGCGCAGAGCAGTCTTGTGTCATCTATCAGCGCAGGCTTCAGACTCAGCGATGAAATTATGAACTACAATGCACACTGCGGTGCAGCACTTGAAAAGCCTGTTGAAGAAACTACTGCTACAGGAGAAGCGGTTGCTGTTGACCTTGACGGTGATGGCGTTGTTGACGGTTATGATACCAACGGCGACGGTGCTATTGATGCTTATGACACCAACGAAGATGGTGTGGCTGATGCCTTTGATACCGATGGCGACGGTCAAATCGATGCTTATGATGCTGACGGCGACGGTGAAATTGACGGTGCTGAAGGCGAAGAAACCGAGGGTGAAGAAACCGAAGGCGCAGAGGGCGACGAAGCGAACACAGACGAAGCAGCTACAGACGAAGCAGCTTAAGCTTGATAACATTATGAAAGTATAATAAAGAGTCCCGGAGTGTGAGCTTCGGGATTCTTCGGGTTTCTTGGGGAAATTAGAGGGTTTCGGCACTGCGGAGAGACTTACTTTAAAAAGTAAGCAAAGGAGATTCCGCGGCTTGCGAGCCGCGTTTTCCGTGACTTTTGACACAGCAAAAGTCACCAAAACTGCCCACTCATGTGTCGAATACGTCGCCGAGGCTCCGTAACATTCGACACGGGGCGTGGTGCCCCTTTTTTGTCTTTCTACGAAACGCTAAAGGAATTTTAAAAGTAACATTCACTACTTTATGTGAAAGGCTTGCCTTTCGGCAAGATGGGGGAGGAATTAGGAATGAAGGCGCAAGGCTCGGTCGAAGAATCTGTCGGAATGTAGTTTCAACTTGAATTTGCCGAGTGAGAATACTTTTGATTCTATGCGTATTTTAAACTTTGCACTTTGCATCTTGCATTGAAAAAATGTACTTTCCTCCATCATCGCACGAAGTGCGACGGCAGACCACATTTTTCAGTCGATTCGAGTACATTATGTAGAAATAAAAGAAGAGCCTCCGCGGCTCGTTCGGGACCTCTGAAAGTCCCGAACATGAGCGGTCGCTTTGGGTTACTTTTCGCGAGTGAAAAGTAACGGAAAACGCCGTCGAGCTGACGGCGGAATCTCTTTTGGTTACTTTTGAAAAGTAAGTTATCCTCCGCAGTGCGAAAATTCCCCCAATTATAAAAACAAAAAAGGTGAACATTTTCCCTACGAATACGTCTAACTGTAAGGTTGAGGGAGTGTGCTTGAAACCATAAATAAAAAAATTGAGAATATTAGATGAAAATTGTTGAAAAACTCTTGTCAAAGACATAAATTTAGTGTATCATATAAGTAGTTAATAAGGGGTAGTGTACCCGACAAAATCGGAAAGGAAGAAACACCATGAAAAAAATCGGAAGACTTGGCACTGTTGCAATAGTTTCCCTTTGTATCTGTATGCTTGCGGCATTTGGTGTGTCGGCAGCAAACCTTGTGGACATTGAAGGCCACTGGGCAAAGGAATATATTGAATACGGTGTGGAAAAAGGCTACATCAGCGGCTATGAGGACGGCACATTTTTGCCCGACAAAACCGTTACAAGAGCGGAATTTTCCAAAATGATAAATAATGCAATAAAGCTTACGGCGGTAGGTACTGCAAAGGCGGATTTTTCCGACGTTGCTTCATCCGAATGGTATTTCAATGAAGTAAAAAAGGCTGAAAATGCAGGCTATATCACAGGCTATGAGGACGGCACTTTCAGACCCTCAAACTCTGTGACTCGTCAGGAAGCGGCAGTTATTCTTTCACGAATCGTGCTTCCTATCAACGAAAGAGCAAGCATCAATTCTTTCGCTGACGGCACAAGCGTTGACACATGGGCAACAGATGCCGTTACAATGATTGCGGCAAAGGGCTACATAAAGGGTGATGAAAAGGGTAACTTCAACCCCAAGGGCGCTCTTACCCGTTCCCAGGCTGCAAAGCTCATATGCGAATTTGTAAAGAATGAAAATATCGTTAACAGAAATCAGAACATCACCGAATCGGGAAAGGAAATTGTATATTCCGAATCCCTCTTTACAGACGATGTTGTAATTGACGTGGCAGGTGCACAGGAGCTTACCGTTTTATTCAAGAACTGCCGTGTTCTCGGTACTGTTTATGTAAAGACAGCGGGAGCTGAAGTTGACCTTGAAAACACAAAGGTTAAGGTTTTGTCGGTTGATGAAGAGGATGTAAGCGTATCGCTTGATAAGTCGAGCGAAGTGAAGACCGCAAATGTCAACTTCCCCACAACTCTTACAGGCGACGGATTTAAGAAGACCGTGCTTCTCGGTGACGACCTTTCTTCGGGCCTTGTAAAGCTTGACGGAAACTTCTCAGAGGTTGAGGTTGAGGGCGATGCCATTCTTTCACTTGATACTGCAAAGAAGTTAGTTGTTTCCGAAAAGGTAAATCTTGTGCTTCAGTCGGGTACTGTCGAAGCATTGAATGTTGAGGCTTCGGCTAAGGGCGCCACAATTAACCTTTCCAAAAAAGTTGTTGTTGAAAATGCAGACAACAAGGCGGTTGTTTCTTACACGGGAAGTGGCACCATTGAGGTTGCAAACAACCAGGTGACAGGCGTTTCGTATGACGGTGTTACCGTTGACAAGACAACAGGCAAGAAGGGCGATGGCGAGAGCGTTGGCTCAAAGACAGATGATGACTTCTTTGCCGATGTTACGGTTACCCCCTCTAAGGGCAAGACAAATCAGGCAATTTCCGTAAACGTTTATCTTACATTCATTGAAGAAGTTTTTGACGAGGACGGAGAAGAGCTTGATGCTGACTATGTAGAAGATAATTTCGAACTCAGAAAGAACAGTGCTACAGGCCTTAAGATTGCTTTTGATGCAACTGTGGCTTCTTCAAACAAGAAGATTACAATCAATCCCACAGCAAATCTTTCAAACGGCACAAGCTACTATCTTGTAATTCCCAAGGGAACTCTTACATACGATGACGGAAGTGAAAACGACGAGTATGTAACTTATTTCAAGACTATCGCTGCCAGCGAAGACGATGAAGAATCCTCCTCGAGCAGTAACAGCTATGATGTTGATGTTTCATTCAGCCCCACAAGCGGCAAGACTGTTGGCGTAGAACCCGAAATTATCGTTTCATTCTCCGAAAAGGTTTACAGAACCTCAAGCAAGGGCACACTTACTTCCGCATACTGTGAGGACTATGCTTTTGAACTCAGAAAGGGTTCAAAGACAGGTACCGAGGTTCCTTTCACGGCAACTGTTGCTTCCACATACAAGAAGGTTACAATCACTCCCGATGAAATGCTTGAACCCGATGCGAAGTATTATATCGTTCTCAATAAGAAGCTCTATGACGGCGACGGCGACCTTATTCCTGCCGATTCCTCATACTTCAATACAGAGGGCGGTCTTGCGGTGACAATTTCACCCGAAAATGCCGCAACAAACATTTCTACAACTCCCGAAATTGTTGTTGAGTTCTCCGAAACAGTTCTCAACTACAACGGAAAGGCTCTTACAAATGAAGAGGCTGCCGATGCTTTTGAAATCAGAAAGGCTACAAAGACCGGTGACGCGATAGGCTTTACAGCTGAGGTTGTTACAGGCTCTAAGAAGATTATCCTTACTCCCGATGATGAACTTGAGGTTGGTAAAAAGTATTATGTAATTCTTCTCAGGGAAACTCTTGTGGGCAAGGAAAGCAAGGAAGAAAACGAAGAAATTTATTCTTACTTCACAGTAGCTTCCGCAAGTGCACCCATGATTACTCCTGCCGATGGCAAGAAGAATGTGGGCGTTGATACACAGATTGAAATTTCCTTTGCAGATAAGCTCTATGCGGCTTATGCAATTACAGACAAGGGCATTGCGGCAAAGGATGAGCTTACAAGCGAAAACATTGCAGACTATGTAGACGGCAAGGAAGTAGTAAAGCTCAGAAAGAAGAGCGCGTCCGGTTCTCCCGTTTCATGCGACATTGATATTTCTGCAGACGGCAGAACAATTATCCTTACTCCCACAAGCTCTCTTGCGGTAAACTATGACTACTACGTAGTTGTAAAGGCAAGCACACTTTATGTTGGCACAGGCACAAAGAAGAACTCCGCCGCTTCGACAGCGTTCTCCACAAATGAGGCTCTTATGCCTACATTTGAACCCGAGGACGGAGACAAGAATATCGAGGTTGATGCACCTCTCAAGATTACCTTTGACGAAAGCATCTACAACAGCGAGGGTGACGAGCTTACAAAGAACGACGTTGTAAACGATGTTGTAAAGCTCTACAAGAAGTCGAACAACGAAGAGGTTGACTTCGGTGCAAAGGTTTCCGGCAGAGTTATTACAATTACACCTATTGAAGACCTTGAGGGCGGAACAGAATATGTTCTCGCAATCAACTCCGGTTCTGTTACAAACAACAGCGGCATTACAAACCAGAGCTACAGCATAACCTTCAAGACTGAAAGCAAGGTTGTAAAGACTGTTACCTTTGACCCCAAGAATGCGGCAACAAAGGTAAGCGTATACGTAAATCCCACAATTACATTTGCAAGCCCCATCTTTAAGAGCACAGGCGGCGATGTCAGCGAAAAGTACGCAGGCAATTACATTGAGCTTTACAAGACAAAGAAGGCAGACACAAACCTTGTTGATGCTACTGTTGAAGTGAGTGAGGACTTCAAGACATTTACAATCGTACCCGACGAACCTCTTGAAAAGGGTACAAAGTACTATGTTTATATCGCATCCGGTAAGTTTGCATATGAGGACGAGTCCTCCGTTGCCTCAAAGAACTTCTACTTCACAACAACAACTGAGGACGAGGAAGACCCGAACGTTCCCGAAGAACCTGTCGTTGAATGTCCCGAGTGCGGCGAAGCCCATGAGCTTGAAGCGCATATCTGCTCCAAGTGCGGCGAAGCTGGACACGAGCGTGCAACATGGTGTACCGAATGTGAATCCCATTCTCATAACACAGATGATGCGCATTGCGAAAAGTGCCACCTTTACGGACATGAATACGGTCCCGACTGTGAAGAATATGTAGAGCCTACAGAACCCGACGGCGGAGAACAGACCCCTGACGGTGGAGAGCAGACTCCCGACGGTGGAGAGCAGACTCCAGCAGCATAAATTTTGATAAAATAACGAAAATCCCTCCGGACGGAGGGATTTTTCACTTTTATATGTACATTATATCTTTATTTTTACAAAGCTCACGGAAGCGCTCCTTGAGAATTTCTTTACGTGTGTTCAAATTGTTGGTTTCGTCTATTACGTCAAGCAGACCTGCCTTTTCGACGGCATCAATATCAAAATCGAAGAAATCCTTGATTGATATTTCAAAATATTCGCACAGCTTCGCAATTATTGCTGCTGACGGTCTTTTTGTGCCGTTTTCTACGCGGTTGATGTAGGTGTGGCTTTTGCCCGCAATTCTACTGAGTCTGGTTTGGGAAATGCCTTTCATCATTCTGAAAAAGCGTATTCTTTGTCCTATTTTTGGGATATTTTCAAACATAATATCATACCTTTCTGAAATATTAAATTTAGTTTTCTGCAGAAAAATTGATATATGTTGTGTACACAATAGCTTTGCCATGCACTTTCGACATTTTACGACATTCGTTAAAATAAAAAGTGCGTAGCCCGAGAGCCACGCACGAAAAACACATGACTCATGTCTGCGAAAACATTTTCCATATCCCACAAAAGGCATGTAAAATTGAGCATGCGTTTTTACCGATAGTAAAAACACATACCTTTTCGTGGGGAGAATATAAAATGTTTTCGCACGAATATTCTAACACATCCGACAAATATTGTCAAGGATATTCATTCGACATTTTGCGACAAAGGCTCCCTTTGCACAAGGGAGGCTTAGAGAAAGTTCGTGCATCAAAGCCTCCCTCCGAGAGGGAGGTGGATTTGCCGTAGGCAAAGACGGAAGGAGCCTGCACAAAGCGAAGGTTAGCAAAACACAAACTTTTCGCATTCTCCCTCAGTCACCTGATGGTGACAGCTCCCTCCCGGAGGGAGCCTTAAAGAAGGCTTGTGCATCAAAGCCTCCCTTAAAAATCAAAATTTTCGCAAAACTTTCGATTTTCTATTGACTTTTGCACAAATAGTAGGTAAAATGAAAGCACAAAGGAGGCTTTTGTTATGGCAAAAATAAATGTCGATTACAACAGTATTGTTAAACCGTTAAAACCTATGCACGCAGTCGGTCAGCCACCGCTCATTGGTATTGATACAAAATATTTCAAGTATCTTTCGGATGCTCACATTCCTTATTCCAGACTCCACGATGTTGGCGGTTGGTTCGGAAAAAATCTCTTTGTGGATGTTCCCAACATTTTCCGAGATTTTGATGCGGATGAAAATGACCCTGCAAACTATGACTTCCTCTTTACGGATATTATCATAAAGGGGCTTGAAAAGCATGGCTGTAAGCCCGTATACCGTCTTGGCGTTACAATCGAAAACTTTTATTATGCCAAGGTTTACCGCACAAATCCTCCGGCTGACTTTGCAAAGTGGGCAAGAATTTGCGAACATATTATCCGCCACTACAACGAGGGCTGGGCAGGCGGCTACGAGTTCGGTATTGAATACTGGGAAATCTGGAACGAGCCTGAGGTTGGCGTTGTAAAGCCTGTTCACGGAAACGGTATGTGGACGGGAACAATGGAGCAGTACTTTGATTTTTACAGCACTGCGGCAACGCACTTGAAAGCATGCTTCGGCGACAAAATCAAAATCGGCGGCTATGCCTGCTCGGGTCTTTACGGTCTTTTTGCCGACCCTGAAAAGTACGGTATTCCCTGCGAAAAGAAAACAGGCGAAAGATACGAAAGCGCACAGGAAGAAAACCGTATTAAGTATTTCTACGGCTTTTTTGACCACATCAAGAAGAACAATGTTCCTCTCGACTTTTTCACATGGCACAGCTATATGCCCCTTGAGATGACGGGCATGGAGGCAGACTTCTTTGAAAGAGAGCTTGCAAAGCTCGGCTACGGCCATGTTGAATGTCACCTCAACGAGTGGAACATTGCAATTCAGCTTGAAAATTACCTTTCAGGCTTTGCTGCGGCACAGGATGCTGCAATGATGCTTATGATGCAGGACAAGAAGGTTGACATGCTCAACTTCTACGATGCAAAACTGGGAGGCGGTGTTTACGGGGGTCTCTTCAGCTCTATTGATTACACACCGAATCCCGCATATTACTGTTTCTATGCCTTTGGTGAAATGTATCACGAGCTTAAGAATCAGGCGAAGTGCGACATAGAGGGAGACGGTTTCTATGCGGTTGCCGCAACCGACGGCGAACGACGTGCTCTCATGATTGCAAATACAACCGACAAGTGCATCAGAATTGACACAAATCTCGACAAAAATATGGATGTTTACATTATTGACGATGACCATAAACTTACAAAAACCTATATCTCGGCTGATTCCTTCAATCTCTTTGGAAATCAGGTTATTTATATTAAGAATTTCTAACTTACTTTCTCTTTGCTGAAAAGAGAAAGTAAGCAAAGAGAAAAGAGCCACGCATCATTCTGCCGAGGATTGAAAACGATGTAAAACGCTCTATTGGAATTCTTCACCCATGTCAAACAACGACATGGGTGAAATTTATATTATTCATTGATTCTGAAAAGAGAAAGTAAGCAAAGAGAAAAGAGCCACGCATCATTCTGCTGAG
>JAFTIR010000025.1 GCA_017456765.1 Clostridia bacterium | reverse complement strand
CATAATCTTGTCAATATGTGGTGTAAGGTCTACTTCCACATGCTTCCATTTTTCAGAAACCTGAACATTCTGAGGCTGCGGGCAGAAGCAGTTTTCAAGCCCTTTGTAAACCATTTCCGTTGAAAGTCCGTAAATGTGGTTTCTTCCTCCCGTTTCCTTCTTCCAGAAGAATGGCATACCGCCTCTGTTGTCAAAGGGATTGAAGCCAAAGTAAATCCAGTTTGCATCAACAAGGTTGAGATATACATATGCAACAAACTGGCAGGCATTGAGATCCTCGGGGTTTGTTGTGGGAACAAAATCAAGAAGACGGATGTCAAACTCCGCAATGATTTTGTCGGCATCGGCACTGTAAAACTTCTTTTCGTCACCCTCGGGCATATTCTTGTAGTCGCAGATATTTCTCTGATCGATAAGAAGGTGAGGCCAGTATTTTTCAACAGTAGATTTGCCCTTATAAACCTTTCTGCCGTCAAGCTTCATGCGAAGACTTTTTTCCTCGGGGTTATAAACAAGCTCCTTTGAGTCCTCCATGTCTGTAAGAATATGAGGGTCACCCACATCCTTGTTTTCTTCGATAAGACAGTGCGCCGAATAAAAGGGAAGAATACTCCATGACGGAGCTTCCTTGCTTTCGGGATACTGCCAGGGTGTGTTTTTGTAATTGCCTTCGCTGTCAGGATGTACGTGACGGACATTGAAGCCATTTTCAAAGCCTTCGTCCTTGAAAAGTCTTTTTACTTTATATTGGGATTTATCAAAATTTGCCATTGTTTTGCCCTCTCTTTACTTCTTTATATAAGATACAAGATTATAATTCTTTATTTCAAATGTACAGCTTATATTTCCGTGAGTCTCAAAGCCGAGATTTGTACCTGAGAAGTAAAACTCATCTCTTGTTACGGGACCGCCGAAAATCATATCTCTGTTTGCCGTTTCCATAATTCTGTCAATATGGGGTGTCAGGTCAAGCTCTACATGCTTCCACTCCATCGACGGCTCTATCTTTCCTCCTGCAACAAAGGAATTTTCAACACCGCCGAATACCGTCGCCGTATCAAGACCGTATATAAAGTTTTCTCCGCCCGTTTCCTTTTTCCATAAAAAGTCCATAGCGCCTCTGCTGTCAAAAGGACCAAAGCCAAAATAGATATGGTTTGCATCAACTCTCTGCAGATACACATACGCAACAAACTGACACGCATTTACTCCCGCAGGGTTTGTTGTGGGAACATAGTCTGTCATTCTTATGTCAAATTCCACGACAATTTTGTCGGCATTTGCACTGTAAAAGGTCTTTTCATCGCCCTCGGGCATATTCTTGTAGTCGCAGATATGCTTCTGCTCGATAAGCAGATGAGGCCAGAATTTGTAATTTTCCGTTCCGCCCTTATAAATCTTGCTTGCATCGAGTTTAAGAAGCAGGCTTTTTTCTTCGGGATTATAAAGCACTCTCTTTGAGTCTCCCACATCTGTCAATTCATAGGGATTTCCCGTTTCCTTTTTCTCGTCAACAAGGCAGTAGAGTGAATAGTGCTGAATAAGGCGCCAGGAGGGCTTATTCTTGCTCTCGGGAAAGCTCCAATCAACCCCCGGAATGCTTCTGTCGTCGTCGTGTGTGAGAGGGAAAACAGTAAAACCGTTTTCAAAATGCTCGTCCTTAAAAAGTCTTTTCACCTTATACTGTGATTTATCAAACATATACATCAACTCCTTTGGTTAGAGTATAACATAACGATATTTTATTTTCAAGGTTTTTGGATTATTTTACCATTTATTTTTGTTAAAAAATCCCCGATGCCATCGTTTGGCATCGGGGAACGCTTCACTCATGCACTGAGTGTTTGATTAAATCGTGGAAAGAGTATTGTGTGGCTCTTTTCTCTTTGATTACTTTCTATTTTCAGCAAAGAAAAAGTAAGTTATAATTTATTTATATCCGCATCCGAAATGAGATGGAAGCCTGCATCCTCAAGTGCTTTTTCTGCGTGAGCATTGTCTGCAACTCGAAGCACTACATATGCGTGCTTTTCTGTTCTTGACATGAAAGCATAAAGGTATTCCATGTTAATGCCCTCCTTGTCAAGCACATCGAGAGCCGAGGAAAGTTTGCCGGGAGCATCCCCGATTTTTACGCCTACAACCTCTGTGCACTTTACAAGGTAGCCCTCCTCCGTAAGTGTCTTTTCAGCCTTGTCATAGTCTGTTACGATAAGGCGAAGAATACCGAAATCCTGTGTGTCAGCAATGGAAAGAGCACGGATATTTATATCGTTCTTTGCAAGGGCATCTGTGATGTCCACAAGTGTACCCTGCTTGTTTTCAACAAATATTGTTAACTGCTTAAGAGACATATGTAAAATCCTCCTTATACAAGCTTTCTCTTGTCGATAACTCTTACTGCCTTACCCTCGCTTCTTGCTATGCTCTTGGGCGGAACAAGATGAACTGCAGGGTTGATGCCGAGCATTGTCTTCATGGCACCGGCAAGGCTCTTTTCAAGGGCGGTAAGTGCACCAACGGTATCTGTAAACTGGTCGGGATTCATTTCAACGTTTACATCAAATGTATCTGTGTTGTTCTTTCTGTCAACGATAATCTGATAGTTAGGCTGATAGCCCTCCTGGAGAAGAACCGTTTCTATCTGGCTGGGGAATACATTTACTCCTCTGATAATCATCATATCGTCGCTTCTGCCCATGGGCTTTGACATCTTGATGTGTGTTCTGCCGCAGGAACAGGGTTTACGCGTAAGAACACAAATGTCACGTGTTCTGTATCTGAGAAGAGGAAAGGCTTCCTTGTCAAGAGCTGTGAATACAAGCTCGCCCTTTGTGCCTTCTGGAAGAACCTCTCCTGTGTCGGGGTCAATAATTTCTGCAAGGAAGTGGTCTTCATTTATGTGCATACCTGTCTGTTCTTCACATTCAAAAGCAACACCGGGGCCGGATGTTTCTGTAAGACCGTAAATATCATACGCCTTGATTCCAAGGGTTTCCTGAATGTTCTGACGCATTTCCTCAGTCCACGCTTCTGCACCGAAGATACCTGCCTTTAAGGGAATCTGGTCGGGAGTATATCCTTGCTCCTTGAGAGTTTCACCAATATATGCGGCGTATGAGGGAGTACAGCAGATAATGGTTGCCGAAAGGTCCATCATAAACTGAATCTGTCTTTCTGTGTTACCTGAGGACATGGGAAGTGTAAGACAGCCTACTCTGTGGCTTCCTCCGTTAAGACCGGGGCCGCCTGTGAAAAGGCCGTAGCCGTAAGCTACCTGACATACATCCTTGTTTGTTCCGCCTGCCGCAACGATTGCTCTTGCACAGCAGTCTTCCCAGAGGTCAATGTCCTTCTGAGTGTAGAACGCAATAACACGTCTGCCGGTAGTACCCGAGGTTGACTGAATTCTTACACACTCGTCGAGGGGCTTTGCAAGAAGTCCGTAGGGGTAAGCATCACGAAGGTCTGCTTTTGAAAGGAAAGGAAGCTTGTGCAAATCTTCAATTCCCTTAATATCTTCGGGCTTTACACCCTTTTCGTCCATGAGACTGCGGTAATATTCAACATTTTCGTAAACATGCTTTACCTGCTTTACCAATTTCTCCGACTGGAGCTTTTTAATCTCCTCGACCGACATGGTTTCAATTTCTTTCTGGAAATAACGCTTTTCCATTTTTTATTCGCCTTCTTTTCTGAAAGTTTCACTTTATTGAATACATTTTATCAAAATAAAGTGCTGAAGTCAACGATTTTGAACAAGGTTTGATAAATGTTAACTGAATGTATCTAAAACAGAAGCCAAAAAGGGGTTTGTTAAAGGTTTGGAAACATTTTTGCTTGTGCGATGAGTCTTACCGCTTGCGTTTATGGCGGTAAGACGGTATTACACTCGGGCAAAAAAGAAAAAACTCAGGACTAAAATGTAGTCCCGAGTTTGCCGCGGTGCTTCACCGCTGGTGCGGGCGAGAGGCCTCGAACCCCCACGTCGTAGACACCAGATCCTAAGTCTGGCGCGTCTGCCAATTCCGCCACGCCCGCAAATATTCATTTTTAACGGTCAGGACATACATCCTGACCGTTTGGTCGAAGTGGTGGGACTTGAACCCACGGCCTCTTGCACCCGAAACAAGCACGCTACCAACTGCGCTACACCTCGATATTTAATTGTTTGTTACAAAACGGTTTCGGTTGCCCTGTCTGAAATATATACCGATGCTGATTTGCAACATCGGTATTATATCAAACTTTCAAAACTTTGTCAATATCTGATTTTGATAAATCAATACATTAAATACTCCTCAAAGCAAATACCCTTTTCATAGATTTCCTTTGCGACGTCTTTTCCGACATATCTGTAATGCCAGGGTTCATAGTATATGCCCGTAAGCTCACTCTTATCACTCGGATAACGAAGAATAAATCCGTATTTATAGGAGTTTTCCATGAGCCACTGCTGTTCTGCCGTGTCCTCCTGCCCTTTATCAAGAACAAGATAATAGGACGACATAATATCAATCGCAAGACCTGTCTGATGCTCGCTTGTACCGGGAAATGCTACCCATTTACCTGCTTCGACTGCCGCATCCTCATCCGAATATCCCATTGCACGGTATTCGTTTACTTCGTTGTTATACAGAGTCGTCTGTTTGTCGTTTGTCCTGTAAGACGAGCATATAAACGCCGAATGTCCTGCCGCACGCAAATCGCTCATCATCTGATTAAGCTCATCCACAATTCTTGCATCAACCTTGTGTCCGCCGCCGATGTCACAAAGCTCAACCGTAAAATCCTCAGGGATACTGTTCCAAGGGTTTGCAAGTATAAGATTCCATTCGGGAGTTTTTTCCTCGGTTTCCGGCACTTCAGGCTCCTGTATTACCTCAGATTCTTTTTCCATGCCATTATTTTCAGGAATCTCGGTTTCATTCGATTCGCTTTGCTCCTCGGCAGAAACCTTTACAGAAGGATTCTTTTCCGATGTGCCTTCTCCTTTGTCCGAAAGAACCACGGCAACAACCACGAAAGCCACGCAGACAACAACAGTTATTGCAATGAGAACTGTCAGCAATGTTTTGTTATAATCGTTTTTGTTAAAACCTTCTCTTTTCACTGTCTTTCCCTCTTTTATTCAGCAAATACTTTATAAATGTCACCTGCACCCATAGTGATAACCATATCACCGTTTTCTGCAAGCTCTGTTGCCCTTGCTTTTAATTCATCGAAGCTGTAAAGACTTTCTGCACCCTTTATTTTCTCTGCAAGATTATCCGAAGAAATCCCGAGTGTGTCGGTTTCCCTTGCCGCATAAATGGGAGCAAGAAGCACCTTGTCGGCAATGGACAATGCCTTTACAAAATCACCGAACAAAGCCTTTGTTCTTGAATATGTATGGGGCTGGAAAATGCAGATTACCTTTCCCCTTGCCACATTTTTTGCACTGTTCAGAGTGGTTTCGATTTCATCGGGGTGGTGTGCGTAATCATCTATTACGACTATATCGTTTTCGAGCTGTTTTACCTTTTCAAAGCGTCGTTTTACACCGATAAAGTTCTCGAGTCCCGCCTTGATTGCAAAAGAGTCTATTTCGCAAAGGTCAGCCGAAGCCGCAGCTGCCGTGGCATTTGCAACATTATGAATTCCCGGAACCGACAGCTTGACATGACAAAGAAGGCTTTCACCTTTCATGATGTCAAAATCTCCGTAACCGTCCGAAAGGTCAACATTCAAGGCATAATAGTCTGTTTTTTCTCTCAATGAAAAATATTTTACATCTGCACCCGTGTTTTTTGCCGCCTCAAAAGCGTTTTTGTTGTCAAGGTTTACAACGGCAATGTTTTCTCCGTTTTTACCGGGTTTTGATATATATTTTCTGAAAGACTCTATGACATTTTCAAGATTTCCGAAAAAGTCAACATGGTCAAGCTCAACATTAAGAATTGTCTTGATTGTCGGCTGCATGGAGTGATAGGAGTTTTTGTATTCACACGCCTCAAACACAGCACAGTCACCGCCACCGACGGTGAAGGTTGAGCCGACAGAGGGCATAACAGCACCTGCAAGAATTGTGCTGTCATTCTTTGCCGCAAGGCATATTTCGGCCAAGAAGCCCGTTGTCGAGGACTTGCCGTGGGTTCCTGCAACACCCACGGAATGTTTATAATCGCTTGTTATAGCACCTAAAAGCTCTGCTCTTGTAAAAACACTAAGGTTTCTTTCCCTTGCCTTTATAAGTATAGGGTCGTCATTCTTGAGAGCCGCCGTATAAACAACAGTGTCGGCATCGGGAAAATCTGCCGCTTCGTATGTATAGTCAATCTTTATACCATTTTCTTCAAGCATTTTGGTCGTTTCCGATTCCTTGAAGTCATAGCCCGAAACCATTATTCCCTTATTTTTAAGTATAAGAGCAAGAGAGGACATGCTTATGCCGCCGATTCCTGCAAAATATACACTTTTCATTTTTGACAAATCGCAAACTGCAGGCATTTTACTCCGCCTTTCAAAATAATTTTATCTCTGTGTATAATCCTCCCGCGGTATGGAAAAACTTATTTTACCAAAAAAAAGACAACACAAGGAGTAATATTTATGGAGATTACCGATATCAAAATCCGAAAAACCTTCGAAGAAGGTCCGCTTCGCGCAATACTCTCTGTTACATTTGATGACAGTCTTGCGCTTCACGATGTAAAAATCATAAATGCCGATTCAAGGCAGTTTGTTGTAATGCCGTCAAGGAAGAACGCCGACGGCACCTACAAGGACATTGTACACCCGATAAATTCCGATTTTCGGAGAAAGCTCGAAGAAAAACTGCTTTCTGCGTACAACACACATCTCATTGAAAGCCATGACGACGGGGCAATTGAATTTCAGCTCACATAAACAAGCTCACACGGCACAGTTTATTATATGTTTTTTGTGCTTTTTCGCTCACTTTTTCTGTACTTTTGTCCCGAGTTTGGTCGGTCTGCTTTATGCCGACCAAACGGGGTTTGTTAAGCGACACAAAAGGCTTGTCAATCACAAACAATGCCCGTGGCTCTTTTCTCTTTGCTTACTTTCTCTTTTCAGCAAAGAGAAAGTAAGTGCCATGCAAAGCAAGATCACACACCGAAAAATCGAATGAGCACCAAAACACGTCCTCTGACGAATTTGCTCAGCACAGGTTTTCTTGCGGCACATTACCCTTATCACTTAATGCTGCTCGGTTCCCCGCCTGACATGGTTCATGAGGGGTAATTGCGCAAGGCCCGAAGCCTCAACACAAAAACATCATGACAGCTGCTACAGCACTGACCCTCAAAAACGGAATCCATCTCTGCTATAGCGGATTTCAGATACAGGGCGCCGCTACTGCCCCGACTGGTGTGACCTTGCTTCGCATGGCAAGTCCAACCTATTAAGTTCTGCTGTGTACATATTATCCCCACAGCGTTTATGAGTATACCATATAAAAAAGAAAAAATCAAGTGTTTACAAATTCTTTTTACAATTAAATTGTGCAGGGGATGTCAAATTTCATCCGTTGTCCGCTTCTCGGATGTGTAAACTCAAGACAATGGCACATAAGCGCAATGTTTTTCTCATTGTCCTTTGCACCGTATTTCCCGTCACCCACAAGGGGCATGTTTCTGCTTGAAAACTGCACCCTTATCTGGTGGCTTCTGCCCGTAAAGAGCAGAATGTCTACAAGGCTTGTTTTTTCGTTTTTTTCAAGCACCGCGTAGGACAGCTTTGCTTTTTTTACGCCTGACCTCTGCTTTTTTACGACAAAGCTCTTGTTTTTCTTTGAGTCTTTGAAGAGCAAATCCTCAAAAATGCCGCTGTCTTCTTGGGGAGTTCCGTAAACTCTCGCAAAATATCGCTTGTCAAATCTACCCTCGGAGATTTCCCGCGACAAAAACGCGGCACTCTTCTGATTGAGAGCATATGCCATAACTCCGCCGACACCAACGTCAAGTCTGTGAAGTGTTGCAATATACTTTTCACCGAGCTGTGCCGATAAAAGGTCGGGAAGTCCGTCACCTTTTTCGGTGTTTTCGCTGGAAACGCCGACAGGCTTTATGCAGACTACTATGTCTTTGTCATGGTGAAGGATCCGGATGTCCATAACTACCTCACTAAATACCAGTATACAGAGAAATCTCTGTCCGTAAACATTATACTTTACCCTCCCGGATATGTCAACAAAAAAGTTCCCGACCGCTTGCCTTAATGGCGGTCGGGAACAGCTAATTACGCGATAAATATCGCTTGTTCTGAGAAACACAGCCCGCGAAACTGTCAGCGGGGACTCCCCGCTAATTATATTTACGCTTGATTTTCTGAGAAGTTGTTTTCTCAAAGGGTTCTTTTCTGATATTTACCTTGATTACTCTCTTGTGAGCAGGCATTGTTGTGTTGTAATTATCAACCGCCGCCTTAACAAGGTCATATGTAGCCTTTTCGTCAAGACCCTCAACTTTTTCCTGCATAGGATAAACTTCACACTGAAGACCTACTTCAGAGCCGTCTTCGTCCTTGATTGCAGAAACAATAACTTCGTCAATTTCGGGAAGAGCTGTTAAATAATCCTCGATTTCTTCGGGATAAATGTTCTTGCCGTTTTTAAGAACGATAATGTTCTTCTTTCTGCCTGTTATGTAAAGTCTTTCAGTCTCTCTGTCGTACTTGCCGTAGTCACCTGTCGAGAACCAGCCGTCCTCCGTGAGAACTTCCTTTGTCTTTTCGGGCATATTGTAGTAACCCATCATAACAACGGGACCCTTAACAAGAATTTCACCCTCGCCGTCTTCGTTGGGGTTGGAAATCTCTATGTCAAGACCGGGACAAACAACGCCGACAGAGTCAAAGTTATAGTAGTGTGTTCTGTTTACGGAAACAAGAGGAGAACATTCTGTAATACCGTAACCATTTGTAATAATAACGCCGATAGATTCAAAGAATCTTCCGAGCTCTTCTCTCATGGGTGCGCCGCCGCAGACAATAAGACGAAGATTTCCGCCAAACTGGTCATGAACCGACTTGAAGAGCTTTCTTCGAACATCAATTCCAACCTTGAGAAGTGCGTCGCTGACCTTGAGCATTACCTTGAAGAGCTTTGTGATACCCTTTTCTTCAACGCCTGCCCAGATTCTCTGGTAGAATTTTTCAACATAAAGCGGAACAAGCATTGCAGCTTCGGGCTGGAACGCCTTGAAGTTGGGAAGAAGATTTCTTACAGAGTCATTGATACCCATTGTTGTACCGCACTTGATACCAACAAGGATGTCAACAAGTCCGCCGAAGGTGTGATGGAGAGGAAGAACATTTATCATAGTTCTTGCAGTAGAAGAAACCTGAAGACCGTAGTTCTGCGCACTCATTACGTTTTCGAGTGAAAGCATAACGCCCTTTGCAGTACCTGTCGTACCTGATGTGTAAACAATAACCTTGAGTTCTTCGTTTACAGGTGTCATGTTTGTGTATTCGTCATAGCCGCCGTCAACAAGCTCTTTTCCCTTTTCCATCATCTTTGTATAGGAAAGGAATCTGCCGTCATCTTCCTTTGCGTCAACACTTACAAAGTATTTAACGTTGGGGAAAAGCTCAAGATTCGCCTTGATTTTTTCGTCATAGTTTGCACCGTAGTAGAAGAAAACATCCGTACCGCTGTCGTTAATAACATAAGCGATTTCTTCAATGGGAAGCTCCTTGTCAACGGGAACAAATACAGCCTCACTGTTAAGTACAGACACAAATACATTTACCCATTCGTAGCTGTTGGGACCAATCATGGCAATCTTTGAGCCTTTCTTGAAACCCATCTCGGTGTACGCAGAGCCAAGATACTTTGTGTCGAGGTAGAACTGTTCGAATGTCACATCAATAACATCCTTACCCTTGCGGTAACGGAATGCAATATCCTGACCGAATTCGTTTTTCTTTGCAATAGAATCTTCAAGTACAACCTTCATGTTGGGTGTGTACTTTACTTCTTTGAAGGGATAGTTGTGATTGTAATTCTTTAATGCCATCTTTATCATCCTTTCCCGAAGCAGCATTGATACACTTCGGCATAATATTAGTACAATATGTTAATACCAAAAAGTTCCTTAATGGTTACACAAATTTTTGAAATCGGAAAACCGACCACATTGTAGTAGTCTCCGTGGATATAATCAACAAAGAGATTCCCCTTTTGCTGTATGCCGTAAGCACCCGCCTTGTCCATAGGCTCGCCCGTCGCTATATACCGCCTTATATCGTCGTCGCAAAGCTGTTTGAAATGCACCTTTGTCACCTCAAAATCCGTTTTCGACTTACCCTCAGAGCATACCGTAAAGCCGGTATAAACCTCATGAGTTCTTCCCGACAGGGATTTGAGTATATTAAAGGCATCCTCTGCGTCCTTGGGTTTTCCTATAATTCTTCCGTCAATGACAACAACTGTATCAGCAGAAATAACGATGCAATCCTCGCCCTCATGCCTCTGTGACACAGCCTTTGCTTTTCTCTCTGAAATCTCGCAGACCGCCTCGACAGGTGAAAGAGTATCGCTTACCCTTTCATCGACATCTGCCACATCTATTTCAAAACCCACGCCCATAGCCTCTAAAATTTCTTTTCTCCTCGGGGATTTTGATGCTAAAATTATCTTCATTTTACTTTACCTTTACAAGAACAAAGCTTCTCTGCGCCGACGCCTTAAAGCGAATGTCTCCGCCGACATTTTCTGCCACGGCATCAAAGTTTGAATACATATATTCAAGCACAGCTCCCTTAGGAAGCACCTTTTTAAAGGTGTAGGTGGACTTACTCGTGTAGTCGCGGAAAAGGAGCGCATAGCCATTGCCATTTTCGTCAAGTGCCGTAAAGCCGGTAAAGTTTGTGCCGAAAGGCTCTTCGCCGATAGGAGTGACAGTAAGATGTGCCATATCCTTTTTGATTTTTTTATGTATCTTTGCAATTTTCGATATAGCAGCGGCATCCTCCTTGTCAAGCCCCGTCATTTCCATCCAGATAAGAGGACAGGCAAACATGGCTGTTGCAAAGATATAGTCCTGCGTGTAATTTATAGGTGCAAGGGAGTCCTCGCTGTTATAAACTTCATTTTTGAGCTTTCTGTTCAGCACCTCAACCTGAAAACGCTGGGAGGGCAAAAATTCAGACAAAAGCCAGATTTGACGAAGAGTTGCAAAGGGATAGTAATTTGCGTGCTTTGCATAGCGGTTTTCAAGGAAAAGATTGCCGAAGTGCTTGTTTACAAGATAACCCCATCTCTTCTGATTTCCCGTGATGTCAAAATCAAAGTTTACCTTGCCGCCGCATCTTTTGTTTACCGTTTCAACAAGCTTAACAAGGTTTGTTTCCATTTTTTTGCTTGTGATATTTACGCCGTCAATCTTGAAGAAGGTAACATTATACTTTTCAAAATGTCCTACAAGCACCTCTATATCCTTGTCGACATTCTCATAGTCATTTTCAAAGTCGGGAGAAAACCAAAGTCCGAAATGTGCTCCCTTTGAAACGATGTAATCGCTTGTTTTTTTGAAGCCCTCGGGGAATTTGTGCTTTGCAGGCTCCCAAAAATCTCCTCTCGAATTATGGTATCCGCTTCCCCACAGGGCTTCGGAGTTATTTTCTATAAGCTGTGAGTTCTTGGTAAGTCCCGACTGCCAGCCGTCGTCAAGCTGAATAATGTCAACACCGAGTTTCTTGCCCATGTCGGCTTCCCTGCAGGCAAATTCGTGACAAACTCTGCTGTCACCGTTTCCGTCACCCCAGGTGTTGGACATGATAAAGGTACCGTTATCCCCCTCTTTCCACTCAAGGCGGTAGTACTTTTTATAGCTCTGCGCCGCCTCATCTGCATTTTCTGCAACACCGACTGTGGAATAATAGAGAAAAATGTCGGGAGTAAAAAGCTGTTTTCCCGAAAAGTCTGCACCGTAGCCTTTAAGGTGCGCACCCTCATATATATCATATCTCATATCATATTCGCTGTCATAGAGCCTGCTGAAAGCACTCGGCGATTCCTTTACAAGCACAAGGGCGTTTTTCTTTGTATAGGCATCAAGAATGAACATCTGCCCTTTATATGTATCGGCATTGAGATAGGAGTTGAAAAAGGCAAGCCTTTCTCTTTTTCTCACGGCATTGTTTCTTACATCCGTAAAGTCGTAAAACTCTACCTCTGTAACCTTTACATGCTCCTCGTTCATTCCCACGCACTCGATACATTCGTCATATCTTTTGGTGTAGCCCTCATACTCTTCTTCGCATACCTTGGTTTCAATGCCGTATCCGAAAACACCGCCGAGAGAAAGTGACGAGGAAATATATGCACAGTCGGGGTATACTCTGAAATTTGCATAAACCGCCTGATTTTCCTTTTCAAAATGCACTTCCACTGTCAAAGCCTCATTTGAAAAACCGCCCCTGTCGTCGGTTGAAGCATAAACAGAAACCCTGCTCGAAGCAAAGTCAAAGCCGGGTACGCTGAACATTACGTTCTTTTTACCCTCTTTTGCTTCAAACTTATAGCCCGTCTTTTTGTTAAGAACGTAGCAGGAAGCAGGTATGCCGTTTTCGAGGGATATTTTTCTTTCTATAAGGCTGTTGCCTATAACGAGTATGCCATCCTCATAGGACGCATAGCAATCTTTGAAGTTGAATTTCATATTGTTTACTCCTTTGAACAAAGATAATTCATATAACGATTCCAGTCGGTTCTTGAAATGTAGTGTTTTCCGGGACGGATGTGATATGCCACGTTTCCCTGTGCAAAAACATCATCATTTCCGGGCAGTCTGTCAGGACAAACAAAGCCCCTGACGCCCTGACTGTCATAATATTTTCCTGCAGCATAGGCGCACATAAACTCGTTTGTGGGGTCTGCCCAGTAATCCTCGGCAGCCGAAGCAATATATAAATGCCTCGGGAAAATACAGCCTGCAAAAAAGTGCTGGTCACAGGGCATTGCATTTTCATTGTTTCTGTACTGCAGATAGTTTTCGCAGAACCAGTAGTCAAAAACTGCTGTCATATCGGCAATTCTCTCGGCACGGTTTTCTCTTTTTTCGTCATGGTCGTGGTGATTTCTCTCAAGAGCAGCTCCGCCACAACCCGAATTGTTTGAAAAACAGTATTTGAATCTTTCATCAAGTGCCGTGGCAACAAGGGCTGTTTTTCCGAGCCTTGAATGACCGACAACGCCTGCTCTTTCAAAGTCAAGCACATCAGAAAGTTCTTTTTCGGCATAGTCCATTATTCTCATTGCCGCCCATGCCCACATCATAATTTTTCCCGCATCATTTTTGTTTTTTCTTCCGTCGGGGAAAAACGCCTTTGCAACACCGTCGGTAAAATCTCCGTTGTCTTTTGTTACATCGTTGTAGTCAAAGGAAAGCACGGCACAGCCGCCGTCTATAATTTCTTCGACGGGCAAATATCTGTCAGGTACATCTGGACGGAAATTCGCCATTACAAAAAAGGGATACTTTCTCCCCTCCTGTCCCACAGGAACAGAAACATAAACGGGAAAGGAAAACTCGTTGCCGTTTGCAAGTTTCACAGATATTTCAACCTTTTTATGCTCAGCGTTTCCTGCGCAGAAACAAAATCCGGGCTTCCACACATCCCTGAACGAAACACTTTCGGTCTTTTCGGGAAGAAAACCGTAAACGTGCTCCTGCATAAGCTTCAAGCACTCCTGTCTCGTATTTTCCTTTGGAAATTCGGGTAAATTGTATTCTTCTAAAAATTCCTTGAGCATAGGTTTTTCCTCCGATCAAGCAAAGCAAATTTATACGAGTAAAGTATAACACCCACTCCTTCAAAAGTCAAGAATAAAGAGACAGGCTTTGGCAGATACTATCGCAAAAGGAGGTTTTTTCATGACCGACAAAAGAAAGAGCAAAAATTTTACTTCTCATATACGTATTTCCTCTGCCGCCTGCTTTGGTGGAACCCTGGAAAAAGAAGGGCCTTGCAAAGATTATTTTGACGGCTTTATAAGCGACGAGCCGAATGATGGTGAAACCTGGGAAAAGGCTGAGAGCGACATGATAGAAAAAACCGTCACAAGGCTGATAGAAAAGAGCGGTGTTCCCGAAAAGGAAATAGGACTTATTCTCGGCGGAGATTTAATGAATCAGTGTACCTCCTCCGCATACGGTCTTGAGGGGTTTGACATACCATACATCGGTCTTTACGGTGCCTGCTCCACCTTCGCAGAAGGAATCATAACAGGCAGTATGTACCTTGAAGCAGATGCCGCCATTTCCGCAATCGCCTCTGCCTCCTCCCACTTCTGCACCGCCGAGCGTCAGTACCGATTCCCTTTAAGCTACGGTGCATTTCCCCAAGGCACAAGCCAGCACACCGTGACAGGCTGCGGTGCGGCGCTTATAGAAAAATGTGACGGAGACGAAAAAGGCGTTTATGTAAAAGCGGCACTTCCCGGAATTGTTATAAACCGAGGCATAACAAATGCCGCTAACATGGGCGCTGCCATGGCAACGGCTGCGGCTGATACAATTATGCGTCACCTTGAAAGCCAAGGCGCAGCTCTTTCCGACTATGACATGGTTGCAACAGGAGACCTTGGTAAAATAGGACTTGAAATGGCAAAGGATATTATGGAGAAATACGGGTTCTTTGACAAAAAAGGTGTTCTCACCGACTGTGGCACAATGATTTATGACCTCGAAGCACAGGACGTTTCCTGCGGCGGCTCGGGTTGCGGCTGCAGTGCGGCGACTTTTTGCGGCTACATCTACGATAAAATGTCAAAGGGAGAACTTAAAAAGGTACTTCTCATAGGAACAGGCGCCATGATGAGTCCCCAGTCACTTCTTCAGGGACTATCCATTCCTGCGGTTGCGCATCTTGTCGAATTTGAAGCGGTATTGTGAGGTGATAAGCATGATGTATGTAAAGGCATTTATAGTGGGCGGACTTATATGCGTTATCGCTCAGATTCTCATCGATAAAACAAAGCTGACTCCCGCAAGAATTCTTGTTTCTTATGTTGTGGCAGGAGCAATCCTTACGGCAATAGGCGTTTATAAACCCCTCGTAGAATTTGCAGGTGCAGGCGCCACCGTCCCCCTTACAGGTTTTGGCTATTCACTTGCAATGGGCGTAAAAAAAGCCGTCGCCGAAAACGGACTTTTCGGGGCGGTTACGGGAGGCCTTACAGCAACCTCGGGAGGCATTGCCGTTGCCGTGATTATGGGTGTTGTGTGTGCAGTTATTTTCAGGGTAAAAAGATAAAAATTCGTAAGCAAAAACAAAGCTCTCCGCACCGAAAAATGCAGAGAGCTTTTAATATAAGATTTATGTATACCTGTATACTAAATTAAACACCACTGTAAGCGTTGAAGCCACCGTCAACAGGAATAACTACGCCGTTAACAAAGCTTGATGCCGCATCGTTGAGAAGGAACTGAAGTGCGCCGTCAAGGTCTTCGGGAGTACCGAATCTTGCCATGGGTGTGTGGGAAATAATTTTGTCGCTTCTGGGTGTAAGAGAACCGTCTTCATTGAAGAGAAGAGCCTTGTTCTGGTTAGTAGCAAAGAAACCGGGAGCGATTGCGTTAACACGGATGCCAACCTTGCAGAAGTGAACTGCGAGCCACTGAGTAAAGTTGGAAACAGCAGCCTTTGCACCGCTGTATGCGGGAATCTTTGTAAGAGGACAGAAAGCGTTCATGGAAGAAACATTGATGATGCTGCAGCCTTCCTTCTTAGCCATATCCTTTGCAAACACCTGAGTAGGAATAAGAGTTCCGAGGAAGTTGAGGTTGAATACGAAGGAAACACCTGCGGGATCAAGATCAAAGAATGTCTTGATGCCGGAGAGCTCTGCATTGTTGTCAAGGTCTTCGGGGAATAAATATTCCTTTGTTGTTGTGCCCTTGGGGTTGTTGCCGCCTGCACCGTTGATAAGTACATCGCAAGTACCGAGCTTTGCGTTAACTTCAGCTCTTGCTTCTTCCATAGCTGCTGTTTCAAGAACATTTGCCTTAACTGCGATTGCAACGCCGCCCTCAGCTACGATTTCATCAGCAACTGCCTGTGCCGCTTCAAGGTTAAGGTCGAGCACTGCAACCTTTGCGTTACACGCTGCCGCTGTCTTTGCAAAGCCTGAGCAAAGAACTCCGCCCGCACCTGTTACTACTACTACCTTTCCACCAAGGTCGAGTTCAAATGGTAATTTTTTCATGATAAATACTCCTGTTTTATAATATTTTTTTGTTTTTTATTTTCTGTCACTTTATTTTCTGTCGCTTTATTTTCTGTCACTTTTCTTGAAAGAAAAGTGACCAAAAGAACTTCAATAGGGCAACTTTCTTTTTTAGTTTTTACCGTTATGTCTGTTTCTCGATTGCAGTTTCATTTTTCATAATCAAACAGATTTAGCAGTGAGTTTGGTCGCTTGCCTTTATGGCGACCAAATGGGGTTTGTTGTGCGGTTGATAACGCTTGTTCTTGCAGAGCATATCCCGCGAAATTGCCTGCAGGGGCTTTTACCAGCCGAGAGACTTGAGATAGTCGCGGCTCATCTTTGCCGCTTCAAGGCTGGGAATTTCATATGTGCTGTCCTGCTCGACAATTACATACTCTGCACCCGCGTCAATAGCCGCGGAGAGTATTGCAGGAAAGTCCTGCTTGCCCTTGCCAACCGGTCTGAAAGCAAATTCTTCGCTCTTTTTCTCGGTTGCTTCGTCTGTGCCGATAAGTGCATACATGTTCTGCGTCTTGGAGCCGACAAAGTCCTTAAGATGAATGACAGGACATCTACCGGTATACTTCTTTATATATTCGGCAGGATTCTCACCGCCTATGTTTACCCAGCATGTATCAAGCTCTGCCTGAAGATATTCAGGCTCTATAGTATCATACATGTAATCAAGCACATATCTGCCGTCGGTTGTTTTTTCAAACTCAAAATCGTGGTTGTGATAAACAAGCGTAAGACCGTTTTTGTAGCAAAGCTCACCAAAATCAGCCATACCCTTCATGATTTTTTCAAAACCCTCGTCGCCATATCTTTCACCGCCGCCAAGAAACGGAACAGCGAGATATTTACAGCCGATTGCCTTGTAGGTGCTTATTGTTTCGTCAGGATTTTCAAGCATCTGAGCAATCGGAACATGGGCGCAAACCGCACAAAGTCCTGCCTTGTCAAGCTCAGCCTTGAAATCCTTTCCCGATAAGCCGAAGAGTCCTGCAGGCTCTACATAGTCGTAGCCTGCCGCCTTAACAGCCTTCAATGTTTCGGGAACACTCTTTTCCATTTCGTCTCTTACAGTATATAGCTGGAGACCAACAGGTAATGTTTTCATAAAAACAACTCCTCACATCGCCACATCATGACATAGTATTGTATTATAAGTATAACACAAATATTGGCAAAAGTTTTGATTTTTCGTAAACTTTGGAAGAATGATTGTGAATTGCGTGTTTTTTTTAACAATCATTTTCGGCAAATTGCCAAGAAATATTGCCGAAGAGTAAACATTTGCGCGATTGCTTGATTTATGGGCTCATTTAATGTATAATGTAGGTTGAGTATATATAATCGTATAATTATGTACTTTTTTAAATTACAGGAAAGGAGGTATAACAATTGAAAGACAGTAAGAAAACGCTTGACGGGGAACGCGATGGATTTGGAACGGACGTTCGTGAAGATGTTTCACGTGAAACATCCCGACGCAGCATTTATGAAAAAGAAAAGCTCAAGAAGCCTGAGCTCGACAAGGTAAGGCATAAGGGCAACATCACTGATGACAACCCATTTGATTATAATAACCCCTCCCTCAAAGAGCTTTACAGGGATTTCCGGGCAAACAAGCTGTCAAGAATCGAAAGCGGCTTTAATTCGCTTTATCTGTGGTGCTATGACAATTATTATTCCTCCGGCGTTCCGATAAAAGAGAAATATAAAAACATTTATGCGCATCCTGCTGCGTGGTTCAGAAACACACACGGAATGTGGAAGCACAATAAGTGGTCGCTGGCGGTGCGGTTACTGGAAATTATTCCCGCCATTTCACGAACGTTCGAAAAAATGCGGGAAAACAAAAAGAAGTTCAAGGAAAACTTCTGGAAAACCTTCGAATACAGTCACAAATCAGCTTCCAAGGCACTACGCTTTGCGGCATATCTCGTAATGATTGCCGCCACGGTTTCAATAATCACAATATGGAGCAACAGTATAGGACAATTCGACATGATTCCTGCGCTCAAGCTCTATGTCGACGGGAAATATGTCGGGGATGTTCTAAGTGTTCATGACGCGGAATCTGCAAAAGACAGCGTTGAAAAGAGCCTCTCGGTCAATCTCGGCTCATCATTCAGCCTTGACTGCACCATTGAATATGAGGCAACAAAAATCAAGGAAGGCTCAAACCTTACTCCCGCAAGGCTGAGCCGTGCCTTCGGGGACGCCGCTCACAAAGAAATGCAGAGCGGATACGGTCTTTACGTTTACGATGTTCTCGTGGCAGTGTCCAGCGACAGAACGTGGTTAGAGGACAGCATTAACGAAAGCCTTGACTCAAAACTTACAGAAAAACAAAAAAAAGACACAGAAAAAGTGTCCTACAATAACTTTGTAATAAGACAAGGCTCTTATCCGGAAAAGTTTTTCAACACACAACAGGAAATTAGGCAACTCTTTTCGTTGCCTGAAAATCCGGAAGATGCGTCACAAACCGACAAAGAAACTTCCGATTATCTCAACATTTCGGAAAAAACAACCCTTCTGACAGGAAAAAACACCGCCGGAACCTCCAGCGATGTATCGGATGAAGCCAATCAGCACACCATGCAGCTGGCAATTGAGACGGTTATAACAAAAAGAGTCACGGAGCGCGAAACAATACCCTATGCAACCGATTACAACTATACCGATGAGTTGCCGGAAAACCGCCGTGTCGTGACAACCGAAGGCAAGAACGGCAGTAAACACGCAACCTATATTATAGAATACGGCGACGATAACAGAGAAATATCCCGAAGATTACTTAGTGAAGTTGTAATATCAGAACCGACAAACCAGGTTGTTTCACAGGGAACGCGCCCCCTCACAGATGAAGAAAAAAGAACCGCTTCCACAGGAACCTATATTTATCCCAGCGAAGGCGATCTGACAAGCGGCTATTCATGGAGAGTTTTAGGCGGATACAACGAATTCCACAGAGGTATAGACATAAGCTCAAGCAACGGTCTTGTGCTCGTAGCTTCCGACGGAGGTGTTGTAATCCAGGCTCACGACCGCGGCGACGGCTACGGCAGATGCGTTCTGATTGAGCACGACGACGGCACTATAACAAGATACGCACATTGCTCAAAAGTGCATGTAGAAGTCGGACAACGAGTAGCACAAGGAGAACACATTGCGGATATGGGAGCTACCGGACAGGCTACCGGTGTTCACATTCACTTTGAAATCATCAAGGACGGCAAAACCGTAAATCCCATGGATTATCTACCAAAAAGATGATAAAAACAGGAATAATTACACATAATAACATAAACACAAGCGAAAGGATTATGTTTAACGTGAAAAAGAGAATAATCACAGCAATAATTGTGGCAGGACTTATCAGTGCAGCATTTACATTTACTTCATGCACACTAAATAGTGCCAAAAACAACAACGAAGGTCAGCAAATCACCGAGGACACCTCAATTACCGCTCGCCCCGAAGAAGCGCACTTCTCATTTTTGGAGCACAAGCAAAAAACACCGGATGTAATCCAATCTGTAGACAAAGAAACAATCTACATTTCAACATCCGTTGAAGAAGCCTCATTCGTTGCGAAGGACAGAACAAACAGACCATCAGCAAAGAAAATCAACGAGGTGCTCACAAAGGCGCGCGAAAGAAGCAACGATGTAAACGACCGCCTTGTTGACGAACTGGACGCATATCTTTCCCTGGAAAATGCAGATATATCTGTGTTTCCCTGGGAATCAAGGGTTGATTATGATTGCTTAAGAAACGACGGCAAAGCAATCAGCGTGCTTGAAACAGTTGAATCCTATACAGCAGGCACTCTTACTGCTACCTCAAACTTTTCTTACAATTTTGACCCATTGACAGGCGACCACATAAATCAAGTGTTCTATATCGCAGGCGACAAGGCTTCGTTTGACGAAGCCGACGATGTGATGTACAAAAAGCTGGTTTCCAAGTACGGCGAGGAAACAATCAGCTACAACAATGTAGCTTCTTCCTTTGTCGAAATTGCCGAACAGTGCTGGTACTTCACCGAAGGCGGTGTTAAGGTTATGTTTAATGTTGGAACCGTTGCCGACCCCGAAGTAGGCACTCTCGAGCTTGAATATACCAAGGAGGAGCTTCCCGAGCTTGCTCAGAAGTATTTTAACTGAAGATGATTTACTACCTGAACGGAAAACTCACAGAACTTACTCCGTCATTTGCGGCAGTTGAATGTATGGGCGTTGCATACGGTGCGGTAATCAGCGCAAAGACATACGAAAAATTAGTGTCCATCGGAGGTATAGATGCCTCCGGAGAGGCTACTGAAATTGGCGTAAAGCTCTATACCGCCGTAAAAATCAAGGACGAAAATCAATTCGAGGTGTTTGGGTTTTACAGCAAAGCCGAAAGCGCCATGTTTTCGCTTCTCCAGACGGTCTCGGGAGTTGGCCCCAAGGCGGCTCTTGCAATCCTTTCGGCACTTGAACCCGAGCAGATTTGCGCGGCAATCCGCACAGACGACATAAGACTCATATCAACAGCTCAGGGTGTCGGACAAAAAGCGGCACAGAAGATTTGCATTGACCTAAAGAACAAAATCGATTCGTTTACAGTTGAGTATACCCTATCTGAAGTTGATGTTTCACGTGAAACATCAACCGCAAAGGCAAACCTCGATGAAAACGAAAAGCTCGCCCTTGAAGCCCTCACAAACCTCGGCTACACCAAGGCTCAGGCTCAAAAGGCACTTTCAAAAGCAAGCGGCAACACAGCCGAAGATTTAATAAGAACAGCGCTTTCTCACTTATATAACTGAGAGGTAGTATAATATAATGATAAAAAGTAGCAGAACAAACGCCCACGAGGAGGAAGAATACGACTTTGAGAGCCGTATTATAAGCGCAAGAAGCAACACCGAGGACGAGCGCGACGCGGAAGTCAGCCTCAGACCGAAAAATCTCGACGAATATGTGGGACAGGAAAAGGTAAAGGAAAAGCTCGCCATCTCAATGGAAGCGGCTAAAATGAGGGGCGATTCCCTTGACCATATACTTCTCCACGGCCCACCCGGTCTCGGAAAAACAACACTTGCGGCAATAATAGCCTCAGAAATGGGTGTTGACATCAGAATAACATCGGGACCTGCCATCGAAAAGCAGGGAGACCTTGCCGCACTACTTACAAATCTCAAACAAGGTGACATACTGTTTATAGACGAAATACACCGACTTTCAAGACAGGTCGAAGAAATTCTTTATCCTGCAATGGAGGACTATAACCTCGACATTATCATGGGTAAAGGACCATCGGCAAGAAGCATACGGCTTCCCCTGCCAGCATTTACTCTGATTGGCGCAACAACAAGAGCCGGTCAGCTAACAGCCCCCCTTCGCGACAGATTCGGAAACCTTTACAGGCTTGAAATGTATACCGACGAAGAGCTGTGCGATATAGTCGTAAGAAGCGCAGAGCTGCTCGGCATCAACGCAAAGCCCGACGGAGCTTTTGAAATTGCAAGACGTTCCCGCGGCACACCGAGAATTGCCAACAGACTTCTCAAAAGAGTCAGGGATTACGCACAGGTCAAGGGCGACGGCGTTATAACAAAACCCATCGCAAACGCCGCCCTGAATATGCTTGAAATCGACGATTTAGGTCTTGATAACACAGACAGACGCATGCTTGAAGCCATTATCGACTTCTTTGACGGCGGCCCCGTAGGACTTGAAACCCTCGCCGCAACAATCGGCGAAGAATCAATAACCCTCGAAGATGTATACGAGCCATACCTTATGCAGCTCGGTTTTCTCAACCGCACCCCAAGGGGACGTATGGCAACACGCAGAGCGTATGAACATTTAGGAAGAGAATTTACAGAAAAGCAGGAAAAGAAGATAAAGGGCAACCCCGACCAGTCTTCTCTGTTTTGAGGTATACAGGTATACTAAATGAGCGAAATAAAAAAGAAAGTAAAGCCCGGCTATAAAGCTGCGGCAAAAAAAGACAAGAACAAAAAACAGGGAGCAGAAAAAAAGTTTTTTAAAGCTCCTGCAAAAAAGGCAGCCGACGTTTCGTCGCGACCAAAGAAAAACACAAAAGCAAAGCTCGAAAAGCAGACCGAGGCAACAAGCGGCGCAGGTAATGCAAGAGAGGTTGCAAAGGTAATTCAGTGGTTTCCGGGCCACATGACAAAGGCACTTCGTGAAATGGAAGCAAGTCTCAAGCAGGTTGACATAGTGCTTGAACTCTGTGATGCAAGAATTCCCGAATCAAGCCGAAATCCCAAGGTTCCCGAAATCGTGGGACAGAAGCCTTACATCACAATAATGAACAAGTGCGCCCTTGCAGATCCAGCAAAAAATCAGAAATATAAAGAAGAGCTGTCAAAGGGCGGTCACAGAGTAATCTTCACCGACTGTATGACAGGTCAAGGTATTGAGGAAATCGTGCCGGCAATCAGAACGGCGCTCAGGGAAAAACTCGAAAGATACGAGGCAAAGGGCATGAAAAAGGTGCCCAGAGCCATGATCATCGGCGTTACGAACTGCGGAAAATCAACCCTTATAAACAGACTCTACGGGGGCAAAAAAGCCAAGAGCGAAAACCGCCCCGGTGTCACAAGAACACAGCAATGGGTTACGGTTGAGGACAAGGTGGATTTACTCGACACGCCCGGAGTGCTTTGGCCGAAGTTTGATGAAGAAAGCGTGGGTCTCAACCTTGCATATACAGGCGCAATCCGCGACGAAATTCTCGACATCGAGAGCATTGCCGTACTTCTGACGCAAAAACTTATGGACACATATCCCACCCTTATGTTCAACCGCTACAAAATCTCCGCCGAGGACGTTGATGGAAAACTTCCCCACGAAATCTTTGAAGCAATAGGAAAAAAGAGGGGACTTCTCATTTCAGGCGGCGAGGTTGACTACCTGCGCACAGCAAGAATGCTGCTCGACGAATTCCGCGACGGAAGAATCGGAAGAATCACATTGGATTAAGGTTTAACAGGTGCGCTATGAAGACTAAAGTAAAAGAGCCGCTGACATTTGAATACGAAAAGACAGCCTTTCCGAAGACGTACATAGTTTGCGGAACAGACGAGGCAGGCAGGGGACCCCTTGCCGGCAGAGTATATGCGGCAGCAGTTATTCTCGACACAGAAAATACAGACCCGATTTTCCTCTCAAAGCTCGATGACTCAAAAAAGCTCACGGAGAAAAAGAGGGATGAACTTGAAATTCTCGTAAAACAAAACGCCCTTTCCTACTGCGTTGCCTACAGCACCGTGGAGGAAATTGAAAACACCGATATTCTCTCAGCCTCTCTTCACGCCATGAGAAAGGCAATTGACGGTCTTTATGTAGACAGAGTGACATCAAACGAGGTTCTGTCACAAATGGACATAGAAGAAATCGGCGGACAGGAAATAAAGCCGGATGCCGTACTCGTTGACGGAAATCAGCAAAGGGACTTTCAGCTTGCCGCAAAAGCAATTGTCGGCGGCGACGGAAAGAGTTTTTCAATAGCCGCAGCCTCTATTCTTGCGAAGGTGGCAAGGGATAGATATTGCTATGAGGTTCTTGATGCAAAATATCCCGAGTATAATTTTGCAAAACACAAGGGCTACGGCACAAAGGCGCATTACGAGGCTGTTGACAAACACGGGCTTTGTCCCGAGCACAGGAGGAGCTTTTTCAAAAAGTATTATGATTCCCGACAGAAAGCATAACAGGCGGGCAGAAGGAAAAGTCGCCGAAGATTTCTCCGAGCTTATACTCATACGTAACGGCTATTCCATTCTGTGCCGCAATTATACAGCGCCCCACGGCGAAATAGACCTTATCGCCTCAAAAGGAAAATACATATGCTTTATTGAAGTTAAAATGCGTTCCATTTCATCAGGACTTATTCCGGCAGATGCAGTTGACAGAAAAAAGCTTTCAAGAATCAAAAGTGCCACCCGTTTCTTTCTTGAGGAATACAGAGACAACATTTATGTTTCTTCCCTTACCCCGAGAATTGACATTATGGAAATATACACCAGCAAAGGAACAGTTAAAAAATACAATCACATCACAGGCATATCTTAATCAATCGGAGGTGTCATAATGAGAAGAATTTTCGACCTTCACTGCGACACAATTTCTGAAATTTACAAGAGCAAAGAATCCCTGTCATCAAACACAAGAGCCGTATCTATTGACAAATTTTCCGACTTTTCAAAAAAAGCACAGGTTTTTGCCATATGGAGCGACAACGAAAAAAACGAAGACGAAGCCTTCGTAACCTTTCAGCATACAGCGACCGAGCTTAAAGCTCAGCTTGAAGAAAATTCATCCCTTGCCGCCCTCTGCACATCAAAAGAGGAGCTTGAATCCGCTCAGAACGAGGGAAAGCTGTCGGCAATACTTGCAGTAGAAGACGCAAAGTTGCTTGGCGGCGACATCTCAAGACTTGAGAGACTCCGAAACTTCGGTGTGCGTATTCTCACCCTCGGTTGGAAAGGACACAGCTGTGTCTGCGGAAGCTATGACACGGATGAGGGCCTTACGGAGTTTGGCTTTGAGGTACTTCGGGAGTGTGAAAACATCGGCATCATCGTCGACGTTTCACACCTTTCAGAAAAGGCATTCTGGGATGTTGCGGGAAAGGCTCAAAAGCCGTTTATTGCCTCCCATTCCAACAGCCACATCATATGTGACCACAGGAGAAACATCACCGACGTTCAGCTTCGCACGATAGTTTCGGCAGGCGGACTCTGCGGAATAAATCTTGTGGGCAAGCACCTTGCAAAGAGACTCCCCGGCGAAAAAGCTCTTGACCCGGCAGAGGTTCTCGATGCGGTATGTGCACACATTGAGCATTTTTCCTCCATTGCACCGGAAAGCATATGTCTCGGTCTTGACCTTGACGGAACAGAGCCCCTTGCAGGACTCGAGAGCGTCGACAAAACTCCGACCCTCTTTGAAGCACTTACAAACAGAGGCATGGACGAAAAACGTGCAGATGACATCTTTTACAACAACGCATATAATTTCTTCTTGAAGAATTTATAGTATAAAATTTATCGCCGAAAAAACGGCAAAGCATAAATCATCCCCGAAAGGACAGAAAAAAATGAATTACTACAGCACAAGAGACAGTGAAAGAAAAATCGCAAAGACCTCAGCCCAGGTTATCAAGCAGGGTATAGCAGACGACGGCGGACTTTTCCTGCCCGAATCCATCCCTGAAATTTCACTTGACTTTATAAAAGAAATCGGCACTCTTCCTTACAGCGAAAGAGCTGCAAAAATTCTCTCACTTTACCTTACAGACTACACTTACGACGAGCTTCTCGACTGTGCAAAAAAGGCGTACGATGAAAACTTCGGCGACTTTGCCGCACCCGTAAGCTCCTTTATCGGAGACGACCTTCGCGTTCTTGAACTCTGGCACGGTCCTACCTGCGCATTCAAGGATATGGCACTTCAGATAATGCCCCGTCTTCTCTCTCTTGCACTCAAAAAGACAGGAGAAAAACGCACCGCCTACATACTCGTTGCAACAAGCGGTGACACCGGAAAGGCAGCTCTTGAAGGATATAAGGACGTTGACTCCACAAAGATTATGGTATTCTATCCCGAAGATGGAGTAAGCGATATGCAGAAGATGCAGATGGCGACCCAGGAAGGCAAAAACGTCTGCGTAACAGCAATCAAGGGTAACTTTGATGACGCACAGACAGGTGTAAAGAAGATTTTCGCCGATGCAGATGCCAAAGCAAGCCTTGACGAAAAGGGCTCATTCCTCTCAAGTGCAAACTCCATTAACTGGGGTCGTCTTGCTCCTCAGATTGTTTACTACATCTCGGCATACGCTGACCTTGTGGCAGAGGGAGACATCACTTTAGGTGAAAAGGTTGACATCACCGTTCCCACAGGTAACTTCGGTAACATCTTTGCAGCTTTTCTTGCAAAGAAAATGGGACTTCCCGTAAACCGCTTTATCTGCGCCTCCAACAGCAACAATATTCTCACAGACTTTTTGCGCACAGGCACATATGATAGAAACAGACAGTTCTATACAACCATGTCCCCCTCAATGGACATTCTTATTTCCTCAAACCTTGAAAGACTCCTTTTCTATATTGCAGGTGCCGAAAAGACAACACAGTATATGAAGGACCTTAATGAAAAGGGCGTTTATACGGTTGATGCGGATGTTCTTGACGTAATAAAGAGCGAATTTTCCGCCTACTGCTGTGACGAAGAAAACTGCGCAAAGGTGATTGCAAAAACATTTGACAAATATTCCTATGTCTGCGACCCCCATACAGCGGTTGCAGTTCATGCGGCACATGAATACTTAAAGGAAAACGGCAAGGGTACAAAGAACATCGTTGCTTCGACAGCAAGCCCCTACAAGTTTGCGGCAGATGTTCTTAGCTCTCTCGGTCAGGAAATACCTGCGGATATGAAAGAGGTTCTCACAAAACTCTCTGACATTTCAAAGACACCCGTTCCCGCACCCCTTGCAAACCTCTTCGGAAAAACCGTAAGATTTACAAAATCCGTAAAAAAGAACCACGAATCTCTTCTCGATGAAGTTCTGGCGTTTTAGTTATTATTATCAACCGCGCAAACAATTGAGAAAAAATCTTTTGCACTCATTTTGCCGCGTGCCTTATAGGCGGCAAAATGAAACAGCAATCGAGAGATAAACGCGGCGACGAAATCACAAAAAGAAAGTTGCCCAATTAAAGTTCTTTTGGTTACTTTTCTTTCAAGAAAAGTAACAGAAAAAAGAAAAGTAACAGAAAAAAGAAAAGTAACGAAAAAAAACAACACAAACCCAAAAAAGGATACAGCAGATGGAAAACACAGAAAAGACCTCCGTCAAGGGACTTGTTGACAACATAACATATTCAAATCCCGACAACGGATATTGCATATGTTCCATAGACTGCGAGGGTGAAGAGATCACCCTTGTCGGCTGTATTCCGGGAATCAGCGAAGGTGAATACATTTTTGCCGAGGGCAAATGGACGACCCACCCGACCTACGGCGAGCAGTTCAGCGTCGAAAGCTACCGCCGTGAGCTTCCTGCAACAACAGAGGCAATTCTTTCCTATCTTTCATCGGGTGTAATCAAGGGAATAGGTCCCGTCACCGCAAAAAGAATAGTTGATAAATTCGGCGAGGACACCCTCAAGGTAATTGAAGAGCATCCCGAATATCTTTCGGATATAAAGGGAATTTCACCCAAAAGAGTGACAGAAATCAGCGAAAGTTTTAAAAACCAGTACGGCATGAGACAGGTTATGCTTTATTTTGAGGGCATGCTGTCTCCGAGACTTTCGCTCAAAGCCTACAAAAAGTGGGGAAACGCCTCGGTTGATGTACTGAAAAACAACCCTTATCTTCTCTGCGAGGAGCTTGACGGCATCGGTTTTGAAAAGGCGGATGCCATGGCAAAGAAAATCGGATTTGCAAATGACAGCCATGAACGCATATCGGCAGGAATAAAGTATATGCTCTCGCTTGAGCTTAATCGCAACGGTCATTGCTGCGTTCCTCTCGCAACCCTCATTTCCAGAACAAGCACAGTTCTTATGGTAAGCCGCGAGGAAATCGAAGATGTAATTGCAATGCTGTCGCAGAGCGGAGAGCTGGTGGCAGTGAAAAGCGCAGAGGGAGATATACAGGTATACTTAGAAAACGTATATCGAACCGAAAAATACTGCGCAGAAAAGTTGCTTCTTCTTGATGAAGCGGCAACAAATATCCCTATTGAAAATATTGACAAAGAAATAGATAAGGTCGAGCTTGCTTCGGGCATTCAGTTTGCGCCACTGCAAAGAGTTGCCATCAAAAACTCCGTCACACGCGGAGTTGTAATAGTAACAGGCGGCCCGGGTACAGGTAAGACTACGGTTGTGCGTGCAATAATTGAACTTTTGCGCAAGATTGACATTCCCTTCTGCCTCGCCGCCCCCACAGGAAGAGCGGCAAAGCGAATGAGTGCAGCAACCGGACACAAGGCATCTACAATTCATAGGCTGCTTGAATGCAAAAGCACGGGCGGTGATGAAGATGCCGCAATTTTCGGCAGAGACGAGGACAATCTTCTTGACGAAGAGGCAATTATCATAGATGAAGCATCCATGGTTGATGTGTTCCTGTTCTGTTCCTTGCTTCGTGCAATCCGTCCCGGAGCAAGGCTTATAATCATAGGCGATGCCGACCAATTGTCCCCCGTAGGACCGGGAGAAGTATTCAGCGACGTCATAAAGAGCGACTGCTTCATGTCGGTAAGGCTAAACGATATTTTCCGTCAGGCACAGGGAAGCAGTATTGTAACAAACGCCCATCTCATAAAAGACGGCAGAATGCCTATAACGGATAACAGCGCAGATTATTTCTTCCTGCAAAGAGCAAAGTCGCCGGAATTGCGAAGCCTTGTTGCAGAGCTATGTACAAAACGACTTCCCAAAGCGTACAGGTTTGACAGTCTTTCGGACATACAGATAATCTGCCCCACACGAAAGGGAGATGCAGGCACCGTATCACTGAACGTCCTCATGCAGGGAATACTCAATCCCCCCTCACCCGGAAAACCCGAACATAAAGTCGGCGAAACAGTTTATCGCACAGGCGACAAAATAATGGCTGTTCGCAACAACTATGACATAGAATGGCAGGACGATGACGGCAAAAAAGGCTACGGTATCTTCAACGGAGACATTGGTATAATTACAGAGATAGACAAAGCCGAACAGTGCTTCGGCGTAAAGTTTGACGACGGACGTCAGGCGCTTCTCGACTACGCCTCCTTTGACGACATTGAACACGCCTATGCAATCACCGTTCATAAGAGCCAGGGCTCAGAATATAAATCCGTTATCATTCCCCTGATGGACTGCCCTCCGGGACTTCTTTCGAGAAATATGCTTTATACGGCAGTGACAAGAGCCGAAAAAATAGCAATCTTAGCCGGAAGAAGCGAAACGGTAGCCGACATGGTTTCAAACGCAAGGAAAAATCCGAGACACACGGGACTTTGCAGAATGCTTATGCTTGTCAAAAACAAAAGATACCCCAAAAAGGAAGAAGAATAAAAAAATGAACTCATCACAAGCAATGGAAAAGCTCAAAAACATAAAGCTTTTTGCCCTTGATATGGACGGCACAATCTATCTTGACACCACACCTCTTGACGGCGCGATAGATTTTTGTAAAGAACTTTACGAGCGTGATATGCTCTGCTATTTTACCAACAATTCCTCAAAGAATCCCATGGACTATGTAGAAAAGCTGAATAAAATCGGCTTCCCTGCAGAAAGACGCCACATAATTACCTCGGGTGATGTAACAATAGCACATCTTAACAAGTATCACAATGGAGAAAGTGTATATCTTCTCGGAACAAAGGCGCTTGAGGACTCCTTCCGCGAGGGTGGCATTCCTCTTTCCGAGGATGCAGGAATTGTTGTGGTAGGTTTTGACATGACACTTACCTACGAAAAACTCGAAAAGGCTTGTACCCTCATCAGAAACGGTGCAAAATTCTATTCAACCCACCCCGACATCAACTGCCCCACCAAGGACGGCTTCATTCCCGACAGCGGAGCAATTTGCGCGGCAATAGAGCTGTCAACAGGAGTGAAACCGAGATTCTTCGGAAAGCCCAACGCAGAAACCGTCGAAATGCTGGAATTGAAATCCGGGCTTTCGAGGGATAATATATGTATGGTTGGCGACAGACTGTATACCGATATTGCCCTTGGTAAAAAGAACGGTATGCTGTCAATTCTCGTAATGACAGGCGAAACAACAAAAGATATGCTGGACGCGGCAACAGGAGATAATGTCCCCGACCTTGTATTTAACAGAATTTCCGATATACCCCTTTCGGACAATTGAAAGGAAAAACAATGCAAGAGTTAAAAAATTTCCTCAAAGATTTAGTATATACCCCGACGGTTTCGGGCTATGAAAAAATGTCGGCAGACAACATCATAGACATGTGCAGTACGTTTTCGGGCGGCATTTTTACGGAAAGTTATATTACAAACACAGGCAGTGTTGTAATGGTAAAAAAATGCGGCAAGGAAAATGCAAAAAAGCTCTGTTTCGATGCACATATAGATACAATCGGCTTTGCCGTATCCGAGGTCTGCGGTGACGGATATTTACGGCTTTTACCTCTCGGCGGCATTGACTCAAACATTCTCCCCTCCTCAGAGGTTTTGATACTTGGCAAAAAGAGAATTCGCGGCATCTTTTCTTCAATTCCGCCCCACCTTTCACGCTCGGATAAGCTTCCCGAAGCAGGTGAGCTTTTGGTGGACACGGGACTCACAGACGAAAACCTTCGCGAAATTGTCTCTGTCGGCACACCTGCCATGCTCTATCCCCATTTTAAAGAGCTTCTCGAAAATAGAATTTCCAGTGTCAGCCTTGATGACAAAATATGTGTTGCCGCTGCAGTTCTTGCTGTAAAAAACATTGGCGAAAGCCTTGAAAATACCGACATTTACTGCTATTTCAGCTCAGGCGAAGAAAGAGGCGGAAACGGCTCGCATCACATATATGAGGAAATCTCCCCCGATGCACTGATTGTCCTTGACGTCAACTTTGCAAAGGAAAAGGGTTCGATGGAGGGAGAATACGGACTTCTCTCAGAAGGCGCAATGATGTCCTTCTCCTCACAAACAAGCATTAAGTTTACCCGTTTCATTCTCGAATGTGCAAAGGACGAAAAAATACAGCTTGTGAATGAAATGACCTGGACAGGCACAAACGCAGACGTTTCTGCAAGGGTAGGTCTCGGTATTCCGACAGCTGTTGTGTCAATTCCCATTAAATATATGCACTCCTCTGTGGAAACGGCAGACATGAATGATGTCATAAGCTGTGCAAATATCCTTACAAAAACGGCAGCGTCTTATGACAAAAACCCCGTTTGCCTTCCCGTTTATTTCAAAGGAGGTGCAAATGATGAGCTTAAATAGAAAAATGGACCTTGAACTTTTGGAAAAACTGTGTCTTGCACACGGTGTTTCGGGATATGAGGATGAGGTTGCAGATTTAATCATTGATACAATCAAAGATAACTGTGACACTGTGATGAAAGACGGCGTCGGAAACGTGATTGCTTTTAAAAAGGGAAAAAAGACACCAAAAGAACCAATCATGCTGTGCGCCCACATGGACGAGGTGGGTTTTTCCGTAAAGCATATAAACGATGACGGAACACTTGATTTTCTAGAAGTTGGAATGTCGCCCACAGTTCTTCCGTCAAAAAGAGTGCTTGTGGGAAAGAACAGAATACCCGGCGTTATAAGCTCCCGTCCCGTTCACCTTTCGCCGGACAAAACCCATGCAGTAAAGCAAGCCGACCTTGTAATTGACATAGGTGCCAAAGACAAGGCGCAAGCAGAAAGCCTCGGTGTCTTTGGTGATTACGCCGCATTTGACTCGGACTTTACCCTTCTCGGCGACGGACTTGTAAAAGCAAAGGCGCTCGATGACAGAATAGGCTGTGCCGTAATGTGTATGCTTTCGGGGTGTGAGCTTGAAAACGATGTGTACTTTGCCTTTACCGTTGGAGAAGAGCTTGGCGGCACAGGTGCTACCGCCGCAACAAACAGAATAAAACCCGGCATCTGCCTTGTTCTTGAAGGAACAACTGCATCCGACCTTTACGGCTATGAAGAAAAAGACAAGGTGTGCAAGGTAAGACACGGTGCGGTATGTCCCTTTATGGACGGCGGCACATTCTACGACAATGGACTTTATAAAACAATTCTTGATTTAGCTGACAAAAACAGCATAAAGGTGCAAACCAAAACCAAAGTTGCAGGAGGTACTGACGGTGCCAGAATCCAGAGATGCGGCAAGGGTACAAAAGTAGTTGCCCTCTCTCTGCCTTGCAGATACATCCACACATCTTCAAGTGTCGCCTCGGTTGAGGATATGGAATCAATCCTTTGTCTTTCAAAGCTGTTTATAGGTTCGATATAATTAGGAGATAACAATTATGCTAAAGAAAATTTTGTCTACGCCCTCCGTGGCAGGCAGAACACAAAAAATGACATCGCTTCTCATTGATGAGCTGTCGGATTTATTTGATAAGAATACAATTGACGATCTCGGCTCGCTTTATTTTACAAAAAAGCTGAGCGAAGGCAGACGGCTTATGATAAGCTGTGCGGTTGATACTGCAGGACTTATCGCCACATTTACAGAGGGAACGAAAATAAATGTTTCGTCTATCGGCTCCTTTCACATCGGAAATCTTGCCTTTTCCGGAGTAAACTTTGAAAAAGCAAGCGGCGTTCTTGTTCCCCTCGGCAATCTTGACTTTAATGCCCCGATTACCGATTTTGCGGTAGAAACAGGAAACGAAGAAAAGGTTAAAGAGGTTGTTCTCGGGGATGTGGGATGTTTTGACACAGAAACAACAATCCTTGACGACGGAAAGATTTCGGGATTTGGTGTTGCAGTCAAATCGTGTATATACGCTGCGGCAGTACTTGCAAAAAAGATTGTTGCTAATGACAGCGCCATTCTTAGAGAAGAAAACATCGGGGAAATCTGCTTTGCATTTATTTCCCACGAAAGCCTCGGAAATCGTGGCTCGTCATGTGTCGGCTGTGCAGTAAATCCGGATATGATAATTAACATCGCCCCCATAGATATGACAGAAAAGAATGTCGGCTCACTCAGCTTTGACGACGGCTTTGCCGTGAAAATGCTCGACAAGGGCTTTGTTGCAGACGAGGACACGGCACTTCTTGCAGAAAAACTTCTCGATTTTATGAGTGCAAGCCACAAAAGACGTATAAGCAACACTTCTCGTAGCGCAATCTCCCTTCTCGGTCTTTGCGAAAAGGGCGCAAAGGCAGTTGAAATCTGCCTTCCCGCAAAATTCTGCGGAACAAGAGGGGAATGTGTAAAGAAACCCTTTTTGCTTTAATCAATTCATAAAATAACATTGCAAAATATATACCGTTGTGATAGAATGATATAATAACTTAAATCACATTAAACAATTATTTTACAGGTAAAAAAATGTCAGACAATTTTGAAAGAATCTCCGAAAACTTAAATGACCCCTCACGTGTACGCAATTTTTTGAGGGATGCGCAAAATGATGCCGAAAGAAAGAAGTACAGCCTATTTTTTCACGTTGTATATGCACTTCTTTGCTCTTTTGCCGTATATATCGCAACCGACAGCAGTCTTTTTTCGTCAACTTCTTCGCTGTTTTTATTTATAGCCCCGGCCATGTGCGTATTTACATTCCTGTATTCGCCCATGTATCTCAAGCTTGCACCGGTAATACTTCCGCCGTTGTTTCTTCTGATAAGAATTGCAGCCACCGGCTTTAAAACAAACTTCTTATCGGTTTGTGTGGTGTTGTTTGCGTATCTTCTCTGCCTATTAAGCGCGGCAGTCATTACAAAAGCCGTACTTTCCGGCCACACAAAAACCACACTTTTTGTCTCACTTTCGGTTGTTTTCGGTGTGGTTTGCTTTTGTCAGGTAATGTTTTCATTCATTGCCTCGTTCGGCACATTCAGCTTTTCTCTTCTGCTCAATACCATAAATCAGGCGTTCGACAGTTTTGTAAATGAGAGTATCTCTCTCTCAAAAACTCCCGAAGGACTTGAAATGTTCAGGAGCCTTTCGGTTTCGGGAACAGAGCTTACCGATGCACAAATCACAAAGCTTGTAAAAGAATCGGCCGAATTATTGTCAGCTACCATAAAACCTTTGCTCCCCTCACTTTTTGCCCTCTCGTGCATGCTTTACGGATTTGTAACTGTTGCGGTGTTCTCTTTGTTTGCAAAGCATTTCAGAATCAACGTATTTGTATGTATTATGGACAAAAACTGGACTTACAGACCAAGCACCGTAAGTGCGGTCGTTTATGATATTGTGTTCTTTGTGTTTATCCTGAGCATGTTTATGAAACTTCCGCAGAATATTTCGGTTACTGTCATGAACCTTATGTTTGTGCTGACTCCGCTTATGTACATATCCGGTGTCAGAGGAATATATTCAATGCTGCTCAGAAAAACAAAGAAAAGCTCACGCAGCATAATTATTACCACCGTTATCATTGTCGCGGCAACCCTGCTCGTCGGAGATATTTCGTTCCTGCTTGTAGGCTCTATGGGTGTTTCCTTTATCACATCAAGAAACCGTGAAGAAAGACTTGTTATACCCGTAAAGTATGCTTCCGATCTTGCTCTCCTTCGCAATATGTCTTCAAAGGACAGCGACACGGATACAGACACAGACAGTGAAAACAAAGACAGCTATAATGAGGACAACCCCATGTAAATAAAAAGCGAAAAACCGCTTACAGCTTTGGAGGTTTCAGTATATGAAATTGAAAAACAACAGCTTGCTTCGCTCAATAAAAAGGCGAAAATCGTCAATATTTGCCGAAATACTTTTGCTTATTGTTATGCTTGTCAATACTTCCGGCAACAAAACGGTGTTTGCAGTAAGTGCTTCGGTATTCCTGATTCACAGCATATATCTTGTGTATGTGTTCGTTGCAGACTCAAAAAGTCTTAAATGTCCCTCCACAAACCCACTGCTGTCCGGAATGACACTTGATTTTGTGACAAATGTTGATAAACCGGTAGTTATAATAAATAAATCCAACATCGTTTCATGGTATAACGATGCCTTTATCAGAGTATGTGGTGCAAAAAATGCAATTTACGGAAAGAACATAACAGAGGAAATAAGTCCCGCGCTTAATTCCGCAAGACTTTTCAGGGATAAGCATACTGTCTTTGAAATAACTATCGAAAATGTACATTATGAGGTTTCAAGCCATATTGTAACATCCGCAGGTAAAGACTACTGCATACTGCTTTGGGATGACATTTCCGAGCTTCGTAATACAAAAGCTCTTCTTGACAGCAAAAACGTTCTTGTCGCTTTTATAATTATTGACAACTTTTCCGAAGCCATGCAGTCGGTACAGGATAAATCAAGAACCGCCGCGGCAATTATCGGTCAGGAGCTTGAAGCCTGGAGCGCTTCCATCGGCGGAATTATCAAGGAATATGACAGAGACAAGTATCTGCTCATGTTTGAAAAGAGCAGCCTTGAAACACTGAGAGAGAATAAATTTGACATCCTCGATACCCTCAGAAACATCTCGGTTGACGAAGTGGCAATGCAGTTTACCGCATCAATCGGTCTTGCCTGCATTGAGGGAACACTTTCCGAAAAGGAAGCGGCATCCCGTGCCTGCGTTGACCTTGCACTCCAGCGAGGCGGCGACCAGGCAGTTGTCAAGGTGGATTCCACAATGGAATTTTACGGAGGCAGAAGCCAAACTGTACAGAAAAAAACAAAGGTGCGTTCCCGTGTTGTTGCAAACGAGCTCTGTTCTCTCATGAAACAATGCTCAAACGTAATCGTTATGGGACATAAATACGCAGACCATGACTGCATAGCATCAAGTGTTGCCGTGGCGCGTGTTGCAAAGCATCTCGGAAAACAGGTAAATATTGTTGTCAATATCCACGACTTCAATCTGAAGGCAATTTTCAACAGCCTGCGCGGAAATAAAGAGTATAATGACTTGTTTATCGACCGCGAATATGCCCAGGAGCTTATGCGTGCAGGCACTCTTCTTGTCGTCTGCGACGTAAACAACGTAAAGCTGTTTGAAGTTCCCGAAATATATGAGGCGGCAAACAGTGTTGTTGTCATTGACCACCACAGAAAGATTGCCGACTTCGAAAATGAACCTAAAATTGCTTATATTGAGCCTGCGGCATCCTCTGTTTCAGAGCTCATGAGTGAAATTCTCGAGCAGGTGCTTTCACAAGGCGAGCTTCCCCCTGTTGAAGCAAATCTTATTCTGTCGGGTATCATTCTTGATACAAAACAGTTTACCAAAAACACAGGTGTTCGTACCTTCGGCGCCGCCCTTTACCTCAGAAGTGAGGGGGCAAGTCCATATGAGGCACAAAAGCTCTTCCGCACCAGCGCCGAAGATTTTATGCGAGAAAGTCAGTTTGAAAACAATATCCACATTTACCGTGACTGTATTGCAATTTCCACCTACGAAGGAAAATCGTCTCCCAGCGACAGAATTGTTGCGGCAAAAGCCGCAGACAGACTTCTTTCAATAGAAGGTGTGTCAACCTCTTTCGTGCTTTGTATCATAGGAGACGAAATAAGTATTTCGGCAAGGTCCGACGGAAACATAAACGTTCAGCTTGTTCTTGAAGCTCTTGGAGGTGGCGGCCATTTTGATGCCGCAGGCGCACAGATAAAGAACAAAACCATGCGAGAGGTTCTCGAGATGCTCAAGGACTCCATAGATAATTTTTTAAATGTCTGATTAACTGTAAAAAGGAATAAATGTAATGAAAAAATCCAAAATTATCGCCTTTGCCAATCAGAAGGGCGGCGTAGGCAAAACAACAAGCGCAGTAAATATTGCCGCAGGTGTTGCGGCTTTGGGAAAAAAAGTTCTGCTTTGCGACTTTGACCCGCAGGGAAATGCCACAAGCGGTGTTGGCGTAGACAAAAACTCGGAAAAAACAGTATATGATCTTCTTATGGGAGAAAACCCTTACGAAATTCTTGTCAAAACAGAATTTAAAAACCTTGACTGTATTCCCTCGTCGGTTTCTCTTGCAGGTGCAGAGCTTGAAATTGCAGACCTGCCGAGACGCGAAACCAAGCTAAAGACAGCCCTCGATATGTTGCGACTCGATTACGACTACATATTTATTGACTGTCCTCCCTCTCTCGGACTTCTTACAATCAACGCATTCTGCGCATCTGACGGGGTAATCGTTCCCATGCAGTGCGAATATTTTGCACTTGAGGGACTCAGCCAGCTTATGAAGACGTTGCAATTAGTGCAGCAGAAATATAATCCCGGTCTCTCGCTTGACGGCATTGTCATAACCATGTTCGACAAAAGACTGAATCTTTCTCTTCAGGTGCTTGAAGAAATCAAAAAATTCCTTCCCGGAAAGCTTTTCCGCACTCCCGTTCCGAGAAATGTACGTCTGTCGGAAGCTCCCAGCTACGGTATGCCCATAATGTATTATGATAAACATTCAAAGGGTGCACGTGCATATAAGGACATTTCAAAAGAACTGATTAAACGACTGTAAGATATTCCAAGAAAGGACGCGTCTATTTGTCAACAAAAAGAACAGTTTCTATTTTGCTTTTGGCTGCAATTCTCTTACTTTGTTCATGCTCCAAGACGGCAAAAAAAGAACAAGACATTACTCAACAAACCAACACAAAAGCCCAAATCAGCGAGAAAATACCCGTCACCACTCCAAAAGAGGATATTGACAACACCGAGGCGGTAACCTACATAAACCCTTTAACCGGCGTTGATAACGTAAAGGATTTGACTTCAAAACGTCCTATTACGATAATGATAAACAATATTCACACGGCTCTGCCTCAGATGGGAATATCCGAAGCAGACATTGTTTATGAGGTGCTTGAAGAGGGAGGCATCACAAGGCTTCTCTGCGTGTACAACGACTATTCGGATATTGCCGAAATAGGCTCTGTACGTTCAGCCCGTGACTACTACATAGATATTGCCGATGCCCATGATGCAATCTTTATTCATGCAGGCGGCAGTACCTATGCATATTCCGACCTTTCAAGAAGACGGACAAATAATATTGACGGTCTTTACATGAGCCAGTTTTACCGCAGCGCAGAACGACTAAAGACCATGAGCACCGAGCACACCCTCATGATTACGGGAAAAGGCATCGACGAGGCAATTGCACAAAAGGGCTACAGAACAACCACAGATTCTCCCTGTCCCATTTCCTTCGGCTGGAATTATTCAAAGGGTTCAAATATTGCAAACCACATCGAGTTTCCCTTTTCCATAGGCTACAATTCCAATCCCTACATTACCGCTTTTTTTGACTATAATTCAGAAACGGGCGAATATCTCAAGGGTCAGTTTGGTTCTCCCCATGTTGACGGCGATGATAACTCTCAGCTTTCCTTTAAAAATGTAATAACTCTCACCTGTCCGATGAATCTGATTGCAGGTGATGCCCTGGGTTGCATACAAGTTCACTTCACCGGCACAGGCTACGGAACATATTCGGTTGACGGCACTCAGAGGGAAATTATTTGGAAAAAGCCGTCACGCAGCGCGGCATATACTCTGTATGAGGCAGACGGAGAAACTCCGCTTCTCGCCGCACCCGGAAAGAGCTATATCGCTCTTGTTCCCACCGGCACAAGCATAACAACAAATTAGTCAAAAACAAACTTAACATAAAGGACGAAACACCATGAATGAAAAACTCTTAGTGGCACAGTATTTAAAAGGACTTCTTGCCGATATGTCAGAGGAAGATATTGCGGCAATGCTTGAATACCCTGCCGACAAAAAAATGGGAGACCTTGCGCTTCCCTGCTTCAAATTAAGCAAAATTTTGCGTAAAGCTCCTCCCATGATAGCACAGGACTTGTGCAATGGTCTTGCTGAAATGTCAGAGGCAAAGAATGTTTTCGAAAAAATCGAAAGCGTCAACGGCTATCTTAACTTCTTCATCAGCAAGGGCAATCTTGTAAAGGACCTCGAAAATATTGAAAAAGATGAAAACTACGGTTCAAACAAAGACGGCGAAGGAAAGACTATAGTTATTGACTATTCCTCGCCCAACATCGCAAAGCCCTTCCATATCGGACATCTGCGATCAACCGTTATCGGTCAGTCAATCAAGAATCTTCATAAGTTTTCCGGATACGAATGTGTCGGCGTAAACCACCTCGGTGACTGGGGAACACAGTTCGGTAAGCTTATTGTTGCCTATAAAAAATGGGGCAGTAAGGAAAGAATTGAAAACGGCGGTATAGACGCACTTACGGAAATATATGTAAAATTCCATAACGAAGCCGAAAAAGACCCCTCACTCAACGATGAGGCAAGAGCCGCATTTACGGCAATGGAAACGGGAGACGAAGAAAACCTTGCTCTCTGGCGTTGGTTTGTTGATATTTCCATTGCGGAATTCAAGAAAACATATTCCCTTATCGGTGCAGACTTTGAAAGCTGGAATGGTGAGAGCTTCTACTTTGACAAGACAGACAGAGTAATTGGCGAGCTGAGACAAAAGAATCTTCTCTCGGTTGATGAGGGTGCGGAAATCGTTCGTCTTGACGAATACGATATGCCTCCCTGTCTTATCCTCAAGTCCGACGGCTCAACAATCTACGCCACCCGTGATATTGCGGCGGCAATCTACAGAAAAGAAAATTACAATTTTGACAAGTGTATCTATGTTACTTCTGCAGGTCAGTCTCTCCACTTTGCCCAGTTCTTCAAGGTTATCGGCATGATGGGCTATGAATGGTCAAAGGATCTTGTTCACGTTCCCTTCGGTACGGTAAGTATTGAGGGCGCAAAACTTGCAACAAGAACAGGAAATGTTGTTCTTCTTGAGGACATCTTCAGAATCGCAACACAGAAAACACTTGAAATCATAAATCAGAAGAATCCCGACCTTGAGAATAAGCAAGAGGTTGCAAGCGCTGTCGGCGTTGGTGCAGTAGTGTTCCACGACCTTTCAAATAACAGAATCAAGGACGTAAACTTCATGTGGGATGAAGTGCTCAACTTCGACGGAAACACAGGTCCTTATGTTCAGTATACCTACGCAAGATGCTGCGGCGTGCTTGAAAAGTCGCCACAGACATTAGAAATAAGACAAGACAGCGGCTATGTTCTCACAGAGGAAGCAGAAAGCAAGATTATCAAAACCCTCAAGCTCTTCCCCGAAAAGGTAAGACAGGCAAGAGATGACCTTGAACCCTCCATCGTTGCAAGATACTTACTTGATGTCTGTGCAGACTTTAACCGCTTCTACCACGACTGCCCCGTACTCAAGTGCGAGGATGAAAACGTAAGAAGAACCCGTCTTGCAATCGTTAAGGCTACAAGTATCGTACTCAAAAACGGTCTTACACTTATCGGTCTCAAGACACCCAAGAATATATAGCACTCGTTTTGCCGCATGCCTTATAGGCGGCAAAATGAAGCTGCAACCGAGAAAAAAACATAACGGCAAAACCAAAAAAAGTTGCCAAATTAAAGTTCTTTGCGTGCTTTCTTTCAAGAAAGCAAAAAAATAAAAATTCAGGAGAAACAATATTATGTCAGGACATTCAAAATGGAAAAATATTATGCACAAAAAGGAGAAAACCGACTCCCAGCGTGCCAAAATCTTCACCAAAATCGGTAAAGAAATCGCAATGGCAGTTCGTGACGGCGGTGCTGACCCCAATACCAACGGAAAACTTCACGACCTCATTGCAAAGGCAAAGGCAAATAACGTACCCAACGACAACATCGACAGAGCCATCAAGAAGGCATCGGGTGCTGACGGCAGCGTAAACTATGAAGTAATCCTGTACGAAGGCTACGGCCCTTCAGGTGTTGCGGTTATCGTTGAAACAACAACCGATAACAGAAACAGAACCGCTGCCGATGTCAGACACTATTTCGACAAATACGGCGGAAACCTCGGTACAACTGGCTGCGTATCCTATATGTTCGCTGACAAGGGCGTAATTGCCATAAGCGGCGAAGGTGTCGACGAAGAACAGCTTATGATGGATGCACTCGAGGCGGGAGCAGAAGACATCACAAATGAAGACGACATCTTTGAAATTACAACAGACCCTGCAGATTTTTCTGCTGTTTCCGATGCACTCTCAAATGCAGGATATACATTTATCTCTGCCGAACAGTCAAAGGTACCTGCAAACTATGTAACACTTACCGACGAGGATTCAATCAAGAACATGGAAAAGCTTCTTGATATGCTTGATGACAACGACGACGTTACAAACGTATGGCACAATTGTGAAAACGAGTTTTAACTTACTTTCTCTTTGATAAAAAGAGAAAGTAAGCAAAGAGAAAATAACTCGGGACTACATTTTGGAAAGTAATTTAGATGCTTCTTTCCCGAATGAAACCCCAATCGAGAGATAAACGCGGTGAGAAAATCTTAGAAAGAAAGTTGCCAAATTAAAGTTCTTTTGCCTACTTTTCTTTCAAGAAAAGTAGGAGAAAAAAGAAAAAAGAAAAAAGAAAGGAAGACAGAAATGGATTGTTTATTCTGTAAAATAATTGCAGGAGAAATACCCTCCTCAAAGGTATACGAAAACGAATATGTTTACGCATTCAAAGACATAAACCCCATGGCACCGGTACACGTGCTTGTTGTACCCAAAGAGCACATATGCTGTGCAGATGAGGTAAATGCAGATAACAGCGTATATGTTGCAAAGATTTTTGAAGCAATTCCCCTCATCGCAAAGGAAATGGGACTTACTAACGGCTACCGCATCATCAACAACTGCGGTGAAGACGGCTGTCAGAGCGTAAAGCACCTTCACTTCCATATCCTCGGCGGCAAAAAATTGCCTGAAACTTTAGCATAAATTTAAGATAAGAAGGTTATAATCATGAAATACTATCACATGAACATAGCAGGTCTTGAAAGAGATCTTCCCATCTGCCCCTTAAACGAAAAAATATCCATCGCAGGCTTTGTTCTTCTCGGTGACTACGAGCTTACAGAAGCATGCGCAAAGGAGCTTCTCAAAAAACTTCCCGAGCATGACTATATGATTGCCCCCGAAGCAAAGTCCATAGGTCTTATTAACGAAATGGCAAGACTTTCGGGACAAAAGAAGCATTTTATTGCAAGAAAAGCCATGAAAGCATATATGACAGACCCGCTGACTGTCAGCGTAAAGTCCATTACCACAAAGAGCACACAGACTCTTTACCTTGACAGAGCCGATGCCGATATGATAAAGGGTAAAAAGATAGTAATCATCGACGACGTAATCAGCACAGGCGAATCTCTTTCCGCAGTAGAAAAACTTATACAAGAAGCAGGCGGTACTGTTGTCTGCAAGGCGGCAGTGCTTGCAGAGGGCGATGCTGCCGACAGAGACGACATCATCTATCTTGAAAAACTCCCCCTTATATTTAATGACTAAGACAAATAAAAAAACTGTCGCATTCTGCACTCTCGGTTGCAGAGTAAATCAATACGAAACAAGAGCCGTTGAAGAGAGTTTTATAAAAAGAGGCTTTGAAATCGGAAAATTTACCGACAAATGCGACGCGTATGTAATAAACACCTGCACAGTTACGGGAGAGAGCGACAGAAAGAGCCGCCAGATGATACGCCGCGCCGTAAAGTACGGCAAAGGCAAGGCAGTTGTTGCCGTAATGGGCTGTATGTCGCAAACCAACGCAGAGGCTGTAAGTAAAATTGACGGGGTAAATGTCGTTATAGGCAACGGCGATAAAATGTCGGTGGTCGACAGGGTTATTGCCGGGATGGGAATAATCTCGGAAGCAAATATACCTGTACACTGCGTTCCCGACATACATCTATATGAAAGCATAGAAGATATGTCTGTAACGGGAAGCGATAACACAAGAGCCTTTTTGAAGGTCGTTGACGGCTGTGAGAATCATTGCTCTTACTGTATTATTCCGTCTGCCCGCGGAAAAGTGCGCTCAAAGAGGCCTGAAAAGGTAGTCGAGGAGTGCCGTGACATATGCAAGGTGGGCTCCTGCCGTGAAATTGTACTTACGGGCATAGAAACTGCGGCATACGGACGTGATTTGGGATGCGACCTTGCAACCCTTGTTGAAATGGTCTCACAAAATCCCGATGTCAGACGCATACGCCTCGGCTCACTTGAACCGACGGTGTTAAAAGAGGATTTCGTAAGACGGCTGTCAAAGGTCAAATCCTTTATGCCTCATTTTCACCTTTCACTTCAGAGTGGAAGCGACTCGGTTCTCGCACGCATGAAGAGAAAATATAACACAAAAATGTTCTATGAGAAATTAGAGCTTCTGCGTAAAGTTTTTCCAGACTGTGAAATAACAACAGATATAATTGTCGGTTTTCCCGGCGAGACGCGGGAAGAATTTGAAGAAACCCTGTCCTTTATTGAAAAATGCCGATTTTTATATATCCACATTTTCCCGTACAGCGACAGAAAAGGTACGCTCGCAAGCAATATGAGCGGAAAACTGCCTTTAGAAGAAAAGACAAAGCGATGTGCAGAGCTTAACGAAAAAATGGTAAATATACGCCGTGAAATTCTGCAAGGTTATATCGGACGAAAAATGCCGGTGCTTTGTGAAACAACAAAAAACGGCCTTGTTCACGGTTATACGCCAAACTTTATTGAAACAAGATTTGAGAATATGAACGCAAGCCCCAACGACATTATTGAAATTGAGCTATGCGAAGTAGATAAAAATGCAGAATTTGTATTTGGACTATAATTGTAAAAGAGGATTTTCATGTCAAGTAAAAACATTATAGAAGCCAAAAATTTAATATTCACCTACTCGGATGCGCCGGATGCTCTTTCGGGTAAGGTTACCGCCGCAGTAAATGACATTTCGGTGGATATTGAGCGCGGCTCTTTTACCGCAATTATCGGCCATAACGGCTCGGGTAAATCCACCCTTGCAAAACTTCTCAGCGGAATTTTTGTTCCGAACAGCGGAAGTGTACAGGTATATCGAAGCGACTGCGATATGCCCCTCGATTGCAACAACGAAGAACATAATTTTGACATAAGAAAAACCGTCGGAATGGTTTTCCAGAACCCCGATAACCAGCTCGTTGCAACAATCGTCGAGGATGATGTTGCCTTTGCACCAGAGAACTTAGGGGTTGAGCCGTCGGAAATCAGAAAAAGGGTAGACTCTGCACTTGAAACGGTAGGTCTTATCGAATATTCGGGGCATGATACCCACAAGCTGTCGGGCGGACAAAAACAGAGGGTTGCCATTGCAGGAATACTTGCAATGAATCCCGAATGTATAATTTTTGACGAATCCACAGCAATGCTTGACCCGCAGGGCAGAAGAGACATCATGGATACCATCCTTTCTCTCAGGAAAAAGGGGGTAACGGTAGTTCTCATCACCCACTATATGAATGAAGCGGCAATGGCTGATAAGGTTGTTGTGGTACACGACGGAAGAGTTGCCTTTGAGGGAACTCCGAAGCAAGTGTTCGCAAACAAAAAGATTCTTTCCGAATGTTCCCTTGAACCGCCTCAGTGTTCAATGCTCATTGATAAGCTCTCAAGGTTTATCGATTGCGACGCTCCTTGCGCAATAAACGTCAAGGAAGCAGTTGAAGTTATCGAAAAGGCATTGGCAAAGCACGGCATTATGCCGGGAGGGGAGGATAAAAATGCTTGAGTTTCAGAATGTAAGCTATGTTTACGGGCAAGGTACTCCCTTTAAAAAGGTTGCCGTGGACGACGTATCCTTTTCTATCCCGGAGGGCAAAGTAACAGGTCTTATCGGACATACTGGTTCCGGAAAATCAACTCTGTCACTTCTCATGAACGGACTTCTTTCGCCAAGCAGCGGCAAAGTTTTGCTTAATGGCACAGATATAAACGCAAAAGGCACAAGCAAAAGAGATGTAAGATTCAAAGTCGGACTTGTTTTCCAATATCCCGAATACCAGCTCTTTGAAGAGACGGTTGAAAAGGATATTGCATACGGCCCCAGAAACATGGGCCTTTCAGAGGAGGATATACAGGAAAGAATCCTGTATGCCGCACATTTTACGGGGATTGACGACGAAATGTTAAAGAAGAGTCCCTTTGAACTGTCGGGCGGTCAGAAAAGAAGAGTTGCAATAGCAGGCGTTATTGCCATGGACCCGGAAATTTTGGTGCTTGATGAGCCGGCGGCAGGACTTGACCCAAAAGGAAAGAGCGAAATTCTTTCTTCTCTTTGTGACTTCAGAAAAAAGAGAGATAACACCCTTGTTATAATCAGCCACAGCATGGAAGATATAGGAATGTATTCCGATAATATCATCACCATGGCTGACGGAAAGATACTGCTTTCCGGAACACCAAAAGAGGTTTTCTCCCATCATGACACACTTGTGGAGAACGGTCTTGCAGTGCCTGAGGTTACAGAAATTCTCTCAACACTCAGAAAGAACGGATATGACATTAACGATTCAGTGTATACTGTTGAAGATGCCGCGGCAGAGTTAGAAAGGGTGTTCCTAAAAAAATGAATCAAAAGGTAAAGAAAAAGAATTTCGAAATGGACATGTGTAACGGTCCGATTTTCATAAATATGATAAAATTCGCCCTGGGCGTTCTCGGAACATCGGTACTGCAACAGCTTTTCAATACAGCGGATTTGCTTGTTGTGGGAAACTGGGGACACGCAGGTGCTCTTGCCTCGGTAAGTGCCACATCAAGTCTTATAAATCTGTTTATAAACCTGTTTGTAGGACTTTCAGTCGGTGCAGGCATTGTTGTTGCAAAGCACTACGGTGCAAAGGATTATGATGAAGTGGGAAAAGGTCTGCATGCCTCTGTTGCCGTGAGTGTTATTGCAGGCATCTTTCTTGCAATAGTTGTGTGGTTCGTTTCTCCGGCAATTCTTAAGGCAATGGATACACCGACAAAAAACAATGTTCTCGGCGGTGCGATAACCTATATGCGTATATATTTTCTCGGTATGCCCTTTATGCTGCTTTACAATTTCAGCGCATCAATACTTCGGGCAGTAGGTGATTCAAAGAGAACATTTTTCTACATAATCCAGGCAGGAATTATAAATGTTATTCTTAACCTTGTGTTTGTAATCGTCTTTGACATGAGTGTTGCCGGCGTTGCCCTTGCCACAACCATTTCTCAGATTTACAGCTCGGCACGATGCATACTTTGTTTCCTTAGGTATGACGGCTGCTTAAAGCTTTATCCCAAAAAAATCAGGTTATACAAAAACACTCTTATTTCCATTGCAAGAGTCGGAATCCCGTCAGGTATTCAAAGCTCGCTCTTCTCAATTTCCAATGTACTTATTCAGTCCTCCGTCAACTCCTTTGGCCCCTTTGCCATAGAGGGGTCGGGTGCGGCATCAAACATTGAAAGCTACCTCTATTTTGCATCAAGCTCCATAAGCAATACTGTTACAAACTTTGCAAGCCAGAACTACGGTGCTTCAAAGCCCGACAGAATAAAGAAAGTCGGTCTTATCGGTATGGCGCTCTCGGCAGGACTTTGTGTAACTTTGGGACTTTTGGGCTTTGTATTCTCAACGCCGCTTCTTTTGCTTTACACAACCAATGAAACTGCACTCGACTTCGGCAGACAGCGAATGACCATTATCTGTTTTTCACAGTTCCTGTGCAGTCTTATGGAAATAACAACGGGACTTCTGAGAGGTATCTTCAAACCTGTACCTGCCATGATTTCATCCGTTGCAGGTATTTGCGGACTGAGGGTTTTGTGGGTAAAGACGGTGTTTGCACGGTATCATAACTATACACTTTTATATCTGTCATATCCAATATCATGGTTTTTAAGCTTTGTGGTTCAGGGCATACTGTTCCTATACTTCTTCAAAAAATACAAAAAATCACTAAAAACGGAGGTATAAATATGTTAAGATTTTTCATGAGATTTCCCGAAGGAAGAAAAAAAGCATTCACACTCAGCTATGACGATGGTGTAAAATCTGACATTCGTTTCCTTGAAATAATCAATAAATATGGTCTCAAATCAACCTTTAATCTCAATGCAGGTATTGCAAAAACAAATCAGTTCAACCGCCTTTCACTTGATGAATGTTCCTGCTATGAGGGTCATGAGATTGCCACCCACGGATATACACACCCCTTTCTTTCACACCTTCCGCCCGAGGTAGCTACATATGAAATTGCAAGGGACAGAATGGAGCTTGAAGAGAACTTAGGCAGAATTATAAGAGGTCATGCCTATGCCAACGGCGCCTACGACGAAAAGTCAAAGGAAATCTTAAAAAACACGGGAATTGAATATGCAAGAGGTGTAAAATCAACACACAACTTCTCAATTCCAAAGGATTTTCTTGAATGGCAACCCACCTGTCACCATTCCGACGAAAAGCTTTTTGATCTTATAAAGGAATTTCTTGTCTGGAGTCCCTCAGGAGAATCCCTTCTTTTCTATTTATGGGGACACACATACGAATTCGATTCGGGAAAAGAGAGAAACAACTGGGAGCATGCAGATGAATTCTGCTCAAAGATTGCGGGACATGAGGACACGGTCTGGTACGCAACAAATATTGAAATCTGTGACTACATAAACGCATATAAACAGCTTCGTTTCTCCATGAATGCACGTCTTGTTTATAACCCCACTTGTACCGATTTGTGGATAGGACCGTATGCGAGCGAGGAATCCGTAAAGATACCTAAGGGTGAAACGGTGAGAATATAAAAAACGGGAGGCTTCTGCCTCCCTTAATTTTTATTTACACCAGCGTTGCTCTTCCTTCAAGCGCCCTGAACAGAGTTACTTCGTCCGTATACTCCAAATCTCCGCCGACGGGAATTCCGTATGCAAGCCTTGAAACCTTTACTCCGAAAGGCGAGAGCAGGCGCGAAATATACATCGCCGTCGCATCTCCCTCGGTACTCGGGTTTGTGGCAAGTATTACTTCAATTTCCTCAGGCTTTGACTGTGTACAGAGCTCGTTGACACGCAAAATAAGCTCTTTAATCTTTATCATTTCCGGCGTTTTTCCCTCGAGAGGTGAAATCACTCCGTAAAGTACATGGAAAACTCCCTTGTATTCGGATATTCTTTCAATTGCATTTACATCTCGCGGATTTTCCACAACACAAATAATGTTCCTGTTTCTTTTTTCGTCCCCACAAATGTGGCAAATATCGCTTTCTGAAATGTTCTGGCAAACAGAGCATTTTTTTGCGTTTTTCTTTGCCTCAATTATTGAATTTGCAAACTGAAGCGCCTTTTCCTCGGGCATTTCAAGAACGGCAAATGCCATTCTGTATGCACTTTTTTTGCCAATTCCCGGCAGAGTCCTAAAACTCTGTGCGAGCCTTTCAATAGAGGGTGTATATGAAATATCAGCCATTTTGTCCTCCGTTATTTTTGTGAAAGCATTTTGTTTACATGCTTTTCGTTACTTGATAGTGTAAAGTAGAAGCGGCAATACTTTTCATATTCGCTTTCGACGCCGATTTTCTCTCCGTGAGCCTCAATTTTTGATTTTGCAATAAACATTCCAAGACCTGTTCCTGTTTTGTCAAGTCCTCTTGAAGAGTCTGCTTTGTAAAAGCTGTCAAAAACAAACGGAAGCTCTTCGTTTTTAATGCCTATTCCCGTATTAAATACCGAAACAATATACTTTTCATTTACCTTGTCCTTTGTAATGTCAATTTTCAAGGTTCCCTTTTCGGGAGTAAATTTTAATGCATTTGAAACTATGTTATACATTACCTGATGAATGGCATCCTTATCGGCATATACATTTGACGGGTCATCATCACAGTTAAATTCTACATTTAACTCCAAAGAATCAATCTTTTCTTCAAAGGAAATAAGAATAAGACGTGCCATTTCACAGACATCAAAACTTGTGGGATTGAGTTTGACACTTCCCGACTGCATCCTTGTAACATCAAGCAGGCTGTTTACAAGCCTTGTAAGTCTCTTTACCTCCTCAAGCACAATTGAGAGATAATAATTTCTCTTTTCCTCGGGGATTGTTCCGTCAAGTATTCCCTCAATAAAGCCCTGAATACTTGTCATGGGTGTTTTTAAGTCGTGTGAAACACTTGAAAAGAAGGTGCTTCGTGTTTTCTCAAGTTTTGAAAGATCGCTTGCCATGTTGTTAAAAGCCTCGGCAAGCGTTGCAATTTCGTCCTCGCCGTTTATTGGAATTCTTACATCAAAGTTTCCGCGTGCATAGGATTTCACTGCCTTGCTGATTTCCTTGATGGGTGTCGTAATTCTGTCTGTAATGAAATACACGATAATTATTGCCGCAAGGAAAACCCACAGAGATGCAATAATGATTACCTTTATTATTTGCTCAAAAACCTGACTCATACCCGATGCGCTTGATGTCAGAACAATATATCCGATTGTCTTTGTATTTTCGCCTGAGACTTCTTCAACGGGATATATGTAGTTGAAGCGTCTGTTCTGGAAAAAACCGTCAAGGTCGCTGAGCGTTGGATCACCCGAATGGTTCTTTATACCGTCCATAACCTTCGTGCTGATTTTCCGCGAATCAAAAACCTCATCGGGAGCATTTTCATATAAAATTTTGCCGTCACTGCCAAAAATAACAAGATTTGATTCGGAATAGTCCGACAGCACCTTAAAAACATTTGCATATTTTTCGTTGTTGTTTTTAATAGCTGTTTCAAAATCGCACTTTTCAGTCATCATTTCATTGCTGACTTCAAGATAAACCATCTGTGCCGTTTTATTCATAAGGTCGGTTTTTGTATTTATGGAATATGTCGTTACAACCGAGCAAATTATTATAGCAATGGCAAAAAAACCAACTCCCAACAGCACAATGAATGAAATAAGATATTTTGAATAAAGTGTTTTGAGCAAAAACTTTCACCTCTTTTACGCAACAAATACATTTTCTTATATATTATACTCTCATTTTTTTACTTTTTCAATAAGTATAATTACTAAATATAATAAATAAGTAAAAAAGTCACAAAATGTATTTGACTAAAGCAAAGAAAAGAGGTATAATAAAATGAAACATTATAAGTGGATATTTGTACCTATTTTTTACTGCATCTTTTGGAGGTAGTTTTTATGTCAAAGAAGCTTTTAATGATAATGAATCCTGTCGCAGGAGTAAAAAAATCAAATAAACATTTAACTGAAATAATAGATTTGTTTTGTAATGCCGATTATGAATGTCAGATACAGATGACAAGACCTGATTTCGGGGCAGATTTAATTGTAAAACAATATGCTTTTAACAAAGACCTTGTTGTATGTATCGGAGGCGACGGAACTTTCAATGAGGTTGTTTCGGGTATAATTAACAATAATTATACCTCGCAGATAGGATATATTCCTTCCGGAAGCACCAATGATTTTGCAACGGGACTCGGAATATCACCAATTCCGCTTAATGCCGCAAAGGACATTATCGAAGGAACTCCGGTTGTTCTCGATGTGGGCTGTTTTAACAACAGAATTTTCACATATACCGCATCCTTTGGAGTCTTTACAAAATCCTCTTACAATACGCCAAGGGATTTGAAAAATACTTTCGGTTACCTTGCTTATGTCTTAGAGGGTGCAAAAGAGCTTGCAAGTGTTCCCGTGATTCATATGAAAGCAAAAAGTGAAAACAGGGAAGTTGATGGTAACTATATTTTCGGCGCAGTATGTAACTCAAAAAGAATAGGCGGAGGTTTTGTAAAATTCGATGAGCGCGTTGTAAATATGAACGACGGATTGCTTGAGGTATTGCTTGTAAAATATCCGAAAAATCCGGTTGAGGCAACACAGACTCTTTTTGAAATACAAAACTCCAAATTTGATACTCCAAACTTTGACTTTTTCTCAGCAAAGCAAGTAACCTTCACTACAGAAGATGATGTTGACTGGACAATAGACGGGGAATATCAAAAGGGTTCATCTGAAATTACCGTTACAAATCTTCATAGCAAATTCTCATTGATTTTAAATAAAGACACATCTTTAAAACTTTTACAGGAAACACAAAATAATGGCTGAAAATACTACAACCTACCGTACAAAACAGGGCCTTCTTGTTCTTGATTGCTTTGTAAAAAACAAGGGTATTCATATGACTATTGAGGATATTTGCTCATATCTTCGCTCGGTCGGAACACCCGTCAGCACAACAACCGTCTACCGACAGGTACAGAAGCTTTCGGATGAGGGGATTGTTACAAAATACAGTGTTGACCAGGAAAGCGGTGCCTGTTATCAGTATAACGGAGAAAACTGCAGAATGCATTTTCATTTAAAATGCGTAAAATGTTCCCGTCTATTTCACGCGACCTGTGATTATATCGATTCTGTTCAGAATCACATTTTTGAACATCACGGTTTTCAGGTCGACAATTCAAAAACCGTTTTTTACGGCGTATGTCAAAGTTGCTTAAGAAAGGATAAAAAGACCTTCGGTAAATCAATACATGAAAAAAAATTATAAAAAACTGATTTTTTATATATTCAGTGGCGTAACAGTGTTTTTATTCGTTACTTTGCTCGTTGTTACATGTATTTTGTTTTTCATCACACCAAAGAAAGACTATTCTATTGTAGAAAAACGAAAGCTCACGGAATTTCCGAAGTTTTCACTTTCTTCCCTTGCTGACGGAACATATACGGACAACATTACAAAGTACGTTTCGGACAATTTTGTTTTCCGCGAAAATCTTGTGGAATTTTCGTCGGACCTTGAAGATAAAAGAGGAATCCGTGTAGATGGTGTAAAGCTGTACAACAATGACTTGGATATTGGTGAAACTTTGGAAAAATCAATTGATGCTCCTCTAAAAAAAGTTAAAAAAATGAGAATCGGTCAGGAAACACCTCTTCTCGGTGAAGAAGTCAAGGAAACTATTGACTTTATGAAGGATCTTCAGAATATCGATATTTACGAAGGTCTTTCCGAAGAAGAAATCATTGGTCAACAGGCAGGTCCTCTTTTCCTCGTCGGAAAAACAGCCCTTGAAATTTTTTACGGAAATTCCAATATATCTGCAGACTATGTAAATATCATAAACAATTACAGGCTTGCAATTTCCTCTGACGTCAATGTTTATGATATGGTTGTTCCAACACACTTTGAGTTCGGTCTTCCCGAAAAATACAAGGGTGAAGTAGGAAAACCTCAAAAGCCTTTTATCGATGAAATATATGCAAATCTTGACCCTTCCGTAATTAAAGTTGATGCTTATTCAAAAATAAAGAAGGCATACGACAGAAACGAATATGTATATTTCCGTTCAGACCATCACTGGACAGCCCTCGGCGCATACAGGGCATACGAAGCCTTTGCAAAGAGTGCAGGATTTACACCGACTCCTCTTAAAGATTTTGAAAACAAAAGAATAGAAGAGTTTCTCGGAACATTTTATTCCTCCACTTACGACAAAAATCTGAAAGAATCCCCAGATTTCGTTTCATTCTATGCACCAAAAAATAAATATACAGTTACAAATTACAGAGAAAACGGAACCGATACCTACGCAGGAACACTTGTCTACAATACAGTTTCAAATATTTCACACGGCTATCTTGTTTTCATGGGCGGAGATATTCCTTTGTCGGTTATTGAGACAGATGCTTCCACCGGAAGAAGTCTTCTTGTATTTAAAGAATCCTACGGAAACGCATTTGTTCCTTTCTTGGTCGGAAACTTTGACAAAATCTATGTCGCCGATATAAGAACCTTCCCCTTTAATGCAATAAATTTTGTATCGGAAAACAATATAACAGACGTTCTTTTCCTTAACAATATCATCACAAGCTGCTCTCCGCCAAGAATCAAAAATTATCTTGACCTGATGCAGAAATAACTTACTTTTTCTTTAATAAAAAGAAAAAGTAAGCAAAAAGAAAATAATTCGGGACTATATTTCGGAATTAAAACAAAATTTCGGATGCCCGAGTGAAATCTCGTTTGGTCGGCATAAAGCAAACCGACCAAACTCAGTACATGTTTTTTTGATCATTTTGCCGTGTGCCTTATAGGCGGCAAAATGAAACTGCAATTGAGAGAAAAACACGACAAGAAACCTTAAAAAGAAGTTCCAAAATTAAAGTTCTTTTGGTTAATTTTCTTTCAAGAAAAGTAACAATAAAAAACTTTCCACAAATTAACAATGCGTTTTCCACATTTTACACAGAAAAGTTTTAACAGCGACTCCACATATTTTTCAAGCAGTTTTCAAGATTAAAAGTTTTCAAAAATTGAGCAAATACGACACTTTACAGACTTTTCCACAAAACACACCGACACTACTAATACTACTATCCTTTAAGATATTATATTTTATTCTTTTTTAATACAAAGGAAATTCAAAAAACGAGAGGAGAAACAAATATGATTTTTACCGTTGACAAGTCAGCATTTGAAAAGGCAGTTACACCAGTCAGCATTATTGCTTCGAGCAAAGCAGCAGAAAGCAGCATGGGAGGCATCTTCCTTGAAGCAAAGGGAGGACTTCTTACACTTTACTGCTACGACATAGAAAAGGGTATTAAGACAACAGTCGAAGCGGACATAGAAAAAGAGGGAAAAATCATAGCAGATACTCAGCTTGTTCCCATTATTCATTCACTTCCCGAGGGAGAAGTAAGAATTATTGTTGATGACAATTACATAATGAGAATTACTGCAGGAGATGCAGATTTCCAGATTCTCGGAAGAAGCGCAGACACATATCCTGCAATGCCTGAAGTAAAGGGATATTCTTCCTTCAAGCTTTCTCGCCGTCAGTTTAAAGCTATGATAACAAAAACAATTTTTGCTGTATCAAACGATGACACAAAGCCCATTTTAAAGGGTTCACTTTTCAGTGTTAACAGTGAAAATATAACAATTTCAGCAATTGACGGTTTCAGAGTTGCGGTAAGAAGCGAAATGAGTGAGTCTGAAAATTCCGAGCTTGATATAAGATTTATCATGCCGGGACGCGCTCAGCAGAATCTTCTGCGTCTTATGGATGACAGCGATGAGGATATAGTATGTGAGCTTTCAAACAAGCACATTATATTTACACTTGACAATCTCTTTATTTTAATAAGACTTCTTGAGGGTGATTTTCCTGACTACACAAAGTATGTTCCTCAGCCCGATTCGACGGCGGTTGTTGACAGAGTAAGTCTTATTGCATCCTTAGAGAGAGTTGCACTCATCAATGATAAATTAAAGGCAAGTGCAAAGCTGCAGTTTGCAAACGATCAGCTTAAAATCAGCTGTGAAACAGATAAGGGTAAAATCAACGACCTTCTTCCTGTTTACATGGAGGGAGATCCTATTGAAGTAAACTTTAATCAGAATTATCTTATTGATGCACTCAAAGCCTGTGATAACGATAAGGTTCTTATGAGAATCGCATCAAAGGGCAGAGGTCTCGTAATCGTTCCGAGAGACGAAGATAAAAAGGATGAAACTTCATATCTTCAGCTTGTAATGCCCGTAAGATCTCGCTAGCGGGGATTCCGCACTCTGCGGAGTGCGTTTTCCGTCACTTTTGACACAGCAAAAGTAACCAAAACTGCCCGCTCTGCAAAAAATTACCGCTACGCTCAGATTTTTTGCGAGCCGCGGAGGCTCTTTTGTCCTTAACAAAGCACTCGCAAAAATTCTGTTTTATTAACACTAACAAGTTTTGGTTTGCCTCGCTTTGCGAGGCTATAGCCTGCCAAAGGCAGGCAAATACACATGGAGTAGTGAGAATAAACTAAAACTTTTCATATATCCTGCGTAGAGGGACAGAAAAGGGGCGCCACGCCCCGTGTCAAATGTTACGAAGCGAAGCGGAGTTTTCGACACATGAGTGGAGCATTTTTGGTTTCTTTTGGGGCGTACCAAAAGAAACTCGGCACCGCAGTGCCGAAATTCCTAAGAACAAAAAATAAACAAGGTGGAAAAAACTTTGGCAAAAAAGAAGACAAAAAAAGCAGAAGAAACGGTAGTTGAGGCAGTTGTTACAGACCAGCCTATAACCGAAACACTTAAAATAAATTATATGCCCTACGCCATGAGCGTAATTATTTCCCGAGCAATTCCTGAAATTGACGGCTTTAAGCCTGCCCATAGAAAGCTTCTTTATTCAATGTATAAGATGGGTCTTATGTCAGGTGGCAGGACTAAGTCCTCAAATGTTGTGGGTCAGACAATGAAGCTCAACCCCCACGGTGATGCTGCCATTTATGAAACAATGGTAAGACTTACACGCGGTAACGAAGCACTTCTGCACCCGTTTATTGATTCAAAGGGTTCGTTCGGTAAGGTGTACTCGGATTTGGCTTATGCTGCATCGAGATATACGGAAGTAAAGCTCGACCCGTTCTGTGAAACTATTTTCGGCGGCATTGACAAGGATGCCGTTGAAATGATTGATAACTATGACGGTACAATGAAGGAGCCGGCACTTCTTCCCACGGCATACCCAAATATTCTTGTTTCTCCGAATAAGGGTATTGCGGTAGGTATGGCATCGGATTTCTGTTCCTTTAATCTCGGTGAAGTCTGCGATGCTGTATGCGAATATATAAAAAACCCCGATGTTGACCTGCTTGAAGTCATAAAGGCTCCCGATTTTACAACAGGCGGATATTTGCTTTATGATAAAGAACAGATGCGAGAAATATATAACACCGGCAGAGGTTCTTTTAAGGTAAGAGCAAAATATAGTTATAATAAAAAGGATAATTGCATAGAAATTACAGAAATTCCCTATTCCACCAAGGTTGAGGCTATTATTGATAAAATTTCTGCCATGGCAAAAGAGGGAAAGGTAAAGGAAATTTCGGACATACGAGACGAAACAGGTCTTGAGGGATTAAGACTTACAATAGACTTAAAGCGCGGCGCAGACCATGAAAAGCTCATGGCTCGCCTTATGAAAAATACCCCCTTAGAGGATTCTTTCTCATGCAATTTCAATGTTCTTATTGCAGGAAGCCCAAAAACACTCGGAATTCGCGAAATTATTGAAGAATGGACAGCATGGAGAAGCGAGTGTGTAAAGAGAGAGCTTTATTTTAACCTCCAGAAAATGAAGGACAAGCTCCATCTTCTTTTAGGTCTTAAAGAAATACTTGCCGACATTGATAAGGCAATAAAGATAATCCGTAATACCGAAAAAGATAAGGACGTTATTCCGAACTTGATGAAAGGATTTGGAATTGACGAAATTCAGGCAGAATATATTGCTGAAATAAAACTCCGATACCTCAATAAAGAGTATATCTTAAAGCGTCTTGAAGAAACCGACCAGCTTGAAAAAGACATCAAGGAAACAGAGGATATTCTCAAGAGTGAAAGAAAAGTAAGAAGTCTTATTTCAAAACAGCTTCAGGAAATCAAGAAAAAGTACGCAAAGCCAAGAAAAACTGAAATAATTTACGAATTTTCTTCAGATGTTCCCGATGAGCCTGCCATTCTTGACTACCCTGTAAATGTAGTTATCACAAAGGAAGGGTACTTTAAGAAAATTCTTCCTCCCAAGAGCGATAAGGCAAAGATTGAAGAACAGAAATTAAAGGAAAATGACAGCATTGTTTATTCTGAGCTTGTTGCAAATGACTATGAGCTTATTGCATTTTCCGATAAATGCCAGGCATATAAATCACGCCTTGACGATTTTGATGAAGTAAAACCGTCGGGACTTGGCGATTATATTCCTGCAAAACTGGGATTTGATGCGGATGAAACATGTGTTTCCATGATTGTGACAAAGGATTATTCCGGCTCTGTTGCAATTATATTTGAAAGCGGAAAGGCAGTTCTTATTCCACTTTCCTGCTATGCTACAAAAACCAACAGGAAAAAGCTGACAAACGCATACAGTGCTGACTCAAAGGCTGTCGGTATATTCTTTGTACCAGAAGCTAAAACAAGGGCAGACCATAAGGATTTTCTTATTGTGTCTGACGGCGGTAAGGCTATGATTGTTTCGTCCGGTCTCCTTACTAAAAAGGTGACGAGAACCTCTTCAGGTTCTACCTGCTTTACCCTTAAAAAAGGACAGAAGATAACCTCCGCCTGTCTTTTCGTAGATGACGGAAGCGAAAAAATGCGTGATATGTCCCGTTACAGAAAAACAAAAATTCCTTCAACGGGTACAACCGTCACAAATGTAAAACAACTTACTTTCTTGTAAGAAAGTAAACAATTTCCCTGTCGCCAAAAGGCGGGCGACAGGGAAATTTATCAAGTATCAGAAAAGGAGCAAAATATGAATAAAATCACAATTCTCGGCTCCACCGGCTCAATCGGTACTCAGACGATAGATGTTGCAAAGCATTTAGGTCTTGAGGTAGAGGGTATTTCGGCGAACAGAAATGCACCTCTTGTAATAAAACAGTATTATGAAGTAAAGCCTAAGTATATAGCGGTATCCGATAAAGATGCGGCGGATAAGGTAAAACAGGCACTTATCGGCGAAAAGGTAGAGATAATTGACGGAAAAGACAGCGCAAAAACTTTAGCAGAAACAGTTGAAAGCGACACTGTTGTAAACGCAATTATCGGCTTTGCGGGACTTGTTCCGACACTTTATGCGATTGAGAGGGGCAAAAATATAGCCCTTGCCAATAAGGAAACCCTCGTTTCGGCAGGAAGTCTTGTTATGAGTAAGGCAAGGGAAAAGAATGTTCCTGTTCTTCCCATTGACAGCGAACATTGCGCAATTCACCAGTGCCTTCGAAGCTGCAAAAAAGAAGAGGTAGACAGACTTATTATCACCGCTTCCGGCGGCCCGTTTTTCGGATATACAAAAGAACAGCTCAAAAATGTAACAAAAGAGCAGGCACTCAAGCACCCCAACTGGAATATGGGTACGGGTATTACAATTTACAGCTCAACCCTTGTCAATAAAGGTCTTGAGATGATTGAAGCCATGCACCTTTTCGATTTCCCCATGGAAAAAATTGATGTAATCGTAAACCGCGAAAGTATAATTCACTCTATGGTTGAAACGGTTGACGGGTCGGTTATGGCACAGCTCGGTGCTTCGGATATGAGGCTTTGTATTCAGTATGCTCTGACATACCCAGAAAGAGTAAGCGGCATTTCAAAGAAACTAAATCTTCCCGATGTAGGAAAACTTACATTTTTCGATGTGGATAATGATGTTTTCCCGTCAATAAATCTTGCTCGCAGAGCTGTAAATTACGGCGGATATGCAACCTGCGTATATAACGCGGCAAATGAGGCTTGTGTCGATATGTTCATGCAGGATAAAATCAGGTATGTTGACATTTTTGATATAATGGACAGATGCGTTGAGCATTTTAAGGGCGGAAATTCAAAAATACCCTCGGTGGAGGAAATTATAATGGCGGATACCGAGGCAAAGGAATTTTGTAAGAACCTGCAAAGATAAATTGTTAATCGTTTGACCGCTCGGATTTGTGGCGGTCAAACGACAGTGCAATAGAGTAACCGACATTGGATGAAAACGCAAAAAATGTTGGTGCGAAAATATTTTCTTTTTGCTTACTTTTTCTTTTTATCAAAGAAAAAGTAAGGGAGGTATTTATGAAGAAACTACTTGCAGTAGACGGAAACAGTCTGATAAACAGGGCGTTTTACGGTGTAAAGCCTTTGACGACAAGGGACGGCAGAAACACAAACGCCGTTTTTGGCTTAATAAATATGTTAAAGAGCCATATTGACTCGATAAATCCCGATTATGCTGTCGTGGCATTTGATATGAGAAAGCCCACCTTTCGCCATGAAAAGTACGACTTTTACAAGGCGACAAGAAAGGGAATGCCCGAAGAGCTTGCCGAGCAGTTCGACTCGGCGAAAGCGGCGGCAAGAAACCTTGGCTTTCATGAAATTACCTGCGAGGGCTTTGAAGCCGACGATATTCTCGGAACACTTTCAACCATCGGCAAAGAAGATGTAAAGGTGTATATTCTGACAGGTGACAGGGATTCATATCAGCTTGTTAATGAGTATGTAAATGTGCTGTATCTTTCCACAAAGGAAACTCTTGTGATAGATGAAAACGCAGTTATGGAAAAATACGGCGTAAGGCCATCTGAGCTTATTGAAGTCAAGGCACTTATGGGCGATACCTCCGACAATATCCCGGGTGTCAAGGGAATTGGCGAGAAGACGGCGATAGGACTTGTGCAGAAATACGGTACGGTGGAAAACCTTTACAGCAGGCTTCCCGAAGAGCAGAAAAATATTGCAAAGGGAGTTTATGCAAAACTTGAAGCCGATAAGGAAATGGCTTTTGCCAGTCGATTTCTTGCCGAAATCAATAAAAACGCTCCTATCAATCTTAACATTTCTGACTTTGAATACGTCGGAATAAATAAAGGCGAGCTTTGCAGACTGTGCGAAGACCTTGAACTAAATTCCATTATTTCAAGACTCGGACTTCGTGAATGTGATGATAACATTTCAATGTTTGAAACCGAAATTCTTGAGTATACAGGTATACAGTCGGTTGATGATATTAAAGATGACACCCTGTGCTGTCTGTTTGAAGATGATATGATTTATCTTTGCTGCGGTAGCGGAGATGTTTATAGAACACCGTTAAATGCAGAAAACATGAAAAAAATCCTTTGCGACGACAAAAAAGACATTACTGTTCATGACATCAAAAGTATTGCACTTAAAGCATACGGAATCGGAATTGATGAGATTAAGTGTAAATTTTATGATGTAATGCTTGCGTCTTATGTTGCTGACCCGTCCGGAGTTGTTCATAAGGAGAACCTTGCGGCAGTTTATGGCGCAGGCGGAGTAAATATTGACAATAAAGAACAGGCAGCAATACTTGCAGTAAAAAATCTGTCAAAGCTGAGATTGGAGCTTGATGAAAAAATAAAGGCGGCAGGGCAGGAAAATCTGCTTTATAATGTAGAATTTCCCCTTAGCCTCGTTCTTGCCGAAATGGAGAATATCGGTTTTCTTATCAACAGGGAAGCCCTTGAAAGTTACGGAACAAAGCTCGATATAGCAATACGGTCAAGACAGGAAACAATCTATGCCATAGCCGGATGTGAGTTTAATATCAACTCTCCAAAACAGCTTGGTGAGGTGCTGTTTGAAAAAATGGCTCTTCCTGCCACAAAAAAGACCAAAAACGGCTATTCTACAGATGCCGAAAGCCTTGAAAAATTAAGACAGTATACACCGATTATAGACGAAATCTTGGAATACAGAACCGTTGCAAAGTTAAAGAGTACCTATGCCGACGGACTTCTTGCCTCGCTTGGCTCTGACGGCAGACTTCATACAAATTTCAAACAGGCACTTACGCTTACGGGACGACTTTCCTCTGCCGACCCGAATTTACAGAATATTCCCATCCGTACAGCCGAGGGCAGAGAAATAAGAAAGGTCTTTATTCCCGAGGACGGCAAGGTGCTGATTGATGCCGATTACAGTCAGATTGAGCTTCGAGTAATGGCGGCGGTGTCGGGCGATGAAAATATGATTTCCACCTACAAAAAAGGCGAGGATATTCACACATCAACTGCCTCCCAGGTGTTCGGCGTTTTGCCCGATGATGTAACGGGTGACATGAGAAAGAAAGCAAAAGCAATAAATTTCGGTATAATTTACGGCATTTCCGATTTTTCTCTTGCTGGTGATATGAAGGTGACAAAAAAGGAAGCGAGTGAATATATAAGCCGCTACTTTGAAAAGTACCCCGATGTTGATGCTTACCTTAGAAATGTCAGACAAAAGGCGTATGAGGACGGATTTGTGACAACGCTTTACGGCAGAAAAAGATATATTCCCGAGCTTAAAAGCAGAATTTATATGCAGAGAATGTTCGGGGAAAGGGTTGCAATGAATGCCCCTATCCAAGGCACGGCGGCGGATATTATCAAGATTGCCATGATAAAGGTTCATAAGGCACTTAAGGATGAAAAACTCGATGCAAAACTCATTCTTCAGGTGCATGATGAATTGATTGTTGAGTCCTCAAGACAGGATGCGGAAAAAGCAAAAGAAATTCTCGTGCGTGAAATGGAAAACGCGGTGACTCTTGCAGTACCGCTTGAGGTTGCGGCGGAAATCGGGGAGACCTGGGATGCTTGCCACGGTTAACCGTTCTCGTCACATTTACTAAATTTGTAAACACCTTTTGTGTAAAATGCAACAATATAAAATTTACCCTTGAATTTTGAAACCCCTTGTGCTATAATTACACTGTTAAAATAGCATAACCCTATAATGATAAGGAGCAAAAGTATGAAAAAGATTTTCACAGCTGCACTTTGCTTTGTAGCAGCGGCGGCAGTTCTTACCGGTTGTACAAGTAAGAGATACAAGCCCGAAGAAACAACAAAATTACCTGAATCTCCGCTCATGCAAGTTGCAGGCGATGTTTATGAGGTTCCCGAAGAACAGAAAGTTTTTGAAGTTGAAACGGATATGTATTCCGCATCGGGCGGACTCAAGATTGTCGGATATACAGGTGAGGCAGAAGAGCTTGAAATTCCTGCAAAACTCGTTCATCCCGCTTTGGGCGAATGTCCTGTAGAAACTATCGGAGAGGCGGCTTTCCTTGGTAATACAACTCTTAAAAAGGTTGTTATTCCCGAGGGTGTAGTAGAGGTGAAGGCAGGTGCATTCCAGAGCTGTAGTGCCCTTACCGACGTTGTTCTTCCCGAAGGACTTGTAGCTATCGGTGACAGTGCTTTTGAAAGTACAAATCTTACAAATATAAATATTCCTTCGACTGTAAAAACAATCGGAAAGCTCGCTTTTTCTACTCAGCTCAATCCCACTCCCTGGTACAAGGCTCAGACAGCAGAAAAGGTAATTGTCGGTGACGGTATTCTTCTTAAGTATAACGGCAAAGGCGATGTAACTTTCGGCGACGAGGTTAAGAGTGTTGCATATTATGCATTCCAGAGCCCCGGAGCAATAAATGTCAGATTCAATTCTGACCTTGAAAGCTTTGATTCTTTTGCTGTTTATGAAACAGCCAGCAGTGAAGAACAGGAAGACAGAAAATACCCGATAACCTTCCTTGTTCCGTATAAGAGCAATGCCCAAAAGCTAATCAGCACACTTCCCGTTCATTGTTCTGTACATAGCATTCCTGTATTTGATAATAACCCCTTTAAGTGGGATTTCAACAATGCAAAGGAAATGACAGATTCCTGGACAGCCGGACAGCTTGACATGACCTTTGCCGGTGAAGGTGCAATGCGCGGTGTTATAACATCCAATGACCCCAGAATTAACTGCACAGATATATTGAATCTTCCTGCTGAAAACTTCAAGACATTGAAGATTAGAATGAAGCATGATATTGTTGAAGCCAAGACTCCTGCTAACGAAGGTCAGTTTGTTTTCCAGATATTCTATAATAACGGTACAGGACTTTCTGAAGCTGCTTCCGTAAAGCATAGCATTGACCAGAGCTCAAACGGCGAATATATTGACTATGCAATTGATATGTCCGGCGAAATGTGGACAGACATCATCAAGGGCTTCAGAATCGACATTACAGACCGTCTTACAGGCGAATTCCTGATTGATAGCATTGAGTTTGTTGCAGACAGTGAAGCGTTTGATTACAACACACTTCTTAAGCCTGTTACAAAGTATGTTCCCAAGGTTGAAGATACAACTCATAAGTATAAGTTTGAAGATGAAGCTAAGGCACTTGCATGGACAATGGCAGGCTTTGAATACTCCTACGCTCCCATTTCTGTTGCCGAAGAGGCGCAGAAGAAGCACCTGCTAACGACAGCATCCATGGTATTCTTGATGCTGCGGCTGAAAGCTCAATTACTTCTCCTGTAGTTAATGTTCCCGGTGTTGCTTACAGAAATCTTATCGTCAGAATGAGAAGTGCATTCGATGAAAAGACAGAGGAAAACAAGGACAACTACAAGATGACAGTTTACTTCGATAACGGCGAAGGCTTCAGTGAAGAAAGAAGCATGACTGTTGATGTAGAACCCAGCTCCGGTGAAGAAAAGATTGAATATACATTCGATATGTATACACTTGACGGCTGGTATGGCACAGTTAAGCAGATTAAGATTGTTCTTCCCCAGAACATGGGCGGCGAGTTCTGGATTGATAAGGTTGAATTTGTTCCCGAAGAAAAGCTTACAAGAAAAGACTTTATCAAGAAGCTTTATACAGCAGATGGCGGCTTTGCTTCGAGCGAATCCGAATCAATCTTTGTTGACGTAGTTATTTATGACGATTACTACGAAGCAGTTATTTGGGCAACAGATAACGGTCTTATCGACAGAGTTGACGATAATATGTTCCGTCCCGACAGCCTCATTACAGACAGCGAGTTTGTGGATATTATGAACAGATTTGCTGTGCTCAAGGGCTTCGATGCAGATACTTTCGGTGTAGGAAAAGCAGATGCACCCGTATATAAGATGGATGCTGAAAATGCTATCTATACAATTGTTCCTCCGCAGGAAGAAATACAGGAACCCATAGGACCGGTTGTTGAAAATGTTAATACAACTCCCGTTAACAATAAGCCGAAGGCAGAAGTAGAAGAGGAAGCAGATTATACACTTCCCATAGTTCTCGGTGTTGTTGCAGTAGTTGTAATCGCAGCAGCAATCATTGCGGTTGTATTTCTCAGAAAAAAGAAGAAATAATCTGAGAATCTTGCATACAGATTTTAAGCAGTGATGTAAAAGAGGGGGTACGTTATTATAACGTATCCCCTTGATTTTTGACGCTGTAGTTAAAAAAACTAAAAAAAATAAAAAAGGACTTGACAAAATATTTTGCTTGTGTTATACTACCTAAGCAATCGTTGCTCGGGAGGCTTTTTCCGGGTGGCAAAAGACACAGGGGAATAGCTCAGTTGGTAGAGCAGCGGTCTCCAAAACCGCGTGTCGTGGGTTCGAGACCTTCTTCCCCTGCCACTTGCTTTTTCTTTGCCAAAAAAGAAAAAGCAAGCAAAAATCTTTATCTAACCATGGCTCGGTAGTTCAGTTGGTTAGAACGCCAGCCTGTCACGCTGGAGGTCGTGGGTTCGAGCCCCATCCGAGTCGCCAGTAAAATTTTGTTCCTTGTCTGTATCGGCCCTGCAGAGAAAGAATATGCCTCTGTAGCTCAGTTGGTAGAGCAGGGGACTGAAAATCCCCGTGTCGTTGGTTCAATTCCGACCGGAGGCACCAAATCCCTGCGGATTTAGCTCATTTGGTAGAGCGCGACCTTGCCAAGGTCGAGGTGGCGGGTTCGAGCCCCGTAATCCGCTCCATATTTTCGGCGCCATAGCCAAGCGGTAAGGCAGAGGTCTGCAAAACCTTTATGCCCCGGTTCAAATCCGGGTGGCGCCTCCAAAAAACCTTCCTGAACTTTGTTCGGGAAGGTTTTTTCTTTTTACCTCTTACCTCTTACTTCTTCCCTCAAATGCAGACTTTTTTGGGAAGCAAGTTGACAACACTTTCATTGAGTGATATAATCAAAACATGAAAATTCTCGGAGGAAGAAAAAATGAAAAGGATATTTAGCGTTCTTCTAATATTTATTTTCGCATTGAGCCTTGTTTCGTGTGTAGTCTCGGATTATTCCGAAGAAGATTTGGTACAAGCAAAGCCGTTTTAGGTCCATAAGAAGGGGAGTTGAAAAACATGATAAAGCTCACAATTCTCGGCTCATGCTCAGGCACAGAGCCTATGCCCGGCAGACACCACGAAGCCGTTACATTTGAAATAAACGGCAAGGTTTACTGGTTTGACGCAGGTGAAAACTGCTCTCACATGGCTTGCAGTATGGGGATAGATATTTCAAAGATAAGGGCGATTTTTCTTTCTCATATGCACATTGACCATATCGGGGGACTTGCAAATCTTATTTTTACAATTCATAAAATAAATATGATGCACAAAATACCCCATATAAACGATTCTTACGATATTTATGTCCCAGACCCGGCAAAATTTGAGCATATAAAGGCACTTTCTCCCACGCATAGGGTAAAGGGCGTTGAAATGATTGAGCATGAAGTGCGTGACGGTGTTGTTTTTGAGGACGAAGATGTGCGCATTACGGCACTCCACAACACGCATCTTAAAGAAACGGGAGAAAGAGGTTGGCACTCGTATTCGTATCTTATCGAGGCGGAGGGCAAGAGAATTGTTTATTCGGGTGACGTTGGCGTACCCCATGAGCTTGATGAGCTTGTACGCGACGGATGCGATTTGCTCATACATGAAACAGGACATCATCCGGTGTCTGTTGTCTGCGCCTACGCAAAGTCGAGAAACGTAAAACGCCTTTTGTTCAACCACCACGGCAGAGAAATTCTCAGAAGCGTCGAGGATGCCGAAAAGATTATTGCCGAAAAGCAGGTTAACGCAAAAATCTGCAATGACGGCGATGTTGAACTTATTTGATTTAATAATAAAAACGGTATTACAGCTTTTCGGTAATATCGTTTTTGTTTTAATAAAAGCAAATTTGTTATATAAATGTATATAAATCTGTGGTAAACTTAATATAAAAGAGACACATTGCGGCGAGGTGACGGTATTGTTTATAACGGATAAAAAGCAACTAGAAAGCTATTATACACCAAAAAGAATATGGCAGGGTGTTCCCGGAATTGAGGTTACTCCCAAAGGAAGAATATTTTCGGCATTCTATTCGGGCGGAACAATGGAGGAAATCGGAAATTACGTTATGCTTGTAAAATCCGATGACGGAATAAATTTCAGCGAGCCCATTGCTGCAGCTTACCTTGAAAATCACAGGTGCTACGACCCGTGTCTGTGGATAGACCCGTTAAAGAGGCTGTGGTTTATCTGGTCATGCGCACCGGATCCTGCAGTTTATGCGGTTATCTGCGATGACCCCGATGCCGGGGAGCTTACATGGTCACAGGAAATCAGAATAGGCAAGGACGTTATGATGAACAAGCCTACGGTTATTTCTACGGGAGAATGGTTTTTCCCGATAGCCGTATGGCACACGGGCAAAACTCCGGGCCCCTTTAATACTGACAAGGACGACAGCGATAGAAGAGCCTTTGTCTACAAGAGCGTTGACAACGGAAAAAGCTTTGTAAAGCATGGCGGTGCAAGCGTCAAGCAGAGAAGCTTTGATGAGCATATGTTCCTTGAGCTGCAAGACGGAAGGATTGCAATGTATGTCAGAACCTACTATGGAATAGGCGTATCATATTCCTATGACAGAGGAAAAACCTGGACTGAGGGACAAGACAGCGGTATAGGCGGTCCCGACTCAAGATTCTTCATCAAAAGGCTGAAATCGGGAAGAATACTGCTTATAAATCATGATATGTCGCTTGCCAAAAGAAGAACTCATCTTACGGCATTTCTTTCGGAGGACGAGGGAAAGAGCTGGAAATACAAGCTTTTGCTTGATGAAAGATATGTTTCTTATCCCGATGCGGCGGTTGGAGATGACGGATATATTTATATTATCTATGACAGAGAGCGCGGCGGAAACCTCAGTTCATTTGATGCGGTATATTCCTGTGCACGAGAAATTCTGTATTCCAAGATTACGGAAGAGGACATTATAAACGGCAAGGTAACAAGTCCCGACAGCAGGCTTTGTCACATTATTTCAAAGCTCGGCAAATACGAAAACGAAGACGAGAATCCCTTTAACGAAATTGTCAAGTTTTCGGACAAGGAGCTTGCACAGCACCTTATTAAAAAATTCCCCGATAAGATTATTGAAAAAATATTCGACTACTACCCCATAAACTGTGAGTATATGTCGGAGATTGAGACGGACAGACTTGACAGGCTGGTAAAAAGTCTTGAAAAAGAGGGTAGCGACAAAGAAAAGACTATTATTAAGATGATAAGTCTTATTCGTTCTGTGTCTGTGAAAAATGACATACACACACCGATTGTTGATAAAATAAAGAGTATCATCGAAGAAAATCTGGTAAATGAGTTAAGCGTTGCAGACATTGCGAAAAAGACGGGTGTCAGCCTCTACTATATGATGCATATTTTCAAAAAGACAACGGGAATTACAATACTTGAATATGCGAGAGAGGCAAAGCTCACAAGGGCGAAAGAGGCGCTTATAAACAGCGACACAAGCATTGGCACGATAGCACAGGAGTGCGGCTTTGGAAGCTCGGCGTATTTTTCCAAGGTATTTTCGCAAAGCGAGGGCATATCTCCCTCCGAGTACAGACGGACTCTGTGTCACATCGAAGAATAAAAAGAAAGAGTACAGATTATTTGTCTGTACTCTTTTGTGTTTCATCGTTTGATTTAAGGTGTTCAAGTGCAAATTCACAGCACTGAACAACGAGTTGGTTAAAAGATATACCTTGTTCGGTTGCGATTTTGCCGAGTGTATCTATAAGCGAATCGGGCATTCTTATGGTTCGATTAGAGCTTGTAGGTTTTTTTATTATGAAATCCATAATAGTTCGCCTCCTTGTAATTAAATTGTAACCGATATTTACAATTAAAACTACAGGCAAAAATATAGTCAAAAAGTAGTTGCAATTTTGAATTGTATGTGCTATAATCAAAACATAAAAATTCTCGGAGGAAGAAAAAATGAAAAAATTTTTTAGCACGCTTCTCATATTTATTCTCGCATTGAGCCTTGTTTCGTGTGTGGTCTCGGATTATACCGAAGAAAATGAAGAAATTGAAGAAAAAGAAGAAAAAAGTGTTGTTGATGCAGAAGATGAAAAGGCAAGTGTTGTTAACACTGAAGATATGGAAGATGATGAAAAATACGAAAAAGCACTTGAATTGATAGAAGCAAAGGACTATTCTTCTGCCAAGAAACTTTTAGAGGAGCTTGGTGATGACGAAAGGGCAAAAGAACAGCTTGAGTTTTTTTACTATATAGTTGAAAAAGAAACCGGTCCTTACAGCACTTCAAAAATTACTTTTGACGAAAAGGGTTTACCTGTCCAGCAAACATCAATCAACACTGGAGGAGAAACAACGGCAACCGCTAGTTACACATGGTCTGACGATTTTCAAAACTTTACGAAAACAACCCCAACAAACAAAACTTACACCTATGATGCAAACGGAAATTTGATAAGGATAGTAGATACTGATTTCCAAGGCAATACCACTACTCACGATTACAGCTATGACGCAAACGGAAACAAGATAAAGGAAGTATGTACTGATCCCTACAGCATTACCACTACTTACGATTGCATCTATGACGCAAACGGAAACAAGATAAAGGAAGTACGTACAGATTCCGACGGTGATACCTATACTTACGATTACAACTATGACGCAAATGGAAACATGATAAAGGAAGTACATACTGATTCCGACGGCGACACCTATACTTACGACTACAGCCATGATGCAAACGGAAACGCAATAAAGAGGATACAAACCAATTCCAACGGCTTTACCTATACTTCCGACTACAGCTATGATACAAATGGAAATCCGATAAAAAGAGTAGAAACTTATGACGGCTATACAGAAACTTGGGAATACAACGCAAACGGAAACATGATAAAGTATGTATATGCTTATTCCGATGGCTATACCCGAACTGAAGACTACACCTATGACGCAAGCGGAAATTTGATAAGGAAAGTATTTACTGATTTCGACGGCGATACCGAAACTCGCGACTGCATCTATGATGCAAACGGAAATATGATAAAGGTAGTAAAAAATGATTCCGATGGCAATACCGAAACTTACGAATGTGAATATAGATTGGTATATATTCCTGTAAAATTACCCGAAAAATTTTTTGAATTATTCAGATGACAGCGACAAAGAAATAATTTGATTGAAATATAAAAAAGAGTACAGATTTAATTATCTATACTCTTTTGTGTTGCAAAAATAAATCCACGCGATTGTCGCGTGGTTCAATAGAGATTAACCGATGAATAGAAAACACATTAAATTTTTGAGTTAGAGAGTCGGGATTTATGTGGAAAAGCCTCCCTTGTGTAAAGGGAGGTGGGTTTTGCCTGTAGGCAAAACTCGGAGGGATTGTAAAAAGCATAAAAGAAAAACAATCCCTCAGTCAGCACAAGGCTGACAGCTCCCTTTGCACAAGGGAGCCTAAGAAGGAAATACCACCCGTTTTGCGGGTGGTATTTATTATATGCAATTGAAATTTTAGATTTTCGCCCCACCAACGCTTGCAACTTCATCAAGAACAAGGTTTGCAGACTTTACGCCCTCCGAGAGGGGAGCAACGTCAGGTGTTTCTCCTGCATCGAGCTTGTCAATAAAATACTTAAGCTCAACGTAGTAGCCGCCAAGGTCGGAAATGTTTCCTCCGATGTCGTTTTCTCCCTTGAAGGCAGGCTCGAGCTTGATTTCTTCGCATCCGCCGTCAGAGAGGTACTTGCGAAGACCCTGTGCGTCGTTAACGATTGTAGCCTTTTCAAACTTTAACAGGAATGAGGGGCTGAAGGGGAAATCAGCAGGTAAATCCCATGTTGCCTCTGTGTTTACACAGGTGCTTCCGTATACAAAAGAGGTAAAGATGTGGGAAAGCACTCCGTCCTTGTCTCTTGCAACTGTTGTCTTGAAGCTGTCAGGCTCGCCCAGAAGAAAACGCACAAAGTCAACATCATGGATGTGCATATCGTGTGCAACAGAGCCGCTCTTTGCCGTGTCGTGGAGCCAACCCTCCCATGCCCATCCGGGAAGCGGACTTTTACGCGCAAGGGTTGCGCTTATAAGCTTTCCGTATTCTTTTGTGTCATTGAGCTTCTTGAGGTAAAGGTATTCGTCCATGAATCTCAGAACCTGACCTACCTGAACAATCGCGCCTGTTTCCTTCTGAACATCAAGAAGAAGCTTGCCTTCTTCCTTTGTAAGACACGCGGGCTTTTCAAGGAATACCTTCTTGCCCTTCTTCATTGCCGCAACTGCGTGAGCTGTGTGAAGATATGTAGGAAGACAGATGTCAACCACATCAACGTCAGCATTTTCAATAAGCTCCATACCTGTTGCATATACCTTTGTATCTTCGCCTGCAACAGCAAGAGCCTTTTCTTCTCTTACATCTGCAACAGCCACGAGCTTTGCATTCTTTATCTGCTTGTAACAAGCCGCGTGCATGCCGCCCATAAATCCGCAGCCAATAAGTCCAACCTTAATCATTTTTATTTCCTCCCTAAAATTTTATCCATTGCGTTTGATGTGTTGTAAATAATTGTTTCGGGATAATGTCTGTAAGGCGGAAGCATTTCTGCTGTTGCCCAGTCATCATAGCCGACTTTCTTAAACGCTTCCATAACTGCGGGATAGTTTACGTCGCCTGCTAAAAGGTCAACCATGCCTGCAGTGCCTGCGTTGCCGACAGCTCTTCTGTAATCCTTGAAGTGAACCTTCTTTATTCTCTTGCCTAAAATCTTTATCCAGTGTTCGGGGAAGCCTGAGAACATAACGTTTCCAACATCAAAGTATGAACCGACATAATCGCTTCCGATTTCGTCAATGAATCTTGCCATTTCAAGGGGAGAGAGAAGAAACTCGTTCCATACGTTTTCAACGCCGATTGCAACTTTCAGTTTTTCCGCATAGGGCGCAAGCTCCTTGAGTGCCGCCTTTGCTCTTTCGTATGCAACATCGTATTCAACAACTTCGCCGGGGTCAAATGCTACCTCAACCGCACCCGGAACAACAAGAATTGTGTCACAGCCGAGAATGCTTGCCACTTCAAGCTGCTTTCTTGTGATTGCCTTTGCCTTTTCGCGGTTTTCTTCATTTGCGCTGGTGTAGTTGTAGGTCCAGTAAAGTCCGCTTGCAACGCTGTAAAGTACAATGCCGATTTCCTTTGCATATGCCTTGATTTCAAGAAGCCCTTCTTCTGTGGATTCGAGGGAAACCTCTCCCACCTCGTCGAGGGACAGCTCAATGCCGTCAAAGCCTGCCTTTTTTGCGAGAAGCATTTTTTCCTTTAAAGTGCCGTTTGCAAATGACCAGATGCTTATACCTTTTTTCATTTTCAAAACCTCCTGTAAGTGTTATTTTTTAAAAAATAAATGTGTCTTGCGTTTTGTCTAATTATATGATACAATAAATTTGGTCGAAAGTTAATATATTTTTTTAATCTAAATGTATAAATTTGTAAACAAGGTGGTTGTTATGGGATTACAATACATAAAGCATAAGCTCGCAAATGCCGTTTTCATCAGCAAAATCGTTACAATTCACTATTTTGAATTCGACAAGGCATTCAACTTTGAGGGAGAGAAGCACGATTTCTGGGAAATGGTGTATGTTGACTCGGGAGAGGTTGAAATATACGCCGACGAAAAGGTGTATCATTTAAGGCAGGGAAATGTGATTTTTCACGAGCCGAACGAGTTTCACTCAATAAGGTCTTATAACGAGTCGTCAAACGTTTTTGTAATTACCTTTGTGTGTGCGTCAAAGGCTATAAACTTTTTCAAGGACAGACAGGTGACAGTACCGTCAAAGCTGAGACGAAACATAAGCGAGATGACGCAGGAATTCTTTGAAACCTACTATCCCATGTCACCCGAAGACACAGAGCTGAAGTTAAAAGAAGATGCTCCCATAGGCGGACAGCAGATGATACGCACTCACCTTGAGCAGTTTTTGATTCTGCTTATAAGAAATGAAACCGATAACAGAAAAATGCAGATTTTTCCGTCAAAAGAAAGCATGGAAAATCATCTTGTTTCAGAGATTATGAACATAATTGACGAAAACATATATAAGAAAATTTCTGTTGATGAAATTTGCCAGAGGCTCAGTTATTCAAGGGCGTATATTTCCAAGGTGTTCAAATCGGCAACGGGATATTCTCCGCTTGAATACATTCTTAAAAAGAAGATACACGAGGCGAAAAAGCTCATTCGTGATGACGGACACAATTTTACACAGATTTCCGAAATGCTTGCGTTTGACAACCCCCACTATTTTTCAACTGTTTTCAAACGCCTTACCAATATGTCGCCGAGTGAATATAAGACTTCTGTAACAAATGTGTAGAAATAAGAAAAAACCTGCGTATTCGCAGGTTTTTTCAGTATAGTTTACTCTCAGATTTTAGCTCCGCCGACGCTTTCTATTTCATCAAGCATAAGCAGTACCGATTTTACACCCTCGGAAAGGGGAGCAACAACGGGTTCTTCTCCGTTTGAAATTTTGTCTATAAAGTATTTAATTTCGTTGTAATATCCGCCAAGGCTGGAAATGTTTCCGCCAAGGTCGGTTTTGGCTTTAAACGTGTTTTCAAGAACAATATCCTCGCATCCGCCGCCCTCGTAATAAATCTTAAATTTGTCTGCTTCAAAAATGATGGTTGCCTTTTCAAATTTTACGCAGAAGGAAGCGTCAAAGGCAAAGTCTTCGGGGAAGTCCCAGCAGGCTTCAAATGAAATGCGTGCGTTTTTGTAGTAAAATGTTGAGAAGAAATGGGAAATGAGACCGTGCTCATCTCTTGCGGCGCTTGCCGTAAATTTGTCGGGCTCACCGAGAAGATAGCGCACAAAGTCGGCATCGTGAATGTGCATATCGTGAACAACGGTTCCGCTCTTTGCAGGGTCGTGCAGCCAGTTGTTAAAAGTCCAGGCAGGATGTGCACTTCTGCGTCTGAAGGTGGCGGAAACAATTTCTCCGTACTTTCTTTCGTCGTATACTTCCTTTATGTATTTATACTCGTCCCAGAATCTTATTAAGTGTCCCACCTGAACGGTAGCACCCGTTTCTTGCTGGGTTTTAAGAAGAAGCTCGCATTCCTCTTTTGTAAGACACGCCGGCTTTTCAAGAAACACCTTTCTTCCCTTTTTCATTGCTGCAACGGCGTGGGATGTGTGAAGAAAAGTGGGAAGACAGATGTCAATAACGTCAACATCGGCGTTTTCTATAAGCTCCATACCGGTTTCATAAACCGTTACGTCTTCTCCTATCACCTCTCTGTCGCTTTCATTTTTAAGTCCTGCGACAGCCACAATTTTTGTGCCGGGTATTTCCTTGTAGCAGACAGCGTGCATACTGCCCATAAAGCCAAAGCCCACAAGTCCGATTTTAATCATAGTTGTTTACCCCTTGAAGTTTACCCGAAAGCCATGATTTTTAATATGACTTTCTGAAATTATATATATTATATAGTAAAATTACATTAAAGTAAACATCAATATGGTGAATTTTTTATAAATAGGGTGTACCGATGGTTGATATTTGCTTGGTTTGTTGTCTTATTTTTGCGTCCTCTCCATAAAAACATAATAAATTTCGTTATATAATTGACAATCACGTAAAAGTGTGCTAAAATAAACCGAAATATGCCCAAAAAGGAGCAAAAGAAAAATGAAACAACTTACACTTGCACTTATCGGCTGCGGCGACAGAGGCAGCTGTTATATGAAATATCTTGATGACCACCCCGAGCACTTCAGACTTGTTGCAATTGCAGACCCTCTTCCTGAAAAGAGAGAGTATTTTATAAATAAATATAATGTTCCTGCAGAGGGCTGTTATGAAAGCTACACAGAGCTTCTTTCAAAGCCGAAGCTTGCGGATATTGTCATGATTTGCACACAGGATAAATTGCATTATGAGCCTGCAATGATGGCAATAGATAAGGGATACGATATACTTCTCGAAAAGCCCATTTCTCCCGACCCCAAGGAGTGCTTTGACATTGCAGATGCGGCAATGAAAAAGGGAGTAAAGGTGCTTGTGTGCCATGTTCTCAGATACACACCCTTCTATAAGGCAATAAAGAAGTTCATTGATGATGGAAAGCTCGGAAAGCTCATGAACATCAATCATGTTGAGGGTGTAGGAAATGTTCATATGAGCCATAGCTTTGTAAGAGGAAGCTGGAGACGCGAGGACGAATCGGCTCCCATGATTCTTGCAAAGTGCTGCCATGATACAGACCTTCTTCAGTGGTTTGCGGTCGAGAGCTGTACAAAGATACAGTCCTTTGGCACAAGAAGCTTTTTCAGAGAAGAAAATGCACCCGAGGGAGCACCGAGCCGCTGCCTTGACGGATGTCCTCATAAGGACACCTGCTATTACTACGCACCTGCACTCTATAAACTTCCTACAGCCGAGGTTCAGCACTTCAAGGCTGTTGTTGCAGGACACTTTGACCCCACACCCGAGGAGGTTGATGAGGTTCTCAAAACAAGCCCCTACGGCAGATGTGTATATAAGTGCGATAACGATGTAGTTGACCATCAGGTTGTAAATATGACCTTTGGTGACGATATTCAGGCAACTCTTACAATGTCGGCGTTCAACAAGGGCGGCAGAGTTACCACATTCATGGGAACAAAGGGTGAGCTCAGAGCAGATATGGAGAAGAATACGCTTGAATTCTACTGCTTTGAAACAAGAACGACAACCGTTATTTACAAACCCGAAGAGGAATTTGACCAGACAATAGCAGGAGGTCACGGCGGCGGAGACCTGGGACTTATGGCCGACCTTTACGAATATGTTGCAAACAACAATCCGTCAATTTCCATTTCCGACATCAGCATTTCGAGCATGGGCTATCTCATGTGCTTTGCCGCAGAGCTTTCAAGGCACACAAATACTGTTGTTGATATGAAGGAATATATGTTTTCACTTCAGGGGTAAAAAATCAATAACATGTTGCAAAGATGAGCGAAATCTACAATTATAGTGGGGAGTGTATAATAAAACTCCCCACCTGATGTGGAATTTCCGGGGAAAAACTTGATAAAATCCGAGAAATTATGCTCGAAAAGGCTTGATTTTGCGTCATTTTCGGCACTGACAAAAAAATTTTGAAAAAATTGAAAATAGGTATTGACAAACGCATTTTGCTGTGTTATAATACTAAACGCTGACGGAACGAGTCGGCACATGCCTCTGTAGCTCAGTTGGTAGAGCAGGGGACTGAAAATCCCCGTGTCGTTGGTTCAATTCCGACCGGAGGCACCACCTGCGGATTTAGCTCATTTGGTAGAGCGCGACCTTGCCAAGGTCGAGGTGGCGGGTTCGAGCCCCGTAATCCGCTCCATCGGTGACGGTGAGAGACGTTTCACCCGATGCCGTTAATATACGCCGGTAAAAAGCAGATGAAGGCAGGAGTCTTTATCAAGCTTTTTACATAGTGCGAGTCCCGGGGGGTTAGCTCAGCTGGGAGAGCATCTGCCTTACAAGCAGAGGGTCACAGGTT
>JAFTIR010000024.1 GCA_017456765.1 Clostridia bacterium | reverse complement strand
TGTGCTTCTGCTTTGAGCTCCTTACTCAGGTCTCCCTTTCCTCTGATGTTGATGTATTTTGGTGTAAAGTTGTTTTCAATGTCAATGCCGAGGGTGCTCTTGGGAAGGTCTCTTACATGACCCTTTGAAGCAGCAACCTTGTAATTCTTTCCGAGATACCCTTTAATGGTTTTTGCCTTTGCGGGGGACTCAACAATAACTAAATTTGCCAAAATTCTTCCTCATTTCTATATATCTAAATCTTAAACTAAATCAATTCGTATTTGCCGCCGGGCTTTGCTCTTACAAGCCCGTAAATTTCAAGAAGTGTAAGTGCCGAGAGTATGTCGTCAATCTTCACACCCTTTTCGGAAATTTCGTCGGCAGTAAGACTGCCGTAGCTGACTAAAACCTCGTAAATGGTTTTTTCGGTCACAGAAAGCATGGAAAGGTCGGCGCTTATGCTTTTTGTCTCCTGAACACTCGCCTTAACAGCTGCCTTTTCTTCTTTTTTCACTTCGTTGTCTTTAGCAGGCTCTTCTGCGAAAAGTGCTTTCTTTTCTTCTTTCGTTTTCTTTTCATCGCGCTTCTTTAAAAAGCGCCTGTTGACGGGAGTATCGGGGTCAACATCCTTTTTGAAATATTTTGCAACATAGCTGTTTAGCTTGTCCTGGGGAATTGCGGCTTTGTTCGCGAGGTTTATTCTGTGCGGAAAGCTCATGGAGTATTCCGCAAGAATGTCGTCTGATTCCGTGAATACGCTGGCACCGTCTTTTATAAGCTCTAAGGCTCCCGAATAGTTTTTGTCGTAGGGCTTTGCTGGGACTGCAAAGATTCTTCGTCCCTGCTCGAGTGCATATTTTGCTGTAATCATGGCACCGCTTGAGGAGCTTGCCTCAAAAATAACGGTTGCCAGGGACAGAGCACTCATTACCCTGTTTCTTATAGGAAAGTTTGTACCGCGTGGCTCGGAAAATAGAGGAAATTCCGAAAGGATAAGTCCTGTTTCCGAAAGACGTGAGAATAACTCTTTGTTGCCGAAGGGGTAAATTCTGTCAATACCGCAGCCTAAAATACCCACAGCATATCCGCTTGCATCAAGTGCGCCTGAGATACATGCCCCGTCAATGCCGAGAGCCAGTCCGTTGACAATTACCGCTCCCTTTGCCGCGGCATCAAAGCCCGACTCATATGCAAGACGAAAGCCTCTTTCGGAACAAGAACGTGTTCCCACCATGGTAACGCAGGGGTAGTCGTCAAGCTGACAGAGCTTTCCCTGAAAATAAAACATGGGTGGAGGATTGTCAATTATTTTCAGCCTTTCGGGATAGTAAGGGTCGTCGTAGCAGAGAATACCTATTTTTTTGTCAGAGCAGTATTTGTAATGGTGCTTTGCATCATCAAGATTCTTGTTGCAAAGAGCTGATATTTCACCGCTCGGAACAGATAAAGCCTTGTATTCTTCCTTGCCGGCATTATATATTTTTTCGATACTGCCGTAATGCTCAAGTAAGAGCTTTGGCGTTTTGCTTCCCGCACGTAAGGTCGAGGAAAGCCATATGTAATAAAGAATTTTTTCGTTCATAGTAACTCCAAATCCTGTTTATTCTTTAGATTTGTTTGCTTTGGTCATTTCCCATATTATAATTGCCGAAGCTGTCGCCGCATTGAGGGATTCTGCCCCCTCGTTCATGGGAATTATAACAGAGTCAGTACAAACATCAAGCACATTTTTGCTGACGCCGTGTCCCTCGTTACCCATGACAATGCTGTCGCTCTTTTCAAAATTAAATGAGCCGAGTACAAGGGAATCCGAATGAAGATGTGTGCAGTAAACGCGCCTGCCGTATTTATTGAGCATTTCAATAAACTCGCATATGTCATCATATACATAAAAGCTGCACTTGAAAATACTGCCCATGGCACTTCGCAAAGTCTTTGGATTGTAGACATCTGCACAGCCCTTAGTAAGAACGAGCTTTGTCACACCGAGACTGTACGCACACCTGAATATCGCACCGAGATTCAATGGATTCTGTATGTCGTCTAAGATTATAAATCCACCGTCATTTATGCACTCCTCCGAAAAGGGGAGAGAACACGGCTTTTTTATAGCGGTAAATATACCCTGCGGTGCATTTTCGTCCGTCAGCTTTTCAAAACAAGAGTCGGATACGAGAATGTACTCCTTTGCATTTGCTTTCTCAAGAATGTCCGGGTATGATGAGAGCGCCTTTTGCGTAAAGAATATCTTTTCAATCTCAAGCCCGGAAAGAATTGCTTCTTCAAGAAGCTTTACACCCTCTGTAAAGAATACGCCCTCGGCATCTCTGTTCTTTTTGTCGGAAAGGCGGGATGCCCATATGATTTTTTCATTTTTGCGTGAAGTTATTTCGCTGTATGAAAAAGCCAATGTCAACCCCTCCTGTCGTTTCTGCTTTTGAATTTTTGAATAGATTTAGGCATAATACTACATCATACAATTAAATATTATTTTATACTTTCCTAAAAATGAATTCAATAACTATTTATGAATAGACGGTGAATTTGCGTAATATATTATTGAAGAAAGTTTTTTACAGTTAACAATCAATTTACAGTATTTTTTGACAAATAACGATTATGTGTGTTACAATTTTCTTATATAGAACGGAGGTGTACTCCATGGATAAGAAAAAAACATACATAGGTGTTATAATTCCTGCGGCAGGAAGCGGAAGCAGAATGGGCGGAGTATATAAGCCGCTTGAAAAATTGCGCGGAAAAGAAATGCTTCTTTATAGCCTTGATACATTCGAGAAATGTGACGAGGTTGCATTTGTTGTCATCTCTGCAAGAGAAGATAAGATAGAGGAAATCGAAAAACTCTGTAAGAAAAATGGATATACAAAGGTTAAAGGTGTTATAAAGGGCGGCAAGGACAGACAGGAAAGCGTTGAAAACGCATTTATCTGCGGTCTTTTTGATGGCGAAAGCATAACTCATGTCGCAGTCCATGATGCGGCAAGACCGCTCTTTACTACAGATATGGCAAAGAATGTTTTCGAAATGGCAACACAAAAAGGAAACGCTGTGTGTGCCTGCCGTGTCAGAGATACCGTTAAGCGCACAAATGTGGATGCCGTTGTAATCGATAGCGTCGACAGAGAAAACCTCTGGCTTATCCAGACGCCTCAGGTTTTTGAAAAGAAAATGTACGCTGACGCACTTGAAAAAGCAAAAAAAGACGGCTTTGTAGCAACGGATGACAGTTCACTTGTATCTGCAAGCGGCGTGAGTGTCAACCTTTGTGAAACTCCGTCGTATAATATCAAAATCACATACCCTGAAGATGTATTTCTTGCAGAGGCAATAATAAATATGAGAGGGGAAGACATATGAGAATAGGACATGGATATGATGTTCACAGATTTGCACCCGACAGAAAGCTGATTCTTGGCGGTGTCGAAATTGAGCATGAAATGGGACTTCTCGGCCATTCTGATGCAGATGTTTTGACCCATGCACTTATGGATGCAATGCTTGGTGCGGCATCTCTTGGTGATATAGGTCATCATTTTCCCGACAATGATGATTCATTTAAAGGTATTTCGAGCCTTATTCTTCTTGAAAGGGTAAAGGAAATTGTCGCTCAAAAGGGTTACGTTCTCGGTAATGCCGATATTACGGTTGTTGCACAGGCACCAAAGCTGCGTCCTTTTATTGACAAAATGATTGAAAGAATCTCTGCGACACTCGGCTGTGACAGGGATAGAATAAATATAAAGGCAACCACCGAAGAAAAGCTCGGCTTTACGGGAAGAAAAGAGGGAATTGCCACGCACGCAGTTGTGCTTCTTGAAGAAGTTTAGGGGTGACGAATTGAAAAAGAAAAAAATAATGAAGCGTGCAAGCATAAAAGAGCCTCTTGTTGCACAGATAAAGGAGCATAAGGTGACCTTTGCCGTGTATGTTGTGCTGAGACTTATAGTAATTGCGGTTCTTATACTTTCACTTATAAACCGAAGATTTGAGAACGTATTTGTTTGCTCGCTTACCCTTGTACTGTTTCTCGTCCCCGCATTTTTTCAGAAAAACTTCGGCATACAGCTTCCCTCTACCCTTGAAATAATAATAATGCTCTTTATTTTTGCCGCAGAAATCTTAGGTGAAATCGGGGCATATTATGTGAAAGTACCGCTTTGGGACACAATGCTTCATACAACTAATGGTTTTCTCTGTGCGGCAATAGGCTTTTCTCTTGTTGATTTGTTAAACAGAAATAACCGCTTTAAATTTCATCTTTCTCCCCTTTATCTTTCGATTGTAGCATTTTGCTTTTCGATGACAATAGGGGTGCTGTGGGAGATGTTTGAATTCGGTGCGGATATGCTTTTTGCAACCGATATGCAAAAGGATTTCGTAGTCACAAAAATATCCTCTGTTGCACTTGACGAGACACTTTCAAACAAAGCCGTAATTGTAGAAAACATTTCGGAAGTTTATATCAACGGAGAGCCTCTCGGACTCGGAGGTTACCTTGACATCGGAATAATTGACACCATGAAGGACCTGATAGTAAACTTTATAGGCGCCGTGGTGTTCAGTGTAATAGGCTTCTTCTATGTCAAGAGCCGCGGAAAGAGCAGATTTGCAAAACGCTTTATTCCGACAGTGACGGTTCCCGAGCCTGATATTGAAGAAGACGATACACAGACAAATGTAAAAAGTGATTAAAACGGTTTGTTATTTTTATGTGTTTTTTCAGAAAAATGTTGATTTTTGAGTAATATTATTGTAAATTTATAGTGCAAGCAATTTGCACGGAAATAAAAAAATCCTAAATTAAGGGGGATAAGCTTATGAATAAGGAAGCTTTAGTTTTTGAAAGTCCGAAGAGTCTTTCATCAGCAATTGTTGTACCTACAGGAAAGGTATCTGTTTCGGGTGACATTGCGGCAGTTGAAGTATGGAAGGACGGAAAAATTGTAAACATCAACGTAAACATGACCGGTACATATCCTGCAGTTGTCGCAGACGGCAAGCTCGGCGAAGAGTATGCACTCAAGATTTGTGCGGCTGTTGAAACAGAAAAAAGCGGTGTATATAACCTTGTTTCTCTCGGCTATGCTGAGGATGAAAAGGGAAATTATATCGGTCTTAATAAAACAAACCCTGATCTTCTTGATGAAACAGAGCTGACAAGCGAAAATATGTTTTTTGTAAAGAGTGAGGTAAAGCCTGTATCTCCTTTCAGAACAGTTGTCAGATATTTCCAGAATGCTTCTAATAAAGTTCCTGTTCCTACAAGGAGCTACTTCCTTGGCGACTTCTCATTTGGTAAGTATGATTTTGATATTACTTGCTGGTCAGGCACAAGACAGCACTTTATGGCAGGAAAAACAGCCTTTGCTCAGGACTTCTCAAAGGTTCTTGTTAAATATAACTTTGCCGATAAGTCTTGTGAATGGGTTGTGTATGACTCAAAGGCACTTCCTTTGATGGTTGACATTGATTTTAAGGAGCTTTCCTATGTTGTTTCCAATAACGTAACAAACGGTCCCGAGGATGAAAGCTGCATGAAGGGTGAAGACCTTTTGTTCCTCTTTGGTGAGGTTGATGTTCCAGAAACAAAGGAAATTTCACTTGTACTCGGTAAGGAAACCGAAGTCAATGCCGATGCTGCACTTTATCAGGTGCTCAGAATGAGAGTAAAAATTGACTCTGAGCTTTCTGAAGATGATGCATTGCTGACATATGTAAGAAATGATGGTGCTGAGTGTGAATATAAATTCAAGCTCGCCCTTGCAGGTGTTGATACAGAAGGCTATTATGTGTTCGAACTTAGAATGCGCGAAGTACAGACATGGCAAAATGTCATTAAAAGCCTTAAGATTGAATTGCCCGAAGGAAATTACGAAATTGATTATGCAAAGCTTGTTGCAACGGGTTATTCCTCTGATGTAAAACTCGGCAAGGCACTTCCCATGTTCTCTGACGGAAATTATAAGAAGGGCTTTTTCATTGGCACTATGGAGAAAGGACTTACTCCTCTTGATACATACTTTGCCACAACAGAAGACGGCGATAAAAAAAGGGAAGAATACGAGGCATCCGTTAAGGATGATGAATCAAATCCCAAGAAGATGTATTCTGACTGGAGAATTGACCCTCTTTATGTATATGACTATATCAACACTTGTCCTCTCATGAAGGAAGCAGGCTTTACATATGACTCAAAGCCAACAGACAGACTGAATTATATCAAGGAAAAGTACCCCGAAGAATATCAGAAGTATTACCTTGATTATGAATTCCGTGATACAGGAAAGCCGACAGAAGAAGGCTTCTTTGTAACAGCCGATAAGGCAGGCTCTAAGATTGTTGTTTATAAGCCCGATCAAGTATTTACAACAACAGACGGAGTTGAAAGACACGGTGATGTTCTTTCATTTACACTCAATGGCTCAAAGCTTTTCTATGGCAAACCCTACGATAAATACGATAAGAATAATAACCCCGACGGCACATGGAGATTCTGGCCTCATCTTCTTATTCAGCAGAATACCGGCACAAAACCCGTTGACTTTGAAAAGGAAATCCAGTATAGCACAGGTGCTGACAGAATATTCTGTGAGTTTGATATAAGACTTGTACATTATAGTGAAAACTATACAAAGAAAACACATGCTGACGGTCAGGTTTTTGATAACGGTCATATGTCATTCCTTATGTATTCTTACCTTCGTCCCAAGAAAAATCCCGGCACTCTTGTATGGTTTGGTCTTAATGTAGCTCATGATTCACCTCACTTTAGCCAGAACTACGGAACTATGTGGTGCCGTGATTCGGGTGCAAATACCTATATGTATGGTACACCTCCCGAAGTTGTTTACAGCGGTTTTGGTAACTCTATTCATAGTGCTATCCAGAAAGTCAGAAAGGCTGAAGGCTATGTAAAGGGTACACCCGTTTCAACAGATTGGGTTCATGTCAAGGTTGACCTTACACATCATATCAGCGTAATCCTTGACAGAGTAAATGCCGAAGACGCATACGGACTTGGTGTTACAACACGAGATGACTGGTTCTTCAACGGTGTAAATATCGGCTTTGAAACGGCAGATAACGTTGACTGTACATTTGAAATGGCAAACTTTAACTATTATTCCTATAATATAGAAGAATAAGCAGGCAGCGCCTGCAGGCAAATTCGCCCATGTCAGATTCCGATATGGGCGAATTCTTTTATTAAGGCACAAAAAATTTCACCTTTTTCCTCAAAACTATTGCTTTTTGTGGCATATTATGGTAAATTGACAGTGTAAGAATATATGGATAAATTATATTCTGAAATAGGAGGAAAAGCTATATGAAAAAGGAAACTTTAGTTTTTGAATGTCCCAAATGTCTTTCGGAAGCAATTGTTGTTCCGACAGGAAATGTTTCTGTTTCGGGTGACATTGCGGCAGTTGAAGTATGGAAGGACGGAAAAATTGTAAACATCAACGTAAATGTGACCGGTACATATCCTGCAGTTGTCGCAGACGGCAAGCTCTCAGAAGAATATGCACTTAAGATTTGTGCGGCTGTCAAAACAGAAAACGATGTATATAACCTTGTTTCTCTCGGCTATGCACAGGACGAAAACGGCACATATATCGGTCTTAATAAAGACAAGCCCGAGCTTCTCGATGAAACTGAGCTTACAAAGGAGAATATGTTCTTTATCAGGAATGATTTTGAACCGGTATCTCCTTTCAGAAGAGTAAGAAGATATTACCAGGGACAGTACAACAGCATGGCTGTTGATACACAGGGCCTTTTCCTTGGCGATTTCTCATATGGAAAGTATGATTTTGATATAACAAACTGGGCGGGCAGAAGAATGCGCTTTGATGCAGGTAAAAACGCGTTTGCTCAGGACTTCTCAAGAATTCTTGTAAAGTATAACTATGCCGATAAAGCATCAAAATGGGTTTGCTATGATGCAAAGGCACTTTCCTTTGTTGACCAGATTAAGTTTACAACCGTTTCCTATATTGTTTCAAATAATGTAAAGAACGGACCCGAAGACGAAAGCTGTATGGCGGGTGAGGACCTTGTGTTCCTCTTTGGTGTGGTTGATGTACGCGGCGAAAAGGAAATAAAGCTTACTCTGGGTGAAAAGGCTACGGCGAATGTTGATGCGGCGCTTTACCAGACACTCAGAATAAGAGCAAAGGTCAATGGCGGTCTTTCTGATGAGCTTGCCTTGTTCAGATATACAAGAGATGACGGTGTTGAATGTCAGAGAGAATTCAAACTTGCCATGGGCGGCGTTGATACCGAAGGCTACCGCATATTAGACATCTGCATGAGAGAGGTTCAGGCATGGCATGATGTCATTTCCGATATCACAATAATTCTCCCCGAAGGAAAATATGAGCTTGATTATGTAAAGTTCCTTTCAACAGGAACATCCTCCGATATAAAGCTCGGTGCACCTCTTCCCATGTTCTCTGACGGAAACTTCAAAAAGGGCTTTAAGATTGAATGCATGGAGGCAGGACTTGTTCCTACCGATGACTATTTTGCCACCACTTCCGACGGCGATAAGAATAGGGACGAATATGAAGCAGCCGCAAAGGATGATGAGTCAAATCCCAAAAAGTATTATGCCGACTGGAAACTCGACCCCCTCTACGATTATGACTATATCAATACCCATCCTTTCATCAAGGCGGCAGGTATGAACTATGACACTACAAAGCCTATCGAAAGACTGGAAGCTGTCAAGGCGGCAGACCCCGAGGCTTATCAGAAGTATTATCTTGACTATGAATTTTCTGATAACGGAAAGCCTACGGAAGAAGGTTTCTTCATAACAGCCGATAAGGCAGGCTCAAAGGCAGTTATTTATAAGCCAAATCAGACTTATACAACAAACGACGGCGTTGAAAGACATGGTGATGTGCTTGAAATCACACTTAACGGTAAAAAACTGTTTAACGGACAGCCTTACAGTAAGTACGATAAGAACAATAACCCCGACGGTTCATGGAGATTCTGGCCTCATCTTCTCATTGAGCAGAATTCCGGTATAAGACCCGTTGATTTCAATACCGAAATTCAGTACAGCACAGGTGCTGACAGACTTTACTGCGAATTTGATATAAGAATTAAGCATTATAGTGAGAATTATACAAGAAAGGTGCATCCTGACGGTATAGAACGCGATACAGGACATATGTCCTTCCTCCTCTATTCATACCTTAGACCCAAGAAGAATCCCGGTACTCTCGTGTGGTTTGGTCTTAACATTGCAACGGATAATCTGTATGTGACTCAGAATACAGATGTAAACTGGTGCCGTGATTCCGGAGCAAATACATATATGTATTGCCTGCAGCCCGAAGCGGTGTACAGCGGATTTGGTAAGTCACTTCACAACCTTCTTCAGAATTTCAGAAAAGCAGAAGGATATACAAAGGGAAGCGTTGCTTCAAGCGATTGGGTTCACGTAAAGGTTGACCTTACACATCATGTAGGAATAATTCTTGACAGAATAAACAGTGAAGATGCTTACGGTCTTGGTATTACAGAAAGAAGTGACTGGTTCTTCAACGGCGTAAATATCGGCTTTGAAACATCCGATAACGTTGACTGTACAGTTGAAATGGCAAACTTTAACTATTATTCCTATGATATAGAGGAATAAGCCTGAAAAAGCAAATAAAGTTTTGAGCCGCGGTTTTTAACCGCGGCTCGCTTTTGTTTTCTTCAAATGAAAACCTAAAAATGTTTCACATTTTCCTAAAAATCTATTGATTTTTGCGGAATATTATGGTAAATTGTCAGTGTAGGAATATATGGATAAATTATATTCTGAAATAGGAGGAAAAGCTATATGAAAAAGGAAAATTTAGTTTTTGAATGTCCCAAATGTCTTTCGGAAGCAATTGTTGTTCCGACAGGAAATGTTGCTGTTTCGGGAGATGCTGCAACGGTTGAGGTGTGGAAGGACGGTAAGATTGTAAATATCAGTGTTGACACACTCGGTACATACCCCGCAGTTGTCACTGACGGTAAGCTCGCAAAGGAGTATGCACTTCATATTTGTGCAGCTGTTGAAACAGAAAAAAGCGGTGTATATAACCTTGTTTCTCTCGGCTTTGCAACAGATGAAAACGGCACATATATCGGTCTTAATAAGACACGCCCCGAGCTTCTTGATGAAACCGAGGTTACAACGGAAAATATGTTCTTTATAAAGAATGATGTTGTACCCGTTTCTCCCGTGAAAAAGATTGACAGATATTTCCAGAATGCTTCCAATAAAGTTAATGTACCTACAAAGAGTATCTTCCTCGGAGATTTTTCTTTTGGTCAGTATGATTTTGATATTACTAACTGGGCAGGTACACGCAAAAAATTCGATGCAGGTAAAACGGCATTTGTTAAAGATTTTTCAAGAATCCTTGTCAAGTATAACTTTACTGACGGAAAGACAGAGTGGGTAGTTTTTGATGCAGCAGCTCTTCCTTTGATGGTAGATATTAGCTTCAAGACGCTTTCTTATATCGTTGCCAATAATCCCACAAACGGTCTCGATGACGAGAGCTGTATGGCGGGTGAAGACCTTTTGTTCCTCTTTGGCGAAGTGGATGTACCCGAAGAAAAGGTTGTAGAGCTTGCTCTTGGTGAAAGAGCAGAAGTAAATCTTGATGCTGCACTTTATGAAACGCTCAGATTCAGAGTAAAGATTAACGGTGATGTTTCCGAAGAAGACGCGGTTCTTACTTATGAAAGAAAAGACGGTGCAGTTGGCGAGAGAAAGTTCAAGCTTTATTCTGCAGGTGTTGACGCTGAAGGCTATCATGTATTCGAAATAAAGATGAGAGAAGTTCTGGTATGGCAGAATACCATTTGCGCGCTTACAATTACCTTGCCTGAAGGAAGCTATGAGCTCGATTATGTTAAACTCGCCCCAACTGGTAATTCTTCTGATGTAAAACTGGGTAAGGCACTTCCTATGTTCTCTGACGGCAATTTTGAAAAGGGCTTTGTAGTACGCGGTATGGAGCATGGTCTTGTTCCTTCCGATACATATTTTGCAACAGTACCCGGTGCTGATAAGGCAAGAGAAGAATATGAAAACGCAGTAAAGGACGACGAATCAATCAAGGATAAGTATTACGCAGACTGGCAGTTCCAGCCTCTCTATGCATATGACTATATCAACTCTTATCCCGTTATGAAGCAGGCAGGACTTTCTTATGCCAACGGTCCTAAAGAAAGAATAGAGGGCATCAAGGAAACAGATCCCGAAATTTATAAGCAGTGCTACCTCGATTATGAGCTCACTGATGACGGAAAGCCTACAGCCGAGGGCTACTTCAAACTTGCCGACAAGGCGGGCGCAAAGGAAATTTACTGTAAGCATAACCAGACTTACACAACAACCGACGGTGTAGAAAGACACGGTACTGTCCTTGAAATTGCGCTCAATGGTAAAAAGATGTTCCATGGAAATCCCTATAGCAAGTATGATAAGAATAATAATCCTGATGGTACATGGAGATTCTGGCCTCACCTTCTTATTGAACAGAACAGCGGCACAAGACCTGTAGATTTTGAAAATGAAATCCAGTACAGCACAGGTGCTGACAGACTTTACTGTGAGTTTGATATAAGACTCAAGGAATACAACGAAGAATATACAAGAAAAGTACATCCCGACGGAATCGAAAGGGATACTGGTCATATGTCCTTCCTTCTTTATTCCTACCTCAGACCCAAGAAGGACCCCGGCACACTTGTATGGTTCGGTCTTGCACTTGCAAGTGATAACCTTTACTATTCACAGTACAGTGATGTTAACTGGTGCCGTGACTCGGGAGCGAACACATATATGTACTGCCTTTCTGCAGAAGCGGTGTATAGCGGATTCAGTAATTCAATCCACAATATTATCCAAAAGGGAAGAAAGGCTGAGGGCTACACTAAGGGCACAAAGATTTCAAGCGACTGGATTCATATTAAGGTTGACCTTACACACCATATCGGTATTATCCTTGACAGAGTAAACGCAGAGGACGCATATGGTCTTGGTGTTACAACAAAGGATGACTGGTTCTTCAACGGAGTAAATATCGGCTTTGAAACAAGTGATAATGTTGACTGTACCTTTGAAATGGCAAACTTTAATTTCTATTCTTATAACATAGAAGAGTAAGCAATATAAAACGCAATAAAACTTTGAGCCGCAGTGCAAAACTGCGGCTCTATTTATGGTTTTCGTTACTTTTGACTCGCCAAAAGTAACCCAAAGCGACCACTCTGCAAAAAATTACCGCTTCGCTCAGATTTTTTGCGAGCCGTGGAGGCTAATATCAACAAAGCATTTGAAAAGCCCCGATTTTCTTCCCACTGATAAACGTGGTTCGCCTCGCTTTGCGAGGCTATGGCCTGCCAAAGGCAGGCAAATCATATGGAGTAGTGAGAGAAACGATATGAGTTTTATTTAACTCTGAGTAGAGTATAAAAAAGCGCCGCCATGGCTCGTGTCGAATGATACAGAGCGAAGCGGAGTTTTCGACACATGAGTGGAGCGTTTTTGCTTTGTCATAAGTAACAGAAACCGCGGCTCGAAAGCCGCGGAAAAACTGTAAAAGTTGTTCATCAATGATGGAATAATCTCATACCTGTAAATGCCATTGCAATACCATACTTGTTGCAGGATTCAATAACATTGTCGTCACGGATAGAGCCGCCGGGCTGTGCGATAAAGGATACACCGCTTCTCTTTGCTCTGTCGATGTTGTCGCCAAAGGGGAAGAAGGCGTCAGAACCGAGAGATACACCTGAAATTGTGTCAAGATAAGCTCTCTTTTCCGCCTTTGTAAGAGGCTCGGGACGAACTGTAAAATAGTTCTGCCAGTTGCCGTCTGCGAGAACATCATCGCTGTCCTCTGAAATGTAAACATCAATTGTGTTGTCTCTGTCGGGTCTGCCGAGAGTTTCAAGGAAGGGAAGTGCAAGTACCTTGGGATGCTTGCGCAAATGCCAGTTGTCAGCCTTGTTGCCTGCAAGACGTGTGCAGTGAATTCTTGACTGCTGACCTGCACCCACACCGATGGCCTGTCCCTCGTATGCGTAGCAAACGGAGTTTGACTGGGTGTACTTTAATGTAATAAGTGCAATGATGAGGTCGCGAACAGCTTCATCTGTAAGATTCTTGTTGTCTGTTACGACGTTTGCAAGAAGCTCTTTGTTAATCTCAAAATTGTTTCTGCCCTGCTCAAAGGAAATGCCGAATACCTGCTTTACTTCCTTTTCAGCGGGAACATAGTTTTCGTCAATCTTTACGATGTTGTAGTTACCCTTCTTTTTGCTCTTTAAGATTTCAAGAGCTTCGGGGGAATATGAGGGCGCGATAATGCCGTCGGAAACCTCACGCTTGATAATGAGTGCAGTTGTCACATCACATTCGTCACTGAGTGCAATCCAGTCACCGAAGGAGCTCATTCTGTCAGCACCTCTTGCTCTTGCGTATGCGCAGGCAAGGGGAGAATCGTCAAGACCCTCAATGTCGTCTACAAAGCAAGCCTTTTTAAGGTCGTCCGATAGCTTTACGCCGCAGGCAGCACCAGCAGGGCTTACATGCTTGAAGGAAGCAGCACAGGGAAGACCGAGAGCTGCCTTTAATTCCTTGACTAACTGCCAGGAGTTGAATGCGTCAAGGAAGTTAATATAGCCGGGCTTGCCGTTTAAGATTTCAATAGGAAGTTCAGAACCGTCTTCCATGAATATTTTTGAGGGCTTCTGATTGGGGTTGCAACCGTATTTAAGTTCAAATTCTTTCATTTTAATTTCCTCGCTTACTTGTTCTTATTTACAATTATTTCTTCCGCTTCTCCGCTTGCAAGGTCAAGCACTCTTACAAAGAGAGAAACTTTGTTGTCATCGTTTAAGTTTTCCCAGCAGAGGTCACAGAGTTCTTTTGCAGTGTTTGGAAGAGCAACCTCCTCAGGCTCGCCGTAGAAGGAGGGAATGGGATTTCCGTCACACTTGTAGGTGTGAATGAAATGACCGTAGCCTGCTCTGGGAGAGTAGGTATAAAAATATCTGTTGCAGACAGAACCGTCGCCCTCGGCACTCTTGAGAATACTCATTTTGTAGGTAAAATCTCCATTTCCATAGTAGAGCATACCCGAAATTCTGGGGGTGTAGTTGGGCGCGTCCGGCTCAAATTCACGAGTTGTAAGAGCCTTTTCAAAGGAGTATCCGTCGTCGCCGTTTTTAACTACATAGTTGTAAACCGTGTCGGTCTGGTCGCCGTTTGTGATAATGTCGGCGTTTTCAAGTGCAAGATAAGGGTTATAGATGATAAGGCTGGGGTCGGAGAGCTTTGATTCGTCAAATGCCTTTGTTCTCATGCCGCCCTCGTATCTTTCAAAAATTCTGTTGCGGCTGTTTTCGCTTCTGCCCATGATAAAGTATGCAATCATAGCCTTCTTGCCGTCGGCAGACTTTCCGATAACAATGCCTCTTCCGGGGTAGGTGTTGTTTGCAAGCAACTCTTTAAGGTCAAACTTTGCCATAAAATAAAATCCTTTCTTTTGCCGAAATAAAAAAGGGCAGTCTTCAAGTTTGAAAACTGCCCAGACGGTCGGCTTTATATTGCTGTCGCTTCCTTGTGGTGCTCCACATAATTCCGTCAGTAGGGACAGCCGTAATTTACCTTTATATTTTATCATACCTGCAGGTGCTTGTCAAGGAGTTTTTAGTGAAACTTCAATAAAAAAGGACAAATTAAACTTTGTCCTTCAAGATTTTTAGTAACACCTTTTGCATGCAGTATATCCGGAACTAATTGCATAAGAAAGAGATACCTTGGATGGATTTTTCATATTGCTGCAACTGGAATTGCTATGATATTTGGAGCCTGATTGCGGTATCCAAACTTCCGCGTCATCATTATTGACTTGCGCAGTAGCTGTACTTTCGGCGTGGGAAGTGGTTGTGTTTTCTGCTTCATTCTTGACTTCTGTTTCAGCTATTATTTTGTTGGTTTCTTTTGCATTTTTGTCATAAGATTGAACAATTACTTCCCAATCATCATTTTCACTATTATTGCCTTCTTCAATGGTGCTAATTGTTTCGGTGTCTGTGGCAGGATGTTCTTCTTCGGTATCTGAAAGCACTGAACAGCCAAACAGAAGCAAGAGTGATACGGCGATTGCGATTAAAATACCTTTTTTGTTTTTTTCATTTTTGTCTTCCTTTCTTAAAGCAAATAATAAAAAAATGCGTAGCAACCAAAGTCGCCACGCACAAAAAACGCGGCTCATCTGATCGTTGCTACACTAATCATGTTCGCTTGCAATAAGAATGCAAAACAGAGCCTGCATTTTTATCATGAGATAAAAATGCAAACTTATTCCAAGCAAACAAAAATAAATTAGTGTAGCATATATATTCTATCATAAGAATTTTGATTTGTCTATATGTTTTTCATAAAAAATCACGGTACTTTTACATACAGTCGATAAAAGAATTTTATTTATTGAAATTACTCGAAGTATACAGGTGTACACGATTTACTCTTTCCTATATCATACCGAAGAAAGCGACCATTTAAGTATTCATTTTTTGTGGCAATAGCTTTCAAACGTTGTTTTGTATATTTATCGTAGATTGTTTCATTGAAGAGTGCCTTTTTTAGTGTTATATTACAGACATAGCAAGAAAAATGGGAGGCTTAATCATGGCAGATAAAAAACTTAAAGTAATAGTAATCGGCGCAGGCTGCAGAGGCAGAGGTTATACTGATATTATGGCACAGATGCCTGAGAAATTTGAGGTAGTGGGCGTTGCAGAGCCTGTTGATGACGTTAGGGAATACATAATGAGTACACATGGTATTCCTAAAGAGAATGCTTTCGTTACTTGGGAGCATATTCTTGACAGACCCAAATTTGCAGATGTTGCAATTATTTCAACAATGGACAGAATGCACTACGGACCTGCTATGAAGGCAATAGAGCTTGGATATGACTTGCTTCTTGAAAAGCCGGTGTCGCCTGAGCCTTCAGAATGTGCGGAAATTCTGAAAGCTGCAAAGGCAAAGGGAACCAAAATCATGGTTTGTCATGTTCTCAGATTTACTTCATATTTCAGATCTCTCAAGCACTATATTGATTCGGGAAAACTCGGAAAAGTTATTTCAATCGAGCATACCGAGGGCGTAGGTCATATTCATCAGAGCCATAGCTTTGTAAGAGGAAACTGGGGTAATGAGGATGAAAGCTCCTTTATGCTTCTTCAGAAGTGCTGTCACGATATAGATATTCTGCAGTGGATGCTCGGTAAGGAATGTAAAAAGATTCAGTCCTTTGGCTCGCTTACATACTTTACTCCCGAAAATGCGCCGGAGGGCTCGCCCGACTATTGTATTGACGGTTGTCCCGAGGCTGATAAATGTTACTATAATGCTGTAAAACTTTATTATGAAAATAATAAGGCTGGCGGCTTTAAGGGTATGATGAACAGAATTATGACACAGATGAGCTCTCCCACAGAAGAGGCTGTGCTTGATGCTCTGAAGACAACCCAGTACGGTAAGTGCGTATTCAAGTGTAATAATAATGTTGTCGACCACCAGACAGTCAATATGGAATTTGAGGACGGTGCAACCGTTACTATGACCATGAATGCCTTTAATGAGGGTGGCAGATATACAAGAATATTCGGTACAAAGGGAGAGCTTATTGCAAGCGCAAGCGAAAAAGAAGCTGATTTTTATAGCTTTGAAACCAAGACTCACGAAAAGCTGCCAACCAATGACCGTACGGTTGACCAGACAATTGCCGGCGGACACGGCGGTGGAGATACGGGTATTCTTAATGTTCTCTATGACTATGTAAACGGAAATATAGCTTCCGAGCTTGTAAGCGAAATCGGCATTTCATGTAAAAATCATATGCTTGTGTTCGCGGCTGAAAAGTCAAGACACGATGGCGTTGTGATAGATGTTCAGAAATTCATTGATGAAACAATCGGACTTTAATGTAAATGATGGGACGGCGTAATGCCGTCCCATTGTTGTGTTTTATTTTGAAAATCATCTTTTATGTCAAAATTCACAGTAAAAAAGGGAAAAAGTCCATTTATTTTTTTCCCTCTTTATGATATATTAAAGAAAAAAGCAAGGAGGCTTTAAAAATGTCAAGCTATAAAACACTGCCGTCACCCGGTAACACAGAATGGTTTGTAAATGACAGATTTGGTATGTTTATCCATTTCGGTCTTTACTCAATGCCCGCACGTCATGAATGGGTTCAGAATTACGAGGCTATTCCCGTAGAACACTACCAGAAGTATTTTGAACTCTTTAACCCCGACCTTCTCGATGCCAAGGAATGGGCAAGACTTGCCAAGAATGCAGGTATGAAGTACGTAATTCTTACCACAAAGCATCACGAAGGCTTCTGCCTGTTTGATTCCAAGTACACAGATTATAAGGTAACAAACACACCCTACGGTAAGGATATTGTAAAGCAGTATGTTGAAGCCTTCAGAGCAGAGGGACTCAAGGTTGGTCTTTATTATTCTCTTCTTGACTGGAATCATCCTCACTATCCTCTTGACGTTGCTCACGCATATGCTCACTATGACAACGCGGAGGAAATGGATAAGGGCAGAGATATGAAGGTTTATGCTCAGTATGTAAGAGATCAGGTAACAGAGCTTCTTACAAACTACGGTAAGATTGATATTATCTGGTTTGACTATTCCTTCAAGTATGATACATGTCCCCAGAAATTAAAGCCCTGGATGCAGTTTGAGGGCGGTAAGGGCAAAGAACAGTGGGAATCTGAAAAGCTTATTTCTCTTATCAGAAGCCTTCAGCCCGAAATTATGATTAACAACAGAACAGGTATCCTTCAGGACGTTTACACACCCGAACAGAAGAGCGCAACCGAATGGGTTAAGAACGAAAACGGCGACCTTCTCGTATGGGAAGTATGCCATACTCTTTCCGGTGCATGGGGCTACCATAGAGATGAAATGACATGGAAGAGCGATAAGATGCTTATTGACCTTCTTACATCCACCGTTGCATACGGCGGTAACGTTATCATGAATGTAGGTCCCTGCTCAAGAGGCTATATTGACCATAGAGCCGTAAATGCCCTCAACGCATACGGAGAATGGATGAAGTATAACTCCCGCTCGGTTTACGGATGTACAATGCCTGAGCCTGAATTCAAGGCACCCCAGGGAACAGTTATGACACAGAGCAACGATGAAAAGAGATTGTATATTCACCTTCAGAACTATCCTTTCGGTAGACTTTTCGTTGAAAATCTTGCGGGCAAGGTTCATTATGCACAGTTCCTCTCCGACGGAAGTGAAATTCAGTATGGTACAGCTGCAGACGGAACAAGCGTTTGCTTCACACTTCCCGTTATTCCTCCTAAAGGCATTTCTCCCGTTATTGAAATTTTCCTTAAGTAAAATAAAAGTCAGACGGCACCCTGAAAAGGGTGCCGTAACTGTTATTTGAGCTTTGCAATATAGGAGCGGGGAGAGGTACCGATGTGCTTTTTAAAAACCTTTGAGAAATATAATGGGTCTGTAAAGCCGCATCTTTCGGAAATTTTTGAAACCTCTTTTTCACCCTCGCGGATAAGGGAAAGTGCATATTTCATTCTTTTTTCGTTCAGGTATTCGCAAAAACCCACACCAACATTGTTTTTGAAAAGATGTGAGAAATATTTCTGTGTGTAGGCGAAAATTCCGGAAACCCGACGAAGACTCATGTCGGGGTCGGTAAGATGCTTGTCAATATAATCAAGTATTCCCGAAAATAGATTTTCCTTATCGGCAAGGGCAGTGTTTCTGCCTTTCTTTCCGAAAAATGAAAGGGTATAAAGAAGCACGCCTTCTGTCAATATGTTGGAATTGAATTCGTCAAGACGGCGAAGAGAGGAGAGCCATAGCTCTGTTATGTGGCTAAAGCCCGAATAGACCGAGCTTTGAGTTGATATGCCGAGCTGTTCAAGAATTGTTGCAACACAGTCCCCCATAAAGCTGATGTATGCAAATTCAAAATCGTCGCTTGCCGAAATTTCAAAGTATGTGCCAGGGAAGTTAAAGAAAACACATCCCTTTTCAAGTGCAAAGCTTGCACCCTCGCATGTTATTTTTCCCTTGCCTCTTGTAACAAGGTTCATGAGATATATGGGCTTGAGGAATGGCTGCTTTAACCTTTTCAATTCTGTTTCATATACAAAGTTTACCGTTTTTATTGAATCCGAGTATTCTTTGGCCGGCATAAATCGGCATATGCTGTCTTTCATTTACATCACCCAAGAGTTATTATGGCATAAAACATGGAAAATGTCAAGAAAATCGCCGAAATTTGCGTAAAAAAGCGAAAAAATCCATTCCACAAATCATCTATATTTGCTATCATTTAATCAGAGGATTGAAAGAAGGGATTTAATTGGCATATTTGCTTATAGTTATAAATGTATTTGCAGGTCTTGCCGAGGGAATATTCATAAAACAATATAATACAAGGCACGTACATGGCGGTTTTGTGTTTACGGGTATTATCTCTCTTTTTGCAATGCTGTATTTTGTTCTTACAGATGCAGGAGCGTTTGTTGTAACGCCTGTACTTGTGCCGTATGCGGCAATATCTGGAATTCTATATTGCGTGGCGTCGGTTCTCACATATTTCGCACTTGCCTGCGGCTCCTTTGCAATGTCCATGCTTGTGCTTTCCTATTCGATTCTTTTTTCAATCGGTTATGGCACAATATTTCTCGGTGAGCCTGTTACAACCTTTTCGTTAATCGGCTTTGCTCTTTTGCTTGTATCCCTTTATCTTACAAGAGGAAACAGCATGGGCGGCAAGGTGTCTGTCAAATGGCTTGTACTGATAATACTGTCGGCTGTTGCAAACGGAATGTACGGAATTGTTATCAGAATACAGCAGATACGCTTTGAAGGCGCGTATGATAATGAATGCATGGCGCTGTGTCTCGGCTTGTCAACAGCATTTCTTTTTGCAGTTGGTGTGTTTACTGAAGGAAAGCATATAAAGGAAATAGTCAGGTACGGTGTACCCTATGCAATGGGTGCAGGTCTTATAAACGGCTTTCGTAATATGCTGTCAATCTTAGTTTATACCATGATGCCGATTTCGCTGTCTTCTGCGCTGACGTCGGGAATAAAAATTGTTGTTTCTTTTGCTGTTTCTGCGCTTCTGTTTAAGGAAAGATTTCTCAAAAGACAGATTGTAGGTGTAATTGTCGGGGCATTTGCCCTTGTGTTCCTTAATATTTGATTTATGGAGGAAATGACCGTGAAAAAATTGAGGTTCGGCGTTGTCGGTGTAAGCTCTCGCGGCAGGGACGTAATGGGCGAGGTTATAGGCAGAGAATGCTTTGAGCTTTGCGCTGTCTGCGATAAAGATAAAAATGCACTTGAGGGTGCTATACAATTCTTTAAAGAAAAGGGTGTGTCAGACCTTTCTGCCTATTCAGACTATGATGAAATGCTCAAAAATGCCGATATTGATGCAGTGTTTGTAAGCACAGACGCAGTATGCCACGTTCCTTTTGCAGTAAAGGCGCTTGAAGCGGGTAAGCACGTGCTTTCTGAAATACCTGCAATAAATACGGCAGAGGAGGCAAGCGTGCTGAAAGACGCTGTGAAAAAGCATCCGCACCTTAAGTATATGATTGCTGAAAACTGTTGCTATTGGGGCTTTATTCAAGCCTGGAAAACCTTTGCGGAGCAGGGGAAATTCGGTGAGGCTGTTTATGCAGAGTCAGAGTATCTTCACGCTAAGGATTTCAGAGCATACAGAAAAGAAGAATGTGAAACCGAACACTGGAGAAATTACCTTTCGCCCATAAGGTACCTGACTCATAATCTCGGTCCTCTTTTGTATATACTTGAGGATGAATGTGTAAGTGTTTCCGCCATGCTTCCCGATGCAAAATATAATCCTTATGCAAAGATACCTAAAAACGCCGTGGCAATCTTCAAGACAAAAAAGGGAACAGTTATAAGAATACTTATTTCCTTCGGCAGCTTTGTAAATCTTGACCATAAGTTCAGAATACTTGGCACGCGCGGCACGATTGAAACCGATAATATAAAGAATGTAAAAGAAGCCCATTCCTTTGCAAGATTTTCAGATATTGAGGGTAGCAGGGAAAAAAAGATTGAAATACCTATAAAGGTTTCCTCTTATGGCGAGAACGGTATTCATGGCGGTGCCGACAGAAAAATGGTGCTCGATTTTATTGATATTGTTCTCAATAATAAAAAGGTTGTACTTGATGTTGATTTTGCAATTAACATTTCTCTTCCCGGAATTGTTGCGGCAGAGTCCGCACAAAAAGGCGGAGAGCTTATGCAGATTCCCAAAATATAAATTAAACCCCAAAGCAGATTGCCTTGGGGTTTTGTTGTATTACTGTTTATCTGAATGGCGTATGTTCCACGCCCTGTATGTCAATGCTCCGACTGTTGTAATGACAAGAATTGCGCCGTATATTACAGCAAGTGAAATGTAGTCCTTTTCGGAAAAGGCGTATCCGCCGTAGGTTGAGGAAACAATGGAGGGAATCCTTGCAAAAACAGATATAATAAGAAAATCGCACAGCTTGATTTTTGTCAGCGGAACTATGTATGTAAGTATGTCTTTGGGCGTACCCGGAAGAAAATAGAGAATGAAAATAATAGTTTTTAGTTTGTTTTCATCCCTTAAAAACTTGTACTTTGTCATCGCCTTGCTTCCGGCAGCCTTTTCAACGAAGGACTCTCCCAAATACCGAACTGCCGTAAAAATAATGCACTGACCGATAGCTACTCCCAAAAGACAGAAAATAAGACCGCCAAACCAACCGTAAAGCGTACCTGCCACAAACTCAATGATTTCACCGGGAATAAAAGCTACAATAACCTGTGCAATCTGGACGAACATCATGAGTATAAAACCAAAAGCACCAAAGCTGTCTATGAAAGCGATAAACTCATCGGGATTGTCGTATGACCTTATAAGAGGAATGGCAATCAGGGTGAGTAAAATCATCGCCAAAATGTATAAAATTATCGAATATAGCTTGAATTTGTCTTTCTTCATTGTTGCACCTCTTTATCAGTATAATTCATTTGAGGTTAAAATGCAAGATAAAAATGAATATAAGGACTATATATTTTTTTACCTGATTTTGTATAAAAAATACCTTAAAATGTATTTACAAATGAATTTATATACTGTATACTAAGAACAAAGTAATTTGAAATGTAAATTTGGGTTTACATGAAAGGATGATTATAATGGATAAAGTAAAACTTGGTTTTATCGGTCTCGGACTTAGAGGTAAGGACTGGGTTTCGTTTATCAACTCCAGAGATGACGCAGAAGTTATATTTATGTGTGACATCGAGGACAGAAAAATTGAACAGGCAAAAGAACGCCTTGAAAAAGAGGGTCGTGCAATACCTAAGGTAACAAAGGATTATAAGGATATTCTTGCAGACCCCGAGGTTGAGGCTGTTATGATTGCATCTGCATGGGAATCCCATGCACAGATTGCCATTGATGCAATGAGAGCAGGTAAGGCAACTGCAATGGAGGTCGGCGGCGCATATAGCGTTGACGAATGCTTCCGCCTTGTCCGCGCATACGAGGAAACAGGCACATTTTTCATGATGATGGAAAACTGCTGCTACGGCAGACGCGAGCTTATGCTTCTCGATATGGTAAATAAGGGAATGTTCGGTGATGTTGTTTACTGTGAGGGCGGCTATTGTCATGATTTAAGAAATGAAGTTGCAAGAGGTAAGGAGATTGGTCACTACAGACTTCGTAACTACCTTAACCGTAACTGTGATAACTATCCTACACATGAACTTCTTCCCATTTGTAAGATTCTCGGCGTAAATGACGGAAACCGTATGGTAAGCCTTGTATCTGTTGCATCATGCGCAAAGGGACTTCGTGAATATGTTGACACTACAGAAATCGGCAAGGATGATGTTGTCGGAGATATCATGCAGGGCGACGTTGTAAGCACAATCATCAAGTGCGCACACGGTGAAACAATTACACTTACTCTTGATACAACACTCCCGAGATACTATTCCAGAAACTTCGCTGTTCATGGAACAAAGGCGTATTACACAGAAAACGGTAATGCCTTCTACTTTGATAATAATGAAGAACATCATAAGAATGAATGGAATGCAAAGGCACTTATTGGTAACGCCGACTCCTATGAGGGCGAGCATGACCATCCCATCTGGAAAGATGTCGTTGAAAAGGGACTCACAGGTGGCCACGGCGGAATGGACGGCATAGTATTCTCAGCATTTATCAATTCCTATAAGAATGGCTGGGAAAGCCCCATTGACGTTTATGATGCGGCAGCTGTTATGTGTATTTCTGCTCTTTCCGAGGAGTCAATTGCAACAGGTCATGCTGTAGGTATTCCCGACTTTACAAACGGTATGTGGCTCTGCCGCAGACATGGTGAAGATAATCACTATACAATCAGAAGAAAAAAGTAAAATAAAAATCGGCTGCGACGCATTGAGGTGCCGCAGCCGTAAATTTTGTGCAGTAAATCAGTCTAAAATAACAAGTGCCATGAATTCAAGCATTTCGTCGCCTGTGTTTTCGATGCCGTGTCCTTCTCCCGATGGGGTAAAGGTAATGGTTCCTTCTTCGACTTTAGTCTTTGTGCCGTTGTCATCGTAAACTCCGTGACCCGAGAGAATGTAGTAGTATTCGCATTCTCCTTCGTGTACGTGGAACTCAACCATTTCGCCCGGCTTTAATCTTGCAAGAGAGTACATACGAAGCCTTGGATTTTTGCCCTCAAAATCCTTGAGATCTGAGAGATACATTTTTGTTTCACCTTTTGAGTTTTCTTCTGTTGTAACCATTATTTGCTCTTTAGTTTTAATCATTAAAATCACCTCATAGATAGATGATAACATAAAAAAGCAATTAAATCAACATTTTTTGGAAATAAAAAATATGGCGAAAAAATAATGTTAAATAATTTGATTTTTTGACAAACTTCCCTTGACAAATAGCTTTTATTGTGATATAATATCATGCGTTGTGAAGGTAACATAACTTAATAAATATGCACCTTTAGCTCAGTTGGTTAGAGCTACCGGCTCATAACCGGTTGGTCTGGGGTTCGAGTCCCTAAAGGTGCACCAGAAAAAGTCAGAACTCTTGTGAGTGCTGACTTTTTGTTTTTCATTGGGAAGGGACTCGAACCCTGAGAGGGCTTTTTGCGTTTAGAAAACAACCCTGTGTGGTTGTTTTTAGCAAAAAGGTGCGAGACGCATTGCGTCGAGCAGGGAGGATGCGAAGCAGACTTGTTCCTAAAGGTGCACCAGAAAAAGTCAGAACTCTTGTGAGTACTGACTTTTTGTTATATATTCTTATATCAACGGACAACCGGGGTCGGCACAATAAAAGCTGCTGTGTTTTGCAAAGCTCTGACACTTGGCGCCGCCTTTGCAGAAGATGCTGTAAACGCAGCCCGAACATTCTTTTGGAATGGAGTTGTTTCTCAATTGCCGGAACACTTGGTTGTTGTAAAAAATGTCTTTAAGTGTTGAATCAAATATGTTACCGCAGATAATGGGCATCCTTCGACAAGGCATTACTCTCCCGAACTCATCAACTGTAAGAAAACTTTCCGCAGCACTGCAGGAGTAAATTGATGAATCTGAATTGTTTAAAAACTGTAGTGCCCGTTCACAGGCGACTTTCGTTTTGGGATAAAGTTTTTTTGTAAAAAAATTGCCTTGTGCTTTTTTGAGATATTTTGCATATTCGGGAAAAATATCCTTTGTGATTTCCAAATCGGATAGCTCCGAGCCGTTGCCAATGGGAACAAGCCTGTCTGACCATAGCTTTGTTATTCCGCATTTTCGGCATTTGTGAGCAACTTCCGGCAGTTGTTTGTAATTTGACTTGTTCGCCGTAAAACTTATAAATGTTTTAATGCCGGAGTTTTCAAGTTGCGAAGCGGTTCTGAATGTGCGCTCATAGTCACCCGATGTCCTTAGATAATCGTGAGTTTTCATGCCCCCGTCAATGCTTAATTGAATAAATGAAACACGATTCTTTTTTAGGGATGCTATCATTCTTTCGTTTATCGGAGTGCCGTTTGATAATATCCCGTAAGAAAACTTGTCGCGGTTTTCGCCCAAAAAATCAAGAATGTCGAATATGTCTTCCCGAATAAGAGGTTCTCCGCCGGTTATGTTAATGTGTCCCTTTTTCTTGATTCCCTTGTCCTCGTTGTAGCAGAGTCGTAGTTCATCAAACTGTGAAATTACAGAGCGTATGTCATCAAAAGATAAGGGTTCAACATTTCCCTCGACCCGATAACAATGCTTGCAGGCAAGATTGCATCTGCCGGTAATATGAAATTGCATAAGCAATCTTGTTTTGCCATTACAGTGTAGCATGTTAAAATCCTTTGCCACTAAATTTCAAATAACATCAATATAAAAATAATAATTGCTGCAAGAGGTAACAGCATAGAAATTTTTGCTGCTTTTGCCATCAAAGGATTCTTTTCTTTGACCTTATCTGCCGCCTTTGAAGCATCAGTTAATCCGCCTATTAGAGACAAAAGAATGATTAAGGGACATATTGCAACCCACTTTGGTGCATCATCAATCTTGGCGAAGTGTTTTAAAACCATACTTGAAGCAACAGATAACAATCCCAATGTGTATGCAGAAATTAACCGATTCCTATGTATTTTGGGAAGCCTTTTGAATGCTTCGATGATACTCGGCTTTGCCTGATCCTGATTCTGAACATCTTCCGTTTTTTTGCCGGGCTGTGCGTTCTTTATTTCGGTTGCTGAGTCTTCGGTTTTTGCAGTGTATTTAACATTGCAGAAATCCGTAAACTTTAGTATTTTTCCGTCGCCATCAAAGAGAAATTTATAAAAATGACAGGCTACCATTTTTGCAAAAAATACAGTGTTGTTGTCAATTAAAGAGGCGCTGATAGTGTCAGTTTTGTGTAACTGCCTGAACTTGTAGGCGGCTGCATCTGCCTTTTCTTTTTCAGAATAGATTAAGATAATATCATCGCGCAATAATAGAGGAGTGCTGTTGTTTTCAACGGTAATTAAAAATAATTGTCCGTTTATTAAGTTGTCTTTATTCATAATTTTACTCATTTTTATTTACCATATTACCCATTATTGTTATTATTGTTGTTGCTATTATTATTGT
>JAFTIR010000023.1 GCA_017456765.1 Clostridia bacterium | reverse complement strand
CACCTCCACAGAGCCGTGTACGGCTCCGTGAAAATGATTAGTAGAATTCTCCTTTACTTACCCTCTGAATGTCTGTCTGAATAACCGTTCTATATATGCGTCGTAGTCTATGAGGGTTCTGAAGATACAACCTGCAAGATAGGGTGTTTCTGATTTGACACCTTTTGCATCTAGGTAAACCTCTATGGCTCTGTCTAAAATCTCAGGCATCATTTCATCAAGTAGCTTTTGTCTTATTTCCTCATTGGAATATGTAACATTGTTTACCTTAATGCTTTCTTTGTTCCAAAGCAGTTCCATAGCCTTTCTTGCCAAATTCTTTTCGGTTTCAGAAGAAAATTCCTTATCTCGTTCGGGATGAAAATAACATTCATCGAGATAATAATAAAATTGTTTTGTGTTGTAATCCACAACATCACCTTCTTGTTGTAGTGGTTTTTGATAAAATGAATATTGATATAATAACTCTTGTTTATTTATTTCCCCTCTTTATCGGATAGGGAGTGGGTATTTAATACAGAGGCACTCCCTCCATATTGTATAGGCAGTGGCTCTATATGATAGAGGCTACTCGTCTGATGCTTTTTGCCATTTATGGTGTTCTTGTATCGCATTTCCTTTGTGATTAACCCTTTTTTCTCTAAAGAAGCTGTAACTTTTCTTACCTGAGATTTACTGATTCCACAATCCAAAGCTATTTTCCCTGCCGTTGGGTAACAGGTCATTTCCTCTCTGTCTGCTTTCATCACAAGGTATGAATAAACCATAAATTCGTAAGTATCTAACCCACATTTAAAAATATCATTATCCATTTTGAAGAAATTGCCACTCACATATAACCACCTCCAAGCCTATATATAAAGTTTTCAGAGTCGAGCCTATTTTGATGTGTCTCTGAAATATCCGGTTTCTTCCCATACCTTCTTATCGGGGCAATAGTAATTGAACTCGCTTGAATTTTCGAGCTTCATTGCATGACCAAACTTTAATATGCCTTGCTGCAAGCCGATTCGTACATATTGAGCGTCTTTACCTATTGCTTTTGCGATTTCCGTTATGGGAACATTTCTCCCTGTAAACTTTGGGAGTTCGACGAATGTTCTCTTGTCGTTCATACTTATTACCTCCTTATAAGTTTTACGCACTCTCAATGCGTATTTTCATTATACACGAAGTTTCACGACTTGTCAATACCTTTTTCTCAAAAATATGTAATTAAAATTCGTAAATGCACTTGCAATTCGCAAAAAGATGTGTTATAATGTCCTCAGAGGTGATATATAGTGAACGAAATAAACAAGCTTGTAGGTGAAAGAATTGCCGAAATACGCAAGTATAATCGAATCAATCAATCAGATTTAGCTGATAAACTCGGTAAATCTTTAAGGACAGTTCAAAAATACGAAAGTGGAGAAATTGACATCCCACTGTCAACATTAGGAGAAATTGCCGAAATTCTGAACACTACATTAAATTACTTATTGGGGTATGATACATCTCATATAAAGGCAGAAACCTTATCTGATGTTTTAGAATTCTTTTTTGAAATTGACAGAAAGAACGAGCTTTCATTTAATATGGATATAAAAAAGGTGGGCAAAGACGGCAAGTGGGAATGTGCTTTTATCTTCAACGGACAAGATGAAAATGCTTTGTATAATCCTGATTTCTGCAATGTTATGGAAACATTTTCTATAAACAGAGAATCTTTAAAAACCTATTGGATGGATTATGAAGCATACAGAGCTTGGCAGAAGGTAAAAATGGAATATTACAGTAAATGTACGCTTTCTGATAAGGAATACGAGGAATTAGACAGAACTACATTTATAATGCGCCGTAATGAAATTGATAGACAGAATTTACAAAAGAAACTCGAAGAAGAAAGAAAATTAAACAGCGGTGATGACGAGCAATAAGCTCTTTATCATAAAAATCTTAATTTAAAGGAGGTTTTGGAGAATTGAGATTACCCAACGGATATGGGAGCGTCGTGAAATTATCCGGAAAAAGAAGAAATCCTTATGTAGTCAGAAAGACGGCAGGCTGGCGATACGATAAGGATAAAGACAAGCAGGTGCAGGAATATATTATAATAGGTTATGCACCTACAAAGGCAGACGGACTTCAAATGCTTGCAGAGTATAACAAGAATCCATTTGATGTTTCATCTGCAAAAATCACTTTCCAAGAAATTTTTGAAAAGTGGTCGGCAAGTAAATTTCCATCAATATCAGATTCCAATGTAAAAGGGTACAATGCTTCATATAAGTTATGTGGCACTTTGTATAATAAGGTGTTTAAGGAAATAAAGCTTGCAGATTTGCAATATGTGGTAGATACATGCGATAAGAATTATCCAACTCTGCGTAAGCTCAAAGTGTTATTTGGACAGTTGTATGAATACGCATTGAAAAATGATGTGTGCAACAAAAACTATGCCGAGTTTGTTGACATAGTAAAATACAAAGACCGTAATCCCAACAAAAGGGATAAAAACAAATTTGACAAATACGAGCTTGAACGTATATGGATGCAGCAGGAGGATAAATATTATCAAATTGTTCTTATGCTGATTTACTCAGGCGTTCGTATTTCTGAAATGCTTGATTTGCTGAAAAGTGATGTTCACTTGGATGAACAGTTCTTTGATGTAATTGACAGTAAAACAGAAAACGGCATAAGAAAAGTCCCCATTGCAGATAAGGTATTGCCATTCTTTAAGGCTTGGTATAATGATACCGATAGCGAATACCTTTTACATACTGAAAATGGGGAACAATTCAAATATCGTAATTACTACGACAGTTATTTTATACCTTTAATGGAAAACTTAGGCTTTGACAAAACTACGCATTGTTGCCGTCATACTTGTATATCAATGCTTGCCGAAGCAAAAGTTTCTCAAACTATAATCAAAAAGATTGTAGGACACTCCGGTGCGATGACGCTCACCGAAAAAGTTTATACTCATTTGGATGTGAAGGAGCTAATAGATGCAATCAATAAAATCTGAGGACAAAAAGAAAGAGATGTCTTTCTTCTGTGGAGAAAAACATCTCTTTTAAAATCTTTGCTATTTAGATAACTTTGTTGCATATATGTTGCTTGTGTGTTACTTATCTCACACTTTTTGCAACTTTCCACAACATCTGAAAACTCCAAAAACCCCGTAAATAAAGGCTTTGTGAAGTCGTGAGAAGTCGATAGGTTATCTTTTTGAGAACTGGGGAGCACGACGAGCTGCCTTTAAGCCGTACTTCTTTCTTTCCTTCATTCTGGGGTCTCTTGTCAAGAAGCCTGCCTTCTTGAGGGCTGCTCTGTAGTTGGGGTCAGCCTGAAGGAGTGCTCTTGCTACGCCATGACGGATAGCACCAGCCTGGCCTGCAACACCGCCGCCGTTTACATTACATACGATGTCAAATGTACCCTCTGTACCTGTAACGCCGAAGGGCTGACGAACGATGAGCTTTAATGTTTCAAGACCGAAATAATCATCAATATCTCTGCCGTTGATTGTGATAACGCCCTTACCTGCATAAAGACGTACGCGAGCTACGGAGCTCTTTCTTCTACCTGTGCCGTAGAAATAAGGTTTTGCACTTGTATACATTGTCATTACTCCTTTCACTCTTAGTCAAGAACAACAGGCTGCTGAGCCTCATTGTTGTGTTCGCTGCCTGCATATACCTTAAGTCTTGTAAGACTCTTGGCACCGATGCTGTTCTTGGGAAGCATGCCCTTTACTGCGAGCATGATAGCCTGTTCGGGGTTCTTTTCCATAAGCTCTCTGTAGCTTACTTCCTTGAGTCCGCCGATCCAGCCGGAATGATGACGATAAAACTTATTATCGAGCTTGTTACCTGTGAGTACTGCCTTTGAAGCGTTGATAACGATTACGAATTCGCCGCAGTCAACATGAGGTGTGAACTCAGGTCTGTGCTTACCGCGAAGGATATCAGCAACCTTTACTGCTGTCTTACCGAGGGGCTTATCTGCCGCATCGATAATATACCACTTGCGTTCTACTTCATTAGCTTTAGCCATAAATGTAGACATAATTGTTTCCTCCAATATTTTCTTAATCTTTTTTGACCTCCATTATTATAACAGATAAAACGAAAATGTCAACACCTTTTTTTGAAATTTTGATAATTAACTTTTATATCTTCGATTTTTGGCGTTTTTCTCTTTATTTCTCTTGTTTTTGTGTTTGCGATTTCACAAATATATTCAAAAAAACAGGGATGTTTTCTCTTTTTTTCTCTCATTTTACTTCAAAATGCTCTTTATTCTACTCAAGCACTGACAAACTATCGGTCGGTGGGCATATAAATAAAAATGAAAATATCGGGAAAATGCCCTTGATTTATGAGTTTACTTATGCTAAAATAATATAAATATGAAATTTCCTAACTTGGAGTTGACTGCATGAGCAAAATTATAGGAATAGACGTCGGTGGAAGCACCACAAAAATCGTGGGCTTTGACGGCGAAAAAATGATTTGTCCCCTCTTTGTAAAGGCGAGCGACCAATTAGCATCGGTTTACGGTGCATTCGGCAAATTCACCGACACAAATTCAATCGCGCTTTCCGAGATTGACAGGGTGATGATTACGGGTGTAGGCTCGACGTTCCTTGCGGACGAGCTGTATGGCATAAAAGCCGAGCACATTTCCGAGTTTGAATGTGTCGGCAAGGGAGGCCTTTATCTTTCGGGTCTTGAAAGAGCGATAATCGTCAGCATGGGTACGGGTACTTCTATTGTCCATGCCACAAAGGACGGGCTTATCGAATACATGGGCGGTACAGGCGTTGGAGGCGGTACTGTGATAGGACTTGCGAAAAAGATGCTCGGAATTTCCGACATCGTAAGTCTTATTGATGTTGCGGCTGAGGGAAATCTTCAGAACATCGACCTTACCATTGCCGACATCACAAAGAAAGACATAGGTCTTGAATCCCACATGACGGCGGCAAACTTCGGCAAAGTCAGCGATGTTGCAACTAAGGGAGATTTGGCTCTCGGGCTTATCAACATGGTATTTGAGTCTGTTGGCATGCTTGCTGTTTTTGCGGCAAGAAGCAAAAACATAAAAGATGTTATTCTTACGGGAAATCTCGTAAGGCTTCCCCAGGCAAAGACAATCGCAGAGACCTTCTCTACCCTCTTCGGGCTCAATTTCTCAATCCCTGAAAATGCAGAGTTTGCAACAGCAATAGGCGCTGCTCTGCGGTGAGTCACCGCTGACATTTCACGGGGTATTCCGAACTGATTAAAGCATTCGGTGTCGCTCAAATAACACCGTTTGACCGCCTTATACGCAAGCGGTCAAACTCAGTTTAATTTAAGTATTTTATAATAAGACAAATGTCTATAAATGAAAGGAAGAACAATTATGGAACAGGTACGTTTTGGTATTATCGGCGTAGGTAACATGGGTACAATTCACTCAACCTACCTCAATGCAGGAGAAATCGAGGGAGCAGTCCTCAGCGCAGTATGCGACCTCAAGGAATCAAGAAGACAGTGGGCAAAAGAAAACCTTGCAGAGACTGTTAAGATTTTCTCCGACTACAAGGAAATGATTGCAAGCGGTCTTTGCGATGCAATTATTGTTGCAGTTCCCCACTATGACCACCCCCGCATCTGTATTGAATGTCTTGAAGCAGGCATCAATGTAATTTCCGAAAAGCCTATCGGCGTCTACACAAAGCAGGCAGAAGAACTCATTGAATATGCTGAAAAGTCTAACAAGCTCTTCGGACTTATGTTCAACCAGAGAACAAACCCCATGTACATGAAGGCAAAGCAGATGGTTGAAAACGGTGAGCTTGGTGAGCTCAAGAGATGCGTATGGATTATTACCGACTGGTACAGAACTCAGAACTACTACGACTCGGGTGACTGGAGAGCAACATGGTCAGGTGAAGGCGGCGGCGTTATAATGAACCAGTGTCCTCACCAGCTCGACCTCTGGCAGTGGATTTTCGGTATGCCCACAAAAATTTATGCAAAGTGCTACGAAGGCAAGTACCATAACATCGAGGTTGAAGACGATGTAACTGCTATCGCAGAGTATGCAAACGGTGCAACAGGTGCGTTCATAACAACAACAGGCGAAGCTCCCGGCACAAACAGACTCGAAATCACAGGCGACAGAGGAAAGCTCGTTATAGAAGGCTCTACAATGAAGTTTACAAAGCTTGCAACTCCCGAAAGAGAATGGACATTCAGCTGCGAGGAAAGCTTCAAGGCTCCCGCAAACGAGGTTATCGATGTTGACTACTCCGACTGCAAGATTCACAAGCCTCAGCACAAGGGCATTACACAGAACTTTACCGACGCCATCCTCAAGGGTACTCCCCTTATGGCTCCCGGCAAGGAAGGCATAAAGGGTCTTAGAATTGCAAATGCAATGTTCCTCTCAAGCTGGCTCGGCAAGGAAGTTGAGCTTCCTGTTGACGGAGATCTTTTCTACAAGATGCTCCAGGACAAGATTGCAAATTCTACATATGTAAAGAATGTTAAGGAATCAACTGCAAACCTTGACGGCACATACGGCAACTGATGAATAAAAATACAGAGGACATCTTTTTCGGTGTCCTCTGTTTTTGTTTTATCTTGTCATCATTTGTGCCCGCTCACGCGTGATTTCATCTTTTGCTAAAAGCTCGACGCCTTCATCAACAAACCTTGCACTTTCTATAAGCAGATGCTTTGTAAGCACGGCTCTTATATCAATTGTCGGGCCTCCCATATGAGGCATGAGAAGCGCATCCTTTGCAGAGTGAAGCGGGTCGTCCTTCGGAAGCGGCTCTTTTTCATATACATCAAGGGCTGCTCTGAAATCTCCTGCCTCAAGGTGCCTTGAAAGTGCCTCCTGGTCAAGAACAGCACCGCGTGAAGTATTTACAAGAAGGCTTCCCTTTTTCATCATTGAAAAATGATAGTCATTTATAAGGTGAACCGTGTGTTCGTTGAGGGGGGTATGCACCGAAACAATATCACAGGTAGAGAAAATTTCTTCCATTGAGCTTTGTCTGAAATTATACTTTTCCATATCCTCTTTCGGAATATCAAATATATCATACACAAGAAGCTCAACGTTAAATGGCTGCAGTTTCTTTACCATATGCTTTCCTATTGCACCATAGCTTATAAGTCCGACTTTTTTATAGATGAGGCTTTCATTGAAGAAGTTTTCCTCCTTCCATATTCCCTCATTCATAAGGCGGCTACTGTAATGATTTATTCTTCTGAGAGACGAGAGCATATACCCGATTGTACCCTCGGCAACAGATTCGGCAAAGAAATCGTTACCTGCAATTACCCTGATTCCTCTGTCCCATTCTTCATCCGATGTGTAAGGTGCAACGGTGCCTGCAAGGTGCGTATGAAGTTTAAGTTTTGGCGCACATCCGAGTATATCCTCTGTCAGTCTCGGTGCATTCCAGCCGCCGATATAAACATCACAGTCTACTATTTTCTCCTTGATTTCTTCGACGCTCATGGGTTTTTCCGACTCATTCCAAATAATTTCACCGAGGGAATTTGCAAGTTCTATGTTTTCTTTGGTAAAAAAAGTTGCAAAAACACCGTTTTTCGGTATTGTGACAATAGCTTTCATGTTACTTCCTCCAGCTATCTATATTTTCCTTTACAAAATCATCATCGTTAAGGTGAGGATATGCATCATGAATTCTTGTGATTTCTTCAGCCTGACCGTCTGAGAGCACTTCATCGGGATTTAAGCACCATGTGCCTTTCATAAGTCCCTGGCGTCTGAGTACCTCATGAACGCCGGGAATACAGCCTGCGAATTTATGTGCTGGGTCAAAAAATGCAGCGTTACAGTCTGTAACCTGTGCGGCAAGGGTGAGAAGTGAAGCATCAATTTTATCCTGTTTCTTTGCTTCCATTAGCATATGGAACATCTTTACAACATTTTCACTCCAGAGTGTCCAGTGACCGAGAAGCCCTCCCTTGAAGCCGTTTACAACCTTTGTGCCGTCTTTTCTTGTGAACTCATAATTTGTCAGCAAATCAACAACAATATTGTCGTCGTTACCTGTATAAAGTGCAATTTTATCGCATCTTGACGACATGGATGCGGCTCTAACAACATCAAGTGTCTGATATCTGTTAAAGGGGGCTGCCTTGATAGCAACAACGTTTTCAACCTCACAGAGTTTCGTCCAGTAATCATAGGTAAAGGCACGTCCGCCAACTCTCTCCTGAAGATAAAAACCGATAACGGGCATAACGGCGGCTACTGCTTTGGTTCTTTCTATCATGTAGTCCTCGGACATATCATTAAGTCCGCCGGGGCTGAGTAAAACCGCATCATATCCGAGGCTCTTTGCCTTCTCCGCTTCAGAGACAGCCTGCTCTGTCTTTCCGCAAACGCCTGCAACTCTTACTACAACTTTTCCCGTCTTTTCCTCATATGCGTCGATTTCTTCCTTTACAATATTAAGAATTCTATCATAGAGATTATACTTTGGAAGTCTTATTTCAAACTGTGTTGTATGAACAGCCGTTGCAATACCTCCAACACCGCTATTCAGGTAATATCTCATAAGAAGTCTTTGACCTTCCTCGTCAAAGCATCTGTTTTCATCAAGAGCAAGTGGCGTTGCGGGAATTACTGTACCCTCATGCAAAATTTCAAGTGCTTTAATATGTCTGTCCATTAGTACGAACCTTTCCTTTCTTCAAAGTGAGTAGGCTTTCCGAGCCCTCTGCCTCCGTCAAGTAGCCATTCTGCCTGCCACCTGATAAGGGTATTAGCAGAAACAGCGGGATAGCCAAACACTTCCATTGCAAGGCTTGCATCATTAAGGTAAGCATCATTTCCCTCTTCACCCTCAAATATCGGCTCTTTACCGAGATATTTTCCGAGCATTGTCGCGGCCTTCTTAATCGAAATTGTTTCGGGACCTGTAATATTCATAACATTCACAGGGCTGGCTGTATGAAGAATGGCGCGGATAGCATATTCGTTTGCACTTCCCTGCCAGATACAGTTAAGCACGGGTGTTTCAAGACGGATAGGTGTTCCGTTAATTATATTATGAGCCATATCATAGAGAACACCGTAACGAAGATCAACCGCAAAGTTAAGTCTATAGATAAACACGCGTGTTCCGTATGTATTTGCCGCATACTCAAAAGCTCTTTCACGTGCAAGCACGCTCATGGGATATTCGCCGATAGGTCCTACCTTATCGTTTTCAGTACATCCGCCTGAGGAAATGGGTACAATGGGATAAATGTTTCCCGATGAGAACACAACAATGTTGGAATTCTTAAACTTTTCACAAACAAAAGCAGGAAGAGTGGAATTAAGCGCCCAGGTCTTCCATTCCTCGCCGTCTGTACCAAACTTTCTGCCCGCCATGTAGATTATATTCTTCACGTCGGGAAGAGTTCTCAACTGTTCGAGATTGAGCAGGTCGCAGGAAATAATTTCGACGCCCTCACCTGTCAGATAATTTCTTGCATATTCATCCGAAAAGCGTGAAACGGCAATTACCCTCTTTTCAATACCTGCCTTCTTTATTGCATTTTTTGCAAGCACGCAAAGCGTATAACCCATCTTTCCGCCTGCACCAAGCACCATAATGTCACCGTCAATTTTCTTGATGTCCTCAACCAAAGCCTCCGACGGTGTTGTAAGCAACTCATTCAGTTTTTCTTCTGTCCACATATGACAACCTCCGAATTTTGGAAAACACAAAGAAATATCCTTCGTGTTTCACCTGTTGCTTCAATTATACTATACTTTCTTGCTTCTAACAAGGTCAAATTCGCTCATTTTATATCACTTTTCGCTCATTTTCATTGACACAAAACGCCATTTATGTTAAAATAATTTTATACGCAATGAAAGGAACAAATCATTTATGTTAGACCTTCAAAAGATAGATTACTTCGCCGACAATCCTATACAGCAATTCGTCGGTGCCGGCTTTGAAAAATACCGTCCCCACTGGCACTGGGAAAGAAACATTGCAAACGCTTCCCTTTATTACATTGCAGACGGTTCACTTGATTTTGAATTCGCCGACAGCTCGTTTACCGCGAAAAAAGGGGATGTTGTTTTTCTTAAAAAAAGCGATACTGCCGTAATCAGAAACAAAACCGAAAACTACAGCAGTCTGTATTACATAGCTTTTAATTATGATGAAAGCAGGGAGCTTTCAATGCTTACCTATTTTGAAGACACTCCTTACAGCAATCTTTTCAAGGACATACTTGATGCTCACCGTTCAATGTCCCATTACAGCAATCTTAAAATCTGCCATCTGTTTCACAAGCTGCTTTACTCGCTTTTAATGGACAGTCTGCAGACAAGAGAGGATTATATTCTTACATCAAGAATATACGCGGCGGCAGAATACATCAATATAAATTACTACAAAAACATCAGCATGGAAAAGCTGTGCAGCATTACGGGCTACTCCCCTGCCCACCTGAGACGTCTTTTTTCTAAAACCTTTGGCACTTCTCCTCAGAGCTACATTCTTGACAAGAGAATTGAAATTGCCAAAGAATTGCTGCTCGAGGTTCCCGAAAAGAATGTTGATGAAATTGCAGACCTTCTCGGTATGAGCTCCACATCATACTTCTGCAAAATGTTCAAGGCAAAAACAGGTACTTCACCAATTATTTACAGAAAGAATAGCAGCGCGGAAAATTCATGATACTATTTATAATATATTATTGATTTTTTCTACTACCGGTGATATAATTAACAGGATAAATTATTATTTACAAAATGTCTTTTTTAGAGGTAATGATATGAAGAAGAAACTACTGTGTTTTCTCATTGCACTTACGACTGTTTTTACTTTTTCTGCCTGCACTAAAAATACGGACAGTAGCACCCGCCAAAACCAACCGACACCCACACAGACCGACACAGAGGTGCTATCGGCTCCCATAGAAGAAATTCCCGAAATCATTGAATACCGCACAAGCTTTCTCGGATGCGGAGACAATATTATCTACGGAACAAAGGATGCACTTCAAAATGCCGTTGAGGGTGGACGAAAGTACAATTACAAGGTTTACTATGAGGGTGTCGCAGAACAGATAGCAAACGCAGACATCGCCTTTATCAATCAGGAAACTCTCATGTGCGGCGAAGGATATGCGCTCAGCTATTACCCCTGCTTCAACTCTCCCCAGGAGCTTGGCTACGACCTTGTGGAAATGGGTTTTGACGTGGTAAACATTTCAAACAATCACATGCTTGACAAGAGTGCTGACGGCCTTGAGAAAACAATCGCCTTCTGGAAAGGCTTAGACACACTTATGATTGGCGGATATGAAAACGGGGAGGATTTCGACACAATCCGCTACCTTGAAAGAGACGGCGTAAAAATCGCATTTCTTTCATACACTTACGGTACAAACGGAATTGTAAAGCCCAAAAACAGTCCCCTTGTTATTCCATATATAAATGACGAAGACATTATCCGTCAGACAGCTCTCGCAAAAGAAAATGCAGACCTTGTATTTGTCTCGGTACATTGGGGCGTTGAGGGTGCTTTTACGCCGAACGATGAGCAAAAGAGAGTCGCACAGCTTTTCGCCGACTGCGGAGTTGATGCCATTATCGGTCATCATCCCCACGTCATTCAGCCTGTAGAATGGATTTTTGGCAAGGACGGCAACAAAACGCTCTGCGTTTATTCTCTCGGCAACTTTATGGCACAGCAAGCATACGACTACAATATGCTCGGTGGCATGATTTCATTTGATATTGTGCATACAAATGAGCAAGGCTCTGTGCCTCACATTGAAAACGTCTTATTTATCCCCACGGTATTTCACTTTGCCGGTACTTTCCTTGAAAACAACGTAATGCCCTTTGAACAGTACTCACCCGAGCTTGCCGCCTCTCATGGCGTGAGAACCTATTTCGGTCACCAAATGTCCTATGACACATTGCTTGGATACATCAAAAACACTGTAAAAAATGAGTTTTTACCCGAGTTTTATCATGACAAGGCAAATTAAAAATTAAAAATTAAAAAT
>JAFTIR010000022.1 GCA_017456765.1 Clostridia bacterium | reverse complement strand
TGACCCTGACCGCGAAGGTGAAGCAATTGCATGGCATCTTGCACTTGTTCTCGGTATTGATGACAAGAAGATAAAGAGAGTAAAATTCAACGAAATCACAAAGCCCTGCGTAAAGGAAGCTATCAAAAACTCAGGCAAGCTTGACATGAATCTCGTTGATGCGCAGCAAGCAAGACGTCTGCTTGACAGAATTGTGGGTTACAAATTAAGCCCCGTTCTCTGGAAGAACATCAAGAGCGGACTTTCGGCAGGACGTGTTCAGTCTGTTGCGACAAGAATGATTGTTGACAGAGAGAACGAAATCAAGGATTTCTGTCCCAAGGAATACTGGACTGTTGAAGCGAGCCTTAACAAGGGCGACGGAAAAAAGTTCTCCTCCTACTACTACGGAACAGGTGATAAAAAGCACGAGCTTAAGAACAAGGCAGAGGCCGAGGCTGTTCTTTCTGACATTTCAGGTAAAAGTTTCACAGTAAAATCCATAAAGAAGGCAGAGAGATTAAAGCACCCCGCTCCTCCCTTCACAACCTCCACCCTTCAGCAGGAAGCCTACAAAAGACTGGGCTTTCCGTCTGCAAAGACAATGAAAACAGCACAGGAATTATACGAAGGTATAAGTCTTGGCGAAAAAGGCACTCACGGTGTCATCTCTTACATGAGAACAGACTCACTCAGAATCTCGGATGTTGCCGCAGAGAGTGCAAAGGAATACATCACAAAGGAATACGGAGAAAACTTCTATCCCAAAACACGCAGAGTTTACAAGTCAAGAAACGGTGCGCAGGATGCACACGAAGCTATCCGTCCCTCCTATCTTGAGTATCCTCCGAAATCTATACGTGCTTATCTTTCAAACGACCAGTACAAGCTTTACAAGCTCATTTGGGAAAGATTCATTTCAAGCCAGATGGCATCTGCCGTTATTGACACGGTAACGATTGACTCGGTTGCAGGTTCATCAGTTTTCCGCTCCACAGGCTCTGTGATTAAATTTGCAGGCTTTATGTCGGTATACGAGGAAACAAACGACGAGGGCGTAAAGGAAGACAATACATCCTATCTTCCCGCAGTAAATGAGGGTGATATTCTGAAAGCTGACAATGTGGAAGCTGAACAGCACTTCACACAGCCCCCGGCAAGATACACAGAAGCTACTCTTATCAAGGCACTTGAAGAAAAGGGCATTGGTCGTCCAAGCACTTACACTCCCACCATTACAACAATTATCCAGAGAGGTTATGTTGAAAGAGTGGCAAAGGCTCTTGCACCCACCCCTCTCGGAGAAGCTACAAACTCTCTTATGGTTGACAACTTCCCTGACATTGCCGATTACAATTTCACGGCAGGCATGGAAGACAACCTCGACCAGATTGAAAGCGGAGAAAGAGCACTCATTGATGTACTTGAAAAATTCTACAAGGACTTCAAGGAGGAAATGGAAAAGGCTGAGGAAACCGTCAAAGACAAGAGCTACAAGCTCCCCGTTATCGAAACAGACATTGTATGCGAAAAGTGCGGAAGCACAATGGTTATAAAGAGCGGACGCTTTGGAAAATTTGCGGCATGTCCCAAGTATCCTGCCTGCAAAAACACAAAGCCTCTTGACAAGGACGGAAAGCTCGCCGAACCCAAGGCAGAGTCGACCGAAGAAAAGGCGGCAGTACAGAAAGCGCCCGACGACATAAGATGTGACATCTGCGGCGGCGAAATGGTTATAAAGAGAAGCAGATACGGAACGTTCTATGCCTGTGCAAAGTACCCGGAATGCAAGGGTACAAAGCCGATTAACCGTGAGCTTGATGTTCCCTGTCCCGACTGCGGTTCAAAAATCGTAATAAGACGCGGAAGAAACAGAACTGTTTTCTACAGCTGTTCCTCCTACCCTTCTTGCAAGTTCACAAGCTGCGATACTCCTACCAACGAAAAGTGTCCGAATTGCGGAAAGATGTTACTTCGAAAGCGCGGCAAAAACATTAGCGTCTGCATTGACAAGGAATGCGGCTACAAGGCAGAAGTAGCAGAGGGCAGTGAAGAATAATCCCGACTTTAATGAAAGGATAACAAAACATGAGAATTATAGTTGACTGTATGAGCGGCGACAATGCGCCCGACGCCATTGTCCACGGCGCTCTTGAAGGAAAATTAAAGGAAAACGTCGAGCTTTTGCTTATCGGCGACAAAAAGGCAATAGAAGAATGTGCAAAGGCACACGGTCTTTCCCTTGACGGCTGTACCATTGTCGAAAACGAGGGTGAAAACATCACCATGGAGGACGAGGTTACAAGTGTTGTTAAGGAAAAGAACCAGTCCTCAATGGCAGTAGCATTGAAGCTTCTGAAAGACGGCGAGGGTGATGCCATGGTTTCAGCAGGAAACACAGGCGCTCTTCTTACGGGTGCAACACTCGTTCTTCGCAGAATCAAGGGTGTACGCCGTCCGGGTCTTGGTGCAATTCTTCCCTTTGGCACTCCGACTCTGCTTACAGATGCAGGAGCTCAAGCAGTATGTGTTCCCGAGGACCTTGTAATGTTTGCAAGAATGGGTTCTATGTACATGAACAAGGTTATGGGAATTGAAAACCCTAAGGTAGCGCTTATAAACAACGGTGCCGAGGAGTGCAAGGGAACTGACCTTCAGAAAGAAACCTATCAGGCACTGAGGGGACTTGACGGAATAAACTTTGTCGGCAACATTGAGGGCAGAGAAATTTTTGACGGTGAATATGACGTACTTATCGCCGACGGCTTTACGGGAAATATTGTTGTAAAGATGTGCGAGGGTTCGGGCAAATTTACAAAGAAGTGTTTAAACGATGTTTTCAGAAGAAACATTTTCTCAAAGATTGCATATTTACTTGCAAAGGGCAGTGTTGACACACTCCGTCACGACACAGACCATTCCATTTACGGCGGTGCGCCTTTCCTCGGAATTGCAAAGCCCGTAATAAAAGGACACGGCTCATCAAATCATGTGAGCATCGCTGTCTGCATAGGTCAGGCAAAAAGATATGCCGAGAGCGGTATGATTGACTACATTGCATCATTAAAGCAGACATCAGCCGAAGAAAAGGAAGTTTAATCAAATGCAAAAGGATATTTCTTTACTTGAAGAAAAAATAGGCTATGAGTTCAAGGACAAGGCTCTTTTGAAAACTGCTCTTACCCATTCCTCATATGCTAACGAATTCAAGGCAAAGGGAGAAAACATAATGTATAACGAGAGGCTTGAGTTTTTAGGTGACTCTGTTCTCTCACTTGTTGCGAGTGTTTATCTCTTCAAGGGTAACCGCAATCTTTTTGAGGGAGACCTTACAAAGATTCGTGCAGGTATTGTCTGCGAAAATGCGCTGTATGAGTATGCCCGGATGCTAAATCTCGGTGATTTTCTATATCTCGGTCACGGGGAAGAAGTAACAGGCGGAAGAAACAGAAAGAGTGTACTTTCGGATGCAATGGAGGCTGTACTTGCGGCGGTTTACCTTGACGGCGGCTTTGCGGTGGCAAGAAAATTTATTCTCCCCTATCTTACAGAGGCTGCAGAAAAACTCTTAAAATCTGGCGGTGCAGAAGACTACAAAACACTCCTTCAGCAATTCGTTCAGCAGAACAAAGGAGATATTCTTGAATATGTCCTTGTAGACGAAAGCGGTCCGTCCCACAACAAAACCTTTGCTTACAACGTTTTACTTAACAATAATGTTATCGGAAAAGGCAGTGGCTCTTCAAAGAGAGATGCTGAGCAAGCGGCGGCAAGAGAAGCCCTTATCCTCTTTGGAAAGGTAAGCGAAAAGTAATGAAAAGGCACGCCAACATTCCTATTTTCATTCCCCATGAGGGGTGCAGAAACGAATGTGTTTTCTGCAATCAGAGGACAATTACGGGTACTTGTCAAAGCTCGGACAGGGACATTATTCCCGAAATTGAAAATGCACTCTCGACCATTGGCAGTGATACAGAAATTGAAATCGCCTTTTTCGGCGGCAGCTTTACGGGAATAGGCATAGACAAAATGACTCGGCTTTGTGACGATGCCTACCGTTTTGTAAAGGACGGCAGGGTAAGTTCCATACGTCTTTCAACACGCCCTGACTACATCGACAAAGAAATTCTTGACATTTTAAAGTCAAGGGGTGTTACCCACATTGAGCTTGGTATTCAGTCAATGAAGCAGGAAGTTCTTGACGGGTGCAAAAGAGGACATACTGTCGCCGACACCGAAAAAGCATGCGCTCTTATCCGTGAATACGGTTTTATACTCGGCGGGCAAATGATGATAGGACTTCCCTATTCCACAGGCGAGGATGAACTATACACAGCAAGGAAAATTGTCAAAATGGGTGCGGTTGAAGCGAGAATTTATCCTTGTGTTGTATTTAAGGGCACTGAGCTTTGCAATATGGCCGGAAGCGGTGTTTATTCTCCTCTGTCAGTTGAAGAAGCAGTAAAGAGAAGTGCCGACGTTTACGGGATTTTCACTGAAAACAGTGTAAATGTCTTAAGAATAGGACTCCAGAGTTCGGAAAACCTTTCAAGCGACGACGAGGTTTACGGCGGTGCAAACCACCCTGCCATGGGCGAGCTTGTCATGGGAGAATACTACTACAGGCTTATACTTGAAAAACTTGACAAAATCAAAACACGAGAAAACTCAGCCGAAGAAAAGCGGCTTATAATATACTGTGCCGAAAACATGGTATCAAAAATTTCGGGACAAAACAAAAGAAACAAAACACGGTTATTATCTGACATCAGAGATTTCGGTTTTACCGACATAAGAATTATCGGAAAGGCTGAACTCAGGCAAAAACAAATAACCCTTGACGTACAGAACATACACAAGAAAGCGGAGGAAAACCAATGTACTTAAAAGCTCTTGAAATGAGAGGCTTCAAATCCTTCCCCGACAAAACAAGACTTGATTTCCAGACAGGCGTTACTGCTGTCGTCGGTCCTAACGGTAGCGGAAAATCCAACGTTTCGGACGCTGTCAGATGGGTTTTAGGTGAAATGTCGCCGAAATCCCTCAGAGGTTCAAAAATGGAGGACGTTATCTTCGCCGGTACTGCAAAAAGAACACAGACCGGATTTTGCGAGGTTTCTCTCATAGTTGACAACTCCGACCATGCCCTTGACAACGATGCAGAAGAAGTCAAAATCACAAGAAAATATTACAGAAGCGGCGATTCCGAATACAAAATCAACGACAAGCCCTCTCGTCTTCGTGACATACACGAATTATTCCTTAATACAGGTATAGGCAGAGAGGGATATTCTGTTGTAGGTCAGGGTAAAATTTCGGAGGTTCTCAGCCAGAAGAGTGACGAAAGACGCCACATCTTTGAGGAAGCTGCGGGCATATCAAAATTCCGTTACAGAAAAATTGAAACCGAAAGAAAATTAAACGAAACAGACACTAACCTCATTCGTCTTAACGATATTGCAGGTGAAATAGAATCGCGCTTAGGTCCTCTCGAGAGAGATTCTGAAAACGCAAAGAAGTATCTTGTTCTTGCAGACCGCAAAAAGGAGCTTGAGGTTGCTATCTGGCTTGACAGAATAGTTACAAGTTCGGACAAGGCAAAGAATCTTGAGAACAAGCATGACACAGCAAAGAAAAACTACGAGGACACCGACAACGAGATAGGACTTCTTGACTCTGCTATTGAGGGACTCTTCAACAAAAAGCAGTTCCTCGGACAAAAAGCAGAAAATGCAAGAGGTGAAATATCGGCTCTTGAAGAAGAAAAACACAGGCTCGAAAATCTTCGCAGTCTTTCCAACAACGACATTACCCACCACAACGAGAGAAAGGCACAGATAAATGCAGAAATTTCTCTTCTTTCGGGCGACGAGCTTGAAAAACTGAAGGGTGAGCTTATCTCGGCGGAGGAAGCTGTAATAATAGCAGAAAAATCGGTAGACGAAGCAAACAAAAAGAGTTCAGATGCAGAGGTCAACCTTATCGCAAAAAGGGATGCGGTTGTACGTGCAGAAGAAGCACTTGAAGCAAAGAAAGAGGAAGTAAGACACTCAAACGAAGCTCTTACAACCCTCAAAATTGAAGAAGCAGCCGAACAGACAAGCGAAAAGTCTGAAAGCGAAAGAAAGGAGTTCCTTTCTTCCGAAATTTCAAAGGCTGATGCTGAGCTTGAAGAAACCTACAAGGCACTCGAGCGTGCAAATCAGAGAAAAAAGGATTTCCAGAGCGAAAAAGAACAGCTTATAAAGGATATTGAAGAAGAGCAAGGCTCACTTCGTGTTCTTGCCGACAAGAGAGAAGTATTATTAAAAGAAAAGAACGAAATCGAAGCACAGTATGCCGCAGACGTTCACAGAAGAGATGTTCTTGACAGAATGGACAAGATGCTTGAGGGTTATCCAGGCTCTGTAAAGGCTGTCATGAACGAAAAATCACTTTCAGGCATATGTGGTCCCGTTTCACGAATCTTAAATGTTTCGGGCGAGTATGTTACTGCCATTGAAACAGCCCTCGGTGCATCGGTTTCAAACATAGTAGTTGAAAACGAGAATAGTGCAAAGGATGCAATACGTTTCTTGAAGAGAACGGGAGCAGGCAGAGCCACCTTCCTTCCTCTTACTTCAATGACAGGACGCGTTGTTGAAGAAAAGGGTCTGACGAGAGAAAAGGGATACATTGGGGTAGCCTCGGACCTTGTTTCTTTCGAAGAAAAATACAGGGTAATTGCAGAGAATCTTCTTGGAAGAACGGTTGTTGCAGACAATATTGATGACGCTTCCGACATAGCAAAGAAGTATTCTTACCGTTTCAGAATTGTAACTCTTGACGGTCAGATTATAAACTCTGGCGGTTCATTTACAGGTGGCTCCGCGGCGTCACGCACCGGCGTAATGTCAAGAAATGCGGACATTGCCGCGCTTGAAGAGTCAATTTCTGCGCTCGGTGCAAGAATGAAGGCATTAAAGGCGGAAATTGCTGAAAACGAAGAAGAATGTCAGAACGCAATAGAATATATTGAGGGCTTGAAGAACGACCTTTCAAGCGCCGACAGCGGTCTTTACAGAAGCGAAAACGACATAAAGCTCCACACAGAGCATGTTGAAGCCTGCAGCGAAAGACTTAAGAATATGCATGCCCAGCTTGAAGAATTTGACAGCGACAAGCTTCGTGAAAGATTAAGTCTTATCACCTCAAAGCGTCAGGCAGAAGAAGCACATTTAGAGCTTCTTCTTGGCGAAGAAAAGGCTCTGACCGAGGCTCTTGACAAGGCAGACGAGGACGAAAGAAATGCCACCGAAACACTTAGCGAATCCAAAATGGCAATTCTTTCCTGCGAAAAGGACGTACAAAGTGCAAATGCTGCTCTTTCCTCTCTTCGTGCTTCACTTGCTGACAATGTAAGAAGAACAGAAGGACTTCGCGCAGAGCTTTTACAGATTGAAAATCTGCTTTCGGGCATTTCGGTTGACATTGAAAAGAGCGAAGACGAAATCAAAAAGGTAGAAGAAGCTCTTGCAGACAAGAAGGAAGCTCTTGAAAAGTTAGTTGCCGACTCTCAGATTATTGAGTCCGATATGAACAAGAAGAGAGAAAACCAGAAGGATATGCAGCGCGACAAGGAAGTCTTCTTCGAGGAAATGACAAGACTTGCTTCCCAACTCGAAAACTGCAGAAACGAGTACGACAATCTGACAGCAAAGCTCTTTGAAGAATACACACTTACATTCTCTGATGCCGTAGCCCTCGGATACCCTGCCCCCGAAGCAGGAAGCGACAAAGAGCTGGCTTCCATCAAGGGCAAGATAAAGTCTCTCGGTCACATAAACGTAAATGCGGTTGAAGAGTACAAGGAAACAAAAGAACGTTACGACTTCATGAAGAAGCAGATTGACGACCTTGAGGATTCAAAGAAGAGTCTTACCGAAATCATAAAGCGTCTCGAAGCTGACATGAAGACAATGTTTGTAAAGACGGTTGAGGACATCAATGTTCAGTTCAAGGTAGTATTCTCCGACCTTTTTGGCGGAGGAAATGCAGACATTGTTATTCAGGACCCCGAAAACGTACTCGAATCGGGTATTGAAATAAACATTCAGCCTCCCGGAAAGATGGTTAAGAATCTTTCACTTCTTTCGGGTGGTGAGCAGGCATTTACCGCCATTGCGCTTTACTTTGCAATACTTAAGGTTAATCCTGCACCCTTCTACATCTTTGACGAAATTGAAGCGGCACTTGACGATGTCAACGTAAACAGATTTGCTTCATACTTAAAGAAGAACAACGACACCCAGTTTATTGTTATCACCCACCGTCGAGGCACCATGGAGGTTGCCGACACAATGTACGGTGTTACAATGCAGGAAAAGGGTGTTTCGAGCTTCCTTAAGGTTAACATTGATGACGTTGAAAAGAAAACGGGCATCAAGTTATAATGAGGAATTAGGAATTAGGATATTGGGAATTTTGGAGTGATATAAATGTCATTTTTTGACAAATTAAAAGAGGGTCTTAAAAAGACCAAGGAATCTATATTCGGTCAGGTTAACAGCATTTTCAAGGCCTTTGTGAAGGTTGACGAGGAAATGCTCGAAGAGCTTGAAGAAATACTTATTGCATCGGATGTCGGGGTTTCAAACACCGAATATATTATCGAAAAGCTTCGTGATGTAATAAAGGAAAAGAGAATATCAGAGCCTGAGGACGCAAGAAATGAGCTTATTGCAATAATCGAAGAAGCAATCGGCGAAAACGAGGGTTTGAAATTATCAACAAGTCCTGCTGTTATTCTCGTTATCGGAGTTAACGGTGTCGGCAAGACAACCTCTATTGCAAAGATTGCAAACTGCCTAAAGAAAGAGGGTAAGAGCGTTGTTCTTGCGGCGGCTGACACATTCAGAGCGGCGGCTATTGACCAGCTTGAAATATGGGCTTCAAGGGTTGACGTGCCGATAGTGAAGCACGAGGAGGGTTCGGACCCTGCGTCTGTCGTTTTTGATGCCTGCCACTATGCAAAGGCACACGCAAGTGACGTTCTTATCATTGACACGGCAGGAAGACTTCACAATAAGAAAAACCTCATGGACGAGCTTTCTAAAATCTCAAGAGTAATTGAGCGCGAGCTTCCCGGCTGTGACAGGGAAACTCTCCTTGTTCTCGATGCAGTTACAGGGCAAAATGCCATAAGTCAGGCAAAGGAATTTATTAAAACAAGTGACATTACCGGCATTGTTCTTACAAAGCTCGACGGCACTGCCAAGGGCGGTATTATCATTTCGGTCAAGAAAGAGCTTGGAATTCCCGTTAAATTCATAGGCGTCGGCGAACAGATGGACGACCTGCAGGAATTTGACAAAGAGGAATTTACAAAGGCACTCTTTGAAGAATAAGCGGAGAGCCCCCGCTGGCATTTTCACGGGTAAATCGGAACTTTTCGTAGAAAAAAACGTCTAAATTGGTAAGAGGTAACAAAATGAAAATAGCAATAGCAACCGGCAACGCACACAAGGTAAAAGAGTTATCAAGGCTTCTTGACATTGAGGGCATTGAATTTGTAAGTCTTCGTGATTTAGGCTTTACGGGAGACATTGTTGAGGACGGCAAAACCTTCGCGGAAAACGCAATAATAAAGGCAAAGTTCATCTGCAACAAATACTCCATTCCCACAATCGCCGACGACTCAGGGCTTTGCGTTGATGCGCTGTGTGGCGAACCCGGCATTTACTCCGCAAGATACGCCTCAAAGGACAGTGGAAACAGCGATGATGCAGCAAACATAGACCTTTTGCTTGAAAACATGAAGTCTATTCCTTCGGGAGAAAGAAGTGCAAGGTTTGTCTGCTCCATGGCATTTTGCACCCCCGACGGAGTTTCACTCACGGTTGACGGCATATGTGAGGGTCACATAACAAGCGACATACGAGGAGAGGGTGGCTTTGGCTATGACCCCGTGTTCTACTGCACAAAGCTGTGCAAAACCTTCGGTGAGGCAACAGACGAGGAAAAAAATACCGTCAGCCACAGATACAACGCCTGCAAACTTCTTGCGGTAAAATTAAAAGAATACATAGAAAAATAATTGAAAGGTCAAACAAAATGTCAATAGAAAATCTCACCTCCTCCGAGAGAGCTTATCTCAGAGGATTGGCAAACGGTCTTGATGCAATTTTTCAGCTCGGCAAGGGCGGCATCAACGAAAATTTTATAAAGCAGATTGACGATGTACTCGAGGTAAGAGAGCTTATAAAGATAAGCCTTCTTGAAACATGTGAGTACACAGTAAAGGAAGCGGCAGAAGAAATCTGCAAAGAAACAGGCGCACAGTCTGTACAGATGATTGGAAGAAAGCTGGTACTTTACAGAGCAGCTTCCGACAAGGACAAGAGAAAAATCACACTTCCGAAAACAAAGAAATGAACATAGGATTTATGGGCGGCACCTTCAGTCCGCCTCACGTCGGTCACTTGCATTCGGCGAAGGTTTTCATAGAAGAAATGAATCTCGACAGGCTGATTATCATTCCTGCAAAGGTATCTCCCTTTAAGGCAAACTCTGTCGAAACAGCAAGTGACATGCAAAGACTTGAAATGGCAAGGCTCTGTTTTCTGCCTCTTGACAGCAAAAGGTGTCATGTTGAGGTTTCGGAAATTGAAGTCTCAAAAAATGAAATCAGCTACACAATCGAGACAGTAAAGAAGCTGAAAGAGCTATATCCTGACGACGAGCTTTTCATGTTTGTGGGAAGCGATATGTTTTTAAGTCTTGAAAAATGGCGTGACTTTGAAAACATCTTCCGTGAGTGCCACGTTTACACAAGATGCCGCGAAAGAAATGAAGAACAAATCATGTTTGATGCGGCGGAAAAGTACAAAAAAATGTACAATGCCTTCATTACGCTCTCAAAAGACCGTGAAATAATTGCTTCAAGCACAGAGGTAAGGCAGGCACTTACAACAAAAAATATTCAAAGTTGTCAAAATTTATTGACGGACGAGGTTTTAGGGTATATAATAAAGGGTGGATTATATTTTGAAGAATGAAATCTATTCGCACGTTCCGACGGACGTGACGGCTCTTGAAAAAATACGTTCCTCTATCCCCTCCTATATTTCGGGTAAGAGGCTATGTCACACATATTCCGTGGAAAAGGAAGCCTTAAGGCTTGCAGAATTACTTTTTCCTACTCTCGGCGTTGACAAAAAATATTTCTCAGACATATCTGCCGCAGCTCTTCTTCACGATTTAACAAAATATCTTTCGTATGAGGAGCAAATCTCACTTTGCAAAAAGTACGCTATTCCCTTCGGAGAAAATGACGGCTCCGACACTGCAGTTCTTCATTCGAGAACGGCAGCATATGTTGCAAAAGAGGACTTTTGCATAAACGATACGGTTTTCGGTGCAATATACTGCCACACAACAGGAAAAGAGGACATGAATATATTTGAAAAGATAATATTCATTGCCGATTACATCGAAGAAACAAGAACACATGAGTCCTGCATCAAGGCAAGAGAGTATTTTTACTCCAATGCGGAACTCGGTGCGGATTTGCTGAAAACACTTGACATGACAATAATAATGAGTCTTGACTCTACACTTTCTTATCTTGAAAGCGAAAAGAAGCCTATTGACTCACAAACAATAAGGGCAAGAAATTTTTTACTGGCAGAGTACGCACTGCAAAGAAGCGTACAGGAGTGAAAATAATGAAAAGCAATAATTCTAAGCGTATTTCCGAAGACGATTTCCTTAAAAACAAGGCAAGAAGAAAAAGCTCATCGGATAAAACAATCAAAAAAAACGAAAAAAAGAAGTCCTCCGGCAATGCCGTTCTTAAAGGATTTCTTATTGCTCTGGGTGTTCTTGTGGGTATTATTGTTTTATTTGCAATAGTTGCACTTATGTATTTTGCAGCCGTTAACAGTACACCTCCCGACAATTCCGATAGCAGCAAAGACAAAATTTTAAACTCAGAGGGTGAGGAAGTAAATCGTCTTACCTCCGACGACGGCAGCAAAAAATATTATACCTTCCTTGCTACGGCTACCGATGCAGGCGGCGCTCTTACTGACGTTATAATGGTTGCAAGATTACGTTATGATGAAAAAGCTCCGAGCGTTGATATTCTCCAGATTCCAAGAGACACGTATGTAAAAATATCGGGTGACAAACTTTACTTTACCAAAGACGGTGCTCTTTCGGCAGAGAATTTCTCTTCAAAAACCGCAAATACATCCATCAAAATCAATGAAATATACTATAAGGGCAAAAAACTTGCCAAAGATAAAATCAATGAGTTGCTTGATGCCGTTGAAGGAAAAAGCGACGCTGAAATTGAAAAAATCTTAGAGAAGAAAGAATATGTCTTCATTGATGCTGATGCAAAAAAAGTTAAAGACTACGCAAAGGCTTCCAACAACACTCAGAAAGAGCAACTCAAAAACGAGATACATCGCGACTTTGGTATAACCTATCTGAAAAATCTGATTTACTACGATTTCGGTATTCCGATTGACTATCATGCCCAGGTAAACATCAAGGGCTTCAGGGGTGTTGTTGATGCAATTGATGGTGTTGACTTGTATGTTCCTCAGGATATGGACTACGAGGATGAATTCCAGGATCTTTACATTCACCTCAAAAAAGGTCAGCAGCATCTCAACGGCAAGAAAGCAGAGCAGTTCGTAAGATTCCGCGGATATCCCGGCGGAGACGTGGCAAGACTTGATGCTCAAAAGCTGTTTATGGATGCTTTCCTTGACAAGCTACTCTCCTTCTCCACTGTGACAAAGATTGATGATATTGTAACCGAAATCCAGGAAAATCTTTACACCGATGTTTCCTTTAACAATATGTTAAGATTTGCCAACAAAGTTCTTACAATGGACCTTGGAAAAGATATTCATATACACACTCTTCCAGGTGTCGGTGAATACATTGGTGAAGCATCATACTTCATTACTGACAGGGACAAAACAATAGAACTCGTTAATCACAACTTCAATGTTTTTGATGCATCCCTGCTTGATGCAGACTTCAGAATTATTGACAGTGAAAGCATCTACCGTCCGGCTTCTGTTGACGCTTCCGAGGAAGCCTCTGACTCTGACGAGGTTTCGGATGAGAAGGACAAAGAAGATAATAAAGATGAAGAAGACAATGACAAAGATGATAAAGAAGACAATGATGAAAACAACAAGGATGATACCGAAGAAGTAACAGACAAAAAAGACGCTGACGAAGAAGATTCAAAGGGTAACGATGATGTCGATGACAGCAAAAACAGCTCAGATGAAGATAAGAACACATCAGAAAAAGAAGATTCGGATAACAAAAGCGATATAAATGAAGATTCTGAAGAAGATAATGAAAAGCCTGCCTCCGAGCCTGTACAAGAAGATAAAAAGCAACCGGAAACAGACGTAAATGCTTCTTCGGCACAGCTTGATGACAACTATCAGCTTCTTTTAGATATGGCAGCATAAAACGAAAGGAAAGATATAATGGGCACACTTCACAATGAAGAAAAAGCAAAAGAAATTGCTTTGAAGGCTGCTAAGGCACTCGACGAAAAAAAGGCAAGAGATATTAAAATTCTGTATGTAAACGAGCAGACAATTATTGCTGACTACTTTGTAATTGCAGCGGGAACATCAAGAACGCAGGTAAATGCTCTTGCAGACGAAGTAGAATACAAATTGGGTCTTGAGGGTATAAAACCGGCAAAGATTGAAGGCAGAGGTCAGGGTACATGGGTGCTTCTTGACTACGACAGCGTGCTTGTCCACGTGTTCAATCCCCAGTCAAGAGATTTCTACAATCTCGAAAAATTATGGGCTGACGGTCAAGAAATTCCCTTTGAAGCTACAGAAGACTAACATTAGTTTACAAAACATTTTATATAAAAGGACTGTTTAAGATGAAGTACGATTTCCGCGCCATTGAAGGCAAATGGCAAAAGGCATGGGAAGAAAAGGGTGCTTTCCATGCAAAAAATGATTACACTCTTCCTAAATTTTACGCTCTTGTTGAATTTCCCTACCCCTCGGGTCAGGGTCTTCATGTAGGACATCCCCGTTCTTACACTGCTCTTGACGTTGTTTCAAGAAAGAAGAGAATGCAGGGCTACAATGTTCTCTACCCTATGGGCTGGGATGCTTTCGGTCTTCCTACCGAAAACTTTGCAATCAAGAATAAAATTCACCCCAGAATTGTAACCGAAAACAACGTTGCAAGATTCAAGAGCCAGCTTATGTCGTTAGGTCTCAGTTTTGACTGGTCAAGAGAAATCAACACAACAGACGAAGGCTACTACAAGTGGACTCAGTGGATTTTCCTCCAGCTCTTTAAGAAGGGTCTTGCTTACAAGTCAAAGATGGCTGTTAACTGGTGTACAAGCTGTAAGTGCGTACTTGCAAACGAAGAAGTAGTTAACGGCGTTTGCGAAAGATGCGGCAGCGAAGTTGTAAGACGCGAAAAGAGCCAGTGGATGCTCAAGATTACTGCTTACGCACAGAGACTTATTGACGACCTTCAGCTCGTTGACTTTATCGACAGAGTTAAGGTTCAGCAGACAAACTGGATAGGCAGAAGTGAGGGTGCTGAGGTTGACTTTGACACAACCGCAGGCGACATTCTCACAGTTTACACAACTCGTCCCGACACACTTTTCGGTGCTACCTACATGGTTATCTCGCCAGAGCATCCCATAATCGAAAAGTGGGCAGATAAGATTTCCAATATGGATGAGGTTAAGGCTTATCAAGTTGAAGCATCCAAAAAGAGCGACTTTGAAAGAACAGAGCTTGCCGACAAGAAGGAAAAGACAGGCGTTGAAATAAAGGGTGTAAGAGCTTACAACCCCGTAAACGGAAAGGAAATCCCCATATTCATTTCCGACTATGTACTCATCACCTACGGTACAGGTGCTATTATGGCGGTACCTGCACACGATACACGTGACTGGGATTTTGCAAAGAAATTCAATCTTCCCATTATCGAGGTTGTTGCAGGCGGAAATGTACAGGAAGAAGCATTTACGGATGTTGCAACAGGCATCATGTGCAATTCCGATTTTCTTAACGGTCTTGAAGTAGCAGATGCCAAGGTTAAGATAACAGAATTCCTCACAGAAAAGAACAAGGGTCACAAGAAGGTAAACTACAAGCTCCGTGACTGGGTATTCTCCCGTCAGAGATACTGGGGCGAACCCATTCCTCTTGTAAACTGCGAAAAGTGCGGCTGGGTTGCAATCCCCGAAGAAAATCTTCCTCTCACACTTCCCGAAGTTCCCTCGTACGAGCCCGGTGCTGACGGAGAGAGCCCTCTTGCTTCCCTTGACGAATGGGTAAACACAACCTGTCCCTGCTGCGGAGGCAAGGCACAGAGAGAAACAGATACAATGCCTCAGTGGGCAGGCTCTTCCTGGTATTTCCTCAGATACTGCGACGCTTCAAACCCAGATGCGCTTGCTTCCAAGGAAGCTCTCGACTACTGGATGCCCGTTGACTGGTACAACGGCGGTATGGAGCATACAACACTTCACCTTCTCTATTCAAGATTCTGGTCAAAGTTCCTCTATGATGAGGGTATCCTTTCCAATCCCGAGCCCTATGCAAAGAGAACATCTCACGGCATGATACTCGGTGAAAACGGCGAAAAGATGTCAAAGTCAAGAGGCAACGTAGTAAACCCCGATGACATCATAAACGAATACGGTGCTGACACAATGCGTCTTTACGAAATGTTCATCGGTGACTTTGAAAAGGCGGCTCCCTGGTCAAGCCAGGGTATCAAGGGCTGTAAGAGATTCCTTGACAGATTCGCGGCTATGTGCGACCTTGCACAGGGAAGCGGAGTTACAGAAAAACTCGAAAGCTCCTTCCACAAGACAATCAAGAAGGTAACCGAGGACATTGATAACCTCAAGGCTAACACTGCGATTGCGGCAATGATGGCACTTATAAACGAAGTATACGATGCAGGTACACTTACAATGGACGAGCTGGGCACATTTACCCGTCTTCTCTGCCCCTTTGCACCTCACCTTGCAGAGGAAGTGTGGAGTGAAGTTCTCCACAAGGACGGCTTCTGCTCACTTGCAGAGTGGCCCGAATATGACGAAAGCAAGACAGTTGATTCAACTATTGAAATTGCTGTTCAGATTTGCGGAAAGCTCAAGGGTACAATGAGTTTTGCGGCAGATGCCGACAAGGATACAATGCTCTCTGCTGTAAAGAGCGACGAAAGATTTGCAAAGCTTATCGAAGGCAAGACAATTGTCAAGGAAATTGTTGTTCCCGGCAGGCTTATTAACATAGTTGTGAAATAAATTAACTTAAAGTTCACAAAATTATTTGCATAACTATTGACTTTATACTTTTTATTTTGTATAATATTAAAGTACAGTTAAAGGTATAATAAAAATTCCTTTTGCCAAAAGCGGAGGGAGGGGAAATAAATGGCAGAAATTAAAATCAAGGATAATGAATCTCTTGACAGTGCACTCAGAAGATTTAAGAGACAGTGTGCAAGAAGCGGTGTACTCACAGAACTCCGCAAGAGAGAGCATTACGAAAAGCCCAGCGTAAAGCGTAAGAAGAAGTCCGAAGCTGCTCGCAAGAGAAAGTTTAAGTAAGACTTTAGCTTTACTATGGCAAAACTCAATTAACACAAGAAAAGACGATGGATTGTCCATCGTCTTTTTGTGTTGGTGATATGGGGATTCCGCGGTTTGCGAACCGCGGTTGTCCGTCACTACAGGGAGAGTCTCGGCACTGCGGTGCCGACTTCCTTTTACCAAGCGACAAAAGAAAGCAAAAACGCTCCACTCATGTGTCGAAAACTACGCTTCGCTCCGTAACATTCGACACGAGCCGTGGCGGCTCTTTTTTAATTCTCTACGCAGGATTTGAGAAAGGTTTTAGATATATTCTCACTACTCCACGTGCATTTGCCTGCCTACGGCAGGCTATAGCCTCGCAAAGCGAGGTAAACCACATTTATTAGTGGAAAAAACTCGGAGATTTTGAAAATACTCTGTTGAGGGTGAGCCTCCACGGGTCGGGAAAGCCCGACAGCACATTTGTCATTTTGGCGGTTTTCTGTATGCCGCCAAAATGACGTATTGTCAGCGGCGACTCGCCGCCGGTTTTGGTTACTTTTCCTGAGTGAAAAGTAACGGAAAACCACATCCGCAGACGGTGTCTCTGAATTTCGACACATAAGCGAAAAATTCCGTTTTTTTGTTTCGGGAGAAAAGAACAGCTTTCATATTGACAAACAAATGAAAAAACTGTATAATAGGAGTTGCCAAACATTTTCACAATTGAATGATAGCTGTCAAAGGAGGAACAATACCTTGGTAAAAGGTATTGCCCCTTCTTTCTCCCTTTGACGGCGAGTTGTGAAGATGTTTGGCGACATTATGGGCAGTACTTTTTCGGTGCGACCCTGTGTCGCACTTTTTTATTTATGAAGGTGTTTTCATGATGATTGAATTTATAAAAGATAAGGAACCTAAAATATCAAAGGTGTACAAAAAAGCCGTTACAGGCGATCATGATGCCATAAGATTCATGTGTGATTATTACGACAAAAAGGATATGTCAGAAAAGGCTCTTTCGTGGTATCTCTTTGGCGCACATTTCGGTTACAAAGATTTTATGAAAGATGTCTGTATTCATATAATAGTTATTCAGTATGAATATCCTGAAGATAAGCGTATAGATTTGCTATTAAATGGCTTGTACTGGGCATATAAACTGAAGGAAAATATGAAAGGGCCTGAAGATCTTGAAATCGCGAAGCGTATTACAGGTGCATTACAAGGGTTGATAGCCAAAAATATATATAATTCGTTCAAAACTCCTGAAAAATTCAGAGAAATCCAAATTCCGAAAATATGAAAAGCGTTCCCGTGAGGGAACGCTTCTTTGTTTATTTCATTATTCTTATTCTGACTGTTTCTTCGCCAAGTGATTTTATCTTGACTGCAAGGTCCATGTCACTCATTTCATCTGTCATGAACACATTCCAGCCTGCCATTTCGGTTACATTTACATTTCCGAATGCCGAAAGCACAGCCTGTTTACTTGCCTTTGTTCTGATATAAGATGCTGTAACATTCTTATTTACATCACCAAGGAAATCTGCCTTTTCTTCATCCCAGCCGATAAACTTTTTACAGTCACGGACAACATCAAGAACGTCTGCCATAACCGCACTTGCCGTAGGCATACTTCCCGCCCCTCTTCCGCAGAAGAGAACGTCTCCGACAACATTACCCACAACAGAAATGCCATTATAAACATCATTTACACCTGCAAGAGCATTTGTTTCGGGAACAAAATGGGGAGCAGTGAGAACGTAAACCTTACCGTCACGTGCATCTTTCTTGGCTCTACCCAAAAGTTTTACACTATAGCCGTTATTTCTTGCGTAAAGAAGGTCCTCGTAGGTAATTTTTGTGATACCATCGCAGAGAACATCTTCATTTGAAACAGTCTTACCGTAAGCTAAAGAAGCGAGAATACTTATTTTTCTGCAAGTATCATGTCCCTCAACGTCTGCCGCAGGATTCTTTTCGGCATATCCAAGCTCCTGTGCCTGCTTAAGTGCCGTCTCGAAATCTTCTTTATCTCTTTCCATTTTGGTGAGAATATAGTTACATGTACCGTTTAAAATGCCCGTAACAGACTCAACCTGATTGGATGCAAGGCACTGCCACATGGGACGAATAATCGGAATACCGCCGCCGACAGATGCTTCAAAAAGGTAGCTGACACCGTTTTCTCTTGCAATTCTCTGAAGCTCGGCACCGTGCTTTGCAACAACCTCTTTATTGGAAGTAACAACGCTCTTGCCGCTAAGAAGTGCTCTCTTTGAAAAGTCATAGGCAGGAACAGTTCCTCCCATTGTTTCAACAACTATTGTAACATCCTTATCCTCGAGGATTGGAGTAATCTCATGAACTACTCTGTCTCCGAGGGGATGCTCGGGAAATTCACGAAGGTCGAGAATATATTTTACATTTAGCTCTACGCCCTCAAGTCTCTTTGAAAAGGCTTCATTATTGAGTCTTATTGTTTCGGCAACACCTGAGCCTACTACACCAAAGCCCATAATCGCAATATTTATCATTTTGAGTCTCCTTTATGAGTATCCTTGCTATTTCTGAATATAATAGATACTATATATATCCACTTTCGGATAGTTAATGTTATTGTAGCACATTTTATCAAGGAAATCAAGTAAATTTTCACCTATTTTTACATTTTTCAGCAATTATACAAAAAATAATATTGAATAAATGCGAAAATGAGTGTATAGTAGGATGTGGAAGGAGAATATTGTGAGTCTGAATGAAAAAAGGATAGCCTTTATTGTAAACACCGTTTATTATGCAATCATTATCCTTTTGGTATATATTTTCATAAAATACCTATTAGGTCCGCTTCTTCCATTTATTGCGGCATTTATAATTGTGGCAATGTCGCGAAAGCTTATTCTTCGGATTGAGGACAGCTGTCACTCAAAAAAGTTTGCATCATTAGCTTTTACAGTGCTTCTCGTTCTTATTCTGTCACTTATTCTTTACGGAATAACATTCGGATTATTAAAGGAGCTTAATTCTCTCACAACAAGTATTTCTGACACCTCGGTCACCGACTTTTTTGAAAAGCTATGGGACAAAGCGGATGTTTTTTTTAGCAGCATTGCTTCAACTCCGCTTCTTTCTGTCGTGGCAGAGAAAGCGTATGATGCCTTTGGTAATTTAGACAAAATCCTATCGGCAATTTCAACTTCCGCCCTACCTTCGGTTATTTCATATATAATGAAATTCATATCATTTTTTCCGTCGGCTGTTATTTTTATCTGCTTCATGTTCATATCAATATTTTATTTCAGCTGTGACTACGAAAAAATATGCCGTTTTCTTATAATGCAGCTTCCCGAAAAGGTACTTGACACCTTTGACGAAACAAAAAACGTGATTTTCTCAACTGCAAAGGAGCTTTTCAAATCTTATTTTCTTCTGACTTTCATAACATTCCTGCAGCTTCTTATAGGATTTCTGATAATTGGCATAGACTACTCTCTTCTACTCGCGGCAATAATCAGCATTGTTGACCTTTTGCCGATACTCGGCACAGGTACGGTATTAGTACCTTGGGCGGCAATATGCTTTATTCTTGGCGACACGGTCACGGCAATCGGTCTTATTGTTCTTTATGCAGTAATTACGCTGTTTCGCCAGGTAGCACAGCCAAAAATCATAGGTGCAGGTGCGGGTCTTTCTCCACTCCTGTCTCTTATAAGCATATTTGCAGGACTCAAATTTATGGGATTCCTCGGAATTATCATATTTCCGATAATTACAACCACAGTTATAAAGCTAAATCAAAAAGGTTTTATAAGACTATACAAAAACTTTCCAGAAAAAAACAGCGAGGCACTCACAAAAACAAAGTTGAAATTTATAAACTTCAAACGAAGCGACAGGTACAACCTTAAATCAAGGGGGCATGATTCACATGACAAAGGTAACAAGGAAAATTGAGAAAGCAGAAAATGCCTACAAAAAAGAAATAGAAAAAATTGCAAGGGACATCATGGAAAACAGGGATGTAAGGCTTATTCTTGTGGCAGGGCCGAGTTGCTCGGGAAAGACTACTACATCTGCTACAATTTCAAGATATGTCCGGGAATATGCCGGAATCAAGTCACACACAATTTCCATTGACGACTTTTACAAGGACGTAGAGTTTTTACCAGGCGAAACCGTTGCAGACAAGGACTTTGAGGCTCTTGACAGCATTGACCTTGACCTTCTTCACAGCTCTCTCCACGACCTCTCCCTCGGAAAGACTGTTGACATTCCTCTATTCGACTTTGAAAAGACATACAGAAACGGTATAAGAAGCACAATAACTCTCGGAAAAGACGAGATTGCTATTATCGAGGGACTTCACGCCCTCAACCCCGAAATATACGAGAATTTTGTTGAAAAGAGCAAAATACGGCGAGTTTTCCTTGACTGTCACGACGAGCATGAGAACAACAAATTTGAACGGCTTATCCGACGTCTTGTCAGAGACAGGAATTTCCGTAACGCCGACGCACACCTCACATTTACTCTATGGAGCAAGGTTGTGGCAGGAGAAGAAAAGTACATCTATCCTTTCTCCTCGCAGGCTGACTTCTCGGTCAACACTTATCATTCATACGAAACAGAAGTGTTGAAGCCATTCGCAGAGAAGCTACTCAATGAAATCGGAAAAGACAGCATTTTCTATGAAGGGGCAAAAGCGGTTCAAAAGTATCTTGACTTACATGAAGGTGAAATTCCAACAGAGCTTGTGCCAAAGGATTCTCTGCTTCGTGAATTTATAGGTTAATACAAAAAGAGTACCCGAAAGGGTACTCTTAAATTATATTGCAAAATACATTACGGTAAGAAGAACCGCAAGAAAACCGAAGTTAAAAGCACAGAACATTTTACTGTATCTCTTTATGCCCTCGAAGTCTCGCAGCATATATTCGCGAAGCGTTATAAGGCTTGCAAGGGATGCAATAAAGGTTCCCGTTCCGCCAATGTTTACGCCCACAAGAAGCTCTTTATAGTTTTCGGTAAACTGGGAAAGAAGAATTGCCGAGGGAACATTACTTATAAACTGACATGAGAGAGTCGAGAATATGAGAGTGCTCTTTTCAAGAAGAGCGGAAAGAAGATTTCTCACGGGTTCAATTCTTGCCATATTACTTGAAAACACAAAGAATGCCGCAAATGTACCAAGAAGCGGATAGTCGACCATCTTAAGTGCTTTTCTGTCCACGAAAATAAGAACGACGGGTATGATTACAAGTCCTATCCAGTATGGAATACCCCTGAACACAATTGCTATCGACAGCACAAAAAGCACGAGATAAAGAGCTGTTCTCTTAGGTTCAAGCACGTCTTTTCCGCCGTCAATCTCAAGTTTTTCACTCTTTACAAATATTATACAGCAAGCCGTTATCATTACAATTGAAATTACGAATGGAAGAAGCATTATCTGCATAAATTCAAGTGTGGGAATGCTGAATTTTGTATACAGGTAAAGGTTCTGGGGATTACCGAAAGGAGTCAGCATTCCGCCTAGGTTTGCGGCAATATTCTGCATAATAAAGGTAAATGCCATATATTCCTTCTTCCCCGTCGTATCAAGGACAAAGTAGCCGAGAGGAAGGAAAGTCAGAAGTGCCATATCATTGGCAATGAGCATTGAACCTATAAAGGTTATGTACACAAGTGCAATAACGCACATTCGTAAGTTTCCGAACTGCTTTACAATCTTTTTTGCAAGTATATAAAAGAAGTTGACGTTTTTAAGTGCACACACAACCGCAAGCACGCAGAAAAGGCAGGTAAGAGTCTTGAAATCAAAATAACCGAGATATTCTCTGTCAACAGGCACAAAAAACATGGTAACTATCATCGCAAGAAGTGCAATGGCAAAAACCGTGTTTCTTTTAATAAATCTTATGACATGTCTCATTTTCTCTCCTCCTTTTTGCAAAATTGCCAATAAATATAATATCACTTTTTCGAGAAATGTCAAGAGATGTGTCATTTTGTTGACAAAAAATGTATCTTCGGATATAATTATTAAAGAATTCAAACTATGTGGAGGACATTCAGATGCACAACGAGCTTACAGAAGTTGACATAAAGAAAATGAAGGAAGAAATCGAATACCGCACCTGCGTACTTCGTCACGAACTTTTAAAAGAAGTGGTAAGAACAAGGGCGTTCGGCGACCTTTCGGAAAACGCCGAATACAAAATCGCAAAGCAGGAAAAGAACGCAAATGAAAGGCGAATCCGTTTTCTTAACAACATGATAAACACGGCAGTCATTGTCAAAATTGAGGGGGACGAGAACACGGTCGGACTCTTTGACAAGGTTACGGTTTACGTAGAGGAGGACGACTGCGAAGAAGAGTACATGATTGTAACAACAATGCGCGCCGAAATCTTTGAGGGCAGAATCAGTAACGAATCCCCTGCGGGTAAAGCTCTTCTCGGCAAGAAAATCGGTGACAAGGTGACAATTGAGGTAAATCCCTCTTACAGCTACGACGTTATCATCAGAAAGATTGAAAAAGGCAAGGATGATGAAAGCATTGAGCTAAGATAAAAATAATATAAACCGGTAAAAAAAGTATAGACAGACTTCAACAAATATGGTATAATTTATTATCAACTTTAGGAGGAAACGCAAATGAAAAAATTATTAGCAATTTTACTCAGCATATTCTTCATTCTCACATGCTTTGTTTCATGCAACGAAGAATATTCATCTGACGACGAGCGCGATGAGCAGACAGAGGATGAAGAAAGAGACGAAGATAAAAATGACAAAGATGAACTTTCAGCAAAAGACATCATCAAAAAAACAGTCGAGGCATCAAACTCCATTGATAGCTACGGTATGGACATGACACTCGACTTGCAGATGTCGGCTATGGACGAAGATGTCGATATGACAATGGACATGATATGCGAAATGGCAGACGATGTTGTACATACAAGCATGAAAATGGATGTGGCACTTCTCGGTCAGAGTATGGAAATGGATTCATACATTGACTTAGATTCAGACCCCATGATGCAGTATACATATACTGACGGAACATGGACAAAGCAGGAGCTTAATGAAGAGCTTGCAGAAATGTATAAGTCCGGAACAATGCAGATGGACATGAGCATGTACACCGAATACATGAAGGACATGGAAGTTACCGAAAAGGAAAATGACGGTGTTGATTGCTATGAACTCAGCGGTGTTGTTGACATTGATTTCCTTGAATTCATGGAAAAAATGAACATGGACAGTCTGTTTGGCGACCTTGAGGAAGCAGGTCTTCCGGAAAACTTTTTTGAAAAAGTATTTGCGGACATTGAACCCTTTACAATGGTTTTAGGTGTTGACAAAGAAACATTCCTTCCCGAATACTGCAACATCGATATGACAGAAATGATGAATGCACTCATGTCATCGATTATGGATATTGTGATGGAACAGTCGGGTGCAGATGCGCCGGAAATTGATATTGAAATTTCCAAATGTATAGCATCTGCTACATACAGAGATTATGGCGATATTTCACTCAAGATACCCAAAAAGGCACTTTCGGCAAAAGATATTTCTGACGTAGAAGTTGAAAACGACGTAGAAGCTGTTGAAGCCGAGGTTGAGGTTGAAGCCTCTGACGATGCCAACGAAGCAGTAAAGGCTTATGTTGATTCTGCAAACGAACTCATGGAATCAATGGCAGATACCTTTGAAGCGCAGGGTGTAAGAGTTACTTTGGTTGCAAACGGAACAGAAGTTGTTTACATATACACAATGATTGACGAGTTGACTGCAGAACAGGAACAAGCTGTAGCGGACACCAAATCATCGGTTGAAGAATTGGCAAAAAACAATGTCGGTATTTTGCAAAATGAATGTCCCGAAATCACCGCTGTATCCTTCAGATATTATACGATAGACGGCAGATTACTCTTCAGCGCAAGATCTTAACCGAAATCTGAAAATTTAACCGATTCTGAATAGCATTTCACCTCGACGGTAATAATACTGTCGAGGTGATTTTTTATGACTCTTACACAAAAAGAAATGAGTCTTTTAAAGGACTTAAAGGATCAGGAACAGCTTTGCATCGACAAGTACACAAAGCACTCTGCAAATGCTTCGGACCCACAGCTCAAAAATCTTTTCACACAGCTTGCACAGCACGAAAGTAATCATTTAAACGGTCTTTGTCAGCTTGAAACGGGTACTGTTCCTCAGACGCAGGGAGGAAATAGTCAGTCAATGCCCACATTTACTGCTTTTCACACAAGCGAAACACCCGACAAAAAAGAGGACTGCTATCTCTGCACCGACGTCCTTTCGGGTGAAAAGGAAGTGTCAAAGCTCTATGACACCTGCATTTTTGAATTTACTGACGAAAATGCGAGAAATTATCTTAATTCCATTCAGAAGCAGGAGCAG